>JAFVBR010000012.1 GCA_017479885.1 Paludibacteraceae bacterium | reverse complement strand
ACAAGAGTTAAAGCATTATTTATCAACAAAATATATCATAATTTAACCATTGTTTTGCGATTGACCGTTTGTGATACATTTAGCATCCATTCGCACATGTTGCATTACGAAAAATAAAATAATTTGATGCGGTTGCCGTGTGAAATAATCTTGCATTTTCCCTATTTATGTTTGGAATGTTCCTTGTGGGAACTCCGAGAATTAAACTCCAAGATTGCATTTCGAGAATATTATATTGAGGCATGTTTGTTTATATCAAACATTTTTAGAAGTACCCTTAAAAGATTGTTCTTTAACTTATCGGAATTTAGTTTGTTTTAGCGATAATTCGAGTCAACGGATTATTTCACCTGTGCATCAAGCAGATTGTAGCGCTTGCCGTTAAGGAGGATGTAGATTTGACCGTTCAGTTTTTTAGATTTGACGATGCAGAGTCGGGTAAAAATACGATTCTATCTATAAGAAAACTATGGACAAATGCCATGCCAACTGTCAATACTTATCAAACGCATCATATGTCATAAAATGAGTATTGCGAGTCATTTCAAACATGTATACGGTATCATTTGATGCCGTCAGTTTGTAATATGTATATGGTTTCTCACCTCTTGACGAAGGATTCGCTACAATTACAAGATTGTTCAAATAGACTTTGCCTCTTTCCATATTATATACTTTTTCGCCAAGAGAATAAATGTAATCGCCTTGGAGGGTATCATGGACTTCACGGTTATATATTACAAAATGTTCGCAAATAGTATTATTGCCGGTGATTGGTAGTATTATACTGTCTCTCATCTTCTCTCCATCCATAAAAGACAATATCTGCTTGTCAAGAGTTAAGATATAGTCTCTGCCGTTCATGACATTAGGAGGGGAGAATTTTGCATTTATAGCAAGTACCGTATCTGATTTCTCAAAAGGATTGGCTACCGTTATTATGCGACCTGCCAGATAATCAGTAGGTGGAAGTTCATACCCTGTTGCGCGTGGAGCATTGTTATTGCTGCATGCCAAAAGAATGACTGGGAAAAAAATAAAAAAATATTTTTTCATAAACATACATTTTAGTTGTATTTTCTTTAGAGACTAAACTTATTTATAATATAGGTGGGCAGGAACTTGGTTCTGCGACAAAGGTTCCTCCACGCTTTACTTCAAAAGCATCATTGAGTAGAATCTCACTTCCCGCCCGAAAAGTAACAGAATCTCCATTATTAACATAAACATTATCATGTGTTTTAATAATATAAGATGCTTCTATCAAATATGGCAAATTATTGTTATTTGAAACTATAACCTCTTGTTCTTCACAAAAACAAACACTAAAACTAATAGTTTCTCCACAGGATGAAATATTATAAATGGTTATATTTCCTAAACTTCCATCAGATAAAAAGCAATTTGGATTTGTGGAGTTATGGAATTCTGTTCTTCCGCTTTCATAACAAAATTCCGCATCTGCAATATAATCTATATTATCATAAAGATTACCATCTAATCTATAGAGATATACCTCATCATATTTTCCACCATAACCATAACCATAAAAATTTCCGGTATAGTTTGGATTAATTCTGTATATCAAGAGTCCTGAATTATTCAAATTTACATCAAATAAGCCTTCTTTTTTTCTATATTCCAATATTAAGAACTCATTTGAATTTTGCAACGAGATTTTATAGCAACTATTTGTATCTACAGATAAAGGAAGGAGATGATATGTTCCATCTTCAGTTATTTCTGGTATATTATTAAACCAATGATTATATTCTGTTTTTATATATGAACTAATATGGCAAGGAGTACGTTTGGTATTTCCCATTAAACACCAACTACCAACGGATTTATAATTATCAACCATGTGATATAAATCAGGAGCTCCGAGTGTGTGATTAAATTCATGACAAATAACGCCATAATTATAACTGTTATCAGTTGAATCTAAATGATTTCTTATTTGAACATTATAATCGCCCACTTTTTTGTTCAATATATTATAATCTTCTGTGAAATAGGATTTGTGGGGCCATAAAAATTGTGCCCAAGGTTCTGTTCCTCCATTGACAATAATACAGATATTATCTATGTAACCATCATTATCTGCATCTAATTGCGATGCAGTAAATTCATTTTCAATTGTAGTCTTCACAGAATTTAGTGCATTTACAAATAGTGTCATCTTGCGACTTTGAAGATTATTATCGGTATATCCATTGGGATTAGTGGAAGCATCATATTTACAATAATATGACCTATTATGACTATCTTGATATGATGTAATCATATTTCCACTTATTTGAGGGAAATAATTATTTACTGACAATTGATTATAAGATGCTTCTAAAAAATATTTTTTAACAGAGACACTATCAATATGTGTCGTGTTAAATATTCTATTATAGATCGCACCATCTGCAGGGAACTCTATTTGATCTGCGAATCTTATAAAAACTGCAATATTATTTATTGTCACTTGCCCTCCATTTGCATATGCTTTAGCTTGCGGAAAGTTGAAATCATGAGGTGTATATGTAGTCCTTGTGTTGTTTTTTTGTTTTGTGTTGTAATATGTTTTGCCATTAAAAGATTTGACATAGCCCGCATTGCGTGAGTTAGAAGATACTATTCTGTCCGATGCTATTGGCATCCCATCAACAAGAGTATCTGCATAGCAGTAGTAACCTGTTTGAGGATTTTGCATAATTATGTAACCTTCTTCGTCATGAATCCAGTTCAAATATTCATCTCCTGAAGCAAAACAATGAATGACGCTGCTATCCGGTTGAATCAATGTCATGGGCATATTATATATTGGAGCAGCAAACAATATGCAACAATATATAACAGATGTTATAAGTATTATAAACCGTTTCATACTTCCTCCTTTCATTTTGTGAGTATCATACGCTTAGTATCTATCACTTTGCCGTCAGCAATAAGAGAGTACAGATACATTCCTGCCTGCAGTTCGCTGCCCTGTATGGTAACAGAACCGTCACCGGAATCGGCAACAATATATTTCTTAATCTGAGTGCCGTTCATATCGTAGATATATAGGGCTGCATCTGTTGCAGCATCAGGCAGATAGTATTTTATCTCTGTCTCATAATCAAAAGGGTTGGGATTATTTTGATAGAGAATGGCTTCTTCTGAAAGATTGCTTTTTACCATCTTCTTTTCAGGTTCACCGGAACGCAATGCTCTCACTTCTTGTTTCAAGTCTTTAATTGCCATCACAAGAAGTGGAATAATCTCTTGGTAATTAACGCTCAAAAAGCCGTTCCCATCCTCATGTACCAAATTGGGATATAACTCGCGAACTTCTTGAGCGATGAAACCGTAGTGCAGTCTCTCAAAATCCATATCTGGACTAAAGAAAGTTGCTTTCGTCCCTAATGTATCTATTTCAGCATCAAGTTCAACTTGTTGGAATTGGAATTGTACGGGGTTAAGTTGATCAACTGCTGAAAGGGCATCTTGCTTGATGTGATTTACGTTGGTTTTTACTCGTTCATCAGAAGTTGTAATAAAAGTACCTGCAAGCATGGCATCGCTTACTCTTGTCTGACCATAGAAATATCCTGCATATTTGCCGGGGATATACGTACTGGTTTCTGTAGTCGCACCATATATTCCTGCACCATTTCTGGTTCCCTTAAGTGCTCCAAATACGCCATAGTTATAACCATCTATCAGATTTCCCGCCGTGGCATATACTCCATAAGATTTGGGTTGACATAGGGTTTGAAAAATACCTTGTACTGCAGGAGGAAGTTCCGGCAAATTAAAAGCATCGTCTGGTCCTGACATAGCGTACAACCCGACACATTTCCCCATTATAGTCATATTGGATTTTGCTTTTATTGCATAAACATCCTGACATGCAATATGATTATTGGTTGCATTAATACATGCACTTCTTGGTATCACAAACGAAGTGTTACCATAAGAAAAATATCGCAAAATATCGTCAAATGAAGATGGTCCGGTCTTGTTTATGGAAAATTCTGTCAAGGTATCACCAGTACAGTTCAGTGAAAGCCGCGACAGAGGAACAGATGAACCGATATTTATACCGACTCTGCCGTTGTTGGCAACTTTGAGTTGGGCACTTGCATATCCTGCTGACATGAGCAGGATGGCAGAAATAAGAAAAGTCTTTTTCATGGTGGTAACGATTTAATATTTTGTTAAGAATTCGCTGCAAAGATAAATATTATATTTCACTTTGGCAAATAAATACGTAATATTGAATAATTTTTTACAGATATTGCTCCACAGATGCGTTATCATATTGTCTTAATAGCAGTTGCCTTTATGTCATTGTTCGCGACGGCTGTTGCGATTTCTTCGTCAAGCAGGATTTCGCCTTTTGTGTCGGCGGGACAGTGTACGGTTGTTAATGCGTAGTCATGCTCAGTAACTTAACTATACTGCGGTGGTGCTACGGTAGAGCAAAAATTCATATTATTTTGTATTATGCCGAATTATTATTATCTTTGCATGCTAAAAGACATAATCATAAAACAAACAGATATGATTTACAAAATCACATTACTCAACGACGAAGTTGACGGTTTCAAGCGCGTATATGAATGCGATGCTGATGCCACGTTTCTCGACCTTCACAAGGCTATTCTTGCTTCGTGCAAATATCCTGACGACCAGATGACCTCTTTCTTTATGTGTAACGACCGCTGGGAGAGAGAGCAGGAAGTGACGCTGGTGGAGATGGAGAACTCGTTTGAATACGACAATATGGTGATGCAGTTGACACGCCTGAGCGACCTGCTGACAGAACCGAAACAGAAACTGGTGTATGTGTTTGACCCTATGTTCGACCGCTATTTCTTCGGCGAACTGACGTCAATCATGCCCGGTAGTCAGGAAGGAGTGGAATGCACTGAGCAGAAGGGCAAGGCTCCCAAGCAACTGGAGACAGATGACATTCTCAACACGAAGGTTGCCAACGACATTGATATAGATGCCGATTTCTACGGGAGCGACGAGTATGATGCCGAAGAACTTGACCCGGAAGGATTCGGCGACATGAACTTCGATGACTCAAGTCTGTTCTGAGAAGTTCCCTGGCGTCCGAGATTCCTGTTTATAGTTACTTTGGTATCTTAAGTCTCTTAATTATGCATTATGAATTATGCATTATGAATTATGAAGTCACTGCTCGTCATACTCGGTCCTACGGGAGTGGGGAAGACTGCTCTCGCCTTGTCGGTGGCTGAGAGTCTGAAAACGGAGATAGTGAATGCTGACTCGAGGCAGATTTATCGTGAGCTGCCCATTGGTACTGCAGCACCCACTGCGGAAGAGCAGTCGAGAGTACGACATTGGTTTGTGGGCAACAAGAGTATATGCGAGGACTATAATGCCGGAATTTACGAGCGTGAGGCTCTACAAGTGATACGGCAACTGCACAGGCAACACGAGACGGTGGTCCTCACAGGCGGCAGCATGATGTATATAGATGCAGTGTGCAACGGTCTGGACGAATTGCCGATAGTGAGCGACACGACAAGAACCGAAGTAAGAGACGGATACATGGCAGGGGGAATAGAGTGGTTGCAGAAAGAAGCGGAGCGACTGGACCCCGGGTATTTCTCAATTGTTGACAGGCAGAATCCGCAACGCCTGATTCATGCGATAGAAGTGTCGAAGGAAGCAGGAGTGCCATACTCCACGCTGAGAAGAGGCAGGAGGGTGGAGCGGGAGTTCCGGGTGGTGAAAGCGGGGTTGTATCGCGAGCGGAACGAACTGTATGAGCGAATAGACCTCAGAGTTGACGAGATGATGCGACTCGGACTTGCGGAAGAAGCGAGACGGGTATATCCGATGCGCGGTTTGAACAGCCTGAACACAGTAGGATACAAGGAGATGTTCATGTGTTTCGACGGTGAGACAAGCGAAGCCGAGGCGGTAAGTCTCATCAAACAGCACTCCCGCAATTATGCGAAGCGGCAGATGACATGGTGGAAAGCGCCGAGAGCGGGTAGTGGCGAGAAAAGAATAGTGACAAGCGGACAAGTGGAAACAAAAAGTGACATTATTTGGTTTGAAGCTTCAAAAACAAAGGCAGATGACATATTGAATATATTATGAATATGAACAGACAGCATTATATATTGGCAGCTTTGCTGACAATGATTGTCAGCAGTTGCAGCAAGGGCGAGATAGACTTCAGTTACACTCCGGCAGACCCGCGCTGCGGACAGACTATCAGTTTCAGCAATACCAGCACAAAAGGCGACAGCGACAGCAAATGGGAATGGGTGTTCGGCGACGGAGCTACGTCCACACTCAAGAGTCCGAGCAAGATTTATCGCAAAGCCGGTACATATATGGTAACACTCACGCTCGACAAAAAGAAGTTCCAGCGTGTGGCAAAAGAAGTGGTGGTATTTGATTCCGTCCCTTCTTTCACGTGCTCAGCCGACACCATAGGCACATTTCAGGATGTGACATTCAAAGCCCTTACTTACAATCCCAACAATCTGAAACTGGAGTATGAATGGGTGATGCCGGCTTCGGCGGAGATAATATCGGGCGACTTGACGACAGAAACCCTGCAAGTATATTTCACTGAACCCATAGACAGCGTGGAGATATCTCTCATTACCACTCTCGGAGGTGAGGAAACAACCAAAACACAGAAATTCCACATAAGCAGGACTCCGGCTCACTCGCTGATAATGGCAACTGATGGCGGTCAGCTGCTGAGACATCGTATTTACACGCGTGCCATAGCCGAACCTGACACTATCACCCCCGAAGGAATTGACCTTACAGCCGTAAAGCAAATGCTGGTTGACGAAAATACTCTGTATATCTTCAATGCTGCAGCAGGTGAAAAAGGAGCCATCTATGCATACGACATGGAATCCGGTAAGGTGGAAACCGTGATAAGAAATGCGGCAAGCGTGAGCGAGTGTGCATTTGTTTGCGGCACTCTGAACGGTGACAACATGTATTTCGCGGACGAGGGGAACAAGCATGTTTTCCGTATCCCGATCGACACCCGCAATCAGACATTCACCGACGGCAATGCGCAGTTGTTTGCCGCTGGAACGAGTCTTACTGGTTTCGAGAGCGGTGACTGCACGGGTGTGGGAGTTTTTGCAGACCTGATATATATAGGTGCGACAAACGGAATATACCGCTTTGTAGAGAGCGATATCAATTCGGGAGTCGCTCCCAAAACAGGAGTACTCGGTTCAAGCACTGTTTCCGCAATCAGAATCGATTCAGTGGCAGGAAAAATATATTCGGTAGAAGAAGGCCGGCTCATGATAAGGAACATTGACGGAACTTTCCCCGTGGAACTGGTGAAGGAAGATGTAGTGCCATCTACGCTTAATATCTGCAACACCGGAAATTCCGTAGTTTTCTGCAGTAACGACTCGGTATGGTCGATACCTCTTGTACAAAGCCGCAACAATACGACAACTGCAGAAAAGAAACATCTTGTGGAAGCAAGTGCGACCGCACTCGCTATCGACTATATTAAAAGATAACCTTTCTAAACATTTCAATAAATCGCAGATGCAACCTGAATATATATTCGAAACAAGCTGGGAGGTGTGCCAGAAGATAGGAGGAATATATGCCGTATTGTCAACCCGTGCCGCCATAATGCAGCAAGAGCATAAAGACAAAGTGTTTTTCATAGGTCCTGACATTGATAAGTCAGGCAACAATCAATATTTCAAAGAGAGCAAGACACTGCTTGCCGACTGGAAACGTCAGGCTCAGAAAGAAGGTCTGCAAGTGAGAACAGGCCGTTGGCTGGTCCCCAGCAAACCTATAGCAGTATTGGTTGACTTTCGCGATTTCTACCGGCAGAAAGACAGCGTATTCTATCACAACTGGGAGCGGTTCTCTGTCAATTCTATTGCCGCTTATGGCGATTATGACGAGTCAGCCGTATTCGGATATGCGACAGGAGTGGTGATGGAGAGTATATACAGGTTCTACCACATGGAGGACAAACCGGTGGTGGCCCACTTCAACGAGTGGATGACGAGTTTCGGTTTGTTTTACGTGAAGGAGCACCTACCCCGTGTAGGCACTCTGTTTACGACCCATGCTACCAGTATAGGCAGAAGCATAGCCGGCAACGGCAAACCTCTATATGATTATTTTGCAGGTTACAACGGCGACCAGATGGCTCAGGAACTGAACATGGTTTCCAAACATTCTACCGAGAAGCAGGCGGCACATTTCGCTGATTGCTTCACTACGGTGAGCGAGATTACCAACCGTGAATGCCGCCAGTTGCTTGAGAAGCCGGCTGATGTGGTTACTCCAAACGGCTTTGAGAGCGAGTTTGTACCAAGAACGGCTGCCGCTCTGAGCAGCAAGCGGGCTAAAGCACGGGAGTGTCTCAGACAAACGGCCGAACGAGTGTTAGGTTACAAGCTGGACAAAGATGCTTTGCTTATCGCAACCAGCGGCAGATACGAATGGAAGAACAAAGGAATAGACATATATCTTGAGTCGCTCCGCAGGCTGCAAGAGCATGGTGTCAGCAAACAGGTGGTTGCATTCATAATGGTTCCGGCATGGATAAGCGCTGAAAGCAATGCGGAGCCGCAACAGCATGTAACCACACACAGGTTGCGTGAACCTCAGAATGACCCTGTGCTCAACACCATGCACTGGTATGGGATGAATAATGGCGGGACGGAGAAAGTGAAGATAATATTCATTCCTTCGTATTTGAAAGGTGACGACGGAGTGCTGAATATGAGCTATTATGACCTGCTGCCGGGTCTGGATTTGACTGTCTTTCCTTCATATTACGAACCATGGGGATATACACCGCTTGAGAGTGTGGCGTTTCATGTGCCTACTGTCACAACTTCTCTTGCCGGCTTCGGGCAATGGGCAAAAGAGCACAGAGGCAAACCCCATCGTGAGCAAGACCCGCTTTTGTTCAACTTAAGCCGGGAAAAGACAGAGATCGAGAGCGGAGTGGCAGTGGTAGAGCGAACAGACAGCAACCGCGATGAGATATGCCGGAAGATAGCCGAAATAATAGCAGGTTATGCCGCTCTCGATGAGACAGACCATGCGGAAGCGCGTGAAGCAGCAGCCCGCCTGGCAGAGAAAGCCGAGTGGAGACATTTCTTTGAATATTACCGTCTGGCATATAGTTTTGCCTTGAGGAACAAACAGAGCGCAGTATGATAACAAAAAAACGTAGAGTGATTCTACGTTTTTTTGTTAATCAGTAAGTTCGTTGCAGTATCAGCTGATCCAGCGAACATAGCAGAAGTCCATGCGGTGAGGCAGGTCTTGATTCTTGGGGAACATACGGAATGCGAACTTCAGTCCGCCGGCATAGTCGAGCAGATACTCCGACTCGAAACGCAGATGGCTGCCTTCGGCCTTAACGAGTTTGAGTTCTTCTACTTCGTAAAGTTTGTCGTTGTTGTGGGTAGAGGTGCGCACAGCAACCAGTTCAACTCCGATACCGTTGTCATTTAATCCTTTTGTGTCAAGTTCAACCGCCAGTTTGTATTTGTCGCCGACATTGGGATTCTGCAGCATAGCCTCGGGCATCTCTACGGAAACAACTTGAATCTCGTCCCAGTGTTTTGCAACGTTTTCTTTCCATGCGGCTATTTCGCGTGCTTTCTTGTAGTTGTCCGCTATCAGATACTGATGACGGCGTGCCTGCTTGTTGTAGAACTTCTGGAAATAATCGTCCATCATTCGCTTGGTAGTGAAGCGAGGTGTGATTTTGGTTACAGAGTTCTTTATGGTTTGAATCCACTCGGGTGAGTAGCCCTTTGAGTTGCGTGCATAGTACATCGGAATGATTTGTTTCTCGAGCAACATGTAGATTGTGGCGGCATCGAGTTGGTCTTGGTGATCCTGATTTTCGTATGTACGTTTCTCAGTCAGAGCCCAGCCGGCACCTTCTACATATCCTTCAAGCCACCAACCGTCAAGCACTGAGAAATTGAGAACACCGTTCATCTGTGCTTTCTCACCGGAAGTTCCGGATGCTTCAAGCGGTCTGGTCGGAGTGTTGAGCCAGATGTCCACACCCGAAATGAGTCGTTTGGCAAGACGCATATCGTAGTTCTCAAGGAAGATGATTTTTCCGAGGAACTGGGGCATGCGGCTTATCTCGATAATTCTCTTAATGAGTGCCTGTCCGCCTCCGTCAGCAGGGTGAGCCTTGCCGGTGAAGAGGAATTGCACTGGTCTGTCGGGATTGTTTACCAGTTTGTCCAAGCGCTCGAGGTCGGTAAACAGAAGGTGTGCGCGTTTGTATGTGGCAAAGCGGCGCCCGAAGCCAATGATGAGAGTCTCCGGACTCATGTCGTTGACAGCACGGACTATGCGTGCGGGGTCACCTTGCGACTTCATCCAGTTCTCGCGGAACTGCTCGCGTATATAGTCTATGAGTTTGCGTTTGAGAACCATTCGTGTTTCCCATATTTTTTCTTCTGAGAGGTCGTTGAACGGTGCCCACATTTGCAGGTTAGACTGGTCCTTGTACCACTCTTTCGGGAAAGTTTCGAAATAGACTTTTTTCCATTCGGATGCAGCCCATGTAGGCATGTGCACGCCGTTGGTTACATAGCTTACATGCAGTTCTTCAGGGAAATAACCCGGCCAGATGGGTGAGAACATTTTCTTTGACACTTCTCCGTGGAGCCAACTTACACCGTTTACTTCCTGAGAGCAGTTGCATGCGAAAACCGACATGGAGAATTTCTCCTGAGTGCCGGGGTGCTCGCGACCCATATCAATGAATTCGCTCCACTCGAGTCCGAGTTTCTGAGGATATTCATTCATATATTTGTAGAACAATCCTTCCTCAAAAGCATCGTGACCGGCAGGTACGGGTGTATGGCAGGTGTAGAGAGATGAGGAACGAACTACTTCGAGAGCCTCATTGAAACTCAGATGCTCTTCTTGTACGAGGTCAACCAAGCGCTGGATATTGATGAAAGCGGCATGACCTTCGTTGCAGTGGTAAACATCTTTCTTTATGCCGAGTTTCTTGAGAGCGAGCATGCCGCCTATGCCGAGCATAATCTCTTGTTTGATACGGTTTTCCCAGTCTCCTCCATATAACTGGTGCGTGATTGAGCGGTCCCATTCCGAGTTGAGGTCGTTGTCGGTATCAAGCAGGTAGAGATTGATGCGGCCGACAGCCACTTTCCACAGATATGCGTGGACCTCTCTGCCCGGATATGGCACGTCAATCACTGTAGGTGTGCCGTCTTCGTTCTTTACCTGTGTCAGAGGCAGGTTGGAGAAGTTTTGTGCTTCGTAGTTGGCTATCTGTTGCCCTTCTGGGGAAAGGGTCTGTGTGAAATATCCGTATCTGTAAAGGAAGCCGATGGCGGTCATTTCAACATTGCAATCGGATGCCTCCTTGAGATAGTCGCCGGCAAGAATACCAAGTCCGCCGCTGTAGATCTTCAGTATATGAGAAAGACCATACTCCATTGAGAAGTATGCTATGCTTGGTTTGGAAGAATCCTTCGGTTCGTCCATATATTCACGAAACTCAGCATAAGTGCGGTTGAGTTGGTCCATAAACTTCTCATCTTTGCCAAGTTCCACAAGTTTTTCATAACTGATAATATTGAGTAATACGATAGGATTGGACTGTGCTTTGTGCCAGGCATCATTGTCGATATATCTGAAAATGTTCTTGGCATCGGAGTTCCATACCCACCAAAGATTATATGCTATTTCTTCCAGTTTCTTCAGGTTTTCAGGCAGATTCTGGTGTACATTGATTTCTTTCCATTGTGCCTGATTGACATTGCTAACTTTGATTTTCATATATATTTCTTTGTATTGTTTGCTTTAATTTGTTGGTTATGTGAGATTACATATATCTCAGGCGTAATTTTACACGCGAAAAGCGGGTGCAAAGGTAGTAATAATTTTGTGAATATCAAAATTTAGTTTTCGTATGCCACGGCAACCGCATCAAATTATTTTATTTTTCGTAATGCAACATGTGCGAATGGATGCTAAATGTATCACAAACGGTCAATCGCAAAACAATGGTTAAATTATGATATATTTTGTTGATAAATAATGCTTTAACTCTTGT
>JAFVBR010000035.1 GCA_017479885.1 Paludibacteraceae bacterium | reverse complement strand
GAAGATGACGGGCGTGAAAGTGGTTGGCGAGAGTGCCAAAGCCGGCAACAAAGAACTGCTCATCATCCCCGGCGCAAGCCATGTGGACTTATACGATGACGTGGCAGGGGTTATTCCTTACGATTATATCGCTTCTTTCTTCAGAGAGAATTTGAAATAATGACCTATTAGGATCCGTCCCTCATTTCAGCCCTGCGCAAACCGCGTAGGGCTTTTTTGCCTCTTACCTCCGCATCTCTGTGGGATTGATGCCAAGTTGGTTCCTGACGTATCGGTTGAGGTGCGAAACAGACGAGAAACCGAACATGTCCGCCAGTTCTTGAATGGTAATATCGGGATTACGCAGCAAGCGTGAGATGTCCAATGCAGTATAGCGGTTTATCCAGTGATTTGCCGGATAGCCGCTGTATTTTTTCACTGTCTCCGACAGATGCTTGCTTGTTACGTTGAGTTGGTCGGAGTAATATGCCAACTCGCGGTGATTGCGGAATGAACCCTGCTCAAGCAGTTCTATAAATCCGTTCATCAGCATAGCGGCAGGCGTGGTTACTATTTCATTGCCGTACATGGCGGCGTGGAAATCAAAGAAATCGAGTATCATGCGCTGCACGGCATTGAGCAGCAAGTCGCGATAGAAAAGATGGTCAATGGTATAAATGCACTGCCGGATATAACCAAGCGAAGCATTGAGTCTATCTGCCTGCTCCTGTCCAAGATGCATCACAGGATCCTGAAAGAGCATTATTCCGCCGCGCATACCGTAGTTGCTAAGCGGGGTGGCAAGTTCCACAAACTCAGCAAGTACATATACAATCTTCACCTGAAAATCAGCAGTAGTGTTTATTACCTCACCAAGTTCGCTGCGGCTCAATATGAAACTGTCATTCTTGTGCAATGTGAGTTTCTGACCATTGAAACGAACTTCTGCTGTACCGTCAAGACACAATCCGTGAGTGAGATACCCCGTCATCTGCAACTGTTGGTCAGTGGAAATGCTTTCCTTGTATATTACCTGCTTCATGATGCTGTTCTTTATTGTAAAAACCACAAAAACCGTGCCGCAGAATATGCAAAATTATCCGTAATATTGGATTGGCTGTTTTCTCAAATAGCAGTAATTTTGCAGTCGAAAAAACAAACAATTTATGAAAACGAAATTATTAACCCTGCTTGCAGCGTTGGCAGTATGCTTCGGCTGCACAGCACAGACAAAAGCAAATCAAACGAATATGAAAGACAAGAAAGCATTGGTAGTATTCTTCTCCCATGCAGGAGAGAACTACTCTGTAGGAAACATTGCGGTCGGCAATACCAAGATAGTTGCAGACTACATCTCGGAACTCACGGGTGCCGACCAGTTCGAAATCGTAACTCACAAATACGACGGCATGTCGTACAAGCGCGTTTGCGATGTGGCTCAGGACGAGCAGATCGCAGACGAGCGTCCGGCATTTGAGGGTGAGATTGAAAACATCGACCAGTATGATGTCGTCTTTGTCGGCGGTCCCGTATGGTGGGGCACCTGGCCGCAGGTGATGTTCACGTTCTTCGACCGCTACAATCTCAGCGGCAAGACGGTATATCCGTTCACCACTCACGAAGGCAGCGGTCTCGGCAGCTGCGTGCAGGACCTCCGCAGCAACTGCCCGCATGCAGATGTACAGAAAGGCTTCTCAATCTACGGACACGAGGTGCGTAGCGGCAAGGCAAAAGTGGAGAAATGGTTGCAAAGTATAGGGTTCTGATTCTATTTCTGCCGATTGTGCTGCTTCAGAAACAGAACGCTGCGTCAATGCTGCCGTCTTCGGCGGCGGTCGGCATACATGGCGTCTGGCGCTCAAAATGCGCCTACGGCGGGAAAACGGCTCATGGCGCTTCACTCGCTCCGAAGCAAGCACATATTAGAATATGAAAATAGGACTTGCAAAGGTCCTATTTTTTTTGTATCAAAATGCATAAATCGCCGAAAATCACAAATAAATTTGCATATCAAGCAAAAAAGTTGTACTTTTACAGCGGCTTTGCATATTACACCATGACGTTTGAACTATTAGCCCAAAATATTGAATCCGTCCAGTCTGCTTTGCAGCAACAGGCGGCTCACGCGGTCAATTTGTCTTTGACTGCGCGTAACTGGCTGGTTGGCTGGTATATAGTGGAGTACGAACAGAATGGCGAGGATAGAGCGCAATATGGTGAGGCACTCTTGAAGAATCTGGCGAAACGTATTCACACGCGCTGTCTTGGAGAAAGGCGTTTGTATGAGTTCCGTTTGATGTACAATGCGTACCCGCAATTAGGCGAACAAGTAATGCCTTTTGTGCTGAAATTCAGTCAGAAAGGCATTTTGCGGTTGCCAACCGCAATTTCTTTTTCGGACTACGGAAAGACTACGGTGCAATATGTTACGGAAGGTTTGGCAGACAGTGTTTTTGTCAGCAAATACCGTCTCCAACTTCCCACCGAACAAGACATAGAAAAATACTTGGAACTAAATAAATGACCAACTGTTCTGGAATTCTGAATAGTTTAAACATGCCGTCCTCTGCTCCGCGACATTAAATGAGGAGCACCCGCGCGTAACGACCCGCGATAACATATTGATTAAAAGAAGCGTTTGCTTTCGCTCTTAAGATGAAAACTTAGGAAACTTTCACCCGATAAATAAGACGATTGCAAATATCACATGTCTTTGCTACCTTTGCATAAAAACTATTGTTATGAGAAAGATTCTTGTTATTGTTATTCTTGTGGTGAGCACTACTTTCGCATTCGCCTATGAGGTTGGAGATTGGTTTTATGATCCCCAAACGGGTATTCCTTCTGTAGTGATTTATGTTGATGAGACAGGAGAACACGGGCTCATTATGGCACCATGTGGCGGTTATTCTACAGAAAAATCCATAACAAGTGATATAAAATCCATTCGAAACAACAAAAAGAAGTACGAGAAGATGAATCTTAAAATGGCGAAATCGCAAATGAAGAAATTAGGGGTGGATATTTCTCACGTAGATGATTATGTTGCCCAGGCAGATGTGTTGTTTGATGCTGTAATAGCTTGGTTGCCTTCGATGCCGCTGATGCATAGAACCGGCATTACAGAGAAGCAAGAACGACAGATGCTTCGAAACGTGGCAGCCAAGATGACGGGAAACGGACTACAGGACCAGCAGATGATTATAGATTTTTGTGAAGAAAACGATGTCAATCTGCCGGAATATTTCAGTTCTATAGATTGGGCACAGAAATTGGGTAACGGTTGGTTCATACCTGGCAACTATGAACTAGAATTGTTTGCATCCTCCATCTCTAAAGGATTAGGTGTGCACATGAACGCAAAAGAAGCGTTTGAGACAGGAATAATGTTCGCATATAAGACATGGATGCTTTCTACTGTTTTCCCAAAAAAAATTCGTTCTTCTACTTTTTTGGAGTCGCCATGGGAGACTATCGGCAATAACAAGGCCAAGACGGCTACCATTGTCATGAGAGATTTTGATTTTAAAGACAACTATTATGTATTGGGAACAGGAAATAATTTGGGAGACATTTTTAATGTACTTGTAAAAAATAATCAATACATGAGTTATACTGTAGCCTTTAAATATTTTTGATTCTATTCCATGAGGCTTCTTTTGTTGTCTTAGCTTTATCAGCCTATTGTTCTCATGTCATACATCGTTACAAGTGACAACAGTAAGCCGTGTCCCGACCCGGGTTGAAAATCCAAAAATGGACTTTATCGGTTTTAAGAATATGAACAGTTACTTGCAGCCTTACGCAAGCGGTGTTGCCAACGTTACCTTCGAGCCTCGTTGCCGCAACAACTGGCATATCCACCACGGCGCGGTTCAGGTGCTTGTCTGCATCAGTGGCAAAGGCTGGTATCAAGAGTGGGGCAAACCGGCTGTGCCGCTTATACCCGGCATGGTTATCGCCATCCCCGAAGGCGTCAAGCATTGGCACGGCGCAGCAACGGACAGTTGGCTGCAACACCTCGCCATCCATACCCAAGAGCAACCCGGTGCCTCTAACGAATGGCTCGAACCGGTAAGTAATGAACAATATAACAAATTCCATTAATATGCAAAACTTTGATTACCAAACCCCGACACGCCTTATTTTCGGCAAGGGTGCTATCGCCAAACTGCCGCAAGTGATGAGCACTTTCGGCAAGAGAATCCTCCTGACTTACGGCGGAGGCAGTATTAAGAAAATCGGTCTCTATCAGCAGGTGCAAGACTTGCTCAAAGACTTCGAAATTATCGAGTTGAGCGGTATTCAGCCGAACCCCAAGTACAATCCGTCGGTATTGGACGGTGTGCGCCTGTGTAAGGAACATAAGATTGATGTCATCCTCTCTGTCGGCGGCGGCAGTGTGCTCGACTGCTCAAAGGCGATTGCAGCGGGTGCATGCTACAACGGCGACCCGTGGGACCTCATCTCTTATAAAGTCAAAGCGCAGGCGGCACTGCCGATCGTGGACATCATCACCCTCGCGGCAACCGGTAGCGAGTATGACTGCGGAGGCGTTATCTCCCGCACGGAGACCAACGACAAAATAGGCTATATGGACCGCCACCTCTTCCCGCATACATCTTTCCTCGACCCGACATACACGTTCTCAGTGTCAAAAAAACAAACTGCCGCAGGTATTGCTGATGCCATGAACCACACCATCGAGCAGTATTTTGCCGAAGACACCACACTGCTCAACGACGGATTCTGCGAGTCCATGCTACGCAGTCTTATGGTCAACGGCAGGAAATGCTTGGATAATCCCGAGGACTACACCGCCCGCGCGGAGATGATGCTCGCCTGCACCTATGGCTGCAACGGTATTCTCTCGCTCGGCAACAGTGAGTCCGGATGGCCCTGCCACGGCATCGAGCACGCCCTTTCCGCCTATTATGACATCACCCACGGCGAAGGGCTGGCGATAATCACGCCGCGCTGGATGACGCATATCTTGGACGAGCACACCCTACCCCGCTTCGTCAAGTACGGCATCAACGTCTTCGGCATTGACGCGTCATTAGACGAGTGGACGATTGCGCGCAAAGCGATTGACGAGACCTACAAGTTCTTCGAGTCTATCGGCATTCCGATGCACCTGCGCGAAGTAGGCATTGACGACAGCCGTCTGGACGAGATGGCGCATCATATCGCCGTCAACGAAGGACTGGAGAACGCCTATGCGCCACTGAGCGAGAAAGATATTAAAGACATACTTGTAAACAGCTTGTAATTATGCAAACGACCCAACTTTCCAGCGGCATACAGATGCCGATATTGGGCTGCGGCGTATATCGCGTGATGCACGAAGAGACCGAGCAATGAAAGCTTGGTAAGAAAACATTCTCAGTGTGCTTTTTTACCTGATCCTTTTGTATAAACGCAGAACTTTTTGTATCTTTGTAGCCAAAATCAGATAGATATGAAAAAACTATTGTTATTTGCATTCGCGGCAACGATGCTTGCCGCTTGCAATCAACCAAAACAAAGTAACTTAAACAACAACGAAGACATGAAAGAGCAGACATTTCAAGAAGTGGCAGGGCGGACGAACTTCGGTGCACAACATGCCCTGATGACCACTCCACAGCCCTGTGTGATGATTGCCACATGGGACAAAGACAAGAATCCTGATGTGATGATGGCGGCATGGGCAGGGCAGTACGACTACAATCAGATTGTCATCAGCCTCTCCAAGCACAAGACGACTGAGAATCTGGAACTCACAGGCGCGTTTACCATCAGTTTTGCTGACGAGCGTACCGTGGTTGAATCCGATTATTTCGGTATCGTCAGCGGAAACAAGGTACCTGACAAAGTGGCCCGCGCTGGCTTCACCGTGACGCCTTCGCCCAACGTGGACGCACCTATTATCAACGAGTATCCGCTCACACTCGAATGCAAGGTAGTAAGTTTTGAAGACGGTATTCTTGTCGGTGAAGTTGTCAACATGAGTGCTGACGAGTCGGTGCTGACTGACGGCAAGGTGGACCTCGGCAAACTCAAACCTATCGTCTTCGATGCTGCCGGAGTAAGCTACCGCAGTATAGGCGGGGAAGTGGGCAAGGCATGGGGAGCCGGCAAAAAACTGTTGGAAGAATAAAAACGGTTGAAAAGAATACCGAAGATTATTATATTCGACAGAAAAGATGCTGATTTATTTTCTTCTCATATACATTGCTTCGCTCTGGAACAAGAAAGCACGCTTGCTCTGCCGTGGTCAGAAAAACGCTATCCCGCAACTGAAACAGGCACGACAAGAAGGCAGTTGGATATGGTTTCATGCAGCCTCAGTGGGCGAGTTCGAGCAAGGCAGACCCGTGATTGAAAGGCTCAGAAAAGAGCAGCCGCACAAGAAGATTCTCCTTACTTTCTTCTCCCCGTCTGGATATGAACTGCACAAGAACTATACAGGTGCCGACCTTGTGATGTATCTGCCCTTTGCCACACGCAGAAACGCCGGACGTTTTCTTGATATCCTGCAACCGGAGAAAGCGGTCTTTATCAAATACGAGTACTGGCCTGCCTACCTCCGCGAACTGCGCAAACGCGGAATAGAGACCTACAGCATCGCCTCCGTCTTCCGCAAAGAACAGTTCTTCTTCCGCCCTCTAATAGGTCGTCCCTACAGGCAGTTGCTCGGCTGCTTCACCCGCCTGCTGGTGCAGGACGAGGCATCCCGCAAGTTGCTTGCGCAATACGGCATCACCAACACCGTGGTCACCGGCGACCCTCGCTTCAAGCGAGTAGCGCAGATAGCGCAGAGCGCCGAAGAGATTCCGCTGGTTGACCGTTTCGTAAATGGTATGCCGGAACACAAAACAGGCAGTGAAGGTCTGACACTGAGAAGCAAAGTGCTTGTGGCTGGCAGCACGTGGTTGCCCGACGAGGAACTGATAGTGAGATACATCAACCGTCACCAGGACACACGCTTGATACTCGTTCCACATGAGACCGACGAGAAGCATCTGCACAACATCTTCCAACTGACCGAAGGCAGATATATCCGCCTCACGCAAGCCAACATGAAAAACGCGGACACCTGCCGCATACTGGTAGTGGACACAGTCGGTATGCTCTCACGCATCTACCGCTATGCCAACGTGGCATACATCGGCGGCGGATTCGGTGCCGGCATTCACAACACACTGGAGCCTGCCGCTTACGGCATTCCTGTCGTCTGGGGTAAGAACTACAAGCGTTTCCGCGAGGCCAAGGGACTGATAGAAGCAGGTGCAGGCATTGCCGTCAGCAACTATCAGGAACTGGAACAAGCGCTCGACACCGCTTTCCTCAATGCCGCCGACATGGGACAGAAAGCCCTGCAGTTCGTTCTCTCCGAGACAGATGCCGCAGACAAAATATTTCAGGAGATATTTTTAAAATCCAATTTGTAAAAACAGTAAATCGTTAAATAATAAATGAACAAGCCAAGTATTCCAAAGGGTACGCGCGACTTCACACCAGAAGAGATGGCGCGACGCAATTATATTTTCTCTACCATCCGCAGCGTGTTCCGCCTTTACGGATTCCAGCAGATTGAGACCCCGGCCATGGAGAACCTCTCCACACTGATGGGCAAATACGGCGAGGAAGGCGACAAACTGCTGTTCAAGATTCTCAATTCAGGCGACTGGAGGCAAGGCATCACTGAGGCTGAATTTGCCGGTTCCACCGTTCCTCAACTCACCAACCGGATCTCCGAGAAAGGTCTGCGCTACGACCTGACTGTGCCCTTTGCACGCTTTGTGGTGCAGAACCGCGACAAAATACAGTTCCCCTTCCGCCGCTACCAGATACAGCCCGTGTGGCGTGCCGACCGTCCTCAGAAAGGGCGCTACCGCGAGTTCTACCAGTGCGACGTTGACGTAGTTGGTACCGACTCGCTGCTCTGCGAAACAGAACTTATTCAGATAGTGGAAGAGGTTTACCGCCGACTCGGCATACGCGTCTGCCTGCACCTCAACAACCGTAAGATTCTTGCAGGTATTGCCGAAGTGATAGGCGAGGCTGAACGCCTTACCGACATCACCGTTGCCATCGACAAAATGGACAAGATAGGTATTGACAATGTCAACCGTGAACTGCAGGAGAAAGGACTCTCCGAACAGGCTATAACACACCTGCAACCCATTCTCAACCTTACGGGAACCAACGAGGAGAAACTGATCAAGCTGACCGATATTCTGGCATCGTCCGATACCGGACTGCTTGGCATTGAGGAAACCAAAGAAGTGCTCAGCCTATGCCGCGACACAGGTGTAACACTTCCGGTAATGCTCGACCTCACCCTTGCACGCGGACTCAACTACTACACCGGTGCCATCTTCGAGGTGAAAGCGCTTGACGTGGAGATGGGCAGCATCACAGGAGGCGGCCGTTACGACAACCTTACAGGCATCTTCGGCATGCCCGGAGTCTCCGGAGTAGGTATCTCTTTCGGCGCCGACCGTATCTACGATGTGCTTAACCAGCTATCGCTCTACCCCGAACACAACAGCGAACAGACATGTCTGCTCTTTGCTCACTTCGGCGATGCAGAACGCAAGCACTGTCTCGGTCTTGCCTCGGCACTGCGCCGCGAGGGCGTCAACACCGAAGTTTATCCCGACATCTGCAAGATAAAGAAACAAATGAACTATGCCGACCAGAAGCATATTCCATTTGTGGCTATTGTCGGAAGCGAAGAGATGCAGTCCGGCACCGTCATGCTCAAGAACATGCTCACCGGCGAACAACAATCCGTCGCCGGGAAAGATATCTTGGTTCACATCAAGTCTGTCTGACTATTAACCGTCTAATCATGAAAAAACACACATTGCTCACTTTCTGCGCTGTGCTTGTTGCCCTTGGAGCATCGGCACGACCGAGCGCAACACACTACACGCAAATTAACGGCAAATCCGGTGTCAACCTGTGGAAAGCCGTATATGCCTGCACACAGCAGGGGTACAGCGACCTCGGTTACGACGGTCTGCTGACTGCCTACAAGAAAACAGATGTCGACGAGAACGGCCAGCTCATCGACATGTACGGAGGTTGTCGGTTTGCTTTCTCTAACTCATGCGGCAACTACAAAAACGAGTGCGACTGCTACAACCGCGAACACTCCATACCCAAGAGTTGGTGGGGAAGCAGTCCAAAAACCAGCAAGCAGGGCAGCGACATCTTCCACGTGGTACCTACCGACGGCAAGGTAAACGGCATCAGAAGCAGTTTGCCATTTGGCGAAACCACAAACTTCGACTATACCTACAACGGCAACAAGAAAGGCACATCATCCTTCAGCGGCTATTC
This sequence comes from Paludibacteraceae bacterium, assembly GCA_017479885.1. Classification (GTDB taxonomy): domain Bacteria; phylum Bacteroidota; class Bacteroidia; order Bacteroidales; family Paludibacteraceae; genus Colicola. Next base: position 46,121 of record JAFVBR010000035.1, on the reverse strand, counting down.
CGGCACAGTGTTCGAACCGCGTGATGAATACAAGGGCGATTTTGCACGCGGCTACTTCGGCACTATGGCAAAGTGGGAGTTGAAAGCCACCAGTAGCGCCGGAAGTGCCATCTTCACCGGTGACTACACTGCAAACGGCAACTTCGGACTAACGCAATACGGCATGAATCTGCTGCTCAAGTGGCACCGGCAAGACCCTGTCTCAGATAAAGAACTGCGCCGCAACGACTCCATCGAAGCTACTCAAGGCAACCGAAACCCCTTCATCGACTACCCGGAACTGGCTGAATACATCTGGGGAAACAAGAAAGGTCAGACCGTCAGTCTGAGCACTCTCGTATGCGCCTACGAAGGACAGCAACCGCCCGTTGTCACCCCCTATATCTCATCGCCTGAAAACGGTGCACAGATGCAGATGTCGGCATGCGCGGGTGAGACTGCCACGCTCACCCTCAACGTCAAAGGCGGCAACCTCAGCACCAACACATTGCTCACTGTCTCTTCATCCGACTCCGCTATCTTCAGCATATCACCCTCTTTCCTCACGCCTGAGCAAGTGGCAGCAGGACACGATGTCGCCATCATCTTCTCTCCTGCCGAAGAAGGCAACAGCCGCGCTACAATCACCATCAGCAACGACTCGCTGAACACCATCACTCTCTTGGTGAGCGCTACTGCCACAACATGCCAGACCGACACCACCACGCAACCCGTGCCCGAAGGCGACTACTACCTTCTTCAAGCCGAACCTGCCGACTGGAACGGAATCTATCTCATAGTCAGCGAAGATTACGGATACTACCTCAATGCGTCTATCGCTGACGATGCGTCGAAGATTGCTTCGGCATCCAACAAGACAAAGGTCAGCATCAGCAACAATATTATTGCCGCCACCCCGACCATCGATGCTGCTGCGGTAAACATTGACGCAGGAACAGTATTAGGCACCTACTCCATGCGCAGCTCTACCGGTCACTACATCGGCATCAGCACCAACTCCAACACTCTCAGCAGCAGTACTGACAAACTTGACATAAGTCTCCGCATGTCAGGAGGCGATGCCGTAATATCAGGCACTGGTTCATTGTCATCGCGGACTCTGCGCTACAACAACTCGTCCGGTATGTTCCGCTTCTACACCTCAGGGCAGCAACCCGTGCAACTATACAAGAAAACCGTCAAACAGACTCCTTCCGCCCTCGCCGACACAAAGGACAGCAGTCTCAGTTACTCCGATGGCACACTGATTTTCCGCAGTCAAGTGCCTGCACACCTGCAGATTATTGACATTTACGGACGCTCTGTATTCTCGTGCACTACCGACCGCATTTCACGTCCGCTGCCCGCAGGAGCGTACATTGTGCTCGTTGACGGCCGTCCGCACAAACTTGTCTGCCGGTAAATCGAAAAACATATTTGCATATTAGCGTGAAAAGTAGTAACTTTGCACGCTAATATGTTTATATGACATGAATACCGAACTGCAATTCGATTCCATAACTGCCGCCTGCAGAACAGTTTTTATCAACAAAATGCAGGACTATGGTCCCTCATGGCGTACTATGCGCCCCATTTCCATTGTCAACCAACTCTTCATCAAAGCCAAGCGCATACGCGAACTGGAGACTACCGGTGTCAACCTTGTGGGAGAAAGTACCTACGGCGAATTCATTGCCATTGTTAACTATTCGGTGATGGGACTTATTCAGCAGGAGCTCGGTTATGCCGACAATGTGGACATTTCTTCCGAAGAAGCTGCTGCCTGTTACGACAAGTATATCGCAGAGGCGCGTGCACTCATGCTCCGCAAGAACCACGACTATGGCGAAGCATGGCGCGAGATGGACTCCGAAGCCATCACCGACCTTATTTACAACAAGATCCTCCGCAACAAGACCATCCTTCAAAACCACGGCAAGACACTCGTTTCCGAAGGAGTGGAAGGCAACTACTTCGACATGATTAACTACGCTGTTTTCAACCTTATAAAAGCCGATGAACAAAATGCAAAACAATAAAGCGCTTCATATCACAGGCTCAGTGGCACGCACGCTGCTCTCTCTGACATTCATCTTCTCCGGTTTCGTCAAAGCTGTTGACCCGCTCGGTACAACCTACAAGATAGAGGACTACCTCAAAGCCTTCGGAGGCTTCTTCAATGCTTTTCTGCCTCTCGCAGAAACCGCAGCATGGTGCCTTATCGCATTCGAGTTTGTGTTAGGAATATGCTTGCTGTGCAATATCAAAACCAACTGGACAAGCTGGCTGGCACTGCTCATGATGCTATTCATGACACCACTCACATTGTATATCGCTATCACCAATCCCGTCAGCGACTGCGGGTGCTTCGGCGATGCTGTAGTGATTAGCAACTGGACAACCTTCTGGAAGAACATTGTACTGCTGGCGCTCGTCATTGTGCTTCTCGCAACCAAACGCCATATTCCGCAACTCCTGCGCTGGCAGGCGGAACTCGGCATTGCTGCGCTGGCACTCTGCTTCGTGCTCTCCTTCATGCTGTACGCACGTCTGCATCTGCCCGTTATGGATTTCCGCCCCTACAAGATTGGCAACAATCTGCCCGAACTGATGGAGTATCCCGAAGATGCCGAACCCGACCAGTATGAGGTACAGTTTATCTACGAAAAAGACGGCAAACAGCAGACTTTCACTCTCGACAACTACCCCAAAGGTGACTCCACTTGGACTTTTGTGGACCAACAATCCAAACTCATACGCAAAGGCTATGAACCACCTGTTCATGACTTCGAGATAATAACTCTTGACGGTGATGACCTTACCGATGATATTCTTTCCGCCGACAAAGCAGTGCTCATAGTAATGTACGATCTGAAGAAAGCGGACACTAAACAAACGGGCAAGATTGAGGACATTTTGGAAGACGCTCTGGTTGATGGTCACCCGTGCTATATACTCACCGGAAGCGGCGAAGACGACATAGTGGACTTTACGCAGAGCACCGACAAACTCTCTACCGACCACTTCTGCCAGACCGACCCCGTGACACTCAAGACCATTGTCCGCGCTAACCCCGGAGTGGTGGTGCTGCACAAAGGCACTGTTGTTGAAAAATACAACCTCCGCAACAGATAACCACATCAAACCACGTCAAACAACTATCAAACAACGTCAAACAATTATCAAACTATATACAACAATGAGAACAAAAATGGTTGCAGGCAACTGGAAAATGAACAAGACCCTGCAAGAAGGTGTAGCACTGGCTACAGAATTGAAACAATCAGTAAAGAATCCCAAATGCGCCGTAGTTATCGGCACTCCTTTCATTCATCTGGCTACAGTGGCTGAGATAATCAAAGGCACTCCCATCTGTCTGGCTGCCGAGAACTGCGCCGACAAAGCATCTGGTGCCTATACCGGCGAAGTAAGTGCCGCCATGGTAGCTTCAACCGGTGCACAATACTGCATACTTGGTCACTCCGAGCGCCGCGCATATTATCACGAGACCTACGATATTCTGCGCGAGAAAGTACTGCTTGCACTTGAGAACGGACTCAAACCCATCTTCTGCATTGGCGAAGTGAAGGAAGAACGCGAAGCAGGCAAGCAAAACGAGGTAGTGAAAGCACAACTGGAAGGTTCCGTGTTCAACCTGAGCGCAGAGCAGTGGGCTGACATCACTCTTGCTTACGAACCCGTATGGGCAATCGGTACAGGCCTTACCGCCACTCCCGAGCAGGCACAAGAGATGCATGCATACATCCGCTCGCTCATAGCAGAGAAATACGGCGAACAGATTGCCAACGACACAACTATTCTCTATGGCGGCTCTTGCAATGCAAAGAATGCTGCAGAACTGTTTGCCAATCCTGATGTTGACGGTGGACTTATCGGAGGCGCCTCACTCAAGGCTCCCGACTTCTGCACCATCATCGAGGCAAGAGGATAAACGGTATTTTGAACCTATAGTTGCAAATATTATTATTATTTTGTATCTTTGCACCCTAAATTGCAATCGGCTAACAAATACGTGTAAACAACTACAATATTTACTAACATAAATTTTTCTATCATGAAAACTTATCAAGCAAGTGAAATCAAGAACATCTCTCTAATGGGCGGCAGCGGCTCGGGAAAAACCACTCTCATTGAAGCCATGCTCCTTGAGAGTGGTGTCATCAAACGTCGCGGTACTGTGGAAGCACAGAACACCGTGAGCGACTATTTCCCGGTTGAGAAAGAGTACGGTTACTCCGTATTCTCGACAGTATGCAACATCGAGTTCGCAGGCAAGAAACTCAACGTCATCGACTGCCCGGGCAGTGACGACTTTGCGGGCGGTATGGTTACAGCACTCAACGTGACCGACACCGCAGTCATCATGCTCTCAGCCAACGGTGGTGTGGAAGTGGGCACACAAAACCATTTCCGCTATGCCGAAAACATGCACAAACCTGTTGCTTTCGTAGTCAACAAACTTGACCACGAGAATGCCAACTTCGACCGCACTTTGGAACAACTGAAAGAGTCGTTCGGCAACAAAGTTACTATTATCCAATATCCTGTCAACGCAGGCGCAGGTTTCAATGCAGTTGTTGACGTTCTCCAGATGAAAATGTATCGCTGGAAACAGGAAGGCGGAGCTCCCGAAGTTCTCGACATTCCCGCAGAAGAACAAGGCAAGGCAGAAGAACTGCAGGCAGCACTCTTCGAAATGGCAGCAGAAGCTGACGAAGCTCTGATGGAGAAATTCTTCGAAGAGATGGCTCTCTCTACTGAAGAGACCCACCGCGGACTGAAGAAAGTGTTCCTTGAGGGCGGCGTTTATCCTGTGCTCTGCACCAGCGCAGCACGCGACATGGGTGTCCGCAAACTTATGGAGTTCCTCGCAGAAGTAGCTCCTGCCGTTAGCGAAGCTCCCCTGCCAAAAACCGAGGACGGCAAAGAGGTTGCTCCCGATGCAGCAGCAGGTGCATCGATGTTCATTTTCAAAACATCGGTTGAACCGCATATCGGTGAGGTCAACTACTTCAAGGTTATGTCTGGCACCATCCACGGAGCCGACGACCTCCAGAACATGAGCCGAGGCTCAAAAGAGCGTATCTCACAACTTTATGCAGTGGACGGCAGCATCCGTACTACCATTGATGAGGTGGCTGCAGGCGACATCGCCGCAACCGTGAAGATGAAAGATACCCGCACAGGCAACACGCTCAACTCGAAAGACTGCGACTATCTCTTCCCGCAAATCAAGTATCCGGAACCCAAGTATCGTCGTGCCATCCGTCCTGTTACCGAGAGCGACTCCGAGAAACTCTCTGCTCTGCTTACCCGCATGCACGAGGAAGATCCTACATGGATTATCGAGCAGTCGAAAGAACTCCGTCAGACCATCGTCAGCGGTCAGGGCGAGTTCCACCTCCGCACTCTCAAATGGCGTCTGGAGAATAACGACAAGATGATGATTGTTTACGATGAGCCCAAGATTCCTTATCGCGAGACCATCACCAAGGCAGCCCGTGCCGACTATCGTCATAAGAAACAGTCGGGTGGTGCCGGCCAGTTCGGTGAAGTTCACCTGATAGTCGAGCCTTACGTAGAAGGCGAACCCGTGAAGGAAACCTACAAGTTCGGCAACCAGGAGTACAAGATTTCTGTCAAAGACACTCAGGAGATACCTCTCGAGTGGGGCGGCAAACTGGTGCTCATCAACTCCATCGTGGGCGGCGCTATCGATGCACGTTTCATCCCCGCCATCCTCAAGGGTCTGATGGACCGCATCGAGCAAGGACCTCTCACCGGTTCTTATGCCCGCGACGTACGCGTCATCATATATGATGGTAAGATGCACCCGGTTGACTCCAACGAAATCTCCTTCCGTCTTGCCGGACGTAACGCATTTGCAGAAGCATTCCGCAATGCCAACCCGAAGGTACTGGAGCCTATCTACGACGTTGAGATCTTCGTGCCCTCTGACATGATGGGTGACGTGATGTCTGACGTTACAGGTCGCCGCGGTGTGGTTATGGGTATGCATACCGAGAAGAGTTTCACACGCCTACAGGCGCAGATTCCTCTCAAAGAGATGTCTTCCTACTCCACTACACTCTCCTCGCTCACCGGCGGTCGTGCAAGCTTTACCATGAAGTTCAATTCATACCAGCTCGTACCGCAGGATGTTCAAGACAAACTCATCAAGGAATATCAGGAGAGCCTCAAAGAGGAAGATTGATATACCATTATCCGCAACAAGAAAGGAGCCGTGTGGCTCCTTTCTTGTTTATTGTAGATTATGTATCTGCTTCGGATTCACCACCTGAACAATCCGCCTTGGTTCATCCTGTCCGACTTGAGCAGCGCCTTGATCTTGTTGTTGGCAAAGCCTGGCAGCGTGAGACAGAATGCCACGAACACAACCCACAGCAGTCCGCCAATCTGAGGAGTGACGTCTGCCATCATCAGCAGCGAGTCGAAGATACCGTGAAGAAGCACCGGCATAGCCAGCACCTTGTATCTGTCGGCACGTGTTGACAAGGCAAAGTGGTTGACCGAGTAGTAGTAACCCATTGCCACAGCAAACATGAAATGACCGGGCACCGAGAATATAGCCCTGCTCACTGCCAACTGCTGCCACTGCTCGATATAAGAGAACAGATAACCTATGTTCTCCATTGCCGCAAAACCCATACCTACCGCCACTGCATACACAACGCCGTCAATATGCTCGTCAAAGAAAGGGTTCTTCCTCAGCAGTATCCAAAGGAAAAACAGTTTCACTCCTTCCTCCACTAACGCCACTCCGAAGAATGCCTCCCAGATGGCACCGAACCAAGTCTGCGGATTGGCAGGCGAGAGACCTGTCATCTGCAATGCCATCTCTATAGGACCTGCAAGCACTGCTGCCAGCACTCCCCAACCGAAACCTTTCAGCAGTTCTTTTACAGGCTCGTGCTGATATTTGTCACGACGCCAAATGTAATACATAAGTACGAATGCAGGCAACGTAGCCGCAATAATAATAATGTACATCGTCATACTGTTACACGTGTTTTGATTTGTATTTCTTTATCATATATCTCACAATCAATACCGCCACGATGCAGCATAGCAGCACCACTGTCGCCACCGACAACTCATGGCTGTACCGGTTGATAAGGTCCGCCTGACCGTGAGCCAGATAACCCAGCAATGCCAGCACCGTGTTCCACAAGAAAGCACCCAATGCAGTATAAGCCAGAAAACTGCCGAAAGGCATCTTGGCCAACCCTGCAGGAATAGAAATCAGTTGCCTTATAGCCGGAATCAGTCGCCCTACGAATGTTGATACCTTTCCGTGACGGTTGAAATAATCTTCGGCCTTCTGTATCTTCTGAGAAGAGAGTAGCAGCAACCGTCCCGCCTTGCTGTCGGCAAAAGCATATATAATCGGTCGCCCGAGCCACATCGACAACAAATAGTTGATTATTGCTCCAAGCACGGCACCAAGAGTACCGAACAGAATTATTATCAGCACATTCAGCGTGTATGACGATGACACGTTGAGCGAACTCTCGGGGTGCGAGGCAACGTAGGCTGCAGGGGGAATAACCACCTCTGATGGGAATGGAATAAAACTGCTCTCCACCGCCATCAGCGCTGTTATGCTGCCGTAGTTCATGTTGCCGGCATACCAGTTTTCCACACGCTGCAGCAGCGACAAATCGGTAGCAGTGTCTGCAGCCTCAACCGCTTGCACAGAATCGGCAGGCAGCGTCTGTGCCGCACACAATACAGTAACACCTGCCAGCAGCAATATAACAAGCATCTGTTTCATTTCTTTCTGAACATAAATTCCTCCACATCCTCTATACCGGCTTTTCTGCACTTGGCAGCAAACGAGTCGAGGCGGGTTACATAAGTCTTCATATCAGGGCACAGTTCAAAAAACAGTTTCTTCATCGACTTGTCCAGCCTGCATGCTTTCAGATAGTGGTGATACATTCGTTTGAACTCTTTGCGCAAGTAGCACACCACAGCCATCATCAGGTTGGTCTGCGCCACATCAGGCATAAGCTTGTACGCGCGGTTGATGGCAGTATATGCCTTCTTCTGCTCCTGCATGTCGAGCATCAGACTGCCGTAGCGCAACAGCAGATAAGCACTGTCGGGCTGCAGACGCAGGCACCGGCGATACGTCTTGGCTGACATAGTGTACTGCTTCATGCACGCGTATGCATCGGCAACAATCTCCAGCAGTTTGACATCGTCGGGTATGAACTTTATAAGGAAATTGCCCACACTTACCACACCCTTCCATTTCTTTAGTATCGACTTGCACTCCACGTATCTCATCACGCTGTCGGCAAGAAACAGAGTCTTGTCGAACCCTTTGTAATACAGGGAATGTGCTTTGCGATATTCACCTTTGTAGAAATAGGCATCGGCACGTATCATCAGACATACCCCTTTCCAGCGCGGGTCTCTTTCCGCAAACTCGTCAAGCACGCCGAACGCCTCTTTCTCCATGCCTTCGTAAAGCAGCAGTCGGGCAAAGGCAAACACTGTGCTCTCATTGCAAGGGTCGATGGCAAGAGCATATTTGTATGCGTCTTCAGCCTTGTCGAACTCCTGCATCTGGGCATGCAGAGACGCTTTCATCTGCCATGCCGCGGTCATATAGGGGTCGAGGTCAATCATCCGCTCGGTATAAACCAGAGCCTCGGCTGCCATACCCGTTTCCTCATAACAATTTGCAAGAGCAGTAAGCAACTCGGTGTCATCGGTACCGGTGTCAGCCCTGAGCATATACTCTATTGCAAGGTCAGACCGCCCGCGGTCGTAAAACACTCTGCCGATGTCGAGCGCTATCTTTACGTCGTGCCTGTCGAATCGCAATGCCGCATCAGCCTCTTGGCATGCCTCTCCCCAACGCTGCATGTCTGCCAGCGCACCCATTCTCAAATAATGCCAATAATAGTCCGATGTATATGACAGAGTATCCAGCAACTGCAATGCCTCCTTTGGTTCTTCTTTCTCAATCAGCACATGAGCACGAAGCATCGGCATCAGTTCGTCTGTCGGGTGCAGCCTTTCACCGAGTGACACTGCCTTCTCTGCCCTGTCTGGCTTGCCTGCTTCCAAATAGAAGTTGCAGATGTCTTCTATATCCTCCGAGTCAAACCACACCGCAGCGGTGCCATCGTCAAAGACGTTGCACTCAAACTTGGAGACCAGTCTGCTTATGCGCTCCTGTTCTCTGAAATAATCTTCCGCTGATTGCTTCAATTCGGGCTTACTTGCTTAAGAGTTCCTTCACTTTCATCGATATTGCCTTGCCCTCTGCCTTGCCGGCAAGCTGCTTTGTAGCTGCACCCATCACTTTGCCCATGTCTTGCGGACCTTGTGCACCTACCTGGGCTATTATCGCCTCAAGAGCGGCTGCCAGTTCCGCCTCCGACATCGGGTGAGGCAGATACTGCTCTATTATCTTCACCTGCGCCAGTTCATCGTCGGCAAGGTCCTGACGGTTGGCATTTACATACATCTCGGCAGACTCTTTTCTCTGCTTCACCATCTTTTGCAGTATCTTCAGTGCTGCCTCGTCGTGTAACTCGCCGTCACCGCCTTTCGCAGTCTTGGCCTCCAGAAACTCTTTCTTTATTCCGCGCAATGCATCAAGCGCCACTTTGTCTTTTGCGAGCATCGCTTTCTTGATGTCCTCGCTTACTTGATCAAACAGATTCATAATCGTGTATTTGATAATTTGATTATTCTTTAATTGGAATATTTGAGCATACACTCCTATTTCTTTCTTCTCCACGGATTCACCCAGCCTGAGAGCTTCTTCGGAGGTTCTTCCTCTTTGTTGTCGTCCACTATCACCACATCATCGGCATCGGGCACCGGCTCGTCATCAACAGGAGGGGCCGGCGTAACGGTAACCGGAGCTGCAGGGTCGTCTATCATAATCACGTCTTCTTCCTGAGGCTCTGGTTCTGTTTTCTCTTCCTGAGGCTCCGGCTCAGTCTTGTAGAAACGTGCCGCAGCCTCATCTATCGATATCTGTGGAGCCGGTCTCTCAACAGCCTTCTCTTCTGTCTGCACAGCCTCGTCAAGACCGGGTATGTCGCTCACACTGTAGCCTGTGGCAATAATCGTTACCTTCACTTCCTCGCCCAGACTATCATCGTAGCTTGCACCCCATTTGACATCCACCTCGTCGCCTACCGAGTTGCAGAAGGTCTCCACCTGTTCCAACTCCTGCATACGTATCGCATGCTCGCGGGAACAATAGAAGTTAAGCAGGATGCGGCTCGCACCGTGAACATCGTTCGTATTCACCAGCGGAGAGTTGAGCGCATTGTTAATCGCCTGCGTTATGCGGTTCTCACCTGCTGCCACACCCACATTCATTATCGCCACATTGCCGTCCTTGAGCGTATTATACACATCTTGAAAGTCCGTATTGATATAGCCGGGTACAGTGATTATCTCAGCTATCGACTTCGCTGCATTGCATACCACCTCGTCCGCCTTGTCGAAAGCGTTCGGCAGGTCGAAGTCAGGAAACAGCAGTTTCAGTTTCTCGTTGTTGATTACCAGCAAAGCATCGGTGTATTGTGCCAACTCGGCAATCCCACGCATCGCTTTTCTTATGGCTTTGGCACCCTCGAATGCAAAAGGAATGGTCACTATGCCTACCGTAAGTATTCCCATCTCCTGAGCCACCTTGGCTACTACAGGCGATGCTCCCGTACCCGTACCGCCGCCCATACCCGCGGTGATGAACACCATGCGCGTGCCGTCATTCAACGCCTCTTTTATGCGTTCTTCATTCTCCTCGGCATACTGGTGCGCTACCTGAGGCCTGCCACCGGCTCCAAGACCGGGTCCAAGTTGCAGTTTGGCAGGGACCGACATCTTTTCAAGTGCCATCGAATCAGTGTTGCACACCAGGAATGATACGTCTTGTATTCCCTGACGATACATATAATTGACTGCATTGCATCCGCCTCCGCCTACGCCGAGCACTTTGATGATGCTGTTATCCAATATCTGGATATTCAGTGGTAACATTTCTGACATAATCTGTATTTGGTTTGGTATCGTTTCTGATTTCTTATTTTATATATAGCCTTAACTCATTTATTGGTCGGTAAATATCTCCAGAGTCTTCTCGCCTATTTTTTCCCACACTTTCTTGAACGGAGGCACGGTGTCCGGCTCCTCGTCTGGGAAATTCTTGCGGTATTCAGCCGCCTCGCCCAGTGTGCCTATCAAAGCCGAGTTCTCGGGAAAAAAATACTCGTCATCGGCAGACTCCTCAAGCCATATCGCGTGCGAACCATATTCCACAGGCAACTTCGTCATCGCCTGCACAAATTCGCACATGCCGCTCAACTTGCAGCCTCCGCCGGTGATATATACGTGACCTATCTCACTCTCATATTCATACAGGTCTTTCATCAGAGGGTCAAGCATCTCGTTCAGTTTCATCTGAATCATCTGGGCAAGACCGCGCACCGACAACTCCACTGTTCCGCCTTCCGCAGCATTCGACCTCACACGCAACGTACGGTTGTCTTCCACAAAGTCTTCGGCTGCATAGCCGAACTGTGTCTTCAGTCGCTCGGCTAATTCGAAACTCACACGCTGAGTTTGAATGTTGACATTGATATCATGACCGCCCAAAGGAACAACTCTTGTATAAAGGAAACGGTCGCCTTTGTATATGCTCATCGTCGTGGTCTGAGCACCGAAGTCGATTATCGCACATCCGTCACGACGGTCATCATCGTCTGTCAATGCAGACACCAGCACGTCAGGACGTACCCACTGCTTCTCTATCGACACATTGGCACGGTCGAAACTGCCCTTCACCTTGTCGCGGCTGTCTGCCTTGCCAACAAACACGTTGTAAACCACCTCGACAAACTTCGCCTTCTGAGTGGCTGTCGGACGGTAAGTCTGCTCCACTCCGTCAAGCAGATACTTCAACGGCTCTGCACTCAGCACCGCCATCGTGTTGTAGCGGTCTTCTATCTTCTGACGACACTCCTCATGCATCGCGACAAGCAGTTTGTCCAAAATATAGTTGCTGCTTATCAAATCGCGCTTCACACTCACCTGCCTCACCTGAAGCAGCTTGCCGCCAAGCGGCACAAACACACTTTCTATAGGATTGCGCAATCCTATGCGGTTGCCCAACAACAGCAATATGCGCCTTATCATGTAGTTCACATCTGTTGTCTGCATTATCAATCCGCGCTCTACAGCACCCGCCTTCATCGGCATCGACTCCATGCCGAGTATATGCAACGTGCCGTCTGGATTGCTCGTCGCTGCCATCGCACGTATCTCGCTGCTGCCTATGTCTATCGCGCACAGCAACGACTCGTCTCGACCGCCATTTTTTCTTGTCTTCTCTTTTCTTGCCATAATGCTTTTTAGTCTTGGTTTTTGGTTTATAAATATTAAAATCTTAAGTTACTTAAGCTCCTTAAGTTTCTTTAATCACTTCTCAAACAACGTCAAACCACCGTCAAACAACGTCAAACAAACGTCAAACAACCGTCAAACAACCTCAAACCACCGTCAAACAACCGTCAAACAACCGTCAAACACCCTCAAACCACCGTCAAACAACCGTCAAACAACCGTCCTTCTATTTCCTCCCCACCACCTGACCTTTGTATCTCAGGTCCACTTCTCTGTATGGCAGCCAGCCCACTTTGCTGAAACCCTCGTCGTAGAACACCTGCAACTTCGCCAGCTTCTGCTCATAGTCCGCCAACTGACCTAATAGTATCACATGCCCGCCAACACGTGGTATAAGTTCAACCTCCTTGTTGGGTTTCACATTTATCTGTTCTATCTGTGCACTCCAAAAAGAATGGTCGTCGAGCCACATCGCAAAGTCGAAAAACTCGTTCTGTGCCATCTCATGTGTTATACTGCCTGTCACCACCGGCACTCGGCATGCCGTCTTGTATGAAGCAGGCATTATCTTGCGCTCCGAGTCAACATAATAGTTCTCTGCACCTATCACCCTCAGTCGGGGCTCGCGCTGCCGCACATTCAAACTCACGGTGCCGCTGTTCGTCTTGTAGCATTGAGCCTCACTGAGCACCTCCACATTCATCGCCGCATCCTCCAACACCTGAGTCTCTATCTCGTTGAAAGGTTTGTTCTCAGGCATCAGACCTTTGCCACGAAGCATCGTGCGCAAATCTTTGTCGCTCACGAACTGGCGCTTGCCGCTGTCAGAGATCTGTATATCTAAACGTTGGCATACCTGCTCCTGCTTGTGGTCAGGGAAGAATACTATCGCACCTACCACATAGGCACAAACCAATGTCGCACCTACACTCGTCAGCACTATCTTCAACGTCTTGTTCATTATTCACTGTCAAACCACTGTCAAACCACTGTCAAACCACCGTCAAACAACTGTCAAACAACCGTCAAACAACTGTCAAACAACCGTCAAACAACCGTCAAACAACTGTCAAACAACCGTCAGTATCCTCGTCAGAGTCGGCACTAACCTGTCTATGTCGCCTGCACCCACTGTCGCCACCACCTCAGCAGGACGGTCACTCGCTGAGGCACGACGTCTCATCTCCTCTGCCAACTCCTCCTTGCTCAGCAGACGGCACTCCGTACTTATCTTCGCACGCAGCATCTCGGAGTCAACGCCGTCAATAGGCTCCTCACGTGCAGGATAAATAGGCAGCAGCAGCACCTCGTCCGCTGCCGACAACTCCTTCGCAAAACCGTCGGCGAAATCGCGTGTACGCGTGTACAGGTGAGGTTGGAATATTACCGTCAGATGACGCTCCGGAAACAGACGCCTTATCGACTCTATGCTTTTCTTTATCTCAGTCGGATGATGCGCATAATCGTCTATATACGTCATTCTGTCTGTGTTGACATGTATGTTGAATCGCCGGTAAACACCGCTGTACGATGCCAAACCTAAACGCAACTCGCTCTCCGTCACACCGTTCAACCATGCTATCGCCATCGCTGCAACACTGTTCTCTATGTTTACCCATACCGGCACACCTAAACGCATGTTGGCTATCTTCTCCTGAGGAGTCACAAAATCAAAGTATATGCCACCGTTCTTCACCACCACATTCTCCGCATAGAAATCAGGCGTCGGCGCATTGCCCTCTTTCAAACCGCTGTAGGTATAAGTCTTCACACCTGCCGGCGTGCGCGGCGTTATCTTCAAGCCCTGCTTCAGAAGCAAAGCACCGCCTTTTCTTACAAGCGACGTGAAATGCTCGAAGCCTTCTCTGAAACCTGCCGCATCGCCGTATATGTCCAAATGGTCGGGGTCAACGCTTGTTATCACTGCCATATACGGACTCAACTGGTGAAAACTCCTGTCGTACTCGTCCGCCTCCACCACTACATAGTTGCTCTCTTTCGACAATAGCAGATTAGTACCGTAGTTGTTGCTTATGCCACCGAGAAAAGCGTTGGTCGTTATCTCCGACTGATACAGCAGATGCGCCAGTATCGTGCTCGTCGTCGTCTTGCCGTGAGTCCCGGCTACACACAACGCCTGCATCGTACGCGTTATATCACCCAGCACCTCCGCACGCTTCTTTATCGCAAAACCTTCGCGCCTGAACCACACCAACTGCTGCTGACTCTCCGGAACGGCGGGAGTACGGACCACCAGCGTGTGACACTTGTCGGCGAATTGCTCAGGCAAGGCATCCACACTCTCGTCAAACACTACCATTATGCCCTCCTGCTCCAACTCCTTTGTCAATGGTGAAGGAGTGCGGTCGTAACCGCCCACCTTGAAACCACGCGATGAAAAATATCGCGCTATCGCACTCATGCCTATTCCGCCTATGCCAAGGAAGAAAACAGATGTCAGATTGTTGTCTATCATGCTATATCCGCTTGTCTATCGTGTTTTATATCTGCAACTTAGATTATATATCACCTATGGGCGCATTAACCGTTGCAAAGGTACAAAATATCTTCAACATCTGCAACAGCAAAATAACATACCTGCGCACAACTGCTATGCACTCACCTGCACGCAGCAATCTCGCAGTCATCTCGCAGCAATCCTGATAGAGAGCTGATAGAGACCTGATAGAGACCTGATAGAGAGCTGATAGAGACCTGATAGAGACCTGATAGAGACCTGATAGAGACCTGATAGAGACCTCAAGCCGGAATATCCCTGTCTCTCATAGCTCCCATCCCCCTCTGCAATTGCTCTGCAAGCCATTCGTCAAGGTTGTCCTCCTCACCTAATCCCAAATGACTCTTTATCCTCTGCCTGCGCGACCATATAGTGCGCTTGGCCTGGTTCAGCAGTACGCATATATCCTGTATGCTCAGACCCGTCAGTATCAGCGCAATTATCAGCAGGTCTGCCTTGGTCAGTTGCCCGTGAACGGCTTTCAGCCTCTCTAACAGGTTGGCGGATGCCGCATTGAACTCGCCTACAAACTCGTCCCACTGCTCATCCGAGGTCAGCAGGTTCTGCTCCAGGAAATCTTGCGCCCACTGGGGCAGTTCGTCTTTCCTCCTGCCCTGCATTATCTCCGACAGCTGCATCTTCCTCGTCAGCTCCACGCGCTCCGTCAATCCGCGCCGCAACGCCTCCCTTCGTGCTGCCAACTCGCTGTCAAGCATCCTGATACGGGTCTGCTGCTCCTCCTCTTTCCTCTTGCTGCGCTGATAATATAGCAGCATCAGCAGTGCCGCTATCACTACCGCTGCCGACAATACCGCTACCAGCATATACAGACGCTGCTGCCTCACCGTCAGCAACAGGTTCTTCTCCTGTTCCTTCAGCACGTCGTACTGGCGTGCTATGGTGTAAGTTCGCGCCTGACCGTCACGCACCAACTGACGCTGACGGTTCTCATACAAATCCTCAAGCATCATATATGCCTCTTTCGGACGGTTTTTCTTCAGTAGCCAGCGGCTTTCTAAATAATGCCAGCGGTCTCTGCTCCACGACTGCGACAGCGTGTCCTGGGCATACAAATCAAGGCACATACGCGCCGAGTCAAGTTTGCCTCGGGTCAGGTAATAATCTGCCAGTTCGCCCGCATAACGGGGTTGCCTCAGCACATTGGTCATATACCTGCTGATGCCTATCAGCGCCGATGTGTCTCTCTCCTGTCTCAGAGAGATGGCATAATCCAGTATGTCCAAATACACTACTGTGTCCGACAGCTGCGACGCCTCTTTCAATGCTTCCGCAAACAGCGAGTCTCTCTCTCTTACTATGCTGTCATTCATCTCTACGCTGTATCTCTCGTAATCAGGCTTGGTCGTGCGGGCAATGTCGCGCAGTGTACAGGCTATATACAGGTGGTAACCCGTCTTGCTGAGATATGGCAACGCACGCCGGTAATAGTCGTTTGCCTCCTTGTACAGCCAGTCGCTCTCGAAAGTCATACCCAGTTTGTAGCACACCATACCTAACAACACGTCAGGCACCGAGTCCTCTTCCGCAACCGAAAACAGCAGGTTCTCAGCCTGTTTAAGCGCAGATGCCGCAAGGTAGTGACTGCCCTGACCGTCGTATGTGGCTCCGAGCACGTACGCCGCCTCACCCGCATACCGGCGGTCTCCTTCACTGAGAAAACAGTCAAGACTGCGCTGCACATTCTCTGCCGACGCCTCTCTGCCGGTCTTCAATTTCGCATGCTCCATTGTCATGTAGTAGCACGCACGGGCATACTCCGGCAGTGTGTCCGCGTTCACTCTCTCTAAACTTCGCTCTGCCGCAGCAGGGTTGTCCCATAGTATCGACATCGCATATTCTACCTCCGCAGGCAACGACTTGTCAACATTTTTCCTGCATGAGGCAAGCATCATTACTGCCAAAAACATGCTTAAAAGCATAATTTTCGGGTAATGCATAAGATAAGGGTGCTTCGTCATAACTTATATTATTGATTTTCTGCATTTCTTTTGACAAAAAAAATTGGCATTGCATAAGTCAAAAAATTTGCAGGTATAAATTATATGTGCTAACTTTGCGGCGACAAAGATAAAGTAAAATCCTTAAAACACCAAATGCCGTATGAAAAAAATGTTTTTCCCGGTTCTTCTGTCAACCTGCTTGGCACTTACAAGGTGTATGAACAAAGCTACAGACATTGCCCCCGAGAACCCGTATCCGAATAGCGATGAGCCTGTTGACCCCAACCAAAACTGGGTGGACACACTGCGTCCGCCGCTCAACCCCTTTGTCATCGAGAATCAGAACTTCCACAGAGCGGCGAAAGATGACAAAGCCAACGGAATAGCCATTATTAACGAGCGCATCAGAGAAAAGCGCAACAAAGAGAAAAAATAACAGTCATATCACCTTCATGCCCGACTCATAATGCTCAAAGCACCTTTCATAGCAGTTAGCCGTCATCGTATCAACCTCGACGGCGACGGAGTGGTAACCCTCGCCTGTTTCGGCTCGTGCCCACTCCGCTGCAAGTATTGCATCAACCCGCAATGCTTCGAAGAACGAGACTCATGGCAGACTCTTACCACTGAACAGCTTTATACAAGGTGCAAACCCGACGAACTCTATTTCCTCGCCACAGGCGGTGGAGTAACTTTCGGCGGAGGTGAACCGCTGCTCCGAAGCGCTTTCATCAGCGAGTTCCGCAGACTATGCGGACCCGACTGGGTGCTCTCGGCAGAAACCAGTCTTAATGTAAAACAAGACAATGTGGCTGAACTCATACCCGTCCTCAACCATTGGATTGTTGACATCAAGGACACCGACCCCGATATCTACCGCGCATACACCGGCAGAGACAACTCCCTGGTATTAAGTAACCTCCACCTGCTTGCCGACTCGGGTCTGACTGACAAGGTGACCCTGCGTATTCCGCTCATTCCCGATTATAACAACGAGTACTACCGTCAGAAAAGTATCACCCTCCTGCAAGACCTCGGGTTCAACCATTTCGACCTCTTTGACTACATAATAAAGAACAAATAATTCTATCACCTTCACTGTCATGGCAAAAACCATTCTCACAAAGTTCAACCTCATCATCACCTCATTGCTGGCAGTCTTAGGTTTCAGCAGTTGCGGCAGTAGTCAACCTTTGGAATACGGTACTCCTTTCGCCGATTTTACCGCCAAAGGTCAAGTTTTGAACGAAGCAAACAAGCCTCTGGAAAATATTCAGATTATTGTCAAAAGAGGACATAAAGACGATGCTGAAATTATCTATTTGAATTGGCAGGACACTCTTTATACAAATACCGCTGGAGTTTATTACGAATATTATTCCGAAGTTTTCCCTTTCACATACAATCGGGTTATAGCAAACGACACAACAGGTGTTTATGCATCAGACTCTATTGACGTGAACACCAGATATTCCAATGGAGACGGACATTGGGATTATGGAGAAAGCACTCTCACCGCTGACTTCACACTGAAAAAGAACAACAAAGAACCCAAATAACCCCTTCCTTATGAACAACGGAAAAGAAGTATGCAAGCGTCTCAAACAAGTAAGACGCGAAATAGCAGAGGCTAATGATATCCGCCTCATGCAGGAAGAATGCAAGCACCAAGGTGACTGCATGGGCACTTGCCCCCGCTGCGAACAAGAAATAACCTACCTGACCGAACAACTCTCTGTCAGGAAACGATTAGGCAAAGCTGTGTCGATAATCGGTATTGCAGCAGTTACGGGAACTATTGCAGTGACTGCCTCAAGTTGCAACAACACAGGAGAACCAATGATACAAGGACTTATGCCGCCGCCTGACTCACTAATGCTTGAAGGTGATATTCCTGACATTGAGTCAGACACCATTCCCAACGACAGTCTCCCCGAAGGCTACACCCCCGGCATCGCACCCGTAGAGTAACTATCCTAAATAATCAAGTCATAATAATAAACTCATGAAAAAATCAATACATATCATTATTGCCGCATTGGCTGCACTGCTCACTGCATGCAACGGCGAGACATTCTCCGATGACAACTTCCGCATCACCGTAAGCAGCATCAAAGACCGTGAGGCGAAGGTCAGAATCGTACCGGCCGATACCAAAGCTTATTACGTATGGGATATCGAGACCGAGGAGTGGTTTCAAGAGCACAAAGATTCACTCGGCGAGTACTATAAACATCAATGGGACGAAGCTATAAAGAATGGCTGGTATGAACCTGAAGGTGAAGAGGAGACTGAAGAAGGAGACGATGAAGAAGAACCCGAAACATCATCACTGACCTTCGGAGACGGAATCACTGAGGAATACTTCATGTACAAGGGCATAGAAACCGAGGAGATTGACGCGCTGCAACCCGGAACCGAATACGCAGTGTTTGCCTTCTACCCCGATGAGAACTATCATGCCTCCCGCCTCACCGTACTCACCTTCAAGACTGCAGAGGCGGAAATGGTAAAAGACATGAGAATATGGTTTATGCCTGACAATAAAGACAATACACTCAGCATAAGCCTCAGTCTCATCGGTTACGACGAGCTGTTCTACGGCTCTGTTCCCACACATGAACTTGGTTCGATGCCTGTTAAGGACTATGCCGAACAATACTTTGCCGACAATATTGCCTCCGCAAAAACCTTGAAACCTGACGGGCTGTTCTACATGACCAAGGAAAATATACCCGAAACCGAAACAGAATGGTTCGCCTGCACGTTCATCGGCAAGACACGCACCTCGGAATGGTTCTTCTACCACACACCTGCCAAATAACTATCATCCACTCACCATAAAATAACTCTCATTATGAAACATCTCACCCGGACAATTCTCATCTTGTCTCTCATTGCGGTGCTCTCCGCCTGCAACGGCAACCCGCCTGTACTGCCTCAGGCAACCGGCACGGAGAACGGACACGAGTATGTTGATTTGGGGCTGAGCGTCAACTGGGCTACCACGAATGTCGGTGCTACTGCACCCGAAGACTACGGCTGGTATATCTGCTGGGCGGAAACAGCCGAGAAAGACAACTACGACTGGAAAACCTACAAATACGGCAAGTCTACCCGTTCGCTCACCAAATACAACACCAGCAAAGACTGCGGACCTGTGGTTGACAGTCTGCTTACCCTTGAGCCTGAAGACGATGCCGCAACCGTCAACTGGGGAGGACGATGGCGCACTCCTACCAAAGCCGAATGGCTGGAATTGATAGATAACTGCAAGTGGCAGACAGGCAAACTGAATGACGTAAAAGGGTTCTATTTTACTGCACCTAACGGCAACTCTATCTTCCTTCCGCTTGCTGGTATCAAAAGATTGGACAAGACCTGGTGGGAGGCAGTGAAAGATGATGAAGATTTGAATCTTGGTATGGGGAAAAGGGGACTTTACCAATCAGCTTCTCTTCAAGTACTCGACCCTCCGCATGTTCCTACACCCTACTATTCATGGACTCTCCGCGTGTCCGACGATAAAGACGGCAAAGATGTCTATCGGGTCAGCGGAAGCAGAGCAACAGGTCAGTCGTTCCGCCCTGTATTAGACAAATAACAATAACCACATACCCCGCAACAATGAAAAAGTATTCATTCCTTATTACAGTGGCGGCAGTGTTCTGCGCCTGCAACAACCCCTCGTCGCACCCCAAGACCGACATCTCCGACTGCCACCCGGACCTGACCGAACTGCGCATGCCTACACTCAAAATGGCAGCAGAGACTGAGCATTTGACAGACATGGATTATGTCGACATGAGTTATCGCCGTATGTTTGCCGTGAATTGTGTCTCGGAAAACAGTATGTATATATCTTGCTATTGCCCTGACTTCACCTGCTGCCTTACGCCTCACTGTAGTTGCACACGCAGCAGCAGCACCATTACCTTCAAGTGCTGGGATACAGGGCTGATGCCATGCAACTGCTTGTGTCCGAGAAAAATAGAAACTCTGCTTACCAATATCCCCTACGGCGAATATACACTCGAAATGAAATTCTCGGGCGAAGTGACTATGAGTGCCACGCTCAACTTCACTGCCACTACCGACACCCTGCTTATCGAACATGAAAAAGGTAATATTGTATCCGACGATAAAGTCTTCACCGTCTATAGGAGCATCGAAACAACCATCAGCCAGATACTGACAGAAGCCTGCAATGCAGGCAATACAATAGAAGGAGACTATATCTGTTCGTCAGGAGAGCACAAAAATGAGGTCGTGACATTCACACCTACAGAAAACGGCTGGCACATCACTGCCCCAGAAAGCAACAGCAAAATAGGTTTGGATATCTATGCCACATTCACCGGCGAAGACAACATCACATATAACAAACTCGTTGGCAGAAAATATTTCACCCTCAACGGAGACTGCTTACTGAAAGAATACAACGGGCAAAGTTTCACAGCCAGCCTCAGCAACGTCAATATCAGTTGGAACCATTATCAGACAACTTATACGTCAACAAACCATATATACAACAGCTACAAAGTAGTTTATCGCTATAGCGGAGAGATAACAACCAACATGACCATTAACAGGGAGACTGCTACCTATCACTACGATCTGCATGACTCACACATCACTTGCAGAGAAACCAACAACAGAATAATGTCATTCGAAGACTAAACTGCACAATAACATTATGAAAAAAATCATTTTTATTATCTTGACGCTTGTTGCACTGCTCTCTGCCTGCAACGGCAATAGCACTGATGACGGAGGCAGTCACTTCTCAGGTTGCGACCCCAATCTTAATGATCTCCATTATCCGCAGAAGTCATTAAAGAGAAACGCACCCGCAGAATTACCTGATGGAATAGATTTTGATGCCGAATTCCTGATTGCCACTGCAACTGATAGTAGCCGCATCAAGCTTGTGTATTACAACTCTTTTCCGTGCGGAGGATATAATTTTCACTCTAACTGCGAGTTGAAAGGCAATACCATTAACTTTGGTGCTTGGACTACCAAAGGTCATGGAATTCCAATGCCATGCATTTGTTCAAAAACAGTCACATATGTTGTAGAAGGTATGAAAGATGGCGAGGATTATACCATTTATCTGCAAAACAGATGTTACCTTTCATTCAAATATACTTCTGGAACTGACACAATATTCGTTATTCAACCATCAAATTACTCGGAGTATTCCGGAGATGAACCTGATTACGAATAGTGGTAAAGAATGGATAAATAGTATTGTCTGTTTTAACGAATTTAACAACACTTTTTTTATCGTCATCTTAATTAACAATAATATGCTTACTCATCAACATACCCTGCCAGTTCGATTATAATCCTGTCGTAGTTCTGCTGATAGACTACAGCCGAGCCGAGCACGGTGAACACCTCGTCAAGACGGGTACTGTCCGAGGAGCGATAGACAAACTGCCAATTAGGTTCTTTCTGCCCCTCATACGAAGGCTCCCAGGTCTCGAACTCCATCTCGGTCACCGGCATGACATTCTCACCCGGCACATAGATATGACCGTTGGCATGAAACGAGTGGTAACCGTGGTCGGTGTAGTTAAGAGAAAAAGCAGCCTTTATGCGGGCACTCAGGTCCTCGAGCATGCTGTCCTCAGCAGCCTCCAGTTCAACACGAGTGACGTCCTCACCGCGGGCATGGGCATATTGCAATTGAAGAAGATACATGGTTTGACAGTGGTTTGACGGTAGTATGAAAAACCGATGCAAAGGTAATGCAAACTTTCCGTTTGTGCAATAGCAGATATGCACATACAGAAACATTGATAATTCGCTATTGATACTTTTTTATTTGCATAGAATCGGAAATAATTGTAATTTTGCAGTCCATAGATACAAAGAAAATATTAACAATATCAAATTAAATTAATATGAAAACAAAATCATTTATTTTTACAGTTTTAGCAGCCGCACTTATGTGTTCATGTGGCGCCAATCCCCCAGAGAGTTCCACCCAACCTGTTTTGAAACCGGTCTTGATACCTGACAAGATAGACATTGTTGTCGGCGACTCCATAAAGATGTCATCGGAGAACTGCACCATAACCCGTTGGGAGATTGTTGACAATTTTATAGCTGCGACAGATGATGATGCAAATGACGGAATCATATATGGCGTACATGTAGGAAAAACCGAAGTTATAGCATATTACAACGAGAATGACACCGTAGAGGCATCACTGAAAGCGGAAATTAACATAAAAGGTAGTTTCGACTTGTACAACGACCCCAATACCGATTTCTCGCTTACTGCCGACAAGTTGCAGGAAGCAATAGGCGCTGCGACTCAAAATCTGCAGGAAGATGCATACAGAACATTGGTATATGGCAATATCGAAAAGGACAAATACATTGTATGTTACGATTATTTCAATGACCTTCTGATTGAAATAAGAGTGTGCTTCCCAAACCTTACAAGCGAGGATGAACTTGATGAACTTTATGATTTCCTACTGGAAAGATATGAACAAATTGCAGAGTTTTCGTTTATCAATGCCTACGATTCAGAAGATGCTGATTTGAATATTACCCTAAAGACCGACAAGGTGTTCAGCAAACCGGTTGTTGTCGTAAGTTATACTTCGACGCTCTAAATTACGAGAGGTCATTTATAATCTTTACAAACCGACAAAGTTTATAAAAGTCTTCACTTTTTCAGGGTGAAGACTTTTTTGTTTGTGCATACGGGGAATTATTCGTATCTTTGCGGACTAAATGGCATGAAAAGGTATTTATCGGAATGAACAATATACGCAACTTCTGCATCATAGCGCATATCGACCATGGCAAGTCCACCATAGCCGACCGTTTGCTGGAATACACCAAGACTGTTGCAGGCAAAGTGGCGGAGAACCAGGTGCTTGACGACATGGATCTTGAGCGCGAACGCGGCATCACCATCAAGAGTCATGCCATACAGATGCAGTATGATTACAAGTCTTCAACCGAAGGTGTTGTTCCCCAGTCGGGCATCTACACCCTCAATCTGATAGACACTCCGGGGCATGTTGATTTTGCCTACGAGGTGTCGCGCTCCATAGCCGCCTGCGAAGGTGCGTTGCTGATAGTGGATGCTTCGCAGGGAGTGCAAGCACAGACTATCTCCAACCTTTATATGGCACTTGAGCACGACCTGGAGATCATACCCGTAATCAACAAATGCGATATGGACTCCGCCATGCCCGACATGGTGGAGGACGAGATAGTTGAACTCCTGGGTTGCAAACGCGAGGAGATAATCCGTGCTTCGGGGAAGACGGGTATGGGCGTAGAGGAGATACTGAATGCCATAGTGGAACGCATTCCTGCTCCCGAAGGCGACCCAGCTGCACCGCTGCAGTGCCTCGTCTTCGACTCTGTGTTCAACAGTTTCCGGGGTATAATAGCATACTTCAAGGTGGTGAACGGCACTATGCGTCAGGGCGACCTCGTGCGTTTCTTCAATACCGGTAAGGAATACGATGCCGATGAAATAGGTATTCTCAAACTCGACATGCAGCCGCGCAAAGAGATATCAGCAGGCAATGTGGGATATATCATCTCAGGCATCAAGACCTCTACGGAAGTGAAGGTGGGTGACACCATCACCCATGTGGCACGCCCGTGCGACAAGGCAATAGACGGCTTCGAGGAAGTGAAACCCATGGTGTTTGCAGGTGTCTATCCTATCGAAGCTGAAGACTACGAGAACCTGCGTGCCAGTCTGGAGAAGCTGCAACTCAACGACGCTTCGCTCACTTTCACGCCTGAGAGTTCAGTGGCATTAGGTTTCGGTTTCCGATGCGGATTCCTCGGTCTGCTCCACATGGAGATAGTGCAGGAGCGTCTCGACCGCGAGTTCGACATGGACGTTATCACCACCGTGCCCAACGTAAGTTATCAGGTGTATGACCGGCATCATAATATGATAGAGGTGCACAACCCCGCAGGCATGCCCGACATAGCGGTTATCGACCATATAGAGGAGCCGTATATTCGCGCAAGTATCATTACCGCAACCACTTATATAGGTCCCATTATGACATTGTGTCTGGGTAAACGCGGCGAACTGGTAAAGCAGGAGTATATCTCCGGCAACCGCGTGGAGATACTCTTCGACCTGCCGCTGGGCGAGATAGTGATTGACTTCTACGACAAACTCAAGTCTATCTCCAAAGGCTATGCTTCATTCGACTACCATCCCAACGGATTCCGCCAGTCAGACCTCGTGAAACTTGACATCCTCCTGAACGGCGAGCAGGTGGACGCACTCTCCACCCTCACCCACCGCAGCAATGCAGTCGATTTCGGGCGCCGTATGTGCGAGAAACTGAAGGAACTCCTTCCCCGCCAGCAGTTCGATATAGCCATTCAGGCTGCCATCGGGCAGAAAATCATAGCCCGCGAAACGGTGAAGCAGGTAAGAAAAGACGTTACTGCCAAGTGCTATGGCGGCGACGTCAGCCGCAAGCGCAAACTATTAGAGAAGCAGAAGCGGGGCAAGAAGCGCATGAAGCAGATAGGCAACGTGGAAGTGCCGCAAAAAGCTTTCCTTGCTGTACTCAAACTGGACTGATAAACATTGTTATACCTATAAATAGTTAACAGCATGAAAACAATTGACCAAAAAACATTCAGCCTTACCCTGCCCGACGGTTGGGAAGTATTGTCTGCAGAAGACGACGAAGCATTGGTTTACAAAGGAACCAAAATTTCCGATTATCTGAGTAATCCGGCTCTCAATATCACCATAAGGGATACCGACGGCATGACCTTCGACCAAATCATGCAGACGATGGCCGAGGAGATGGGCATCACTCCCGCTCCCGATGTCGCCATAGATGGTCACGCATGCAAGGCTTTCATACTCAGCGAAGGCGGCGAAGATTCGCTCGGACTGCTCTACAACCGAAGTGCTGACGGAAAAGAGACCACCAATTTTGCCATCATTTTCTTCATCCATACCACTCAGGATGACCAGGAAGCATTGGGCATCGTTTCGTCAATCGTATTCAAATAAACTTTTCAATCATGGAACAATTGGTACATTCGGCATGGTCGATGATTCCTTTCGGACTCATGCTCTTGATGATAGCCGTCGGTCCGCTCATTGCAGAGCACTGGTGGGAAAAGAATGTCAACAAACTTATAGTGTCGTGCATGCTGGGCATACCTGTGGCGGTATGCCTGCTGATGGGTGGTATGACGCACGAACTTGAACATCAGCTTTTCTTCGACTATGTGCCTTTCATCATCCTGCTGCTTTCGCTGTTTGTCATCACCGGCGGCATACATTTCTCAGGTGACCTGAAGGCGAAACCCATAGTTAACACGGGGTTTCTTGCACTTGGTTGGGTGCTGGCATCAATAATGGGAACCACGGGTGCGGCCATGCTGCTCATCCGCCCTGTCATCACCACCAACCAGCAGCGCCGCTACACAGTGCATACCATTCTGTTCTTCATAGCATTGGTAGCCAACTGCGGAGGTCTGCTCACTCCCCTCGGTGACCCGCCATTATTCATGCTCTTCCTGCGCGGCGCAAGTTTCACGTGGTTCATGCATCTGCTGCCAGAGTGGGCGTTTACAGGACTCATACTGCTGCTCATCTACTTCCTGATGGACACCTATTACTACCGCAAGGAGGACTGGACGGCACTCTCTGCCGATGCCCGAGAAGCCACTCCGCTTGTTGTGCGCGGCAAGATTAATTTCCTCTATCTGCTTGGTGTGGTGCTCTCAGTGGCATTCATCAACGAAGGTACCATCCCCCAAATGGGGGAGGCTGATGCACATCTTTGGATACGTTACCTCCGTGAGATAGTGCTCATCTCGCTCACACTGCTCTCGCTTTACACAACAAAGAAAGAGGTGCGCTACGATATGAACAAATACACATGGGCACCCATCATCGAGGTGGCAGTCCTCTTCCTCGGCATCTTCACCACCATGACCCCTGCCCTCGCCTACCTGGCAGACAAGGCTCCGAGTCTGGGACTGAGCCATACATGGCAGTTCTACTATTCCACAGGAGCACTCTCCGCATTCCTTGACAACACGCCCACCGCTGTGGCCTTCCACAGCGTGGCAACGGGTCTGACGCCCGAACAGATGGCTTCCTTCGGAGGCGAACTGGTGGCAAGCATTCCCGAGGTGCTGCTCAAGGCTATCAGCATAGCGGCGGTGATGTTCGGTTCGCTCACCTATATCGGCAACGGGCCAAACTTTATGGTGAAAGCCATAGCGGAGGAGAGCGGAATAAAAATGCCCTCGTTTTTCGGCTACATGATACGCTTCTCGCTCATCATCCTGCTGCCGGTATATATACTCGTGCAACTGATATTCCTGTAATCACAAATAACCTTTAGTTGCCTCAAACCACGTCAAACAACGTCAAACCACATTATCCCCATACCCTATGGACAAAAACATGAATCTATTCGACCTTACGGCGGCATTTTTCCGCTGGATGGGCAAAGTTTGCATCGGTGCATGGCACCTTTGTCTCGACAGTGTGCGCCTTGCGCTGCACTACTGGTTCATCACCGTGCCCTGCATAATTATCTTCTTCGGTGCCGGTTACTACTACTCTCGTCCTCTAAACCGAATCTACAAGGCAGAGGCTATAGTGTATCTCAACGGACCCCTGGCAGAAGATGTCAAACAGGCTTTCCGCCCGCTTGAATTCAGTTACAGGTTCTTCCCCAACCAGGAGATAACCGCTGCTCTCAACCTCACACCCGACCAGGCCGACGGTCTTGTGAAGTTTGAGACCTTCGAGGTTATTGACTTCCTCAATGACTCAACAGCCGACATGGTGGACTATAGACACAAGCACGATGTAACCGACACTATCAACGTAGTTATGCCCAATGTTATGTGCCTTCGTTTCCGCACCAAGCGGCCTGACAATGTACCTGTAGTAGGCGAGCACATACTGGCATATCTCAACAGCAACCCCTCGCTGCAGGCTTCGTTTGAGAAGAAACGCGCACTTCAGGAGCGCAAGGTGCAGTTCTGCCACGACCAGTTGGAGAAACTTGACTCTCTGACCTCTGCTTTCTATTTTGAGCAGGGTGGTGCAGCTCAGGCGCAGATGAAGTGGGGCAACGGAATGGTGCTTGGCAGACGCGAAATCAAACTCTTCACACCTGAAATCATGGAGTTCTACAACACCACCGAGCATGCCGACCGCGAACTGGCGATGTGTACTGCTCCCGTAGTTGCACAGCAGGCTTTCACTACCATACCACGCGCCTTAAACGGCAGGCTGAAATGCACACTGATTGCACTGATAACTGGTTACATTTTGGGTTGTCTCATCGCCCTTGCTCTGAAACGCCGCAAGGAAATAGCGGAATGGTATCGGAAAGGTTGACGCGACAATAATATAGACCTAAACAAAAGAAAAGGAGGACTCATTTGGTACACTACCTGCTCGCTTAGAATGAAAGGAACAAGAGGGTTTGTCAAAACTCTGAGAGCATCTCGCGCATCACCTTCGGTTTGCCCTGTAGATATTCAAACAACTGCCGCGAACATTATGGTGTTTTTGTTCGCGGCAGTTTTGTTGAGGATGTGAGAATGTTTATTGCGGCAGATAAATTCTGTTGAAGTTTTCTGTGCTGCTGTATATATAGTCTGAAGGCGGGAGAACCTGACAGTCGAGAGGATTGACGTCTCCTTCAACAACACCATAGGCATTGACATAACGTCCGGGGCTGGCAGTAAAGGTTATTGTACTTCTGTTGAGAATTTCCTGCAGGTCGGTGCGGAGAATGTCATGATAGTAGTTCCATATCTCGAAAGTTATGCCGTCCTGATAAGTGTCGCGGCAATAGTTGAGCACCCCGCTGTTGATACCTCTTGTCGAAACCACGATGCCTCCGTCTTCAAAACGTACATTGAGAGTTACTGTATTGCCGGCAATATCCATAGATACGGTTTCTACATAGGTATTGTATTGCAACACACCATCGCGATTGCTCAACACGATGTTCATGTCGTCTTTGTCGCAGTAGTAATGCATATCAACGGGCAGAAAGACCTCAATATCAGTGGTGTCGCGCACATGGATGGAGAGTTTTGTAACCACATAGTCATCCTCCGTCTTTTCAGCATTGAGTGAGAGATTGACCTCCACTTCGCCAAGTCCGGGCACAACGTTTTTTTCAGGTTCAACAGCATCGGCAGGACGCGGATTGGTACCATCGGCAGGAACGAGTTTGATTACCCAGTCATTGTACACGCCGTCGCCGTCATAATACTCACCGCTGTTTTTGGCAGTGCGGTAATCAAAGCACAGATAGTAGCCGTAGCCTTCTATTTCATATACTGTCCATGCATTGTGCTTGGTGTTGTCCTTGTCGCCCCAACTGTCGTGATATGTGGGGTCTTCGAGAGGCAGGTTGAGGCAGAGGGCATCCTGTCCCCAAGTGCTGTTGTAGTCGTTGATGTGGTTGCCGTTGATAACGAGATAATCCATCTGGTTGCCACCCGTCACACCGTGTTGTGCCCCATTGTGGTCAACGAGCGTGTTGCCCGTATAATAGTCAAATGAAGAGCCGATGTTCTGAACGAAATAGTTCTCGCAAAGGAACACCTGACTGCCCTCCTGCGGGTGCTGACGGATATAGTTTATCACATACGTTTTTTCCTCACTGCCCACAGCCTCGGGGAAGCGGTCTTTGTATTCAGCAGGCAGGTTGCCGTCCCACACCTTGTAATAGGCGAAAGCGGCTGCCGGTGCACGATGTGACTGTTTGGCCTTGCCGGCTACATCAGGAAGAGAGGACTCGTGAGTGTGACTCCCGGAATAGATAACATAGTCAGCCTGCTTGACAGGACGCAGCAGGACGCTGTTGTCGGTTGTCTGATTGCATGCAGTCAGCACAGCAACCGCAACCATAATCAGTAAATGATTCTTTTTCATAATAATTCTTATATTTGTTTGTTTCTTTATCACAATGTATATCCGAACAACACTTCCACTGAAAGCGAATCAGTGTAATACAGATTCCGCTTCAGCCTCTTTTCCGCCACATTTTCCTCCGTCAGTTTGTCGAAGAAATGTTCTTCATAGTCGGACCTGTCATCAGACGGCGGGATGATATGCACATCAAAATTCATCTCCGCCTCACCTTCGGGCTCTATGTTACCGTATATGCGGACGGCATGGGCGGCAAGGCTCACGTTCTTGTCGGTGTCGAAGTGAAAATTCATCACTACAGAATCACCTGCCATCACTACTGCGGGCACTTCGGAAACAAGTTGCACTGCACTGCACGAAGGCTGCACATCCTGAATGACAAGCGGCTCCGGACCATCATTGTAGAGTGTCCAGAACATATTAAGTATGTCACCCTGCAAAATAGGAAGATAGTGTCTGACCGGGTGCTCAATCCTTACATTGGTAGGACATACCAGCTTGCGGCAACCGGTTGCGGCAACCGGAAGAATCAGCAGCAGGCAGAAGATAATATAATATTTCTTACGTTTCATCATTGTCAGAAGAATATGTTGAGTCCTACATGCAGGTAGATGTAGTTGCGCACGGAGGCATCATTGTTACCCATCACATACCAGTCTATACTGCCAGTCAGTGCGAAGTGCCCGTTAATCAAGTACATGCCGCCTACTGACACATTGGTGTTAAGATGAGCGAATCTGACGGGGAGGTTGCTGTCGAGCAATGTAAGTTCAGGTGCATTACCTACTCCCACAGAAGCGAACACATTGCTGCGGTCTCCTTCAAGAGGGTAGTAGTTCATCTTCAGTCCGCCGTTGAAATACACATGCTTCTGCATAAGAAAAGCGTCAATAGACGGTGTGAGCAGAAAACTGCCGACACTCCAGCCCGCAGACAGACCGGCGGAGAAAACGTGGTAGCGCGTCTCATCGGTTATGTATCTCCATGACAGGCGTTCCGTAAGAGTCCATTCCGCCGGAAGGTTTTCTGTCAACTGCATCTTGACGGACGCCTTAGGGAGGAACCGGCTTGCCCACGTTGCCTGCACACCGATGTCACCCCAGTCGAAATAGTGGTAGTAGCCTGCTCCGAGCTGCACACCGGTGCCACCGGCTGACACATAGGTGGTGTCGGTGCCTTCATCGGTCGTCTCAGTCCATGAGGCACCCTCCCTGCCTGCGTATGCGGCCGATACTTCGAGAGCATCGTGTTTGGTGAGGGTCCGGGTGTAAGTGACATAGGCATTGTGGCTCCATTCATCCACGCTTGTACGTCTTGCATACTGATACTCAAGCAAGAGGTTGTTTTTCATCAGACGCGACTGCAGGGTGTAGCGATGCCGCTGCACTTCGTGGTATTCGTCAACAGAGGGGCGGTAGCGCATAAGGCAGGCGTATGCTGAGTCGAGGTTGTGCTCTTTCTCATAGATGACGGAGTGCTGCATCTGGTCAAGGCTGTCTTTCACAACAGTAGTGTCAGGCAACATAGCCTCGCAGGTGCGGATACGTCTTTCTATCACAGCCAGCATATCCGAGTCACGGGTAAGAGTATCAGCTTCATGCAATGCAGTCAGGGCATTATCCCACTGTTCATCCTGCATCAGTCCTCCGGCAGTCTGCAGTCTCCGCTCCGCTATAAGTTCGCGTATGTCTGAGTCGGCAGGGTCGGCAATGTACAACTCTTCCAGAATACGTGCAGCCTGTTTGTCGTTCCCCATACGTTTTTCAACCGTATATTGCTTGTTGAGAATATCCTTGTTTTTACCCCGCTGTGTCTGGGCCTGTTGAAGATAGTATTCCGCATCACCCCACCACTCTCTTCTCATAGCCGTATTTATCAGCCAGTCAAGCGACTCTTCTGATTGGGTTTCTCCATAAAGGTGCTGGTAGCGTGTGTATGCGTCCGCATTGTCTGCAGCCATGGCTGCTTCTTCGTGCAAATAGCGGCGTAGTGCATCCAGGTCGCCTGCATGGTAGCGGCGGATACAGTCGTCCAGATATATCTCCGCCTCCTGATACTGCGCCTGGTCCTGCAAGATGCTTACCCTGCGACGGATGAGCTGGCGGTTGCCGCCTGTGTTGTTAACACCCTTGGCACACACTTCAGCCGCCTCGTCCATACGTCCTTCTTTCAGCAGAGAGGCCGACAAGTCGAGATAATACTGCGCATCCTTGGGATTAGTCTGTATAAGTTCTCTTATCGCCTGCTGCGACTCTTGTTCGTTACCCTGCTTGCGCATTTGCTCTACCTGCAACTCACGCTGATACTGCAGGTCGTTCTGTATCTGTTCGTTCTGAGGATATATCTGTGCGAGGCGCTCAAGCAGACGGTTCGCCTCCTGCTCGTTACCGCTGAGCCTGTAGAGTTCTATCTTCTTTCGCCACAGACGGGGGTTATACGGACTGAAACCCAGCAGGTCGTTCACATGGACAATGGCAGTGGAATAGTTTTTTTCGCCCTCCTCCAGTTTCACCAGCAACTCCAGCGCCTCGGCATTTGACTCGTCCTCGCGAACGGCAGTCAGCAGATAGCGTCTTGCTGTTGAAACATCGCCCTGATGATACCAGTACCTGCCATAGAGAAACGATATGTCAGATGTGAGTCCCCACTCTCTTTCGGCAGCAATGAGCAACGGCATACATTCGTCCCAACGGTCAGCACGGAAAAGCGCCCGCAGAGTGTCGCTATACTCCGACGGCGACATGCTGATACCGTCGGTCAGACGCTCGCGTGCCACATCGTTGAGCGACTGAATATGCTCACGCAGTGTCGGTTCGCTTGCAGACTCGCCGCCTCTATGATGTTTTGCATGCACCACTGTTCCTGAATGCTGTGCAAAAGCACCGGCAGAAAGGAGCAGCAAGACAGAGACAATATGTAAAAACAGATGGTTCATTTCATTTTTTCAAGGTCCGCCTATTTCTTTTTCCTTGTACCTGTACGCGTCATCTCTCCCCACACTGCGGCACGGTTGGTGAGGAAATTGTAGTAACCGCGCAACGAGAAGAACACCAGCAATGGATGATAGACAACAGGCTCGAACACTGCCGCCAGCAGGAGTTTCAGATAACCGGATGCACTCTTGTATGACCCGCCCGCCATATAATCATAGAAGATAACGAAACTTGACAGCAGAAGCGAGAAGGCATAAATGGCGGCAAAGAGAATCCAGAATGTCTGCCAGTTGATGTTGTATGTAAAGAAGAGGACTATCAGCATTATCATACCTATAAACTCTATCACGGGAGCAAGCAACTCAAAGATGAGAGTATAAGGCAGCGTAATCATTCCAAGGCGTTTGTACTTGGGATTGAACAGCATGTAGCGGTGTTTCCACATGTGCTGTATCAGTCCCCTGCCCCAGCGGATTCGCTGACGCTTCAGCACTTTCAGCGTGCCCGGACCTTCTGTCCAACAGCAGGTATGAGGAATCTGCACAACGCGATACGGACGTTTCTGTTCGCAACAATAGCCCATCATGCGGGTGATAATATCCATATCTTCGGCAAAGGAAGAACTGTCGTAGCCTCCGGCGGCAAGCACCACCTCGGAGTTGAACAAACCATATCCGCCGGACACATTGTTCATGGCGTTTATCTGACTCCAGCCCATCTTGCCTACGAGGAAACTGCGTTTGTATTCCAAGTCCTGAAACAAAGGTATCGGATGGTTGGAAGGCCTTATTTCAACCAACTGGCCATTCTCCGAAATACTGCCGTTGCTCATCGACATGGTGCCGCTGACAGCAATGATACTCTCGTCCTGCAAGATAGGGAAGATGCAGTGTTTGATGGCATCACGGGCAAGAATGCAGTCCACATCGGTATTGATAAAATAAGGTGTACGCAACACGTTGAGACCTGCATTGACGGCATCCGCCTTGGTGCCGCCGTTTACCTTGTCAACCACTGTAAGGCGTCTGAACTTGGGATTCTGGGAACGGAACAGACGCTTGAAAGGCTTGCAATGGATTCGGGGTACATACTCGTAAGGAATTTCCTCCAAGTCGAAGTTGCTGATAAGTAGTTCCAGAGTCTTGTCCTTCGAACCGTCGTTGACAATGATGACCTCAAAGTTCGGATAGTCAAGCATTAGAAGCGAATTCACATTGTCAACAATGGTCTTCTCCTCGTTGTATGCAGGTGCCACAATGCTTACTCCCGGCGCGAACGGACTCCCCTCCACAGCGTAGCAGATATGGTCATTGGTCCACTTCAGATACTTGGCACTGTGGATATACGCCAGCACCAATAGTATCGAGTAAGACGATATCAGTGCCAGCGAATAGAAGAATATTATATAGCCGTAGAAATATAGTATCGTTTCCCACATATTTCTTACTTGTTGTTATCCTTTTTCTTACTTTAGTGTCATATCAACGGACCATTCAAAAACCTCCTGTCAAATCCCCTCCCCATACATCTCTTCTGCAGAGATAATCTGCTCGAAGAACCTGCTGTCGTCAAGACCTGCGCGGCGCAGTTCGTAGAATACCTGTCTGCCGCTTTCTCCATAGTTGAACAGACACGACAATGCCACCGCACGGGTGCTGTGCGAAGTGGAGTTTAGATATGCCTGACGGAAAAACTCGGTCTGCCTGCCGGTGTTGATTTTGGCAATGGCAAGCAGTGTCTCGCGTTTGGCAGTGGGGAACTGGATACTGTAGTTTTTCACCAGTTCCGCCTCCGAAGCGGGGTCACCTATCAATGCCAGTGCCTGAATGGCTGCCGAACGGCACTTCGGACTGCTTGAAGTGAGAAACTGACAGATACCTGTCTTCTCGTCTTTGGTACCCCAATAAGGTATCTCCGAGATAAAAAGCGCCTTGCGGGCATCGTTGTCAGAACGGCGTGCCAATGCCAGCAACTGCGGTATCGGATGGCCTTTGGCACGATGCCAGCTGCAGAGCCTATGGAAAATAGGAGGATACCACAGATTAAAGGATTTATTGACATCCTCCGTCACAAAATGAAAAGGTTCCGTCTTGCTGCAAAAGCCGAAGTATGAGCGTGCCAACTCACGAATACGAAGATTCTTATTATCCGTGTATGGGGCGAGTGCACCCTCCGAGACCCTTATAGGCAGTGTCATCAGCACCTGCAGAGTCTGCTCCACATCGCGGTTCTTAACCAGCTTTGCCTCCAAAAAATTCTTCACGCCCGTGATGTTGCACAGACGCTGCATATTGGGAATATACACATCGTCCGCCATCTCCAGACGGAGACTGACAAGCAGTTGCGTAAACACGTCACCGTTGGTCATCCGCAGTTCCGCCTCGTCTGCGCCTGCCACATATTCCATCTCCTCCTGAGGCATCTTCTCCTTGGTTAGAAGTATGGTGCGGAACGCCTCTTCGTAGCGTTCCCTGCACTTCTGCAGAGCACGGTTACGGGAACTCCTGCGGATGATCCGCTGAAAGAAAAGTGCATACAGAATAAAAATAGAAAGGGAACTGATAGTGATGATTATCAATGACATCTGGACCTGCCATGGGAACTGCTTGAGATATGCGTCAGCAAGATAACGCACATATTCCAACACCTGCCAGCCGTAGAAGTAGGCTGTAGGTCCTGTAACAGAAGCCAAGGTGTACGGAATTGCAAGCATTTCAAGTCAGGTTGAGATAAGTTTGGAGGTTGAATTCTGTCTTCCTATTTTTTATAGAACGTTATCCAATTGGTGCAATAACGGCACTTGAAGTGTGTAGGATGTATCTCCGTTACGGAACCATCGGGTTTTCTGTACCATGAGTGATTCCAACCCAGACCCATATCAAGATACAGTGCTTCCGTTGGTTGCAACGCCTGCAGATTGGGCAGGAATTCGGTGAAAGGCACGGGGTTGATGTTTTCTATCAGACACAGTTTGCCGTCCAGTTCGGCAAGCACACGATATATCTCAACACGGTTGTAGCGGGGATTCTCGGTTCTGGCATTGGGCACATATTTGCCTTTATGAATGATAGCCTCCTGACGGAAACCCATTCCCCCGTGCTCTGCCGCGCGAAGCAAGGCTTCTTCGGCAGAAGCGGTGTCGGCAAAGAACTCATAGTGCCCGTCATACCATACGAAACCGCCTGTATTGCCCACCTTGTCGGGAGTCTCGACACAACGTGCACCCTCGTACCACACTCCCGATGCCACATGGTTGCCGTCGATGTTGGCATGCATGAAGGTGTCAATCTTGGCCTCCGTGAATGCTGCTTCTGCTACATATATCACATTCTCCTCCGCCTTCTGCGGCATAGTTTGAACGCGCAAATCAATACTGCTGAAATGCGGTGTGTAAACACGCAGATTCAAGTTGCTGTACATTCTCACATCTACTGTAGAGTGAGAAGCCGAACACGCTGTCATTACCATAAGACAGAACGCTGACAATATTTTGATAGTGTTTTTCATAAGGGGGTGCAAAGGTACAAAAAAATCCCGAGACCGGCAAACCTGACCGAAAAATATCAGTCGTCGTCCATCTCGGGGGAAGCGGTCTCCACAAAGTCCTCCTGCTCTCCTTTGCCGTTACGCCATTCGGAGATTGTGGTTCCGGTTATCTGATGAAACATGTGCGCCAGGGTATATGCGTCCTTGTAGCCACACTCCGCAGCCACCTGTTCGGTTTTTATATCAGGGTCTGACAGCAACTGCTTTGCATATTCCACGCGGGCACGGTTAACCCATTCGGGAAAACTCATATCATACACAATCCTCATCATTCTGAGGAAATAGGCATGACTGGTGTCAAGTCTTTCAGCTACCGTGTCCGACTGTATTCCGTGCTCCAAATATATGCGGTCCTCCTCCAAGAGCCGTTTCATCCGCTCCACTATCTCACCGTTCTCAAGCATGAAGTCGTGCAGCGTCTGTTTCTTGTGTTCGTTGTCAACCACAGGATTGATGTCGAAACCCAACACCAGTAGCAGGCAGCCTACAGCTATTATCACGCATGCTGACACATAAAACACCCAGCGCATCGCAGGTGTCTGCCAGATATGAAGAGGCACCAGAAACGAGAGCGACAGCCAGTAGCCGCAACTGAAATCCCAGTAGTATGTCGCCTTGGCTTTCCACGAATAGTGCGCGCCATGACTGCTAACTGCCTTGTACAGACGTTTCAACTGACTGAGTGCCACAAACGACTGCAACGTCAGGGCGATTGCCGTCCAACCGAGGAAATAGACATACCTGCCTTTGTAGAAGATGCTTATTCCCATTATCTCGCGGGGAGGAAAATACTGAGTGATGGCATAAGCAGGCACCACTTCCCACGACACTGACGGCAGCAATATCAGAAGTGTCAGCAACCACAGAATGATGGTTGTGCGCGACCAACGCTCTTCACCTCCCTCAGGAGAGAGAAACATATATAGCAAAGGCACTATGCTGACACTCATAGCTGCCTGCACTTCCATATACACAGGCAGGCAGGTCTCTACAAAGAACATCTGAGAGACGAACACGGCATCGGCAACCAACACCAGCAGCAGGGTCAGAAAGACCCATGCTGCATAGTAGTTTTCATCGCGGATCTTCTTGACGAAAGCAATGCCGCCAAGCACGTAGGCAGGCAGATTCACAAGCAATACCGATATCAGTTGCGAGGTGTTCATATTAAGAGTCGAAAGTTGAGAGTTAAGTGTATTATGAGTTACTGCCTAACCTATCAATGCCTCTACCAGTGCTTCGAGAGCCGCGATGTCGGCTTGTTTCATACGACTGCGGATGGTGACCACGGGTTCCACTATCTCCACCTGTTTCATCTGAGAGAGCATCTCACGCATCACTTTACCGGCAGAAGGCGCCCACGAGCCGTTCTCAATGAGAGCGACACGTTTGTTCTGCCAAGCCTTTGCCTGCAGATGGTGAAGCAGATTGTACATCGGCGGGAAAAGCCCCGCATCGTAGCTCGAAGCGGCGAACACAGCCTTGCCGTAAGCAAAAGCGTCCTCCACTGCGAACGACACCTCTTCTTCGGTCAGGTCCATGAGGCACACCTTTTGTCCGCGTTTCTCCAGCATCTCAGCCACCAGCTGTGCCACTGCTGCAGTGCCGCCGTGTATTGAAGCATAGCCCACAAACACGCCCTCTTTCTCAGCCTCGTAGCGGCTCCAGATGTCGTAGAGACGCAGAGCGTTCTCCATCGCCTCGCCTTCGAGCACAGGTCCGTGGAGCGGACGAATGGTCAGGATATCAAAATGAGAGGCTTTTTTAAGCAGTGTCTGCACGGGAGCACCGTACTTGCCGCAGATATTGAAATAGTAGCGGCGCGCCTCGCATGCCCAGTCGTCTTCCTGCTGGTCGAGCGTTCCGAACGAGCCGAAGGCATCGGCAGAGAAGAGCGTTTTTGAGGTCTCTTCGTAAGTGACCATGACCTCGGGCCAGTGCACCATAGGCGCCATGAGAAAGCGCAGAGTGGCATTGCCGAGCGACAGGGTGTCGCCCTCTTTGACGGCGAGGGTGCGGCCTTCGAGACTGATGCCCTCGAAGAACTGCGGAAGCATCTGGAGAGCTTTCTGCGAAGCTACAACGGTGAGTTGCGGATATTGCTCCATAGCCCAGAGGATGAGCGCGGAGTGGTCTGGCTCCATGTGCTGCACAACCAGATATTCGGGCTGCCTGCCGCCGAGAGCTGACTGCAGCGAGGCTTTCCACTCTTCGCCCTTG
Source organism: Paludibacteraceae bacterium (assembly GCA_017479885.1). Lineage (GTDB taxonomy): Bacteria > Bacteroidota > Bacteroidia > Bacteroidales > Paludibacteraceae > Colicola. Next base: position 7,595 of record JAFVBR010000035.1, on the reverse strand, counting down.
CGCTGATCGACGGTGTCCATAACCGCTATTTTCTCATCTGCCACCAGATACGAATTGTAAGCCATACCGCAAGGCACGGGATACTGGCTCTCAAACAACTGCAGGTCATAATCATTCTGACCGATATAAAAGATATTCATTGAGTATTTCTTGAGTATTTCTATTCTTGACAATTGACGATTGACTTAAATATGCCAAACACGACTCCACACCACAACAACTATTGGAACTACCATGTAATTTCAATAGTCAATCGCAGATATCCCAATAGTAAATATTATTCTTATTCGTCTTCGGGCTGGAAATCGTCCTTGCCTACTCCGCACAGGGGGCAAACCCAGTCGGCGGGTATGTCTTCAAACGCTGTTCCGGGAGCTATACCGCTGTCGGGGTCTCCCACTTCGGGGTCGTACACGTAGCCGCATACGGTGCAAACATACTTTTTCATAACAAATTGTTTTATAGTGTATATCTGAGAGACAAAAATCCCCTCCCCTCATTTGGGGGAGGGGGTCTTACTTATTATCGGAGTAGAATCACTTCAGCTTCTTGTAGCCGTATTGTGCCTGAGCACCCAGTTGCTCCTCGATGCGGATAAGCTGGTTGTACTTAGCCATACGGTCGGTACGAGAGAGCGAACCGGTCTTTATCTGACCCGAGTTGGTAGCCACTGCGATGTCGGCAATAGTGGTGTCCTCTGTCTCGCCGGAGCGGTGAGAGGTAACAGTGGTATAACCGTGGCGGTGAGCCATCTCAATAGCGTCGAGGGTCTCGGTGAGCGAACCAATCTGGTTAACCTTGATAAGGATACTGTTGGCTGCGCCCATTCGTATTCCTTTCTCGAGGAATTTCACATTGGTGACGAAGAGGTCGTCGCCTACCAGCTGGCAGCGGTCGCCGATGCGCTTGGTAAGCAGTACCCAGTTGTCCCAGTCGTTCTCGTCGAGACCGTCCTCAATAGAGTCAATAGGATACTTGGTGATGAGCTCTTCAAGATAGTCGATCTGCTGGGCGGCGGTGAGTTTTTTGCCGTTAGGATCTTTCTTCTTGCCGTCTTTGAGTTGGCGATAGTCGTAGTACCACTCGCCGTTCTCGCAGGTAGCAAACTCGCTGGCAGCGCAGTCCATGGCAATCTTCACATCCTTGCCGGGCTCGTAGCCTGCATCCTTGATAGCCTGGATGATGCTGTCGAGAGCGTCCTCAATGCCGTTGAGTGCGGGAGCAAAACCTCCTTCGTCACCTACAGCGGTGCTCAATCCGCGTTTCTTCAAGAGTTTTGCAAGTGCGTGGAACACCTCGGCACCCATGCGGATAGCCTCTTTCTCAGTGGGAGCACCTACAGGGCGGATCATGAACTCCTGGAATGCAATGGGAGCGTCACTGTGGGCACCGCCGTTGATGATGTTCATCATAGGCACGGGCAGAACGTGTCCGTTGGAGCCTCCGATGTAGCGGTAGAGAGGAATCTCGAGGTATTCGGCAGCTGCATGAGCGCATGCGAGGCTGACGCCGAGGATGGCGTTTGCACCGAGTTTGGACTTGGTGGGAGTGCCGTCAAGTTCAAGCATCTTGCAGTCGATAGCGCGCTGCTCAAGTACACTGATGCCGATAAGTTCAGGAGCGATGATGTTGTTCACATTGTCAACAGCTTTCTGAACACCCTTTCCGAGGTAACGGCTTTTGTCGCCGTCACGGAGTTCCAGAGCCTCGTTCTCGCCGGTAGATGCGCCTGAGGGAACGCTTGCGCGACCCATAATACCACACTCAAGAGTTACTTCTACCTCCACGGTAGGATTTCCACGCGAGTCAAGAATTTCGCGTGCATGTACGTTTTCAATAAACATAATGATACAAGTTTTTTTATATTGTTTAGTATTGTTGTGTGTCGTTTAGGATGGTTTAGGATTGTTTGAGGTTGTTAAGGTTGTAGAGCCGAATGGCACTTGAAACTTGAAACCAATTGGTTCACGTCTGCAAAGATACGGCAATTTTCTCTAATATGCAAATTAAAGTTTGCTATGCTTAGAAGTTTATAAAAAAACAGAGACGAGTCTGCGACCCGTCTCTGAATAGAGGCAGAAATAAAGGGTCTGATTGGGATGTATTATACTATCACACTATTTCACCTGAGCGCCAAGCAGATTGTAGCGTTTTAATTAAGATTACGGGGCAAAGGTAGGCAACATTTTACAATAATGCAAATAAAAACAGAAAAAAAATAAATATTACCTACCATATCATTCTTCCAGAAATCCGCAAGAAAGCGCCATAAGGCAGAATAAATGTACCGTGACATTCCGACTGAATAATTTTCAAAAGAGCCGATATTAATACCGACTCTACCGCTGTTAGCAACTTAGAGTTGAGCATTTGCAATTCAGGTTTGGGCGTCTTGAGCTAATTCCGAGCACAAAAAAGGTAAAATTATTACAAAATTAGACCCCAAATGTACGATTTTGAACCATGTGTTTGCATTAATTTTGTAATTTTGCAGAAAAAAAAGGAATTAGCACACCTTATATCTCATTTATGAACATGAAAAGGTCTTTACATATTTCAGTATTGTTAACTATTTTGGCACTAACAAGCTGTCCGGTCTTCTCAGCGGACGTCATTTTTCACCATCTTACTTCCGAAAATGGCCTCGGTCAAGTTACTATTAACGACATTTACCAGGACGAATTGGGATATATGTGGTTTGCTACTCGCGAAGGTGCTATTCGTTACAATGGTCTCTATAGTACATGCATCATCCCTTTGTCCTACGACACAATCTCTAAACTAGGTTCTAACATCACCCACATAACCGGTGATGGTCTTGGTCACGTCTTTATTTTATCAAACTCGGTTGGGTGTTATAACTTGAGTACCCAACAAATGAGTATATTGTCAGAGTCCGCAAATGTTATGGCTGTTAAAGACTCATCGTTGTATATTGGATACGATTCAAAAATTGCCATCTTCAATACTCAGTCGCTACAATGTGACACAATTTTATCGATTCCATTGTCCGAAAGTGATCCTATTAACTACATCTATGTGACCGAGCAATGTCTAATTGTCGGTAGTCAGCGAGGTAACGTGTTGAGATTGAATTTTGAGGTCGGACAGTGGGAAAATCTGTTGAAGTTGAATAGTTGTATATCGGTTATTCTGCAAGACAAGCAGGGTTTCTATTGGGTAGGTACTTGGCATAACGGCTTAGTGCGATTGAATGGTAGCGCAGTGGAGCATATTACCGTATCGTCTGATTTTGTACGCGATATTTTGCAAGCTTCTGATGGCTCAATATGGATAGGTACATCACGTGGCTTGGACCATCTAACCTTTGACGGTTTCTTGCATTATGGTTCAGGCAACAACAAATATACCCAATTGAGTCACGAAAGTATTTGGCGTATTTACGAAAGTAATGATGGAACTATTTGGGTTGGTACTTACTATGGAGGTGTGAACTATTTTAATCCCAATGGAAATCCGTTTTCATACCTTCCTCTGCCAACTATTAAACAGCATGCGCCCATTATTAATAGTCTAGTACCTGTGGATGGTACCTCCAGCTATATATGTACAGAAGGCGATGGCTTACTTTTGTGGAATTCCGATACCAACACCTTTGTTTCTTACCCTACACCAAATATTAAAGCATCCTATTGGGATAAAAAAAATCATTTAATCTACCTCGGACTCCACCTGAAAGGTTTATGTTCGTTTAATACGAAAACATGTCGTTTCACCTACTATCAAATGCCCTACGAGGAATTGCTACAGAATAGGGTTGTTCGCTCTATTGTTCCCTACGAAAGCGACTTGCTTTGCGGTACGTATAATGGCGTCTATTGTTTCTCGCCTAAAACGCAACAACTGCAGGTCCTGTCAGATACGCTGAATAGTATTATGCCCGTAATTACTTGTATGTGTATCGACGAGCGGGGACAGTTATGGATTGGTGGAGCCAAGGGATTGTGTTGCTACCATATAGTTTCTGGCAAAGTGCGAATGGTGCACACGTCTGAGTGCGCGTTTGTGGAACACATCGTTTACTTGAAAGATAAAATATATGTAGCCACAGCGGGCAAGGGATGCTATTGTTTTGCTTGCGATTCATACAATATGACTCGTTTGAATAGCTTAGGGACTCCGTTCGTGCACGGAATGATAGCCACACCCAAGGATAATTTGCTGATAGTCACTACCGATGCTATGTTGTATTATGAACCCCAAACCGAACAAATATTGACATACACTAACGCCAATGGCCTCCCTCTCAGTAGCCTATACAATGGTTGTTGCGTAAAATTAGATGATGGTTCTATCCTAGTTGCTGGTATGGATGGTATTGTAAAATTTAGAGAGGAGAATTTGCGTGGTTCTATAGTGATGCCCAATATTATACTCGACAACATACTTGTCAATGGACAATTGACTAATCCTTCCAATACAGAAATTAAATTGCCTTACCATAGTTCGTTGCGATTGAATGTAGCTACCGATAGTTATTACGACCGTCCTGAACTACGCTACAAAATTTCTAATATCACTCCCGAGTGGCTCACCATTTCTGAGTCTGTGCCATCTATACGATTAATCGATCTGCCCAGCGGACGTCATAGCATTGTGATTCAAGCTCTAAGTGCCCGCGATCATCAGGTGCTCAACGAAAAAAAAATAGATATCTATCAGCGCCGCCCTTTCTATCGAACCATGTTGGCTTATTTGCTATACCTACTCTTACTGGTTTCTATTGTTACTTATCTAGTTCATCGGCTAAAGTATTACTACCATCGCAAAGCTGAGTTGGAATTCCACCGCAAAATGCAGACGAGTCAAGATGCTATTGGTCGCATAGTGGTAACCATCAACGAAAACATAGCCAATAGTCAATTCAACGTCGAATTGTTAGCCTCCAAAGTTAACTTGAGTCGAACTGGTTTGTTTACCATTATCAAGGATACCACCAACCAAACCCCTACTGAACTAATTACCTCCATCCGTCTACACCGGGCTGCTGAACTCCTGGTGGATACTAAAAATAATCTTACTATCAGCCAAATAGCTTACGACACGGGCTTTAATTCTCCTAAATATTTCGCGTCCGTTTTTCGCAAATATTACGAGATGACCCCAACCGAATATCGAGTTAAACATTCTAAATTATAATCCCTGCATGAAAAGAATATTTCTTACTTTGTGTGCGGCCTTTGTGACACTATGTGCACTAGCCGTTCCACGTAATTATCTGACCTCACGCTATAGTGATGACCAAATTCGTCAATGGCTCATTACCGAGCAGCAGTGGGTACCCTTTCCCTCGTACTACGATCGTTCAGCTTGGGATAATATGTTGGGTAAAAACAAGGCCATGCTTATCAAACGTGGTGAAAGCAAGTTGAATTATAATTGGGAGTACATCCCCGCCACAGCCTATTTGGAGTACAATCGCAGCGGAAATCGCAAGGTTATGGAAGATCCCGATTCCAGAAACAAGAATGCATTAGCCGCATTGTTTTTGGCCGAACTAGCCGAAGGGCAAGGAAGATTTATTGATAAGATTATTGATGGTGTGTTCTACGAGTGTGAACGTACAAGTTGGGTACTGTCAGCCCACTTGCCTCGTCAATTGGATAGTAATAATCAGAATGCAACAGGTAGCAGTCTTCCCAATGGTGCATCACAAATTATTGACTTAGGTAGCGGCGAAATGGGGGGGATGTTGAGTTGGATTTATTATTTTCTGCATGCCGAATTTGACCGCGTTGATCCGGCTATTTCTTCCTATTTGCACCAATCAATCGAATCGAAAATATTAACACCCTACATGCAAATTGACCATTGGTGGATGGGACTCCAAGATCAGTTTACTAACAACTGGAATGTGTGGTGCAATTTCAATGTCTTGCAATGTTTCTTGCTGCTCGAAAATAATCAAGACAGATTGGTCAAGATGGTTATGCGCAGCATGCTTTGCGTCGATAAGTTTTTAAATTATGTCAAAGCCGATGGTGCTTGTGAAGAAGGACCAAGTTACTGGGGACATGCTGCTGGCAAATTATTCGATTACTTAGACCTATTGTACATCGCTACAAATGGTCATGTCAATCTCTTTGAAGAATCTATGATTCAACGCATGGGTGAATACATCGCACACACTCAAATTGGTGGTAATAACTGGGTGGTCAACTTTGCCGATGCTACTGCTCAATTTACGGATAATATTTCAGGATTGGTTTATCGTTTTGGTAAACGCACTCATAGTTCTCTAATGATTGGCTATGCACAACAATTGGTTCAGAATCACCCTAATGTGGTGGTACAGGGTACCGATGTCTTTCGAGCTTTGACATCTCTGTTGAATTATGATTCACTTATGAATGAACCCATCGTGACTTCCAAATATACAAATATTTGGTACAATGAAACGGAGTTCATGTATGTGCGCAAGGGCAAATGGTTCCTCGGAGCTAAGTGTGGACACAATGACGAGAGTCACAACCACAATGACGTGGGTTCGTTTATATTATATGTAGACAACACTCCTTTACTTATTGATGCAGGAACAGGTACTTATACACGCCAAACTTTTTCGTCCGAAAGATATACACTTTGGATGATGCAGAGCGGTTGGCATAGTCTGCCAGTTGTGAATGGAGTTGAGCAGCACAATGGTCGTCAATTCCATGGCCACGTACTTCGCGCCAACGAGTCCAAGGGCTATCTCAAGATGGATATTGCTCAAGCTTATCCTGATAGCGCGTCGCTGAAATCTTGGATTCGCACGTATCAACTCACTGATAAAGGATTACAAATATCAGACTCATGGCAATTAGGCCAGGTCAATCAACCCAACGAGATACACTTCCTATTTGCTAACGAGAAGGATGTCGAACGCCTACATTACGACAAGAAACGTTTCCATGCAGAAATTGATGAACAATTATTGTCTGATCCACGCTTGGGAAATATTTGGGGGAAAGCCATTTATCGCTTGCGATTAGTGGACCAACAACCCGCTACCAAGGGCACATATTCTTTCTCAATCAAGTAGAATGCAACACATAGTAAGTCAAAAGTGACATGTTAGATTTTTACAGATATACTCTTTGGTGGTTCTGCCAACCTACATTCAGTCTATAGTACTAAAAACAAGTTGTTACACATATCAGCAACACTATAGTTCGAAAAACTTTTCCGTTGGTTTTTAATGGTTAAATGCAAAAAATATAACTATTTGAACCCAAAATGTACAATTTTGAACCTACCTTTCCAACAATAGTTGTATTTTTGCAATTGATTTTGATCAGCATATGAACAAAATTGCGAGAAAATGAAGAAAATAGGAACAGATTGTTCTTATAGTAATAAATGAAAAACAAAACATTAATAAACAAATTCTCATTATCATGAAAAAAGTTACATTATTTCTAACTGCTCTCTTTATGAGCTTGTCAATGGTAGCTGCTCCTGCTTATCTAGTTCAATCCGGACAAACTGGTGATCCTGTATGGCAAGATTCTGTTGCAACTACTACTGGTGCAACTATCGTTAACTTAGCCACTCTTAGTAAGGAGTTTGACGAGTGGATTAATGGTGTCGCT
>JAFVBR010000011.1 GCA_017479885.1 Paludibacteraceae bacterium | reverse complement strand
GATACCCATAAAATCCGCGGCGCAATAGAACGTGTGCAGCCACAGCGGGTACGGTCCTACTTTCTCTTTCTCGGTCAGATAAATCGGAATGATGTACACCAGCATGCCGAAGATAACTGCCAAGCCGACAGCGATCCATGCACCGACCCACCCGTCAGCACCGATACTCAGATGGTCAATAAAATCTTGCGGGCTCACATCGCCTTGCGGGTAACCCGAAGTCAGTCTTTCAAAGATGTTCATGATTTTAGTATTTTTAGTTAATTATTAATTAGTTAGTTTATTTACTCTTCAATAATATACGCATCCACTATTTCGGCGTAGAAGGCGGTGTGGTTGGCGGTTTCTTGAGTATAGAAACGACAGCTCACTTTGTCGCCCACCTTGGTCGTCAGCAAGATCCCGGCTGCATCGCCTTGATAATCTGTCCTGCGTATTCGCAGATGTCAATCTTACGTTTAGTCATATAATCGTTATTTTTCGTCCTTCTTGGTGTATTTGGCTTTGACGAGGTTGTAGGAGTTGCGGATGAGGTCACGGGCAAGGGAGTCGGGCGCGGTGTGGGGATTAAGACCTATCCAGTGTTTGGGCGACTCGTTGTAGGGATTACCGATGCAGTCGTATTGCGCTTTCAGTTCGTCAATCCGTTCCGGCTGGCACTTTAGCGAAATAACTTGAAAATCATTGAGGTCAAAGAAGCAGAACATGTGTCCGCACACATAAAACACGAGCACACTATCGCCGTTTTTGAACTTCACAAACGGAAACTTTTCTTCTACATCATTGCCTAACGACAGGCAGTAATCGCGATATTCTTCTACATTCATCTCTGTTTGTTCATTGTCTGCAACTGCGTGACGGATAGTTCGCTCATGCCCTCTATCGCATCGGCAACATTGAGCATCAGTCTCTGGTCGCTCACATCCCAATGGAACGTGCCGGAGTCGCTGTAACGCGCGGTCTCCGCTTGCAGCACATAGACATAGCCGAAAGTCCTGCCGTTCCGCACAAGACGGTCGATACACAGCACGCGTTTCGCCCTGCGGTTGATGACGATATTGCGCCAGATGACATTCGCCGGCTGTGTGTCGTGCGTGGACATGAAAGTGGTACGATAGACCATGCTCGCACCTTCTGTATCAACCTCGTAGTCGGGGGAAAGTTCGATGTAATCGTCACAGGCGAATGACCATGTGTTGTCGTGACCGGGCACAGGGGAAAAAGAGATTACCTTGAATGGCATGTCGCGCTGCACATCCGCCATGAACTGCGCTGAACTTGTCGGTTGCTGCACCTTGCAGGCGCATAGCCAACCGCAGCATATAATTATCAGTAATAATTTCTGTCTCATCGTCTTACGGTATTAGAGCATTCATTTGTTTAGCGTATTCGGCTAAAGGCGACATTCCAACTTCCGCACGCCAAAAATCCACACTATCCTTGTTTAGAAGCGAATATATTACAAGTTCTCCTTCGGAATTCTCTACGGCCTGCGAGCCATATCGCTGCGGTCTGCCCTCATGCATGGCTATGCGGTCTTCCAGAAGTGCTATGTCGTCCCACCTCAATTCACCCCTTTCAGCGGCAGCGCGCAACATTGGATAATAAGCCTTTTGACATTCGACATCGCTATGTTGTATTACAAGCCATATAGCACTATTGTTGGTCCCGGCTATTGCTTTCGACGGGAATCCGTATGTCTGCAAAATATCTTGGATTTCAATCAGATTGACGGAATCAGCTATCTGCATCTCTCGAACGAGTGAATCTATCAAATCAACAGCCTTTGTTTGGTATGCAAACAGGAAATCATGTCGTGGCTTTTGGTCGCGTTCATGTATCGCTTGCAAACGGGCTATCAGTTCATGGTCGTAATCCTTTTCGATACGTTCTTGTCGTGCCTCCACCGTGTCTTTCAATACCTGCCACTGCGGGAAATCATGCAAATATACGTAATCCGGATTTTCCGCAAAGTTCGAGGCGTACCATTCCTTATCCTTTTCTATCAATTGGTCAAGACGCATGAATGCCGTTTGTTCATCTCCAGCCATGGCAGCCACCCCTGCGGCATTGGAATAATGATAACTCTGCGGCGCAGCATCGGAAGCCTTGAACGCCTGCTTGTAATATCTGTTGGCTTGACGGTACTCCTGTGCCATATAGCACGAATCCGCCTTTTGCACTGATTCCATGAATCCTAACGGCTTTTGACATCCGCACAGGACAAGTAATAGTATATTAAAAACTGTCCTTTTCATTTCTTAATATGTTTGGTCATTCACTTTTCTTTTTTGAACGCTGTATTCAGAAATAAAACGATAGTGCCTTACCCCAACACCACATCCATGACCATCATCAGTACAAAGCCGAGGGCGAAGCCGATGGTGGAGAGGTTGGAGTGCGTACCTTGCGAGGCCTCGGGAATCAGTTCCTCTACCACCACATACATCATTGCACCTGCGGCGAAGGCGAGCAGGTAAGGCAAAACGGGCGTGAGCCATGCGGCAAGGAGGATAACCAGCAGTCCGCCGATAGGTTCTACAATGCCGGAGAGTGAACCAATGAGGAACGAGCGCCAACTACTGTTACCTGCCGCCCGCATCGGCATGGAGATGATGGCTCCTTCCGGTATGTTCTGTATCGCTATACCGAGCGAAACGGCTATCGCGGCACTCATGGAGATGCCTGCAACACCTTCTTCGGCTCCGGCAAATACTACTCCCACCGCCATCCCTTCGGGCAGATTATGGATGGTGACTGCGAGGGCGAGCATGGCTGTGCGGGATAATTTGCTTCGCGGACCTTCCGGTGCATCCGCACCCACGTGAAGGTGCGGCGTCAGTTCATCAATAGCGAGCAAGAAAACAATACCGAGCAGAAAGCCGACTGCGGCAGGCATAACTGCCCACGCACCTTTGCCGGACTCAGCCTCGATAGCAGGAATGAGTAACGACCATATACTGGCCGCTACCATCACTCCCGATGCAAATCCAAGCAGGGCTTTCTGCAGACGGTCAGGCATTTCCTTCTTCATAAAGAATACAAACGCCGAGCCGAGCATCGTGCCAAGCAGCGGGATAAGAAGACCAACAAGATTTACCATTTGGTCATTTACAATTTACCATTTAGTTGGCAGGAGCCCACTTGCAACGAACGGGCGAAACAATAGCGCCCTCTTTTTTAAGTTCAGCGAACGCTTTGTCCACTTCCTTGCGGTCTGCGTTCAAGGCTTTGGTGATGTCGCCTGCGGAAACAGGTTTGCCTGCTGCACGCATGGCAGCTAATACTTGATCACGCATAGTAATTACGAATTAAAAATTAAAAATTACGAATTATTAGAACTTGAGTGTTTCTACGGGTTCCATGAGTTTAAAGAAGGTAGCGGTGGCATCCTTCACCTCCCACATGACAGCGTTCTCGCCGTGGTCGCCGACAGCGGCTTTGAGGGACGGCATGTGCTCCAGCATCGCTTCTTTCACTTCCGGACGGGTGTCCTCAACCAGCTTGCACTCTACGCGCAGGGTCAGGCCCTTGAATGCGCAGAACTCTACCTTGCAGTTCTGCTTCAACTGGTCAGCCGCCGCCGTGCGGGCAAACGACATGAGGTACAACTTGTCCTCGAATAACAACTGTGCCCCATAAACGCGAACGCGGGGTTGGTCGCCTTCAACGGTAGCGAGATAGAACGTCTTGGCATTCTCCAAGAAGTCAAATACTTTTTTTGCTGATTCCATAAGATTACTAATTTTAAACAAACAGCCGTATTTCCGCATAGCAGCAGAAATACGGCTTATCGTACATTACATCATTTCGATTAAGAAGTTCTCGTAACCCAGCTTGTCGATGTAGTTGAGATACTGCTTCTCCCATGCCATGTGCTCAACTTCGCCGTCTATCCATTTCTGGATAAGTTTCTGAGTGGGGTAATCATCAGCAAAAGCGTTAGCCAATTCACTAAGCTCACGGATAGCATCAGCGTTGTAATCGGTCTCGATTTGTTGTTTGGGGTCGTCATAGAACGGGAACTCGATGGTCTTCATTGCCTCCTGAAGGTCAGCCGGTTTGCAGCCGAGCTCTACCAGACGGTTGAGCACTTCCTCTGCCTCGTCCCACTCTTCTTCTGCTTCCTCTTTCCATTTGTCGGCGAGTTTGTTCCAACCGTTCAGACGGTCATAAGCCGAGAAAGCGAAATGTTGTTTACTATTTCCAAACCATACTGCGCCCAGATATGCCAGGCCTTTCAATGCTTCTTCTTTAGTCATAATAGTATATCTTTAAGTTGTTAATATTGTTTTCAAAGCAGTTTGAGAATATCCTTCTCAATATCTTCAGGCTTTGTAGTCGGAGCATAACGCTCTACAACGTTGCCTTCTCTGTCAATCAGGAATTTTGTAAAGTTCCACTTAATAGCCTTACCAAGTATTCCGCCCTTCCGGTCCTTAAGGTATTTGTAAAGAGGTTCAGCATCATCACCGTTTACTTTTATCTTGGCGAACTGAGGAAAACTTACGTTGTATTTCAGTTGGCAGAAACTTACTATTTCCTCTTCTGTTCCGGGAGCCTGACCAGCAAACTGATTGCAGGGGAAATCAAGCACTACCAGACCTTGGTCTTTGTATTTCTTGTAAAGCGACTCCAGACCTTCATACTGCGGTGTAAACCCGCAACCTGTGGCTGTGTTTACTACTAAAAGGACTTTGCCTTTGTACTCTTCAAGCTTGACAGGCTCTTTCTTAGTGTTGAGCACTGTGAAATCATAAATTGTTGCCATAATATTTAATGTTTAGTATTATTCCATCTTTCTCGTTGCAAAGATACAACAAATATTTTATATCGCAAGCGATTTATTCTCGGAATAGTGCAAATTCACCATTATTAGGTATATTTTTACAACAAAGAAAAAAGTTGCAAATATTAAGAATTCATATTATCTTTGCAAGCAAATACCAAACATATATCTACCATGAAACTCCAATTTCTCGGAGCTGCCCGGGAAGTGACAGGCAGCAAACATCTTCTAACTGTCGGCCGCAAACATATTCTTCTTGACTGTGGTATGTATCAGGGCAAAGGTATGGACACCGACCGTGCCAATCGCGACCTTGGTTTCGAGCCGAGCAATATCGATTACATTGTTCTCACGCATGCCCATATTGACCACAGCGGGCTTATACCTTATTTATATAGGAAGGGGTTTCGTGGTACCGTGATATGCACTCCGGCCACCAAAGATCTGTGTGCTATTATGCTGCTCGACACCGCCTATATTCAGGCGCTTGATATAAAGTGGTACAACCGCAAACAGCAGAAACTCGGTCTGCCTCCTGCAGATGTGCTATATGATGCTCAACAGGCACAACGGTGTATGCGACTTTTCAAGACTATAGAGTACGACCGCGACTATTTCCTGTGTGAAGGAGTGATGCTTCGTTTCACAGACTCTGGTCACATGCTTGGCAGTGCAATAGCCAACTTCACCATTACCGAGTTCGGCGAAGTGAAACGACTTGCTTACACGGGAGACATTGGCAGACCACACAGCCATATACTTTGTCCTCCGAAACCCTTCCCTCAATGCGATTATCTTATTTGCGAGTCCACCTACGGCGACAGACTGCACGATGAGAAAGAGGTTACTGAAAACGAACTGCTGGAGATTGTGCGTGATACATGTGTCAGCAAGCAGGGCAAACTCATCATACCAAGTTTCTCCGTGGGACGCACACAAGAAATAGTGTATGTGCTCAATACACTCTATAATGCAGGTTTTCTGCCCCATGTAGATGTATATGTTGACAGCCCTCTCTCTGTCAATGCCACTGAGATATTCCGTCAATATACGGACCAGTTGAATGATGAAGTGCAACAGGTTATGCGTCATGACCCCGACCCCTTCGGATTCAACACTCTGCACTACATTACGGATATTCGTGATTCAAAGCGACTTAATACTGATTCCCGACCCGCTATCATCATCTCTGCTTCAGGCATGCTTGAAGCAGGACGGGTAAAACACCATGTAGCCAATCATATTGAAGACCCGCGCACCACTATTCTTATTGTCGGCTATTGTACGCCTACGTCTCTGGGTGCACGGTTATTGAACCTTGCAGGATTGGGCGACAGTCCGCGCCCATTCATCGAAGGACACCAAATAGCCAAATCACCCAATCATCAATTAACCACCTCGCCCAAGTACATATCAATCTTTGGCGAAGAACACAAAGTACGGGCGGATATACGCCGTATTGACGGTTTCTCGGGTCATGGCGATTACACGGAGATGATACAATATCTCTCCTGCCAAGACATCTCACAGATTAAACACACCTTTGTGGTGCACGGCGAAGAAACTGCTGCCGAGACATATAAATATCACCTTTATCAGGCAGGGTTCAGAGAGATAAGTGTACCTAAAAAAGGAGATGAAATGGAGATATAAGCAGTGGAGATATAAACTGAGACTTATAAGGCAAATATATTATTCGGACTTTTTAGTCAGTTGTGCTATTACAAAGCCTCTAAGTGTTTTATATTTCTTTGGTTTCTTTTGTGCGTTGAATTTTTCCTGCCAGTAAGTTCTGCGCTGCGGGTCGTTCAGTTCCTTACCGGCTTTGGCTACGGCTTGGCGGAAGTTGTTGCTAAGTTCGTGCTGGTGCGCGGTGATTTTCGCCGGGTCTTTGTGCTTGGGATAATGCGATATGACCGTTTCTCCAAGCCGGTTGGCGTAATATATTTCACTCTTGCTATAAGGGCTTCCATGAATACCATCTAATGGAAATTCCAAATCTGCTTTTGCCATGTTGATAATGTTTTTCGGGTTATCGGGATAGGGGTATGTCGTAATATCGAAAATCCTTTTGCCTTGTTTAGTATTTCCTTCGGTGTTATTATCTTTTGCCGTGCTTTTGCCGTGTTTTTGCCGTAGATGGTAACTTGAGGATATGGAGAGGGAAGGTTGAGTGTAGGGTGTGGATAACTTGAGGTTAAATTCAGCAGAGGGGTGTTTTATAGTCGTCTGCCGAAAATATCGTAAGTCACACCGTCACGAATAATAACGAGCCGTCCTTCGCGAATCTGCTTTGTTACATTCTGTAGCGGCAAAGCATCTGTATCAGTTACAGAAGACGGAATATGCGGAGCCTTTCGAGAATAGATCTGCGGCAAGAGCATACTGGCAGTGGTGTTAGACAGATACGTTGTGAAACGCGGATTTCCGTTGTTGTAGTTGTATATTATTCTGCCCATGTTCGTTCCGGGAGAGATGGTTGCATTGCCAGCACTTACAGTTATTGTCCATTCATTATGTGTGCCTCCCCACATCACCTTTTTCGTGGAGTTGGCTCCAAGCGTATCACCTTCCGAATTGAGAAGTGTCCATGTGTAAGACGCGGGTGTGTAGTTGCCTTTCAGGGTAAAGACAGCCACATTGCTGCTTTCAGACAGACTGATTGCATTGCCATTTATCACAACATCCTCTACACCCAAATAGGAAACCGTCTGCGAGGAGGTAATATCAAGGGTTGCCGCCTGTGCCTGAGAATTGCGGATACCCACTATTATTATCTGGTCGCCGTCTTGCAGTTCGCTGTCTTTGCTGACAAGTGTAAATTCAGTGTTGACAAGCACTTCGTTGGTCACCGTGACCTTGCACCTTGTCTCAAAGCCTCCGTCTACCGTCGTGGCAGTGATTTCGGCCTGACCGGCAGATACGCCCATCACTCTGCCGGTTGCATCAACCTCTGCTATATTGGGATTGCTACTGGTCCAAGTCAATGATTTGAACGTAGCGTTTTCGGGCTCGACTGTGGCTGTTAGTGTCGCTTTCTCATTGATTTTGAGAGTAAGGAATTTCGGTGACATGGAAACGCCTGTAACGTAAACCGTATCAATATCCGTATCTACGGGTTCAAGACCTATCAATGCATCGATAGTAGAGGAAAAATGGTAGTTTTCTCCTTGTGGTTTGAGTAAGGTGAGGGTGCAATAGCAGTTGCCGCTTCCTTCCCACCCCCAGTTGATATGAAACTTGCCGTAGACATCTCTGCCGTCGCATACGAACTCGTGACCACCGGCATCATCGCTTGACCCTCCCATAAGAATAGGACGACCTGCCTCCAAATCCTGATTGAAACATTCTATAAATCTGTTGGTAGTAGCTTTCCACTCAACCAACATACCTTCCGGCATAGGATATTCGCCGTTGTAGGTGTAGTCAGCTTCAGAATAAGTACTAAGAAAACGGTCGTATCTGTAACTGAAGTATTTCTCGAGACCATCACCCATCATTTCAGTAAACGAACCGCTGCCATTGGCTTTGTCGCCGCCATACATCATTTCGCATGCCACACCGCAATGATACATCAAAGTTGCCACAGCTTCAGCTTGCTCATCAGTATAGTTGAGTCCGTAATAGTGGTCAAGCATGTTGTCCCAATCGTATGTTGTTTCTCCGAAGTCAGCAGACAGTTTCACACGTTGCAGTACACTTTTCGGATTACCGTTTTTGTCGTATGAATAATTCTCCCAAGTATATGTCTTGCTGCCAGTTCCAACGACAGGCCATCTCCATTTGCGCATGATTTGAGCAGCTGCAGTAGCCACGCAACCGGTATATGAGCGTGTGTTATCCCATATATCTATCGGACACAGATTGTTGTAGGGTTCACCTTGCTCCCAAGTAGTTTTGCCAAGCAAAGGAGCTATAGCAGTAGTCGCTTTAAGCGGTGTCTTTTCCACTACTTCGTCATCTCCAATCGCAGACATCACTTTGGTAATATGGTCGAGCCAGAAACGGAAGTTGGGATTGATTTTCTCCGCATCAAACTCACCTTCATTGCTGTAGGCAAGCACTTCATCGGTACGATCATCACCGGAGACAATAACGAATCCGTTGTTCTCGGACTGATTAAACACATAGTATGCAGCAGTCTCCCTGTCAAGTTTTTTTCTTGTCTGCACTAATTGCATATCAGCGGGTTTCCGTGGTGATTTCAGTACTCTCCTGAGTTGCGGTTGAGCGTTAGTAAACTGTGCAGCAATCGCCGCAGCCTGCTCAGCAGTGCGTTCAGTTGCTATTGATACGACTGAAACAATCAGTCCGAACATTATTAAAAATGATTTTTTCATATTATTTCTTGAATTTCATCAATTGGTCTCTTTAGTTGTTTTAGGGAGCGCAAAGGTATATAAAAAAAACGACTGGCACAAATTTTGTCATGAGAAATCTATCTATATTCTTGTAAAATCAAAAATATTGCACTACCTTTGTATGCCCAAAACAGAATTCAGAACAGAGAACAGGCAAAACGGACAATTATACTAATTCAATATAATACATCATACCATGTACACCGATTTTCAAAAACATCTGCAGTCAGAGCTGCAGTCAATCAAAGAGGCTGGTCTCTACAAGAACGAGCGTGTTATCATCACTCCTCAGTCAAGCGGCATCAAAGTGACTGCCGCCGGCAAAGAGAAAGAAGTAATCAACTTTTGCGCCAACAACTATCTCGGACTTGCCGACAACAAGGAGCTCATTCAAGCGGCTAAAGACCGCATGGATGAACGAGGTTACGGGATGGCGTCCGTGCGTTTCATCTGCGGCACACAGGACACTCACAAGCAACTTGAGCAGGCCATCAGCGACTTCTTCGGAACAGAAGACACCATACTCTATGCCGCATGTTTCGATGCGAACGGAGGCTTGTTTGAACCTTTGCTGACAGACCAGGATGCAATAATCTCCGATGCGCTCAACCATGCCAGCATTATCGACGGAGTACGTTTATGCAAGGCAGTCAGATACAGATACAAAAACGGCGATGTGGCAGACTTGGAGGAGCAACTGAAGAAGGCACAGGCACAGCGTTTCCGCATCATTGCTACTGATGGCGTATTCTCTATGGACGGCAATGTGTGCCCGCTCGACAAGATATACGAGTTGGCAAAGCAGTACAATGCACTTGTCATGGTTGACGAGAGTCACTCGGCAGGAGTAGTGGGCAAAACAGGTCATGGTGTGACAGAACTATACAACCTGAGAGGCAAAGTGGAGATAATCACCGGTACTCTTGGTAAGGCATTCGGCGGTTCTGTAGGCGGGTTCACTACCGGTAAGAAAGAGATTATTGACATGCTACGCCAGCGCTCACGTCCATATTTGTTCAGCAACTCCATTCCACCTATGATTGCCGCTGCCGGACTTAAAACATTCGAGCTTCTTACGCGCGACAATACTCTGCAAGACCGTCTTCACAGCAATACCGAATACTTCATCAGCCGTATGCAGGCAGCAGGATTCGACATCAAGCCTACCCAATCGGCGATATGTGCGGTAATGCTCTATGATGCTCGTCTGAGTCAAGAGTTTGCAGCAGCTCTGCAGGAGGAAGGAATATATGTGACCGGATTCTATTATCCTGTTGTTCCTCAAGGACAGGCAAGAATACGCGTTCAGGTAAGTGCGGCACACACGCAAGAACAATTGGACAAAGGTGTGGAAGCATTCGTAAAAGTCGGAAAAAAACTCGGGGTACTGAAGTAGTATCAAAGTAGAGACATCATTTGCATGTCTCTACTGCTATAATTTTAGATATTCATTTTATAATTGCATACTTATGAAAGCTCTTGTAAAACGCCATGCTCAACGCGGCATTTGGATGGAGGACGTTCCTATGCCAGAGGTAGGAGTAAACGATGTTCTTATCAAAGTTAAAAAAGCAGCAATCTGCGGCACAGACCTCCACATGTACAAATGGGACGAGTGGAGTCAGACTCACTGCCGCCCGCCATATACTATGGGACACGAATTTGTAGGCACCGTGGTAGAAACGGGCGCAGGTGTAAGAAATGTTCACGTCGGTGAACGGGTTACAGCAGAAGGACATATAGTCTGCGGTCATTGCCGAAACTGCCGCAGAGGTATGGGGCATGTTTGCGAGAACTCATTGTCTGTCGGCATATTCGGGAAAGACGGGGCTTTTGCCGAGTACGTAACTATTCCGGAGAGCAACATCGTTAAACTGAAGGACTCCATTCCTGACGATTTTGCAGCAATCATGGACCCGTTCGGCAATGCCACTCATACAGCTCTTGCCTTCCCTCTGCTTGGCGAGGATGTATTGATTACCGGAGCCGGACTGATAGGAACAATGGCTGCCGGAATATGCCGGTTCGCCGGTGCGAAGAATGTGGTGGTGACCGACCTCAATCCTCTTCGGTTAGACATTGCGAAGCGCATGGGAGCCACACTTACTGTTAATGCATCAAAGGGAGAAACAGTTGACGACGCAATGAAGCAACTGGGAATCAAGGGTTTTGATGTCGGGTTAGAGATGTCCGGAGCACCATCTGCATTCAACGACATGATACAGCACATGTATAAAGGTGCCAACATCGCCCAGTTGGGTATTCTTCCTTCCGATACAAAGGTCAATTGGTCTGATGTAATCTTCAATGCACTTACAATCAAGGGTATCACGGGTCGCCGCATGTGGGAGACATGGTACCAGATGGAGCAAATGCTGCTTGGCGGACTTGATCTCTCACCGGTCATCACACACCGCTTCCACTTCAACGATTACCAAAAGGCATTCGACCTTATGGAAACCGGTCAATGCGGCAAGGTTTTGCTTGAATGGTGATTAATATAAATAAACCGGATATAATTTTTTTTGCAATCAGGTATAAATTACAATTATTATGAAACGTATTCTTTTTACATTTATTGCTCTTCTTGCAATAATTATCAAAGCCTTTGCTCAACTACCGGAAGGCTTTTCCACCTACACTTTGGACAATGGGTTAACCGTATATCTGTGGGAAGACCACGACCAGCCCGACGTGTATGGCTTCACCGTAACCCGTGCCGGTTCGTTGGATGAGCCGGAGACTGCTACCGGTTTAGCCCACTATCTGGAACACATGCTTTTCAAGGGTACGGACAAGATAGGTGCTCTCGATTGGGAGAAAGAGAAGCCATACTACGAGCAGATTCTCAGTCTATACGACGAACTTGCCCAAACACAAGACGAGAAACAGCGCGTGCAGATTCAGCAGAAGATAAACGAAGCATCACTCGCCTCGGCACAATATACGGCTACTGACGAGTTTTCCAACTTGGTGCAAGGTATCGGCGGAGAAGGGTTGAACGCTTTCACCAGTTATGACATGACCGTGTATCTCAACACTTTTCCTTCGTATGAGATGGAGCGCTGGCTTACTCTTTACTCTGACCGGTTAATTAACCCTGTCTTTCGCTCTTTCCAGGCAGAATTGGAGAATGTGTTTGAGGAATATAATATGTATCAGGACGACAACGAGACACATGTTCAGGAGTTTGTAAATAAGATAATCTGGGCTGGTCATCCTTATTCCCGCGACATAATAGGATATCCTGAAGACCTGAAGAACCCGAAACTGAGACAACTTATCAATTTCTACAACACATGGTATGTTGCAAACAACATGGCGCTTATACTCGTAGGAAATTTCAACACTGAGGAAGTAAGGCCTCTGATAGAGAAGACTTTTTCTCGTCTTGAAAGTAAGCCTCTGCCAGAAAGAAAGAGTGTGGACAACACCGAGTTCAGCAAGAACGAGTCATATACAGCCCGCCTTGCCGATATGCCTGAGTCGGTATGGGTATGGAAAGGTATTCCTGCGGGGCATGAAGACGAGCAGTTGCTTGATTTTGCCCTCTCGCTGCTTAGCAACGATATGTCGGTAGGACTATTAGACCGCCTTGCAATGAATGGCAAAGTAATGTATGCCGTAGCAGCAAGCGACACACGCAGAGACGGAGGACGTGTAGAGATAGCCGCAGTGCCGATGTATGACCCAGAAAGCGGGGCATATATAAATCAGAAGTCAACCAAACAGCTGGTAGAAAAAGAGATAGAGAACCTCATTAACGGTAATTTTGCAGACGAACTGCTGGAGACAGTTCGCGAGAGCTACAGACAAGACTACGAACTGCTGCTTGAACATGCATATAACAAGACCAATCTGCTCATATCATGCTTTGCATACAATCAGACATTGGAAAAGGTGCTGGAACAAATGCAAGCGACAAAATACTACACTAAAGAAGATGTGATGCGCATTGCCAAGAAGTATCTTAGCGCCCCGCACATGTATTTCGATATTGCAGAAGGAAATCCCAAAAAAGACAAACTGAGTAAACCGAAAATAAAACCACTTGACTCCCCTATCGGTACTTCCGCTTATTACGAAGACTTCCAGAATATTCCGTCAGGCAAGGTGCAACCGATATTCTGCGATTTCACAGAAGTGGATATGGATAACCTGTATCGGAACATACATATCTTCTCGACCAAAAACACGAAGAACGACATCTTCAGTATCCGTTTGAAATATGGAGTCGGCACCAAAGAATTGCCACTGCTCAAGTATGCAGTCCCCCTGATGAACCTTGCCGGTCTGCAAGGCAAACCCGGTAAGACTTCCGACGAGTTCCGCATGGAATTGGCTCAGTTGGGAGGCAAATGCTCATACTCTGTTGATGATAGCTGGATGTATGTTGACATAACTGGTAACGAAGATAAACTGGCGGAGATAATCTCACTTGTAAACCTGCACATGCTATTCCCGGACTTCTCTGCCGACGACAACGCCCAACTCAACCGCATCAAGGGTATGGAGTACTCGCAGCGCACGACAGAGAAAAAGAATATTGACATGCAAGCGAGTGCTTTCTCATCTTACGTTTTATATGGCAACCGCTCTACATTTGTTGACCGTCCTTCAATGAAGCAAGTGCTGGATATGACAGCCTCCCAACTCTCGGCTCAGTTCCACAAGGCGCTCAACTACGAACTTGAAATCCACTACGTCGGCAAGTTGCCAGCCGATAGTGCCAAGAGTCTGATTATAGACCACTTGCCAATGCAAGACGGTGCCACACCTACCAATTCGCCGGTAACAAGAGAGCGCGAGCAATATGACAAACCGATGATATTCTTCCTGCCGAACAGAGACATGCAGCAGGCAAAAGTGTGGTTCTTCGTGGAAGGACAGCCCTACTCTATTGAGCAAGATGTGGATTATATGGCATTCAACGAGTATTTCGACGGCAGTTTCTCCGGTATCATCATGAACGAGATAAGGGAGAAACGTTCAATGGCATACACAGCGACAGGCAGATTTATAACTCCGCAACAGCAAGGCAGGAACACAATATACTATGGCTATGTCGGCACTCAGTCGGACAAAGTGGCAGACGTGGTGGATGTATATTTGAGTCTGGTGAAAGATATGCCTCAGAACACTGAGAACACCGAGCGGATAAAGACTTATCTTCGCCAGTCAGTTCTCTCGAACAAACCTTCAATGAGGCGCAAAAGCGAGACATACGCAAGCTGGATGCGTTTTGGCTACAAGCATGATCCGGCTATCACGCAAGTAAGGAAAATCAGACATATAACATTTGAAAGCATCAATCAGTTCTACAAGGACAACCTGCAGGGAAAGAATATAGTTGTTGCCATCATGGGAGACCCCAAGTTGATTGACATCAAGTCAATTGAATCGAAATATGGCAAGACAAAGAAGATTGCCAAAGAGAAAATATTCTCGCCCATGGATTTGTAGTAATCATTCTGTAGATTAACTTACTTTTAAGATAAAAGAGTCCGACCAAGAAATCAATCTTGGTCGGACTTTGCTATCCGATTAATTATTTATCCGATTAATTTTGTTTGTTGTTTGTAAGGTTAAATGTCACCTTGGCACTTACCCAATGCTGTGGTTGCACCACTCCTCCTATGTCAACATATTTGGTATTGGTCATATTGCGGGCATCGATACTTACTCTCAGCATCTGATTAGCCCAATATACGCCACCATCGAGAAGCACTACCGGGTTGTAGTTCTCTACCGTACCATCCATTGAGGTATATTCGCCCTCGCGTTTTTCCATGCGCAGGCACCATGTAGCTCCGAATCCTTTATATATTTTGTGTTCGATGCGCAATGCCGCTTTGTGGCGAAGGTAGTCGAGAGCATAGAGTGAAAGCAGGTCGCCGGCATCTGCACTTACATTGGTAAAGGCATAACTCAGTTCCACTTTCTTCAACCATTCATAGCCCCGGACTCCTATCGTTGCTTCTGCACCGGCTGCATCCACCTTCGAGTGGTTAGTGCTTTGCCATACTGTAACTTCAGTTGAAGGGTCTTTCACCCAGTCAATGATATCGCGTCCCCAACGGTAAAAACCGGAAGCATTGAGATACAGATGCTGCCACTGATATTTAAGTGACAGTTCCAGTTGCAATGCTTTCTCCGGACGTGTATTCTCATCGGCTGACTGAGTGGCAGTATGATAATACAAATCGGTGTAAGTCGGAATACGTATTGCACGGTTGAAATTCAGGAATATATCCAAATCCTTTATCGGCTGTACACCCAGATTGACTCCGAGTGCCCAATCATGTCCGAACTGAGAATTCCAAGTTCCGCTTGCACCTGCTGCAACGGAAAGAATGTTCCAATAAAGACGTTCTTCCAGAAAATAGCGCAGATTTATCCGATTATGGTCCCCAAGACTTGTACTCTCAATCAGTTCATCGCGCAGATCTATTCCTGCCGTTGTTTTTGTCCAATCGTTGTTCCAACCGCCCTGTATGTGTGCACCGGTAGTGTGAGTCCATGTAAGATTCGGACCTTTATACCACTCAGGCGCCGCATTGCCCTCAATATCAACTCCATTCCTATAGGTGTGAAAGCGGTCGAAATGGGCTCTGTAGTACACATTCCCCTGCAGGTTCCACCCTCCCCAATTGTGGGTATAACTGAGCGAAGTAATCAGCGTTCTGGTTTGGTCGAACTGATTGGGATACTTCACTGTATAAAACGAGTTGGCTCCTGCATCTTTGAATTGTGCTCCTGCCTGAAAGCTCAACCCTCGCCATGCAGTCTGAACATAAGCATTGGCAATCTTATAGTCAGTATCTGCCATGTAACCCGAGGAGCGGTTGTAGGACGCACCGGCATTGATATACCATTCTCCCCTGCTTATCAGCGCCGACAACCGTGGATTCACATAGCCGTATTCTCCGGCGGCAAGCGAACCCGAAATATCATAGCGTGCGGCATCTGAATGGCCGGAGGCCTGTTTGGTGATGATGTTTATCGCCCCGGAAAAAGCGTCAAGTGCATAGTTCGTGCCCTGAAGCACTTCTATGCGCTCTATCATCTCCGCATCTACAGGCAGGTCCATCGAATAGTGATCGGTCTGCGGATCGGTAATGTCCACTCCGTTGAGCAATATCTTCACCTGACGACCCGTGCCTCCGCGCATAGTGAGGTCAGACTGCACACCCGATGCACCGCGCTCACGAAGGTCAATGCCGGGAATATACTTCAACAAGTCGCTTGCCGTATGAACAGGCAGGAGACTAATCTCGGATGAAGAAATGTTGGTGACTAATCGGAATTGATCCGATTGAAATTGGCTTCGTTGACCTGTCACACTCACTTCTTCCAACTGAAGCAGTGTGGGGTCAAGCGTGCCTTCTGGCGGCAATTCTTCTGCATAGAGAACGGCAGAAGCAACTACAGACATAAAAGTTGTAGCTACCGCCTTACCCGCTTTAAGCAGTTCTTTGTCAGCTATCAAACGGCTTACGTGACCTATGCTTACTTGCTTGTGCATAGAAGCAAATGCCGCGTATGCCTTCCTGCTGAATCTGCGGAAGCGGAAAGTGGTTTGTTTGAAAAATGATTTGTACATATAGAAATATTGCTATCGGATAGCAACTGCAAAAGTACTGCTTTTACGGCAAACACGCAAGTCTATATCTGTTAACTGTTAACTCGCACGCGCTACCTGAGTCGGTCAGCTGCCCGCACCAATGCCTCGTCTTTGAGGATGGCACGTGTCGCCATCAGAGTCAATACAAGGTTGACAAGAGGTATCGCTGCCCAAGGGGTCATATACCATTCCACAAAGAAATTTTCTTTGGCAAACCAAATGTAAACGGCATAAATGGCATACCAGCCAAGACATAATACCACATTGACAACATTGATGCGCGCCTGCAGAATTCGGCGTTTGAATAGAAATATGTTGACTAATGCTATCAGAGGTATCACTACTGAGATTATAGACAGAGACACCGTATTCATAAGTCTTACCGGCATTGCCCTGTTGGTTATGTCATACACACCCGTGAAGGTCATACTTAGCTCACGATAGTTCTCCGCATTCTCAGGAGATATGAAATCAACCGGCGCGAAGAAGCATAGAAGTGTACCAGATATTACTACTATTGTCAGATAGAGGGTTTGAATACGTTGAATCATATTATCAGTGTGTGTTATATTTTGATGTTGTTTTGATTGGTGCAAAGGTAGTGCAATATTTCGGAATCTGCAAATTTAATTTGTCTATTCAGAAAACTTGCAGTAACTTTGCACGCTTTTATGCATTAATTCACAACTGAACATAAACTGACAACATACATCAATTCAATGGAGACCAAGTACAATCCTACGCAGATTGAAGCCAAATGGTATGAATACTGGCTTCAGCATAAGTTTTTTCATTCGGAACCTGACGAGAGAGAGCCGTACACAATCGTTATTCCCCCGCCAAATGTGACAGGTGTGCTCCACATGGGACACATGCTCAACAACACCATTCAGGATATTCTTGTACGTCGTGCACGTCAGGAGGGCAAGAATGCATGCTGGGTACCCGGCACTGACCATGCAAGTATTGCAACCGAAGCTAAGGTGGTCGGCAAACTGGCACAGCAGGGTATCAAAAAGACCGACCTCACACGTGAGCAGTTCCTCGAGCACGCCTGGGATTGGACTCGTGAGCATGGAGGAATCATTCTCAAGCAACTTCGCAAACTTGGCGCTTCATGCGACTGGGACCGCACCGGTTTCACCATGGATGAAATACGTTCCGAAAGCGTCATCAAAGTGTTCTGCGACCTCTACAACAAAGGACTTATCTATCGTGGCGTGCGTATGGTCAATTGGGACCCCAAAGCACTCACTGCTCTGAGCGACGAAGAGGTTATATTCAAAGAGCATCATGGCAAACTATATTACCTTCGCTACAAAGTTGAGGGCGAAGACAGATATGCTGTTGTTGCCACCACACGGCCCGAGACAATCATGGGAGACACTGCGATGTGTATCAACCCCAACAACCCCAAAACGGCATGGTTGCACGGCAAACGAGTTATTGTACCCCTCGTCAACCGCGTCATTCCCGTCATCGAAGACGATTATGTTGACATGGAGTTCGGTACCGGCTGCCTCAAAGTAACTCCCGCACACGATGTCAACGACTATATGCTCGGCGAAAAATACAATCTGCCAAGCATTGATATCTTCAATGATAACGGCACTCTCTCCGAAAAAGCAGGCCTCTATGTCGGTCTCGACCGATTCGAATGCAGAGAGCAGATCGCCAAAGACCTACAATCCGCAGGCCTGATGGAGAAAATCGAGGACTACACCAACAACGTCGGATTCTCCGAGCGAACCAATGTGCCTATCGAACCAAAACTCTCCATGCAGTGGTTCCTGCGTATGGAGCACCTTGCCAAAATTGCGCTCGACCCCGTTATCAACGATGACATACGTTTCTATCCCATCAAATACAAAAACACTTATCGGCACTGGCTTGAGAACATCAAGGACTGGTGCATCTCGCGTCAGCTTTGGTGGGGGCATCGCATACCTGCATACTATCTGCCCGAAGGAGGATATGTGGTTGCCGAAACTCCCGAAGAGGCACTACGTTTGGCTATCCAAAAAACAGGCAACACTTCTCTCACTGCCGACGACCTCAAGCAAGACAGCGACTGTCTCGACACTTGGTTCTCGTCATGGCTGTGGCCTATCTCCCTCTTCGACGGTATTCGAAAGCCCGGAAACAAGGAAATCAACTACTACTACCCCACTGCAGACCTCGTCACCGGACCCGATATCATTTTCTTCTGGGTCGCACGTATGATAATGGCAGGATATGAGTACGAAGGCAAAATGCCGTTCCGAAATGTGTATTTCACAGGTATCGTGCGCGACAAACTCGGAAGAAAAATGTCCAAGTCGCTCGGCAACAGCCCCGACCCACTTGTGCTCATCGAGAAGTTCGGAGCCGACGGAGTGCGTATGGGTATGATGCTATCGGCTCCCGCTGGAAACGATATCCTCTTCGATGAGTCGCTCTGCGAACAAGGGCGTAACTTCAACAACAAAATCTGGAACTGCTTCAGGCTCGTCAAAGGATGGCAGGTGGCTGACATGCAGCAGCCCGACGAATGCAGGCAGGCTACCGATTGGTTCGATGCCAAACTAAGGCAGACTTCCGACGAAATGCAGAAATTGTTCAAAAACTACCGCCTCTCTGAAGCACTCATGGCTATCTACAAATTGTTCTGGGACGAGTTCTCGTCGTGGTACCTCGAAATGATTAAACCTGCCTACGGACAACCTGTCGATGCCCTTACCTACTCGCGCACGCTCAACTTCTTCGACCGGCTGCTGCGACTCCTCCACCCGTTCATGCCATTCATCACCGAGGAACTGTGGCAGAACCTCGAAGAACGCAAAGACGGCGACACCATCATGTTCCAACACATTGACAACGATGCACTCTCTGCCGAGGATGAGCAACTGCTCGTACACACCGAGCAACTCAAGCAGATTATCGCAGGAATACGAAATATACGACAACAACGCGAGATTCCTCAAAAAGAGGCTCTCACTCTGCAAATTGTAGGAAAGCCTCTCACATCCGGAAAAGAGCTGCTTACAAAACTCGGCAATCTTGACGCTATCCAATACGTTGAGCAGAAAGCACCCAATGCCGCATCTTTCATCGCAGGAGTTACCGAATTTGCCGTGCCGCTCGACCATTTCATCAACGTTGACGAAGAACTGCAAAAACTCCAGGCGGAACTCAAATACCAGGAAGGATTCCTGCAAAGCGTAATGCGCAAACTCGGCAACGAACGATTCGTGCAAAATGCCAAACCCGAAATAGTGGCTATGGAGAGAAAAAAACTCGCCGACGCACAAAGCCGTATCGCTGCACTCAACGAAAGCATCGCCACCCTAAAAAACAACTGAATTATATGAAAAAAACTAATCTCCTGCTTGCACTGGTGCTCGTTCTTGCATCCTGCAGCAACAAGTTCGAAATTCGCGGAACGTTTGCTCCCGAGTTACAAATCCCCGACAGTACCGAAATCGGTATTGACCTTAAGAGTGGTGACACTACTGCCACTTACAACGGCATGGTCCAAGACAATGCTTTCAAAATCAGTTTCGATATTCCTCACGAGCAACTCGTTGTTCTCGACCTTGGCGAACTCGGCGCAACCATTCTGGCTGTCGAACCCGGCAAACCGGGCAAGGGCGTGGTTAACGTCTCCGTTGGGCTCAACGACGATGGCGAACCCGTTATAACCAAAAACGGCACACTCAACAACGACTTCATTCAGATGTATGATGACTGCGAGGCGGAGTTCTACGATGCTGTCGGCATTGCTGACCAGACAGTGCGCGACAACAGGCTGCAGCAACTCATCGACCGCATTTACCGCACCCTGAAAGGAGAAGAGAATTCACTTACCGATATCAACACTCTTTCAGGTCAATACGGCTTCATCAATTTCTTCTCCGTACTCAGTTTCGACCAGGTTGATACCCTGTGCTCACTCATGAATGAAAACACTCTCTCCGACAAGAATATGCGTGCCATCTACGATTATATTCAGGTGCAGAAAGACAGCAATACCGGCAAACAATACAAAGATATCTCGGCATCAACTCCCGAGGGTAACACTCTCGCTCTCTCGCAACTGGTGGGCCAGACCGACTATGTATTGGTTGATTTCTGGGCATCATGGTGCGGACCATGCAGACGTGCCATGCCTGATGTCAAAGCCTTGTACGACAAGTATAAAGGCAAACTGCAGATTCTTGGCATTTCGCTTGACGAAGACAAAAACGCGTGGACAGGAGCCATCAACGCTATGAACCTGAATTGGTGCCATATAAGCGATTTGCAAGGCTGGAAAGCACAAGGAGCACAAGACTATGGCGTTAATGCCATCCCATGCACCATATTGATTGATAAAGAGGGAGTTATCGTTGGCAGAAACATGCCGCTCAACGAAATTGAAGCACTCCTCAACAAGTGATTTTTATGAGAAAAACACAAAAAAATCACTAAAAGTTTTTGTAAATCAAAAAGTTTATGTAATTTTGCAACCGATTTCGCGCTTTGGCGAACATTTGCCGTTTGCGCTGAATATCAAAATAACGGATTTTAAAAATATTATAGTATAAATCTTTTAATACTTTACAATTATGACTAAAGCAGAACTTGTATCGAAAATCGCTGCTCAGACAGGTTATGACAAAACAACTGTTCTGAACGTAGTAGAAGCTGCTATGGAGAGCGTAAAGGCTTCTATCGTAGCTAAAGAAAATGTTTATCTCCGTGGTTTCGGAACTTTCCAGACCAAGGTTCGCAAAGAGAAAGTTGCCCGCAACATCTCAAAGAACACCACTATCGTTGTTCCCGAGCATGTCATTCCTTCTTTCAAGCCCTCTAAGGAATTCGTTAAATCTGTTAAATAATTCCTGCTATGCCTAACGGAAAAAAACATAAGAGACATAAGATGTCAACGCACAAACGTAAAAAACGTTTGCGCAAGAACCGTCATAAGAAGAAGTAAGACGGTCAGAATCTATAATTCATAATGCGTAATTGATATTTTTCATTGATGTTATGCATTATGAATTATTTTATTATAACCTTATTATTAACCCCGCTTGTTCTGCCCATAAGTCGGCTTTGGGCGCAAAACGATGGCAGACAAGCATAAGTATTGAAAAATAGTGAAAAGCGAATTAGTAGTTGATGTAAAACAAGACGAAATCGCTATGGCGCTTACCGAAGATGACAGACTCATGGAGGTCAACCGTGAAAAACGTGAAATGACTTTCGTTGTCGGAAACATCTATCTGGGCAAAGTAAAAAAAGTTATGCCCGCGCTTAATGCTGTATTCGTCGATGTTGGCTATGAAAAAGATGCTTTTCTTCACTATCTTGATTTAGGCGAAGGGTTCCTGCGTATCAACTCTTACACACAGGCTGCACTGAAAAAAGAGCGCATTCCTGCACTTAATAAGATTTATTCACAGCCCGAACTCGGAAAAGACGGTCAGATAGCCGACTATCTGCAGACAGGCGACTATATCCTTGTGCAGATTGCAAAAGAACCTATCAACACCAAAGGACCGCGACTCACTGCTGAAATCTCACTTGCCGGACGTAACATTGTCCTCATTCCCTATGGCGACAAAGTGATGGTCAGCAACAAAATCAAATCAGAGTCAGAGCGCAGCAGGCTGCGGCAACTCATTCAGGCCGTCAAACCCCAAGGATACGGAGTAATCGTGCGCACTGTGGCTGAAGGCAAACGTGTGGCTGAACTCGACGGAGAACTGCAACTGCTGGTTAAGCGATGGGAGGATACTGCTCATAAACTCTCACAACTCAAGCAGCCCGGTGTATCGCTCGTTACTGAAGAGATTGGCAGAACCATTGGACTGCTCAGAGACATCTTCAATCCAAGCTTCGAGAGCATTCAGGTCAACGACGAAGATGTTTACAACGACATTTGTGCATACGTGGAACTCATTGCTCCTGACAGCAAAAAGATAGTGCATCTCTATAAAGGCGACCAGCCTATATTCGACCATTTTCAGATTACACGACAAATGAAGACGGGGCTGGGACGAACGGTCGGATTCAAAAACGGAGGTTACCTCATTGTCGAACGCACCGAAGCGCTTTGGTCTATCGATGTCAATAGCGGTAGCAAAAAGCAAGGCGCTGACCAGGAAGAGAATGCATTCAATGTCAATATGTTGGCTGCAGAGGAGATTGCGCACCAACTTCGCCTCAGGGATATCGGCGGAATAATTATTGTTGACTTCATCGACATGGATTCTGCTGATAACCAACAGAAACTTTTTGAGCACATGCGCGACCTGCTCGTTCGCGACAGAGCTAAACACAACGTGCTCAAACTAAGCAAATTCGGACTGATGCAGATAACACGCCAACGCGTGCGCCCCGCAGTGGAAACGGTTACGCAGGAAGTCTGCCCGACATGCATGGGAAAAGGAAAAATCGGACCATCCATTCTCTTTACTGACACTCTGCAGGAAGAGTTGGAAACATACACCAGGCTGTTCGGCAAAGGTTTGAAACTATACGTTCATCCTTATGTTTACGCGTACATAAACAAAGGATTCATCTGCTCACAAAAACAGAAGTGGCAATTTAAGTTCGGAGTACGCATCTTGGAAAGTCAGGAACTGGCATTTCTGCAATACAGGTTCACTGACATTAACGGCAAACAGTTGCTCAGACCGCATCGCAATGCAGGTCAGGACGACGAGACACGCCCTTCTGAAGCAAGAGATGACAAAGATAGTGATTAAGCATCTTTTATGCAAGAAAAACTGCCCTCACACGGGCAGTTTTTTTGTTGATGCCTCACGTTTGCATAATTGGAAATCTTTCTGTAATTTTGCACTCGGATATGACACTGCAGGAATTAAGCACATTATATTCTCGTCATCCTGCCAACGAGTTGCTTCTTTCAGCACTCTCAGATAAACGTAAGCAGCATTTGTTGCTTACAGGTTTGTGCGCATCTGCCAAAGCATTGTCGCTCGCCAATGTCTTTGATTCAAAACACCAAACCATACTTTATGTCGCTGAGAACCACGACGATGCCTCTTATCTTCAGCACGACCTTGCAAGTATTGCTTCCGAAGATTGCGTGAGTCTGTTCCCCTCTGCATACCGCATTCGGCAGCGCAACCATCAGCCTGACGAGAGTTATGCCATTCAGCGTACCGAGCTGCTCGGCAAATTGTCTGCTGCCAAACCGCGTGCACTCATTCTTACCTACCCCGAGGCACTGCTCGACCCTGTTCCTGCCAAGCACACTCTTGCCACTCAAACTCTCACTCTCAACCAAGGCGACGAAACCGGAATCGACAAACTCACCCGCCAATTGGTAGAACTCGGTTTCGTGCGTGTGGATTTTGTTTACGAACCCGGGCAGTTCGCTTTGAGGGGAGGAATAGTTGACATCTTCTCTTTCTCCCACGAGGAGCCTTATCGTATTGATTTCTTTGGTGATGAGATCGATTCAATACGTATTTTCGACATCGAGACACAGCTCTCCAAATCCAGACTCAGTCAGGTCAGCATCATACCTTCGGTTAATCGAGACAGCACACAAACCGCTACCCTGCTCGACTATCTGCCCGCCGACTCCGTCATCGTGGCAGACGACCTCTCTCTGGTAAAATTCAAACTCGAGAGTTACATCCAAAGCCGTGACAATGTCAGTCAGACCATAGACGCAGAGGCAGTGTATCAAGCTCTTGTCTCTTACCGCACTGTTGAGATTGCGCAGAAGTCGGTTTTGCCCTCATATAGCAGAATCGACTACCACACCACCCCCCAACCCTTGTACCACAAGAACTTCGACCTCATCATCGGCAGTTTCAGGCAGTATATTGCCGACAACTACCGTATCTACCTACTCTCCGACTCCAAAAAGCAAATAGACCGCATTCAGGCCATCTTTGCTGAGAAAGAGGCGGACCTCACTTTCATTGCCGTTGACAAAACGCTTCACGAGGGCTTTGTTGATGCCGATGCACGCATCTGCTGCTTCACCGACCATCAGATCTTCGAGCGCTTCCACAAAGTCCAGCAGCGCGCCGACGAAGCGCGTAAAGGCAAAGTATTGCTCACACTCAAAGAACTCAACCAGCTGCAGATAGGTGACTATGTGGTCGATACCGACCATGGCATAGGTCGTTTCGGAGGCCTCGTTCGTACTCCTGTCAACGGAAAAATGCAGGAGATGATCAAACTTACTTACCGTGACAACGACATTCTGTTTGTAAGCATACACTCACTGCACCGCATTTCCAAATACAAGGGCAAAGACGGCGAACCGCCGCATATTTCAAAACTCGGCTCCGGTCAGTGGGAACGCATGAAAGACCGTGCCAAGGCGAAAGTGAAGGATATTGCCCGCGACCTTATCCAACTCTATGCTCAGCGCCGTCAGGAAAAAGGATTCCGGTTCTCGCCCGATTCCTATCTGCAGCACGAACTTGAAGCATCTTTCATCTACGAAGACACTCCCGACCAGCAGAAAGCCACTCTCGATGTCAAGCACGACATGCAGTCGCCTGTACCTATGGACCGCCTTATCTGTGGCGATGTAGGATTCGGCAAAACGGAGATAGCCATGCGTGCTGCATTCAAAGCCGCTTCCGATGGTAAGCAGACTGCGGTTCTGGTGCCTACTACTGTGCTCGCCCTGCAGCACTACAACACCTTCAGGGAGCGCTTCAAAGATATGCCTGTCACGGTCGAATATCTCAGCAGAGCCAAAAACCAGAAGCAAACCAAAGATATACTCGAGCGCTTGCTCAAAGGAGAAATCGATATTCTCATCGGTACTCACAAACTGGTGGGCAAACAGGTGAAGTTCAAAGATTTAGGACTGCTCATCATCGATGAGGAGCAGAAGTTCGGTGTCGCCACCAAAGAGAAACTTCGCCAGATTAAAGTGAATGTTGATACTCTCACTCTCACTGCCACTCCCATTCCGCGTACCTTGCAGTTCTCTCTGCTCGGAGCACGCGACCTCAGCGTCATCAACACTCCTCCACCCAACCGATATCCTATTCAGACCGAACTCATCACTCCCGCTGACGAAGATATCATTCAGGAGGCGGTTCAGGAAGAAATCAACCGTAACGGACAAGTGTTTGTCGTCAACGACAGAGTCCAGAGTCTGGAAACTGTAAAAAACAAAATCTGTCGCCTATGCCCCGAAGCAAGAGTCGTCTGCGCTCACGGACAAATGCCGCCCGAGCAGGTTGAGGAGATTCTTGCCGACTTCATCAACTATGAGTACGATGTGCTCGTCTCAACTTCAATCATCGAGTCCGGCGTGGACATTCCCAATGTCAACACTATGATTATCAACCATGCCGACCACTTCGGACTGAGCGACTTGCATCAGTTGAGAGGACGTGTCGGAAGGTCGAATCGTAAGGCGTATTGCTACCTTGTGGCGCCCGAACTCAAACTCATCACTGCTGATGCACGCAGGCGTCTGCATGCTATTGAGACTTTTGCAGACCTCGGTGCAGGGTTCAACATTGCCATGCAGGACCTTGATATCCGGGGTGCAGGCAATATGCTGGGTGCCGAGCAGTCCGGATTCATTGCAGACCTCGGATACGAAACCTACCAGCGCATTCTTTCCGAAGCTGTACTCGAACTCAAACAGGAAGAGTTCAGCGATGTCTTTCAGAATGAAGTCACTACCGTCGGCTTCGGCATCAATGCAGGCAAATGGGTTAATGACTGCCAACTCGACTCCGACCTCGAATTAGGTTTCCCCGAGGACTACATTGAAAACATCTCCGAACGAATCAACCTCTATCGCGAACTCGACGGCTTGCACAACGACAGCGAACTGCTTGAGTTCAAGAAACGCCTTATCGACCGGTTCGGCACTCTGCCTCAGAAAGCCGAAGAACTACTTATGGTTGTGCAACTCCGCTGGGCATGCATTTCTCTGGGAATAGAGAAAGTGGTGCTCAAGTTCGATAAGATGATTATCTATCTGCCCTCTAACATCACTCCCGCCTACTCCGATTCGCCCGAGTTCGGCAAGATTCTGCAGTATGTGGCTCAGCGCCCTGCACGCTGCCGCTTCCGCCAGTCAGAAACAAAGAAATCTATTGAAATCGACCAGGTCAGAACCATTCAGGGTGCACTCAATCTCATCAACGTAATCAAGTCTGTCCCGTCAAACTGATAACATTTACACCTGCTATATGAAATTCATCGGTATCATCCCTGCCCGCTATGCCTCTACGCGTTTCCCCGGCAAACCCCTTGCCCTCATCGGAGGCACTACAATGATTGAACGTGTTTATCGTCAGGCATCAAAAGCGCTTGATGACGTTCTGGTCGCTACCGACGACACTCGCATCTTCGATGCCGTACGCGCTTTCTCAGGCAATGTCGTTATGACCTCTGCCGAGCACCGAAGCGGTACCGACCGCTGCTACGAAGCATATCTTCGCTACGGAAAACAGGCTGATGTGGTTATCAATATACAGGGCGACGAGCCTTTTGTGCGGCCCGAACAGATAGAGGCAATCAAGGCCTGTTTCCCCGCACAGATTGCTACACTTGTCAAGCCCT
Organism: Paludibacteraceae bacterium; assembly: GCA_017479885.1. GTDB lineage: Bacteria > Bacteroidota > Bacteroidia > Bacteroidales > Paludibacteraceae > Colicola. The sequence goes on along the minus strand of JAFVBR010000011.1, from coordinate 6,376 downwards.
TCACTGAGACTGACACACTCGACGACCTGCTCAACCCGAACACACCCAAAGTGGTCTTTTCTTCCCAAAGCGGCAATGCTCTCTGGTTCTCTCGAAGCGTCATTCCCTACTTCAGGGGTGTTCCTCAGTGCGACTGGCTCCGCAACCACACATTCTACAAACATCTGGGTATGTATGCCTACCGCACCGATATTCTGGCTCAGATAACCCGTCTCCCGCAAAGCCCGCTCGAAAAAGCGGAATCGCTCGAACAACTGCGTTGGCTTGAAAACGGTTATCAGATTAAGGTCGCTGTCACCGGCATTCAGTCTATAGGCATCGACACACCTGCCGACCTCATACGTGCCGAACAATTCCTCCGAACACACAATATATAACAGACACAGAATATCCTCTAAACGCAGATACACGAAAAGCCCTGGAATCACTTTGTCACGTTTTTGCGATTTTCTTGCACAAAGTGTAAGTTAAGAGGTAGCTCAAATCATGCTAACTTCAAGCTCAGTGTAAGCATACTCCGCGTTTTGACATTTTGTCACCCTTTCTGCCGTTTTGCTTACATTTTGTCATTCTCACTCACTCTCTTTTGCAACCTGAATGCTTCTGCTCATACGCAGCAAAATAATCACAATCACGCACTGATGATTGAGTCCCAAAATAACAAACATCTTGATTTATATGAAAAAATACACTTTTCTCAGATTATTCTTGCACATATTAAAATTTAGCAGTACTTTTGCAAAAATTAAGAAAAAAACATAAAGGTGAATATGCTATTGCATGATGCATATATACAGCGAATCACCCCCCCCTACGCGGGACATTAACCATTCGCATGCTCCGGCCGACTAATAGCGGTGCTTGACCTGTGTCAAGTACCGCTTGTTGTGTATATATATATATAAGAACCCAAGACCGGCGAAGGTGTAAGAGCCGGAACAAATCACTTATTCTATGACAAAGAAAATTTCTGTAGCACTTGGCATTGCAGTGATTGCCATGCTGTTTCTCGTTTCCTGTCAGGACGAAGAACAATCGGGTAATAAAATGACCTTCAAGGGGGTTGATTTGCACAACGCCAAAGCCCTTGCGTTAGTCCAGGAAGGCGGCAATCCCGCTAATGCGCCGCGCAGAATGCCTGCAGCAGAAGGCGAACAAGATGAGCCAACCCACAAATTCCTCTACACCGTGGATGAGGATGGAAACATGCACGTAGCGATTTTCTATTTCAACGAAGTGGACTCTACCATGGACACCAAAGCCTTGCGTCTGAGCATTGAGAACATCTTTGCGGTCGGCGACGACTACTTATGGCTCTATGGCTGTCAGTATGATTGCGACGACCTTAGTGCACTGCCAAAGGGTGCGCGTGGTTATGTTGAGCATGAGATAGAAGCCAGCCGTAACCGCCCGGGACATTACCATTTCATGATTCGCAAGACAGACGGCGCGTTATTTGATATCAACGATGTTGTGTCACTGAACTGGGAAGGCAAGATTGTAATCGCCGACAACACGATGAGCGCTAATCCGACCAGCAATGACCTCAAGCAATATGGTATGGTGGCGCAAGTCGGCAAAGAACTCTATTGGACGGAAGGTCATTACCGCGGTGGCGTTCGTAAACTCGTCGATAACGGTTCTACGATGGACCTTGTGAAGCTTGACTACCACGCTAATATCGCCTATGCTTTGGCAGATGGTCAAGGACATTTAGGCACTGTGCTTAGTTACGATAGCAATATACCGACTAACCCTGCATTTATTAATGGCAACAATGCGAATCTTGTGCAAGGGCTACCGAGCGAAGTCAGCACTGCTAACCCGCGTATGCACTGTATCGGCGGCAAGTATTTCGTTTCCCATGGCTATAGTTGGGACAGCAGTTTGGAACCGGCTATTTATACCCTTTCTTTTGATGGCAATACAGCCAAAGCCACACGCTGTGTCGAGAAACACTCGCTGCCCGAATACGGCTATGGTTACCCGAACCGCATTGAGGGTTCGACCTATTCCTATTTGAAAGATAACGGAGAGGGTGCCATCATTGAAACATTTGATGCCATTACCTTGACGTTCACGCAAGAAAAACTGCCGGACGGCTTCCCCTCGTGGGCTCAGGCTTATGATGAAGAAGGCAATGCTTATTCGTTTGAGACAGAGAAACAAGCTGACATGAGTTATGTGATTGTCTATAATCTGCCCACACGCACGGCTACGCGCCATGACATCGACCGCAGCGAAGTGCCGCAATATAACGTTATTTCCGGTGGCGAGTATGACCGTGCTCTGAAAGCCTATCTTGAGACAGCTATCATGCCCGACGGTTCTACTGTTTCGCTCATCACATACATGACCGGCGAGAATGCCTTCAAGACCATCATCTTAGGCACCGAAGCCAGTGGAACAGCCGTTGTAGCAACGCTAATACAGCTCAATTAAATTACCAATAACCAATTACCAATAACTAATATGAAACATAGTTTCATTTACGCCCTTGCAGCGATAGTAGTTGCACTCGGCATAACCTCCTGCGAAGGCGGAGGTAGCGTCAATAGTGTCAAGTTCAGACGAATGAATCTGGACGGTGTCAATACATTAGCACTGGCTTCGCGTGGTGCCAGAGCAGGAAATAAAACTCCTGCCCGTATGGTTGCAGCAGAAGAGGACGAATTGGTTGAAGACGGCATGGCTTATTCCGTTTCTGACGATGGCACGATGGTAGAAATAACGTACGCCATAGATGTCAGCGGAGGCGGCGATGCCAAGAACCTCATCAAAACCAACCTGCGTCTGAGCATGCAGTATGTTTATACTATCGGCGATGAGTGGCTCTGGCTCTATGGCTGCAACTATGTCTATCCTGATTTGGAAGATTTGCAAGAACCGGCATACAGCAAGATTAAAGAAGCCATTGCCGAGCATTCGGACTACCACGACAATTACTTGGTACGCCGTAAAGATGGTGCTTTGTTCTATTGGGATGGTTCGCAAGGACGCCCCTTTTACGGAAATGTTAAATGGGATGCCGCTCAAACAGATATCTACGGCATTGTAGAAGCCATAAAGGGCGAGATATATGCCAATTCGGACTACCATTCGATGCCGCTTCACAATACGTTGTTCCGCCTCAAAGACGAAGGCGACCAACTGGCTGTCACCACGATGCATAGCGATAAACTGACGACGGATATTATCATGCCGGACAAACGTGGAGCGTTCGGATTGAATCTGTACTATCAGGACTCGTATGGCAGCTATTCGGGCGAAGGAATACCGGGCGTTATGTTTATCCCTTCCGGCAAGATTGTCGGCTTTGATGAGAGTTACGAGCTTATCTCCGTCAACGAGACACTCTATGCCCTTCGCCCGTTAGAGGAAGCTATCCAAGTCTTTTCCGTTACGCTCTCCGAGGCAGATGGCAAAGCTACCGCAGGGGAGAAAGTCGCTGAAATCAGTGGTGCAAACAGGTATGATTTGGAATATCTGCCCAAGGTCAATCGCGGAGAGTACTCTACATGGATGCTCGGTGGTAGGAAATATCTCTTTGATTTCAATAAATGGAGTTTGTCGAGCAGTCCGCTACCGGTTTACTATCCGGACGAAGGCTATTACCAAGGTATTGCGTATGTGATGAGCGATGACCAGCTGTCGTTCTATATCTGCGACCTCAGCAAGTCCGAGGCTGAACGAGTAGTGATAGACTACACCGAATTGAATGCCGATGCTTCTATCGTCAAGAGTACTATCTCTGCCAATTGGGTGTATAGCCCGCGTGCACAGGCTTTCCGTAAGTCCGCACTCACGATTGACGGCTACGAGACAACAATCATGCTGCCCGTATCCGGCGAGAACAAAGGCAAGGCGCGTGTCTATAAAGCAGGCGACACCACCGCTGGCCAAGTCATCTCCGTCATGGTAAGACTCAATTAAAGTCAATTAGTGCATTACTCATATAAAAACAGATAATGCATCCTCAACTATAAACAGATAAGGCATCCGTTGAGGATGCCTTATCTGTTTCAGCGGAAAGTGAGGGATTCGAACCCCCGGTACGACGTAATGCGTACACCGCATTTCGAGTGCGGCTCTTTCGACCACTCAGACAACTTTCCAATAGCGCCTGCAAAAGTACTGCAAATTTTTTATATGTGCAAATCTCTTTGCATATTTTGATAAAAATGCACTTACTGCTACCGAGCCTCCGCTGAGGATCACATCTATCTTTCTGACATTTCATCCCAGAATAAAACATTTTTATCCCTGAAATAACAAAACAAACAATATTCACATTGAGAACACACCTTTTAATCAGCATTTTCAATTTTAAGTGACTATCTTTGCAGCGTGAATTTGTGCGGTTGTACCGAAATCACATTACTGCATGATAGCAGCCGCACAACAAACACAATGTAACCATATCACAATTATTAACCCAACAACATACATTCATTATGACAGAACCGACAAAACATTTCTTTCACTACTTCAATGAGCGTATTCCGCAGAATTGGAACGAACCGGCACTGACCGACTACGATGGCGACAACAACTATACTTTCGGTGAGATGGCCGCGCAGATGGCACACCTCCAGATACTGCTTGATGCAGCCGGTATAAAAAAAGGCGACAAAGTGGCAATCTGCAGCAAGAACTGCGCCAACTGGGCCATATCCCTCCTCAGCATCGCAGCCAACAGAGGCGTTATTGTTTCCATCATGGATGCCTTTGTAGGAGCTGACATCGAAGGTCTCGTCAACCATTCCGACGCCAAGGCCCTGTTTGTAGGCGAGAGCGTATGGAAAAAAGTGTCGATTGAGAACATGCCCAACGTGAACCTCGTTCTCTGCACTACCGATTTTGAACTTCTCTATGCCAGAACTCCCGAACAGGAGAATGCTTACAAACAAAGCGAAGAGCTCTTCCTCAAGCGCTATCCCTACGGTTTCAAGGAGAGCGACGTATGCTTCCCGACCGACAATCTGGACGAACTGATGATTATCAACTACACCTCGGGCACTACCAGTGCGCCCAAAGGTGCAATGCTCAGCTACAGAAACATCTCAGCCAATGTGCAATACTCGCAAGAGACCATTCCCAACCATGCCGGCTGGAGCGAAGTATGCATGCTGCCTTTGGCGCACATGTTCGGCATGACCATCGAGTTCCTTTATCAGGTTGCAGGCGGTTGCCACGTATATTTCCTGAGCAAGACTCCTTCGCCCAGCGTACTGATGAAAGCATACGCTGAGACCAAACCATACATGATTCTCACCGTGCCCCTGGTGCTTGAGAAAATATTCAAAGCCAAGATATTCCCCGCCTTGGAGAAACCCGTAGTCAAATTCCTATGGAACACTCCCCTGCTCTGCAAGATAGTGGAGAAGAAAATCTACAAACAGCTTATGCAGGCCTTTGGCGGCAACCTTATCTGGCTCATCACCGGAGGAGCTGCCATCAATGCTGAGGTTGAGCGCGTGTTCCGCCGTATCAAGTTCCCCTTCGTTGTCGGCTATGGCATGACAGAGGCCGGTCCTCTCATCTGCTATGACCATTGGTTCAACGAGGTGCAGGGCTGCTGCGGCAAGTGCGTCACACGCAACGAACTGAAGATCGACTCGCCCGACCCTGAGAAGATTGTAGGTGAGATCCTCTTCCGCGGTGAGCACGTGATGATGGGTTACTACAAAAACGAAGAGGCAACTGCATCAGCCATCGACAAAGACGGTTGGCTGCACACCGGCGACCTTGGCACTATCGACAAGGACGGGCACCTCTTTATCCGCGGACGCTCCAAAGCCATGATTCTTTCGAGCAATGGTCAGAACATCTATCCCGAGGAACTTGAGGACAAGATAAACAACCTGCCCGCAGTAGTGGAGTCGGTTGTAGTAAGCCGCAACGGCAGATTGGTTGCACTTGTGTTTGCTGACCAGAAGTACGACCTGCAGGGTCAGACCATGCAGCAGCTCATGAACGACAACCTCAAGAAACTCAACGCCATGCTGCCGGCATACTCACACATTTCGGAGATAGAACTTGTAGAGAAAGAGTTCGAGAAAACTCCCAAACGCAGCATCCGCAGATTCCTGTACAAGTAATCCTTTTTGTACAGATTACGGATTTGCACCATTCCTCTCGTGCAGAGGAATATGAATAGCACAACTTTATTTACCCGAAGGGCGGAGTCTGTCCGCCCTTCTTTTTTTTATTTGCAAAACTACATGCAGAAGTAACACGGCAACCGCATCAAATTATTTTATTTTTCGTAATGCAACATGTGCGAATGGATGCTAAATGTATCACAAACGGTCAATCGCAAAACAATGGTTAAATTATGATATATTTTGTTGATAAATAATGCTTTAACTCTTGT
>JAFVBR010000034.1 GCA_017479885.1 Paludibacteraceae bacterium | reverse complement strand
GCGCTGCTGACCGTCGAGCAGTTCGTATTGGCCTTCGCCGACGCGAACCCAGTACATCACGTTGAGCGGGAAGCCCTGCCAAACGGTGTCCATCACGGCATTGCGCTTTTTCTCGTCATAGACAAACTCGCGCTGATATTTCGGGCGGATGTTCAGCCGTCCGCCATAACCAGTAATCCCTTCCTCTTGAACGCTGAGGTCTTCGTAACTTGCGCACAATTCGCGCACCTTGATTTGATTGAGTTCGATTTTCATGATTTTATTGATGATTTTTTGCGACGGATTAAGATACGATGATATGTTTTTTGGCACAAGACGCCTTTATATGTAATTTGTCGAGATTTATATTCAGTAAAATATGAGCATTTTTTATAAATCTCTAATTCTATTGCCGGTTCACAGCAATCTAAAATTTCAAATTGTTCGGGATTGTATTTATCAATAAAAGTAATAGGGACTCCCATTATTCCTTCGTAGTCATCAGGAATCTCGGTATATCTTTGTATATTAATTGCCTCAAAATTATAATAATGAGGATTTTCAATCGGATTATATTTTCGATACATTATTAATTCTTCTTGATGTTTTTCTACTGGCATGTTTGTATACCAGCACGACGAAGATACACGAGCGACCTTTTTACCATTTTCTATATGATGAAATTTCTTCCAACTATCTGGTACTTGGAAAAACATACCAACGTTAAAATTGGTGTACCCTGTGCGAATTTTGTCTTCTTGAAACATCTTAAATGTTTCTTTATAAGTTATGGCATTGGTGTTGCCTATAATGATAAATTTCTTGCCATATCTATCCAACAAAGACAAATACTCACGGAACAAAGAGAAAGGAGGGTTCGTAACAACAATATCGGATTCTTTCAAAAGTTCAATACACTCTGGACTATCAAATGAACCATTGCCTTTGAGGATGGAAAGCACATTCTTGTCATTTTGAATCAAATATTGCACATCTGCCAAATTAATGGCTCCGTCACCATTATAATCTTTTACTTCTGTAATCTCTACCTTGTACGCTATTTTCTTTGGTTCTTCATTCTGAAAATCTCCAAAATCAAGCATCAACTCCGAACCTTGAACAGGGGAACCATTATAACACGTGGCAATCAACTTTTTCAATCCAAAAGAGTTGAAGTTCAAAGCAAAATATTTAAAAAAATTGCTCTCGTAAGGGTCGTCACAATTGCAGAATACCACCTTATCCTTAAAATAAGGTCTATAGAATTTCAATTCTTTTGCTATGTCGTCTAATTTGGTATAGAACTCATCTTTTTTTTCAACCCTTGCCGTATTTAGAGTTTGTCCTGCCATAATTTATAGCGTTTTGTGCATTGCTACAAATTCACAGGCACAGAAAAAAGAAAAGGTGAGTATATCCACTCGCGTTCACGGGAGGTCCGGAAAGAAAACCCGCCAATCATCATAGATATACCCACACTGAATTACATCAGTGTTTATTGATGATTGTGGGAAGTTTCCTTAACTTCCGTGAACATTTGCTATTCTAATTCTGCAAAGAAATTAGTTTTCCGGACCTTTTTCTTGAACGCGAATAATAGCCAATGCTTATGTTAATATTCTGTTTCCGCGCAACGCCTTGCGCTGGTGTTATGTGTATTCCCAAAGATTGTTTGTCGTATTATATTCTGCTTAACAAATCATCTGTTGTCTGTTCCATTTTACCAAAAGCAAACCATCGTTTGCCAATGTCCTTGATAGAAGCACCTACAAAATATACAGTATTATCTATGCACAAAAAGCGGTCATGGGATTTCTGGAACACATGAATATCAATATGCGGATATTGAGCATCGTGGTGAGCGATGTCAGATTGCAGGTGTGAGTCAATATGTTTGGTGTAAATGGTTGCTGTCACTCCTGCATTGCGTTTGTCGAGCAGGTAAAGGACTGATTCGTCTATATAATTATCAAATAGGATGATGCGTGTTTGGGCTTGCTTGATAAGGTCTGCTATAAGTATATATGCATCGAAGAACTGACCATCATAGAAAATTTCCTTCTGATGCTCTTTTTCGCGTTTGTCCAAGCGCTCAAATACTTCTTCAAATTTTCTGTCATTATCAGTCAAATGAGCAGTAATGGCTAACTGGTTGCGCTCCATTATTTCCATTCGCTGAAACATTTGCGCATGCGAACCGATAAAATGACGCATGGCAGTGAAAGCGTCCATAATCTGAATGCTTATTCTTACTGCCGTTTCGCTATGTAAAACAGTGGATAGCATTGCTACTCCTTGTTCTGTAAAAACGAATGGATTTACACTCGAATGTTTGAGGTTGCGCAACCGGTCACAATTTGTGACCAGTTCATTAGTTTCATAATCACTTAATTGAAAACGGAAATGAATGGGGAACCTATTCTGATTACGCTTGACTGCCTGATTAAGGACCTTTGTTTCCACACCATATAGCATTGCCAAATCGCGGTCAAGCATAACCTGCCTTCCACGGATATCAACAATAAGATTCTCTATTTCTCCTGTTGGTTGTATCGTAGTCGCATCTGTTTCCACTATTCCGTTATTCTTTGCCATTTTAATGTATTCGCTTTATTATATTTGTTGTCGCCCATTTGCAGGATATGGTTGCATTAGTACCATACCGTTTCATCTTTCAGTTGCACCTCCAATTGAAATTGCTCGTTATGATTTATTTAGAACAATCTCGTTTGTCATTTTATAAAACTCGATAATATTTTATTTTCTGCACAATGCTCTGCGCTGTGATATGTCAATTTACATATCTCCTGACCAACCATGCCCCAAATTGCGATAAGGATTTCTATGTTTGTTCCTTGTTCTTATACAATAGAGAGGTCGTAGTGGTTAGGCTGTCACTATTGATTCTGCCCGTTAGGTGCGACAAAGGTAATGCATTTCCGCCGTATTCGCAAATAATTTGCATACTTTTGCCAACAATATACTCAGCATTATTATATGCCGCTCTTTACTGCCTGTTGCGAGTGCTGTTCACATGTATGACAAATAGTCGCTTTAACCGACAGTATTCATTCTATACTGGCGCGGACTCATGCCTGTGGTGCGTTTGAAATAGCGCGAGAAATGCGACATATCCTCAAAGCCGAGATAATAGCCGATCTCCTGCACTGTCATATCCAAGCGGCGGGTAAGCATCTGTTTGGCTTTTATCACAAGGTGCTGCTCTATCCAGTAGAAGGCGGTGTGGCCGGTTATCTCATGTATTACTTTTGAGAAATGTTTGGGGGTAAGATTCAACTTTTCTGCATAGAAACTCACCTCACGCGACTCGCGATAGTGCTTTACCAACAGGTCACAGAACTTGTTGTAAACCTCATAGCCGTGAGAGACTGCCGAGACTTCTGTCTCTTGTTCTGCACGGTAATAGCCTAACATTGTCAGAAAAACATCTACCAGATTCAACAGCATCGTGCGCTGATGCAACATATCGCGCATCGTGCTCACTTCTTTTATCGTTTGTGTCAGTCTCAACAGCGATTGGCACTGCTCTTCTGTCAGGTGTGAAATAGGTTCGTAATGATACTTTATATGGTTACGGTGAACTGTGGTGCGCAACACTTCATCGAAGAAACGAGACGAAATAACGACAAGTGTCACATGATAGTCATCCGATGTGTTTTGCTCTATACAGATATGGTTGGGCAGAACCACTGATACATCGTTCTTACATATATACACTTCTTGTTTGTCGTAGTATCCTCTACTCTCTCCGTTGCTTACAATACCGATTACAAGATTCTCAGAAATAAATTCTTGCCCGTAATACGGGAAACGATTATAGTCATTCAAAATCACTACATCCTGCTCTTCGGCCTCAGGAACTTCAAATGTTAAAGTCTTGTTCTTTTCGTCCGCCATAAACAATCATTCTACGTGTTTCATGGTGCAAAAGTAATGATTATTTCTGATATATGCAAATCAAAAAGCGACTTTTTGGCAAGTTAAACCATTATCTCAAAAAATACAAGGATGCAGTTTTTTCTGCATCCTTGTATTTTTATAAATATGCGACTCCGTATCGGCAAAGCCGCATTTCTGTGTCATAATTAGTTGATTTCTGCGCGTGCAATAGCGTCTTTGTAGTACTTCTGGTCAACAAATACATCCTCCTTGTAAGGATTGATGTGACGCTTCTTTGCCTGATAGCAGATGTAACCAAGAGCAACCACATTGGTAATGAATGCCAATACGGAAATAACGAGCATTGCTGTCGGGTCGGCAGCAGTTTCACCGATAGCTTCAACTGTTGTTCCTGTTGCAGCAGTCTCACCACCGGCTGCAGCATAAACGGCTGTAATGGTGTCAATACCTTTTACATACTGCGAAGGAAGAACTGCCCAACTGAATGCCTGGAAGCCGTCTTTGAAAGTCTCTTGGAACAATGGGAATACTTGAGCAAACATGCACCAGATAGCCAGTGTGTTGGCGCGGTTCTGAATCCAACCGCCACGGTTCCAAAGCAGAGCAGCAACTGTAGGAGCAAGAAGCAGAGCGATACCGCAATACCAGCTGTGGGTAGGAAGGCAGTTGTAGGTGTAAGCAAAGTTCCAGATGTCATAAACAAGGATATACACCCATGTCATGTCAGCCCAGATCATATCCTTCTTGTCTTTAGAAGGATATACATTCCACCATGCTGTCATACAGAAGATGTTCAAGAGACCGGCAACGCCGTTGAACACATTGTGCCAACCGCCATAGAGCCAAACACCTTCACTTGAGAGCCACCATTTGTTCCAGCCCATGATTGCCGACTCGAAGTCTGAACATACGGCAATCAGAATGTTGATAGCCACGATGATGAACGGGAACGGTTTGAACCAGTGTTGTTTGCCGATGCCCCATTCGTACTTGATCATCATGAAACCGATACAGCCGGTCAGAGCGGCATACAGCTTTGCATAGTGGAACCAGCCGTTCATGTAAACATGTGTCTGATTGTTGACTGCCCACTCTGCACCCATGCGTGCACCTATCGCAATAGCGATAAAATAAGCTGTCAGTGCCAACGGGATGGCAAAGAAAGTGATTGCTCCACCCCATTTGGTGCGACGAGCGAACTCATTGAACAAGATAAGTCCTACGAGGACTACAATCAACATACCCCATTGTGCAAGGGCATGTTCTCCATAAACTTGAAAAAACATAAGTGATTGTTTTTGATTGGTTATTAAATTTGTTAGTTATTTGTATATAGTCATGCGTGTGCTGCACGGCGCTCTTTAATAAAGCACCATGCTGCCCATACTAATGTGACTACAAGTGAAATAGGGAGACCAACGGTAAGCATCTCGCGTAGCATGACAGCCCCTCCGCCTTCTGTTTCAAGAGCAGTGAAAAACGGGAACATCCATGTCAGTTCACCGTTGATTATATGATCCACAATAAGCATTAATGAACCGCCCCAGAGCATTTTCTCAAGAGAAGGTAGGTTGCGTGATATGAATGAATCTTGTCTTTCGACTTTTGACGTTTGACTTTCGACTTTTTTGCGATAAGCAGATGTTGCTATCGCCTGTGTAAGAGGTACAATAAAACAAGCCATGATATTATTAGGTTGTAAGAATTTTATGATTTGCAAAGTTACGTTATATTTTTGATATATGCAAAAATTGATTCGTTTTTTCAGGAATCAACTTCTTTCAACTTTCACCTTTCACCTGTCAATTTTCTGTTTTCACCTATCAATTTTCAACTTCTATCTCCTTTATCTCCACCTCCCGTCCCTGTGCGAGCCATGTGTCTTCGCTACCGCAGTGCGGGCAGATTTTACCGTGAGCAACGGTAGGGTACTCTTTGCCGCATCCGTCGCAGTGCGTCACGGCTGGGATGGTTTTGATTTTGAGTTCTGCGCCTTTGAGCAGTTCTTCCTTGTCAGCCGCCCACTGCCAGCAGTCGGTAAGCATGTGTGGCACAATGGTTGACACCTCGCCGATGTTTATCACTACGGCGGAGATATGGTTGACCTTGTTCTCCTCCGCCGCTTTCTTGACGTCACGTATTATATAAAACACTATTCCGAGTTCGTGCATGGTTATGATATTGTTTCTGTAGCTGTTTCTGTATCTATTCGTTCTCCATCAAACGGTATCTGCTTCCCACGAGGTCAGTCCCATGTGTTCTTTCTCTGCATTGGCACGTGATACAATCAGTTCTGCAGCCGTTTGTCCGTGTACGGCATAGTGCATTTTGTTTTGCACTTTGGCAAAGAAATCGCGTGTGGTCGGTGCGTCCTGATTGTAGTCTATAGCTGTAGCGTAGATGTCAGTCAGTTTCTGATAGAACCGGCGTTCAGAGAGACGTATCTCACGGATTTCAGCCAACAAGTGCTCGAAGTAATCCTCACTGATGAAAGCAGCGTTTTCCATTCGTTTCTTGTCAATGATGTAACCACGGATGGCGAACTGGCGCAACACGGCGGTACACCATTGGCGGAACTGGGTAGCACGAATGGAATTGACGCGATAGCCGACCGAGATAATGGCATCTAATTTATAGAAAGATGTTGTGTATGTTTTGCCATCTTCGGCAGTATGTGCAAATTTTGCACATACTGAATCTTGTTGTAATTCTCTTGTCTCAAAGATATTTTTAAGATGTTTGGTTACAACTGACCTGTCCACATCAAACAAAGCGGCGATAGCCTTTTGCGACGCCCAGATGGTCTCGTCTTTGTAGAACACCTGCACGCCTCGTGCCTTATCTTCTGCTTGGAAGATCAGAAACTCAGCGGTTGAGTTACGTATTTGTAGTTGTTGCGACATATTTGTATTTGATTTAGTCATGTCCAATAATGCTTTTTTCATTTTGAGTGCAAAGGTACTGCATTTTGGATTGGCGTTGCGGGTTTATGGTGGTTTCGGCAGGTTTTAGCGGGAAATGTTTGAAATAAAATGCTCTTACTGCTATGGATAAATAATGTTCTTATTAATCTGAATCAAATGTGTATTTGCTGCTCTAAATCAAAAGGTTAGAAGGTGAATGTCTAATATATCAAATTGTTAAATCATTAGCCGAGAAATATGTAATACGGTCGGATAAACGGTCATGTTATTAACCTTAAGCATTCTTCTCGCAATATGAAATTTGATTTTTGTACAAGTTGTTTATATGCTGTATTAAACTTTCACAGACATCTTGGTAATCTTTGGGTAACATCGGGGCATCTTCACTTCGCCACCCTCCATGCGACAAATCATTAATAAATGTATATGTCTTGGCATCCTGTTCAAAATTCTCTTGTATGTACTTATCTATGCCATCATCTGATAATTCAATATTCTGAAATTTTACTAATGTTTCAATAATATGTCTTATGGAATTTGCAGTTGTATGCGAATATGTTTGTCCTTTTCTTGCGACCCTATATACGTCTAATAAATGGCTAATATAGGGTACAGTAAAATTGGTATTAAATTCGGACAGATTCCCATTTTGCAATAATAGTTTCTTATCTACGATTTTATTGGCACACAATATCCTCATAAACTCATTATTATGTGTCAAAATAATATAACGTGGATGCTCTATCTTGGGAAAAACAGTTTTTATTTTCCGAATGATTCCGCTCATTGTGTAAACATAGGTGAAATCCAGACTGGATATGGGGTCGTCAATTATAAAAAAGAGTTTCTTGTAATCATCATCCCTACTGATTTTAATATGAGCATCTCCTAAATAATACGCAAAGGCTATGATATTTTTCTCTCCCTCACTTATTGCATATTTTACATTGCCTTTATCAAGTAGTCGTGTTCTAAACATTAATTGAAAAGTATTCTCATCCAATGTGAATTTGTCACCATCAAAAAAGAACTCCAAAACCTGCTTGATTGTTTTTGCAACTTCCTTTTTCTTTAATGAGCGCATGGCTTCTTCTTTTTTGGCTATTTCTTCTGCAAGTTTTCTATGGGCTTCTGCAAGTTTTTTTATCTCCTCAATGTTCTTTTGTTGTTCCAGACATAAATAGTCGTATGCTGCTTTACAAATATTATTTCTAACAGTCTTATTTTCTTCACTAATCCGAATAATCTTCCCATTCATATTCTTTACTTTCTCATTGTTTTGAGATACTGCATTTACAATATCATCTATAGTTTTTTTTAGATTTTCAGACAATTCATCCGTCAAACTATATGAAATGGAAATGTCTTCCTTTTTATCATTTAGCAAAGACATTATTTGTTCTATATAGGAAATCGCAGTAGAAATATTTACATCTGCAAGAGTCTCTTTTTCCAATGATACGATATATTTTGTTTTATAATCATTAAAGACCTTAATTTGTTTATTACTTTCTTTATCCAGTTCCTTGAGTTGTTTGATAAACTCTGATAGATACTTATAATAAACATCCAGTTGTTTATAGTTGTTGCTTCTTGATCAGTAATGTACTTTGTGTATAAATCCACTATCGCTAATGCATTATTGTCATAAGGTCTCTCACAAAACGGGCAAATGTTATTAATGGAAATTTTCAACCCCTCTTCTATAAAAGCCTGTTTGCTTTTAATTTTTGATTTGAACTCTTCCTTGAAATTACTCAAAGTATATTCTTTCAAAAGCAATTCTTTGATGGTGTTTATTTTATCATTATCAATACTTAATATCGCTATTTCTTGTACAGCAGGAAGATTTTCCGGAATGGATTTAATTTTATCATAATCTTTTATATATTCTTCAACCGTTTTTTTCAATGAGTGAAGTTGTTTCCCGTCCCATTTCAGAATATTAGCCGGGTCTAATGTCCTATATTCATTAAGTCTTGTGATATTCGCAATATGTGAAATGTGCTTCTTTTTATAATCTTCAATGTAAGAAATAATGTCATCTTTTATTTTCTTTCCTGATAATTCTATTTCTTCAAGTTTCTTTTTGTCGTCACTGACATCTATATGAGCTTTGCCCAATATAAAGCCCTGCATACTTTCATCGTCAGCATCCTTTATATAATCTAATTCTCTAATATTTTTGTCAACATAGTCTTGATTGAATGTGTGAAAAATATAATTAGTTGTAGGGAGCGTTGGTTTTACTCCTTTGTTAATTTGAAAACTAATATTTTCCTTAACACTTGTTTCATCATCAATTTTAAAAGCGAACTCACCTTTTGTTTGTCCATAGGTCAAATATGCGTCTGTTAGAAATTCCCCTTTTTCATTCACCACTAATGTTTCATCTTGCTCAAGTAACCGAAATAGTCTGCTAATAAATGTTTTACCACTTCCGTTGTTCGCAAATACCGCTATTTTCAATGAAGAAGATGATATTTCATATTGCAGATGTTCCAAAGGTGCAATATTGTTACACCTGATAGTTGTTTTAATTTTTATCTTTGAATCTGACATGTTGAAGATGTTTTATTTTTCGTATTCTTCTTGGGTAATGGGGGTGGCGGGGTCGATGAGGAGAACTTCGTCGTAAGTCAAACCATACAGATGATATACCAGATTGTCAATCTGAATTTCTTCTGCCGAAGTGTCGGACTGAGGATTCTCTCGTTTCTTGTTAAGAATGGTATCTACTAATGCAATAATCGGCCGCTGCCGGGCTTGTGTGGCTGTCGGGATTCTGACTTGCTTTACATACTCAGCCTTAATTGCCAGATTCAGAAACTTGGTGGCAAACAGATAATTCAACAACTTGGAATTGAGTATGCCTAACAAATAGCGCAATGGAACATCTCCCGTTTGAGGAATAATAAAGTTTATACCTTGTGTGGCATATATACTGCAATTATCAAGCGTGGCAACCAATCTTGTTTTCAGTGCCTCATTCCTTGTGTTTTGTATCAAAATCTTCTCTCTCAAATCAAGTTCTGCTTTTACGCGAGGACGATGTAGCGAACACCAATTTATAATATCCTTTTTGCCTTCATTTCTCTTATCTAATGCCTCCTTGAATTGCAATAACCATTGTTTTGTCGTCGGGTAGTCATCTATATCAACAGAGTTGTCAATATAGAGGATGCGTCTGTCATAGTTGCGGACATGATATTTTTCTATATCACGCCCATGACAAAGCGGGTGCAAGAGTGATTTGTCAATACTATGTTCTAATGCTTCTGCTTCTGTTTCAAAGATAAATGCGGTATTATTTCCTGTTACTATCCCTTGAAAAACAGTAAAATGTTGATCTATGGCTGGTAGAGATGGGTTGAACAACTTATCAAATACCGAATTGCTATCTCCTATTTCAACACTAATGATATTGTTGTATGTTCGGAAATAGTCAGCCGGAACTATTTTTTCTTTCTTATCAGAAAAGTTGAGAGCGTTTTTTATTGTGATACTCCGATTATCTGCTTTTTGAATGATGAGAATAGTAGTATCAACAGTAGGAGCATTGAACACATCACCGCCGGTATAGCAAACCTCTCTGAGCCAATGGTTATTGAGAATAATATCCCGTAGCGGTTGGTATGATAAATTTGAATGTACGACAGAAGGAATGATAAAAGAGACAACACCATTTTCTTTTATGAGATTCAGACCCATCTCCACAAAGAGACAGAAGATGTCACAACGCTTATAAAAGCAAGAGAAGATGCGTCTGAATACAGCCTTTTGATCTTCTGACATAAGTTGAACATTGATATACGGTGGATTGCCAATAACAATATCAAATCCAGTGAAGTTGCCTTCGCTGTCAAGCAGAGCGGGGAACTCAAAACGCCATTCAAACGCATGTTCGTAAATTTTGTTGGATAGAATCTCGTCACGTTGTTGTTCAAGGCTTTTTAATTGCTTTTGCAGTTTTTTGAGCTCTTTTTCTTTATCTTTCGGGTTGGAGCCAAACAGATCTTCCATCTGTAGATTTGCAATTGCGGCTCTGACTTTTGCAATCTTCGTTTTCTCCTTCTTGCTCAGTTCTGTCTTGAAAGCATGTTTAATTTCCTCAATTCTGTTTCGGAAATCATCCTTCTGCGTATGATCAGAGATATTGGTATAATCATATACCCACTGACGATAGTCATCCAATGTATAGTTGGTATTGTTTTCTCTGTTGTAGTCCTTCAGTACATCTTGGAAAGGTGCGTCTAACGCAAAACGATGTAGCAACGAGTTGCCGCACATTATCTTGTAGTCCAAGTTGGGGAGTGGCTGCGGCTCGTTCTCATCCACCACTAATGCCAACCAGAACCGCAGACGAGCTATATCCACAGCTCCCTGTTCGATATCCACTCCGTATATGTTGTTTTGGATGATTTGTTTCTTGATGTCTGCATAGGAGAAAGGTTTGTTTTCTCCTATAAAGCCATACAGCAAATGCCGGCAATCGAACAATACATTCAGCACTCCCATAGGAAATGCGCCGGAACCGATAGCGGGGTCGCACACCTTGACTGTTTCCAATGCTCTATTGACAAGGCGTGCATTCTCCCGAATTTGCAGTAACGGCTCTACTTGCTTCTGTTTGACTAATGTGTCAATGGCAGTATGCAAATCGTCCGGGGTGCATGTCTTCAGATATTGGCTTACGCTCTCACGACTCATATACTGCACAATCTCTTTAGGCGTGTAGAAGGCTCCCTTGTCCTTGTTATCCTCCAATAGGTTTTCGAAGATATGTCCGAGCATTTCGGGGTCAATGCCGATTTCCGAATCATCCGGGTCGTTCTCGTCAATGGTGAAATTGTACATGGCGAAGAAGTCCATCAGGTCTTTGAAATAGGAGTATGGGAAATCAATATCCAACCTGTCGAGACTGTCCTTGTCAAACAGACCGCCGTTCAGATAGGGTATTTTGATGTTCTCTCCGAGAACAGGACTTGCTTCGTCATTGGCGCGTTTCTCATTGAGTGTCTCGAAAAAGAGTGGCTCCAACACATCGGACAGCAGGCGGTCGTCGCCGTTGTAACGCTCTACTAAATGCAGGAGATATGATTTGTCCCCGCCTTCCCATTTCGTATTGGAGGCAGGGACACCCATCCAGCCTTTCTTCTGCAAGAAATGCAGGAAGACGAGGCGACCCAGCAACTTCTTCACATAGTCACGGTTCGCCTTCGTGTCGTTATTCAGATAGTTGAGGAACTTCTGATACTGCTCTTTGTATGCCTTGAAGAACTCTTTGTTCAAGCGTTCAACAGAGAAGGCATCCGTCACATCAGCCAAATAAACGGAAGGCCTGCTAATCAGTTCATATAAGCGGGAAGCAGCAGTAGTGCAGGGTTCGTTCTCTCCCAAGAGGAAGGTATAGCGTTTAGGAGCGGTCACTTGGGTCGTGAACTCTCCGTCGGCATTAAGTGTTGTCTGCTTGGAAACGAATGTGAGTCGATAATCCGGTTGCTGCGTGGAGTAGTAGAAAACCAATGCTCCGTGAATAATATCCTGATCCACATACTTGATGGCAATATCGCGCAATCCTTTTCTGTTACGGGCAATGATGATATTGTCTGCCACTTCGAATCTGAACAAACCAAGAGAGCGTCCGTCATCAAGACGGATGGTGCCTATCTGACCACCGCTTTTAACAAGAGAGGCATCTATCTGTATCTCCTTGGTCAGATAGTCAATCTTCAGGAACATCTGCTCCAGTACGGGTTTCCATGCCTCAAAGTCGAACTTTGCCGACAGTATTTGTTTTAATTCCGTTTGGCTTATCATGGTTGTTATTGTTTTGACAGTTTTTGTATATTATCCTTATGGCATGATTATCTCCCAATGGCCATTCTTGCGTCCCCCGACGCGGCGGATTAGACCATACTGCTGAAGTGCTTTTATATCCTCAATGATAGTTCTTGTCGAAACGCCTGTCTTTCCCGAAATCTTTTGTGAAGTTAAAGTGCAATCAGCACGCAGCATATCCAATATAATACACTGTCTTTCAGAAAGTTCTTTTGTGAAGTCTTTTGTGAAGTCTTTCCCGAAATTATCCGGAAGTTTGTTGTAATTGAATACCGCATGAAAGAAATTCGGGCTGACGACAAAGATATCCGATGTATAGGCTTTCATCATCCGGTTCATGCCGGTTCCCAATTGTTCCACCAAATCCACATCTTTGAAGATGCGCATAATCTCGCGATTACGCGGACGAGAACAACCGGACACCAGTTCTTCCTTTGACATACCGTCAATCAAACCGCCATAAGACACAATCTCCAGACGGTCGGCAAAGATATAGAACGCCGGACTCATCAGGTCAGAATAGTCATTATGCACGAAAGCATTGATGACCGCCTCACGCAACGAGTCGGCATCAACAAGCCGTGTCTCCTGCCTGAACGGGTATGTGATGCGAGCGAGCGTGCGGTTCTCAACATTCAGTTTATCAAGTACAGCCTTACAGGACTTAATAATAGAGCAGTAGCCGTATTCCTCATTCTCTATCAGATCGGACTTGTCCGTTCCGGCAAACTTAGCCACCTTGATAGTAATATCATTCCGATCGGCAAAGAGAAAAGCGTTCAGGTTGTACCGTCCGTCCGCAGTCAAGAAATTGAGCGACTGGGCAAATTGGTCATTGAGCGTTTTTCCGTGCTCCTGATAGTATATCTTCAACTGCTCAAAAGTAAGATTCTGCTTAGGAGACTCAATAATCGAAAGAGAGTTGCGCGTGCGGCGGGCAAAGGTTTTCTCAATCATTGACGGTGACATCTGCTCAACTGCTGTTCCGACACGGATATAACAACCACGTGGAGACATGCCGTATTGCGCTTTGTAATATGGTTTCTCTGTTCCGCTGGCAATCGTAATCCTGATGACCTGAATGCCGTCAATAGTCTCTGTTTGCACATCAAACAGTCCCAAAGGAGATGGCAAGATACCCATGCGGATGCGGTCCTTGAGTTTGAGCATATCGCCGTCAATATCCTTCACACCGACCGGCTTGCCTGAATCATCTACGCCGATATAGATAATACCACCTTCGCGGTAGTTGAGGAAAGCCACAACTTCTTTTTCGATATCGAGTTCGCGAGTCAGTTCGCGCTTAAACTCTATGCGGTTGGTTTCTGTCATAGTCGTCATTACGAATTAAAACTCTCGGAGATAATAATCTCCGGAGTGAGTTCCTTTTTGAGGACATACTCTTCGTGAGCTGCCTCTTTCTCGGTGTAAATATCAATGGCATCAAGCGGATAGGCAGAGATGATCTGAACAAGTTTATCCAACAGGACGGACGGTTTAAGGGGTGTTTTCTGAGTGGCGGACTTCAGTTTGTTTACATCACGCTGCAGTTGTTGGAACTTACCGGTTGTGACAGCGCGTTTGGCTCTGCGTATCAGGTCTCTCTCTTCGTCCGTGATGTCGGGAAGCGAAAGAAAACCGTCCATATAGGCAATGGCTTTCTTCTCATTAGGTCCTTGAGCAGGATTCACTTTGTTGAGAACAGCTTTGGAATCCTCTTCCTTGTCAGAGAACTGGTCTATCGCTTTCGACACCTGGATATGGTGCAAGTCGTGAAGCGGGATGGACTTCTCATCCAGTCGCGCCTCAAACGCCTTGGCTGCTTCCAAGAATGTCAGTTCTTCATAGGAACCGTCCTCGCGCACGAAAGTGAAGGCATCGCGCCGGTTGTTGCGTATGAAGACGAGGGTGCTGTTGCGCATCACTTTGTTTTTCCGTCCGACGCGTGCGCGCAATGGCATCTTTGAAATAGTCTTAATCAAATCCGGGTCTTCTTCCTTCAAACAGCGCAGCCACATCAGATAGCGCAATTTCTCGTCGCGTTCCTCGTCAATATCCTTGTCAAACAGGCCGAAACTCTCAGGAGACTCGTCAGTGGAATAAATTTGGCTATCTTCACCTAATGCTGCATGGAAGGCAAACAGTTTCATCTTCGCCTTTTTCTCCAATTCGATGTCGTTATTGACCTTTTCCGTAGGGAAGAAGTTATAGATATACACATCTTTGGCGGTGCTTCCAATACGGTTGACGCGACCAATACGCTGCATCAGACGCGTGGAGTTCCAAGGAGTATCGTAGTTAACAATGATATTGGCTCTATGCAGATTGACCCCTTCCGCAAGCACCTCGGTAGAGATGATGATATCATAGTCATTTTTCTTTTCACCGTCGTAGTTGGCATCGAAATTGGCTTTCAAAACTGGCATCATCTCCTTCCGATTGTCACTGCGAACTGCCAGAATACGGGTAAATCCGTTCGCCTTGAGGGCATCCTGAAGGTATTGCGTCGTTTCCTTGCTCTCGGAGAAAACAAGCAGTTTCCCCTCACGGTTGATAGTCTTATTGAACAGAGTGTTCTTCAGATAATCCAGAAATATGTTGAGTTTCGGATCATCCGTGACATTATCCCAATCGGCAACGAGTTGCTTCAAAATCGACTCATCATGCTCGATACCCTCTCTGAATCCCGGTTCAAAATCTGCGGGGGAACATATTTCAATGGTGGGGTCCGCATAAACAGAAGCATCAATCAGTTTGATAAGTTCCTCCTCCTTGCCGCTGCTTAGCAACTCATTAACTTTCAGGTTCGGAGCGATATAGATTGTCCCGTTGTTGAACATCTGAAGCATCACATGATTCGCCAGCTGATAGCGTTTAAGTGACTGCTTGAAAGCATAAAAACTGCTGTCGATGCGTTTGACGAGCAGGGTTTTCATGATTGTTGCCAACTGCATGGAAATCATGTCAGCTTTCTTATATTTCTTTTTCTTTTCGGGACGCAGATACTTGATTGCCTGATAGCGGAAATAGGTAAGACCCTCCTGTGGATTGCTCAGCAACCTGATAGTGCGGTCGTATAGTTCATTCAGTTTGTCATCCAAAGGATAGTAGATTTTCTCCGGCGCATGGACATCGGGGAAAACAACCCCCTGCTGCTCCAAATCCTTGCGATATGCATCGTTCTCTATGAGGTCGGTACGCGTACGCCGCACGGTAAGCGGCTCAACCACCTTGACGCGGATTTCCTCGTATATGTTCTTTATCTCTTTGGATATATGGTCAATGTTCTTTTCTTTTTTCAGTTTGCGGTATCTGTCAATACGGATACGAAAGAAACGCTGCAGATTGCTTTCCTCCAAAGTGCTGTCTTTGGAATCCTGAAACAGATAGACCAGATTGGCAATATCTTCCGGTCGGTTGTTGAGAGGAGTGGCTGATACCAGTATCACCTTCTTTTCGTAATATGAACCGTCAGTATGGCGGCGGCGCGTCTTGGTCTTGCAGATTTTCTGCAGCTCATTGTACATCGAGGCAGTATCTGTACGGAACTTGTGCGCTTCGTCAACAATGACCAAGTCGTATAATCCGGCATCTTTTACTTTGTGCAGGCTGCCATTGGTGATAATCTTGTAATTGTCAAGTTTGAAAGTTGCCAAAGTGTCTTCCCAACTCTCTTTCAATGCGGGAGGCACAATAATCAGCGTATGCGAACGGTAGGTCGGAAAACCGTTAGAGAAAAAGAATTTCTTGGCAATCAACGCCGCCACAACCGTTTTTCCCAAACCGACGACATCAGACAGAAAGAAACCGTTGTGCTTCATCATTTTGACATAACCGTCGTTGACCGCATCCACCTGATAGGACAGTTTTTTGTAACCTTTGGGCAAATCAGAGATGGAATTAGGGTCGAAATCAATACTTTTGCCAAAGTACTCCAACAAGAACTTCAAATATACCTGATAAGGCGTGAACTCGGTATTCAGATAAGACTCTCGCTTTATTTTCTCCACATGGGTCAGGTCTATTTCGACAGACTCTGCCCATAATTTTTCAAACGTCTCTGTGGCATATAGAATGTCATCATCATAACGCAGTTCGACATTGAATTCAAAATTCTTTTCCAACCCGGCTTCCGTCAGATTGCTTGAACCGGTGATGACGGAACCATAACCGTGAGGGTGATACTCCTCTTCACGGAAGATGTATATTTTGGCGTGAATGTTCTGCTTGGGATGGATACGCATTTCGATACGACGGGACATGATGTCCTCAATGAACTGATACATGCCGTCTTCCACCTCTTTGTCATAGCGAGCTTCTTGAATATTCTTTTTGATTTCCTTGAAGAACTCTTCTTGCGACTGCTCGGCATTGGGATTGAAAAGCAGACCTTGCTGATTTGCCTGATATGTAAGTTTGTCCACATTGATACCAACAAGGAACCTTATCTTCGGCGTTTGTTGGATGAACTTTCTGATGCGGAAATATCCAGAAGCACGAAAATAGCCGACAAGAGCGTCGAAGAAATGGACTTTCTTGTATTGAAAGACTCCTTCAATCTTGTTCAAGAGAGTGTTTTGGTCTTCGTTTGTAAAGAAATTGGTTCCCATAATACAGTTTATGCTTTATTTTCTACAGAAAAGGCAGTATGTTCTGCGGCGTGGACAAGAGTAACTAAATTTGCGTGCAAATTTATCGCTTTTTCGGCAGATATGCAAATAAATATGCGGTTTTGTGCTGAAAGAGGGGATTTTAGGTGATGCGGGGAGTTTTTTTCGCTTTATGCTTTTTCGGTCTTACGACCGATGTCGGATACTATCCGACCTAATGGACGAAACAGATGTTGAATCACAGAACTTGAAGACACAAGACCCTGCCATTTTGTTTTTTGGCAGTTACGATGTACACGGTGAGAGTATTGTGGGCCTTCGGTGTGAGTAGTACTATCTATCGGTTATCCTTGCTTTGAGGTGTTCTATGTGCAAAAAGTGGGGACTTTTTGCACTCGCGCGCCGCACTTACTGACACCCTTTGCGAAACACTTTGTTGGTTTCTTAAGGGAACCCGTACTCCTCATTCAAGCTACCGGCTTTCTTATCTCCGCTTGGCTCCAAACGATCGTAAACGTGCATTCGGTGCGGTTGTTTCGCTTCACAGTTATCATCGGTTATCCTACGGATAAAGTCGCTGTTGGGGTGTTGTTATGATATTTTTTTCAATGGCTCAGATATGCTCATTCTCGGTCTATCGGTAGCGCATCCATAGCGCATGGGTAGCGGATTACGGAGCGTGTTTTTGTTTCGCTATCCTATCGGTATCCCTTCGGTATCCGTATAGTGTTTCGGGGGGATTGCTGCGGGTGTTATTCCTGTTTGCTCAGTTCGTTGTATAACATTCTGCCTTTTACGGTCAGCAGGTAGCGTTGGCGTGGGTGGTTGGGATTGTCGGGATACTTGCGGCGGAGAAAACGGCTGTGCAATGCGGGATTGAGATGATACTCTATGAAGTTCGGTCGTTGCTTCAAACCTCTGCGTGACATCAGTTCCTTTATGCTCAATTCGTCATCTCCGATTACCCGTACAAGTTCAATGGTGTTTTCATCGTTCGTATAGAACTTACTATTTGGATTTAAGCGACTTATGAGCGAACTTGTTCGGGTACTTGTTCGGGTAACTTGTTCGGTACTTGTGGGGGTACTTGTGGGGGTAAGTTGTGGGGGTACTTGAGGGGTAACTTGCGGGGATATATCCAAGCGCGGCTGGTCGCGGTATTCGGCAGGCGGATTGACGAAGAGGTAACGGCTTTTGAGAACCCACTGCTCGCCGAGCAACAGGTTACGGAAGAAACGTTCAAGATAGGTGAAGGTATAGTCGATGCCTTGCGCGGCGTTCTTGTAGTTGGCACGTACCAGTGCATTGCGGAAGTACCACGCATGTTTGGAAAAGAGGTCGTTATCAATCACGAATCCCAATGAGCGCAGATACTGGATGGTGAAGACTGCCGTTGTGCGCGTGTTGCCCTCGCCGAAGGCATGTATCTGCCACAGACCTGAAACAAAGCGCGATATGTGTTCTACGGTCTTGTCGCCCGACAATCCGGCATAACTGAAGGCCCGCTCCTCGGCGATGTCGTAATCCAAAGCGCGGTTGAGGTCTTCCCAGTTGAGGTAGCGCACGGTGTCGCCGTTGAGCACAAGTTCCCGCTTCGTTATGTCGTAGTCGCGAATCTGCCCCGCATGTTTGAACACGCCGGTAAAGATACGGCGGTGCAGTGCCTTGTAGCCGTTGGTGGAGAAATCCAAAGTGTCGGACGAGAGTATGCGGCTGATGTTGGCTGCCGCCTTGTCAGCCTCCTCTGTAGCTTCGGTGTCGGCAGTGCGGTTGGTCTTGGTCTTGTAATACGAGTGGATAAGGCGGTGCGCCTCGTCCATTGTTATCTCGCCCTCTATATTGCGCGTCGCCACCTCACGCAGGTAGTCGGAGGTTTTCAGACGGTCCACATCCTGCAAGCCGATAGCGGTACTCCACGCAAAGGCGGCTTCCCGTTTGGAAGGCTCGCCCTGACGCAGGTACTCGTCAAACATATCGTATCGTTTTTCGTTTTCTTCGGTCATATAGTTATCATACGAAAGTCTCTTTTGTTATTTGCAGTTAGTTTTTTTGGTTTATCAGGTTCACCACCACTTTGACCATTGTGTCTTTCTCTTCAGTGCGGCTTTCGGCTATCATCAGCGTTAAGGCAACAAGAGTGTTGTCCGCGATGCGCTTGGTGCCGTCCTCGCGATAGAGAATGCCGTTATTGTTCAAAAACCACAAGAATAAGGTTGCTGCGATACGTTTGTTACCATCAGTGAAAGAGTGGTTCTTGGTGACCAAATACAAGAGCATAGCTGCTTTCTCTTCCACACTCGGGTAGAGATCCCTGCCGCCAAAGGTCTGATAGATTTGTCCTATACTGCTTTTGAACGAGTCATCTTTTTCGTTGCCGAACAATGTGCTGCCGCCAAAACGATCCCGCAAGGCGGCTATTGTCTGCATGGCTTTGTCGTAGGTGGCACGGAAATGCGCTTCGGGAGTTATCTCATTTACCGTCAGACGCTCATAGTCGTAGTTGTCGAGCGTATCGAGTGCATAAGTGTAATCCAATACAACGTCGAAAATAGCCTGTGTCTCATCAGCGCTCTCTATGGCTTTGCTCTGCACCGTACGCCCGACAATCTGCACCAACTGTCGCAAGTCAGACAACTGCTCACGGCGAATCTTCTCATTGATGACAAAGCCTTTTATGAGATAGTCTTTGAGGACCTTGCTCGCCCATTGGCGAAAGGCAACAGCACGCTTGGAATTGACACGGTAACCAATAGATAATATCATGTCCAAATTATAATATTCCAAAGAACGTACAATCATACGTTTTCCTTCTATTTGAACTGTTTCCATTTTGGAAACTGTTGCCTCATGGATTAATTCTCCTTGGCTGAAGATATTTGCCACATGTTTAGAAATAGCAGCTTTCTTCACACCGAACAAATCTGCTATTTGTCTTTGTGTCAGCCACACAGTATCATTCTCCATGCGCACATCTAATTGGATGGTGTTGTCCTCTGCGCGATAGAGAAGAATCTCGCCTCTATTTTCGTTTTGCTTGTTGGTCATTTATATGGTTTAACGCTTGTGCGGCATCGCGACTATTTTTTCTTGAACGCTATCTTGCCGGCACGTTTTATCATGTATGGCAGTATGCCGTCGAACTTGTTCTCGGAGGTGCGCATGATGCTGGCTTCAGGGTGCTCGCGGTGGAGATGGATGGCATCGAAACCGCACTTGGTGGTGCATACACCGCAACCGATGCAGCGATTCTCGTCAACCACCGATGCACCGCAACCGAGGCAGCGTGCAGTCTCGCGGCGCACCTGCTCTTCGGTGAGTGTGCCGTGGTATTCGGCGAACTTGTTCTTCTGTGCCACATCAACAGCCTCCTGACGACTCGAGTTGTCGTAGCTCTCAACAACGATGTCCTTTTTGTTGAGTTCGATGAAGTCACGACGGTTACGGCCTATGGTCATGTGTCCGTGCTGTACGAAACGGTGCAACGACTCGGCGGCTTCTTTGCCTGCGGCGATAGCGTCGATAGCGAACTTAGGACCGGTGAAGACGTCACCACCGACGAAGATGTCGGGTTCGGCAGTCTGGTAGGTCAGTTTGTCGGCAACCGGATAAACGCCGCGGAAGAACTCTACGCGGGTGTCCTTCAGCAGGTCTTTGAGTACAACGGTCTGACCGATAGCGAAGATGACCATGTTGGCATCGAGGGTAAGGAGTTCGTTCTCGTCGTATTCAGGCGCAAACTTATGCTCTGCATTGAATACAGAAGTACATTTCTTGAATACTATACTTTTCACCTTTCCATTTTCACCCTGTACCTCTTTGGGACCCCATCCAGGATTGATAACCACGCCGTCTTCGCGTGCCTCGCGGCGTTCTGCGGGCGATGCAGGCATGATGTCCTCGGTCTCGAGTGATAGCATGGTTACTGACTCGGCACCGCTTCTTAGTGCTACGCGGGCAGCATCGATAGCCACATTGCCGCCGCCGACAACGACAACCTTCTTATTTGCAATTTGAAGATTTGAAGATTCGAGGATTTGCCCACAGTTGGCATTATGCAGGAAGTCGATAGCCGTGGTAGTGCCTTGAAGTGTCTCTCCTGGAATACCGGGCAGTCTGCCGCCCTGGCAGCCTATTGCCACATAGAAGCCCTTGTAACCCTGCTCACGGAGTTGGGCTATAGTGATGTCTTTGCCTACCTCCACGCCGCAACGGATGTCAACGCCTATCTCGCGCATGATGTCAATCTCGGCATCAATGACTTCTTTCTCCAACTTGTACGAAGGTATGCCATAGCGGAGCATGCCGCCGGGCTTCTCATTGCGCTCGAAGACCGTTGGTTTGTAACCCATTGTGGCAAGATAGTAGGCGCAACTCAGTCCGGCAGGACCTCCGCCTATGATGGCAATCTTCTCCGGCCATTCCTTTAGCACATTAGAGCAAATATTTACCTCAGGCACGAAACGTGTCTCGGCATGCAGGTCTTGCTCCGCAATGAATTTCTTAACGGCATCTATTGCTATCGGGTTGTCTATTGTACCTCGTGTACAAGCGTCTTCACATCGGCGGTTGCAGATGCGTCCGCACACTGCAGGGAACGGGTTCTCGCGTTTGATAAGTTCAAGTGCCTCGCGGTATTTGCCTTCGGCGGCTTTCTTCAAATAGCCCTGAACTGCTATATGTGCGGGGCAGGCGGTCTTGCAAGGCGCTGTACCCGTCGGATAGCAATTGATACGGTTCTTGTCGCGATAGTCCTCTGTCCATTTCTCCTCACCCCATTTCACGTCATCAGGCAACTCCTGCTTCGGATAGGTCTGCGGACCATTTTTCGTGCATAGTTTCTGACCTAATTTCACTGCGCCTGCAGGGCAGTACTCTACGCATCTTCCGCAGGCGACGCAGTTCTTCGGGTCAACCTTTGCCACGTATGCACTGCGCGACATATTGGGTGTATTGAATAGTTGCGATGTTCTGAGCGCATTGCATATCTTGACGTTGCAATTGCAGATAGCGAATATTTTTCCATCACCGTCAATGTTGGTTATCTGGTGCACGAAGCCGTGGTCTTCGGCTTTCTTGAGTATCGCAATACATTCGTCGTAGGTGATATAATGTCCGCGGCCTGTCTCTGCCAAGTATTCTGCCATATCGCCCACGCCGATGCACCAGTCGTGGTAGTCGTCGGCGCAACCCTCATCGAGTTGCTTCCTGCCGATGCGACATGAGCAGATACCGACGGCAAGATGCCCTTCGTAGCGTTTGAGCCAGTAGGAGATATGCTCTATGTCCGCGGTTTCGTTCTCCATTGAGATGGCTTTTTCTACGGGTATGACATGCATACCGATACCTGAGCCGCCCATCGGTACCATAGGTGTAATCTTTTCAAGCGGGAGGAACGTCATGCGCTCGAAGAACATGCCGAGTTCGGGATGTTTCTTCATCAGCTCCTCGTTCATGTTGGTATATTCGGCACTGCCGGGCACGAACATAGGCACCCAGTAGATGCGGTCTTCGCGGTTGTAGGTGGTGCCGGGAACGGGTCCGTCTTTGGTGTATTTGTCGCCGTAGTCGTACTCCATCACACCTAAACGCGCCATCAGATCCAAGAGCTCATCAAACTTCTCGTCGTCGGGCATGTAGTGCTTTTGGGCATTCATCTCGTGCAACTGTGCGTATGTGTGATGTTTGCGCACTTTGAAGAAGTTACCCGGCAGCATATCAAGCATCAGGTCCAATGCAGCCTCGCGGGTTACTGCATCCATCTCGTCCTCGAATATGCACGCTAAACCCCAGTACTCAGGGGCATCGGTGTCCATCTTGATTTTTCCGGGGATACGGTCGGTGATGTGACGCACTAATTTCAATAATTTTGGATTCGGATTCTTGTCTCCTTTATGCTTGGGGACAAATTTATCTGACATTTTTGGCATGGTAGTTAGATTTTTTGTTGATCGATATGTCGATATTCGACAAATCAATATATCTGTATATCGTTATTTCGCTATTTCGTTAAATCATTATTTCGTTAATCGTTATTTCGATTTCCAATTATTGACTTCGGTCAGCAGCCACTCGGCGAACGCGTCAACTCCCTCACCCGTCTTTGCACAGATGGGAATGACTGTGGCTTTCGGATTGCGCATGTGTATGTATTCCCTGCACTTTTCCATATCGAAATCGAAATATGGCATCACGTCTGTCTTGTTGATGACCACCACATCGCACACTGAAAACATCAACGGATATTTCAGCGGTTTGTCATGACCTTCAGGTACGGAGAGTATCATAGCATTCTTCACCGCACCCGTGTCAAACTCAGCCGGACACACCAGGTTGCCTACATTCTCCAGTATCACCAGATCCGGATTTTCTTCAAATCGTCCGATAGCCCGTTGGGCGTTCAAATCATCAAATACTGCTCGTAGTCCCTGCCGCGTCATTTCGGCATCAAGGTGGCACATGCCGCCTGTATGAAGTTGAATAGAGGGAATTCCTGTCGCTTCTTTTATTTTCACTGCATCAACATCGCTGTCTATATCCGCCTCCATTACGGCTATGCGGAGCTTGTCTTTCAAACGGTTGATTGTTTCTATCAGTGTGGTAGTCTTGCCGCTACCCGGAGCCGACATCAGGTTCAAGAGATATACGCCACGCTCTTTCAGTTCACCCCGCAGGAGGTCTGCATCGCGATCGTTGTCTTCAAATATACTCTTCTTGATTTCAATGATTTTTACTTCATCCATGTTAGATTTGTATTTTTCGTGGTATAAGGGTCCTATAAGGGGTTGCAAAGATACAAAATTTTTCCGGTTCTGCAAAAACCTACTCTTTTAATATTAATATTACGACATAATTACTTAAGGAATATACCGTTATTATCTAAGTAATATCCACTTTCAATAACTTTTCAATACCCCTTCAATAACCTTTCACATTTCTCACGCACCTTACTATGTGCTCACCCGCAGCCACACCGATAGAGACCTGATAGAGACCTGATAGAGACCTGATAGAGACCTGATAGAGACCTGATAGAGACCTCAAGCTCACTCCTCGCCGCAACTTGCTTGTTGTCAGGCTGCAATCGGCATCACATTTCTGTTCAGGTTACATACCGCTTGCGTATTCCAATTATTTGTGCTACCTTTGTGCCAACATAGTAAAAACTTATTTCACCATGCAGCAATACCTTGATTTATGTCGCCGTGTACTCTCCGAGGGAGTACGCAAAACAGACCGTACCGGCACCGGAACTATCAGTGTTTTCGGGCATCAGATGCGTTTCAACCTTGAGGAAGGATTCCCCTTGCTCACCACCAAAAAACTGCACTTGAAGAGCATCATCTACGAACTGCTTTGGTTTCTTCAGGGTGACACCAACGTGCGCTACCTCCAGGAACACGGTGTGCGCATCTGGAACGAGTGGGCGGATGAAAACGGAGAACTCGGACCTGTATATGGTCATCAGTGGCGCTCGTGGCCGGATTACAACGGAGGCACCATCGACCAGATTGCCCTCTTGGTGGACCAGATAAAGCACAATCCCGATTCACGCCGACTCATTGTCAGTGCATGGAATGTGGCGGAAGTCAACCGTATGGCTCTCCCGCCTTGCCACACGCTCTTCCAGTTCTATGTCGCTGACGGACGCCTCTCCCTCCAGCTCTATCAGCGGTCGGCTGACATCTTCCTCGGGGTCCCCTTCAACATTGCCTCCTACTCTCTCCTGCTCCTCATGATGGCGCAGGTTACAGGGCTTCGTGCAGGCGATTTCGTTCATACCTTTGGCGATGCCCATATCTACCTCAATCACCTCGACCAGGTGCGTCTGCAGCTTACGCGAGAACCGAGACCGCTCCCCAAGATGATCCTCAATCCTGAAGTCAAAGACCTCTTCGGTTTCCAATACGAAGATTTCCAACTTACCGATTATAACCCACATCCCCATATAGCAGGAGTGGTGGCAGTGTGAGGATGTTATTACGGGTTACTGAAGCAGAAACACAAATTTCAATAGTCAATAGTCAATATCTAAATAGTCAATGGCATGATTTCAATTATAGTAGCAATAGCACAGAACAACGAGATTGGCAGACAAGGCGACTTGCTTTGCCATCTGCCCAACGACCTCCGTCATTTCAAGCAGATAACATCGGGCTGCACTGTCATTATGGGCAAGCGCACTTTCTTCTCCCTCCCCCGGCACCCGCTGCCCAGCCGTCGCAACATTGTGATAACCGACATACAAGGTGAGCAGTTCGAGGGAGCCGAGGCTGCCTACTCTATTGAGGAAGCAATGACTCTCGCCGACCACGACAAAGAGAACTTCATCATTGGCGGTGGTATGGTTTATCGCCAGTTTATGCCTCTTGCCGACAAACTCTATATCACTCATATTCACCACTCATGGCCTGATGCCGACACTTTCTTTCCGCAGATAGAGCCAGACCTATGGCAACTCGTTTCTTCCGAGCGGCATGAGGCTGACGAGCAGAATCCTTACCCCTACACTTTCGCTGAATACACAAGAAAGTTATGAGTGAAAACTGAATCCTGAATAGTTAATCCTGAATAGTGTATAATTATTGTTATGCGGGTGGTTGTTCAGCGGGTTACATGTGCCAAATGCGATATTGACGGGCAAACTGTTGGCAGTATAGCCAACGGCTTCCTCCTCCTCGTGGGATTCACCCATTCCGACACAGAGAAAGACGTTCGTTATGTGGCAAAGAAAGTGGCGCAGATGCGTGTCTTCTCCGACAATGAAGGCAAGATGAATCTCTCCCTTGCAGATACAGGAGGTGCTGTGCTCAGTATCTCACAGTTCACTCTCTATGCCGATACTCGTCACGGCAACCGGCCTTCGTTCATCTCCGCTGCTAAACCTCAGACTGCAGAGCCTCTCTATAATCTTTTTAATCGCATACTTCGCGAAGACTATTCACTCCGCGTCGAAACAGGGCGCTTCGGCGCAGATATGCAGATATCTCTTGTAAACAACGGACCCGTCACTGTCATTATCGACAGCAACGAGTCCAATACTGTGCACTGACAAGTCAAATATTATCAGCTGGTCAGTCCGATATCGTCTGCTTACAAGTCCGGCACAAGGCTCTGACACCTGATTGTCGGGACTCTCTTTTTTCCTACATCATTAGCAGCAACAGCAATACCACTGCCGGAGTGGCAAGCAGCATACTGTCAAAGCGGTCAAGCCAACCGCCGTGACCGGGAATGACATTGCCCGAATCTTTTATACCAAGCGTACGCTTCATCAAACTCTCCATCAGGTCACCGAGTGTGCCAAAGATTACTGTCACAAGCGCAATCACCACTGCTTGCCACCACTCGTAACTCAAACCCGTAAAATGTAGCGGGTCGGAGAGTAGCAACCAGCCTGCCGCAATTCCGAACACTGCACCGCCGCACAATCCTTCCCACGACTTGCCCGGTGATACACGCGGAAACATCTTGTGCTTGCCTATCAGCGAACCTGTGCAATACGCACCCGTATCGTTTATCCAGATGATTACAAACACCGAGAGCAGCAACATGTTTGACTCCGCAAATATCACGTTCATCAATGCAAACGGCAATGCAACCAGTGCTTGACCCGTGAGCAGTATTCCCCAATTCTGAATAGGATTGTCAGCCTTTTTGAACAATTCGCATACAAGCGAAAGCATCAAGGCCAACCCATACAGACCACCCAATATGCATGATGCGCAGAAATAGGTAGTGTTCATTAGCAATGCCATCGTGGAAAACATGAGCCACGACAGCAGCACGCCGCTTAGTGTAAGCAACAAGTCTGAGCGATTGATACGGTGAAACTCCAGCACAGCAAAAGCACTTACTGACAGAAACACCAATTGAAAGAAATACGGACGCAGAAACAGCAGACTGCATACCACTATCGCAACATACATTGCACCAAACACTGTTCTTTTTATCAATTCGTTCATTATCGAAGTATGTTTTAAAAGTAAGTTTTTAATGGTCACACTTATTCTTAAGTCACTTAAGTTTCTTAAACACCTTAACCTCCTTAAGTTCCTTAAATTCCATAAGTTCCTCAGCAATTCATGCCTCCGCAGCAATGTATCACCTGACCTGATACATACGACGAGAGGTCCGACGCAAGGAACAATGCCACTTTGGCTACCTCCTCAGGAGTGCCTCCGCGGCGAAGCGGAATCATCTGCTCCCACTGCTTGCGCTGGTCCTCACTCAGTGCTGCCGTCATGTCTGTTAATATGAAACCGGGAGCAATGGCATTGGCGCGTATTCCACGACTGCCTAATTCTTTGGCTACCGACTTGGTCAAACCTATTATTCCTGCTTTTGATGCAGCATAGTTAGCCTGCCCTGCATTGCCGCTCACGCCTACTACCGAGGAGAGCGAGATAATGCTCCCTGCCCGCTGCGACATCATTACAGGCGCACAGGCATGGGTGAAATTGAATGCTGATTTGAGATTTACATTTATCACTGCATCCCATTGTTGCTCCGACATTCGCAGCAACAGACCGTCCTTGGTGATACCTGCATTGTTTACCAGTATGTCTATGCGGCCAAAGTCTTGTTTCACTTGTTGTACTGTCTCATGTGCAGACTCAAAGTCAGCGGCATTGCCCGCATAGAACTGCACACGCACTCCGTATGCTTCTATATCAGCGCACGTTTGCTCCACTTGGTCATTGAATACAAGGTCGGTAAAGGCAATATCACAACCCTCCGAAGCATATTTCAAAGCAATGGCACGACCGATGCCACGGGCTGCACCTGTGATTAGTGCTGTTTTGTTCTCAAGAAGATTCATTATTCTGTTATTGGTTAGTTTGTCTTAATGCTTATTCTTAGCCTATTCGTCTTTTATTGGGAATATACCCTGCGGTTTGCGTATGGTATATCTGGTCATAGTCTGGTTGCTCTCAAAGCCGATGCCGTTTATTATGCTCGTAGCACGTGTTATCTTGATAGCGGAATCGGAATATACACGCTCTGTCTTCTGATTCCAGAACATCTGCTGTGTCTCGAAATGTTCTCCTTCAAGATTCAGTGCATGCACATTGCCGTCAAGCTCCCACAATTGGTCATCCTCGTTGTAGTGAGCATAATCCGCCTGTAGGAATGCCTCTGCCTCCAGTTCTTGGTTGAACTTCTCCAGATATATACCTTGCGGAAACTCCCAATAAGGCGGCTTTGCCTTGTCATATATCTCCCAACGTGCTGTCTTGATGCGATAACGGGTAATGCCTGAGTCTGAGATAAGGGTATTTACTGTATCAGCCATCAGCACCGGCATGGCAGAACGGTCTGCCACTGCATCAGCACGGGGTTTGTCGTTGTTGGTGCAAGCAATAAAGCAAGCGAGCATCATAGCCACAAGGGCTATGATGCTCTGTTTGTTATTATATGTCTTGACCTGTTTCATCAGCGACAGGTTGTTGTTTCACCTATCCAGCCGCCTACTGTGAACGACTTGCCCTTTCCTAATTCAGGTTGGAAGAATATTTCTTCTGTAGTGGGGAAGTAGCGGCTATACGATGATATAAGTTTGTTGGCTTCCTCTGTTACAGACGGATCTACCTGTTTTGCTTTCACGAACTTGTCAACTGCAACCCAGAATACTGTTTTGTTGAGAACTGCATCATCGTATGGTTTGCTTGCTGCATACATAAGTCCGATAAGCAGGTAGCAACGTCCTTGGTCGGCTTTCACCTCAAGCGAACGGCGTGCGTACTGACGGGCTGCACTGTATTGATTCAGATTGTTGAATGCATAAACGGCATTGTTGTACAGATAGTTGGCCTTGTCTTCATCGTCCTCGGTGAGAGCAATTGCCTGGTCGTAATAAGCAACGGCATCTTTGTAGTTACCCTTCTTGGCACTCATTGCTGCACAACCGGCGGCAGACTCTGCAGTAGGTTGCAATTTGTGAGAAGCCTCTGCTGCTGCAAAATATACATCCGACTCTGTGCAACCTACGCGGCGGTAGAGTTTCATCACTTTGCCAAGCATCTCTATATCATTAATACTTGACTGCACTGTCTTTGCATAAAGTTCATCAAGTTTGGCACAATCTGCCGCTCCTGACACTGCAAACACGTTGTCAATATATTCTTTGTATGATTTGGCATTGGCGGCATATTTGTTGGTAGGATCAGCGGCAATCATGTTCAGAACATCGGTTGCAAGCTGATAGTCTGCTATATACTGCTCACCATATTTGTCAGGGTTTGATTTGTACAAGCCATTGGCAAGTTCGGCAAATTTGTTTACCACATTGAGCGAACTCTTTACTCCCATACCCTGAATAGACTCTTTGAGCCAGTTGTATGCAGGTTCCTTTAGTTCGTCTTCTGTGAAGAAGTTGCAATAATCCAGACCCTTTGCACCAAGAATATATGCTGTAGGATACTGCGCATCATCGCCGAACCACTTGATCCAATTGTCATACATCTCCATAAGAGTCTTCTTCAGCGGAGCCTTTTCTTCCTCTGTCTTTGCCTGCTCTATCTGCCAACCAATAATATCATCACCACGGGTGTAGATTGCTCTGTTGGCATTAGGGCATGTGTTGTAAACCTGATACCAGGGTTCAACTGCATCAGCGAACTGTTTGTTCTTGGCAGACTGCTGGAAGAGAGATATATTCATGATACATTCCTCGGTAATAACCGGAACTTCTTCCTCTACCACAGGTTTCTTGACTTCCTGAACTGCCTCGGTTTGCTTGGCGTTCTTGTCTTTCTTCACTTTCTTCTGCGCTGCGCATCCCATCACGCATACCACGCAAAGAATTGCAATAAGTAATGATTTCGTTTTCATATAGACTGATTTTAATGTTATTCCTTTCATATAGCAAAACAATTATCGTGCCAAAAGAGTTTTATGTTAATATTTAGTAGTTTATAATATTAATATTTAGTGGTTTATAAATTTACCTTTAATGGTTACAGACGGCGTTTGAAGAACCAGTTTTCACTTATTGAGGCATTTATTGTAAGACGCAAATAGTTCTCCTGCAGCACGCCTGTAGTACCACGATGACCATATTCAAGTGATGTATTGATTACCGTAGCCACATTCCTAAGCGGAAAACCAACACCCAGACTTACAGAGAAATCTTTTGCTGTTATGCTCTTAACGTATGAGTCAGATATATTCATTCCGAGGCGGAAAGGCATACGCTCAATATATCTCTTGCCGTATGGGTTATGGCAATATTCTGCTCCGACACTGATTTTCATTCTGGAACGCAAAGCACCTTTTTCGCTCTTGTATAGCGCATTTGACCAATCTGTCATAGTGTAATCAGCGCCAATGGTCAAGCGATTGGCATAAGTGTAACTTGCTCCCACACTATACATCATTGGCAAATCATATTCGTTGTCACCTAATGGAATCGTATCGGAGGTGACAGTTTCCAATGTAGTGAGTTTGGCATTGAACTTGGATTTGTTTTCAAACGTAGCCCCCAATACTACGGAGTGCTTTTCGGCGAATGTATGGAAAAACTGCGCTCCATATCTGAAACGCACATCACTCACACGAAGCGTAGTTGTTTGCGATACCGATGAAAGCGTTGTCTCGGAGAACGTAAGCACGCGATTGTTGACAGTGTTGCCGAACATATAGTAAACACTGGCACCCAAAGCTACCCAGTTCACTATATTGAACGAAAGACCTCCATAGACCTGCGTTATGCCTCCCTGTCCTGAATACGTTTTGGAATACCGGTGCGGCACATTCTTTACTGAGTCTGTCAGGTCATATCCTACTTGCGAATAAGGAAGTACTCCGACAGAGAAACCTATGTATTTCCAAAAGAAAGGCATCTGCATAGTCAGATATTCAAGATTGCCGTTGGCCTTGTTGCGGGTGCCTGTAGCATCTCCATAGTTGCTCCACATGGCACTCAAGCCAAGGTCGAACATAAAGGTAGTGCTGTCCACCACACTGAAAGATGCAGGTTGTGAAGGATTGATAACACGTTTGTCACGCATACCCGTACCAACTCCGCCCATGGCACGTAATGCCCCCGGCACATTGTCGTTAAGTTCACCCAATCCGAAACGGGAATAAGGAGATGAAGTGCTGTTCTGCGCTACTATAGACAGAGGGGCAGAAAACAGCATCATCAAAAACAATATGTATGCATAATTACGCATTAACCAGTTTTATCGTGCAAAGATACAAAATAAATGCCAAACGAAAAAATCCGAATGGCACATTTATCATTTTTTCCAATAAAAAAACAACATTAATATCGTTTATGGCTATATTATTGTTTGTTGAAACATAATATTCTGTTAAGGCCCATAAGAACAAGATGCTTCTCCACTCTCACCTGCTGTTGCAGATTATTAACTATATATGGGGCACTGCCGCCTGATATGATAGTCTGAAAATCTCCCACTCTTTCCGACAAAGTGCGCATATATCCCTTCACTTCAAAAGCTATTCCACGTATCACACCTGCTGCTATGGCATCATTGGTATTCTTGCCGAAAAGCGGAATAAGTTGGTTTTCCTCCACCTCAACTTGCGGCAACTTCTTCGTCATCTGACGTAGCACAGTGAGCCGCATCTTGATTCCGGGGGCAATATTACCTCCCATATAGCAGTTATCTTTGCTTACAAAATCATATGTAATGGCACTACCGGCATCTATAATCAGAAGGTCTGTGTCAGGAAAGAGAGCATTTGCACCGACAGCTGCAGCAAGCCGGTCCTGACCGAGAGTCTGGGGAGTGTCATACATATTTCTTATCGGCACAGGCGTGGTATGGTCAAAAAGGATAAAGCCCCTGCTCTGTCTGTGAAGCACATTAACCACCGCCGGTTCAATGTTAGACACAGAAGAGATAATGGCATCGGTAATCGGATACAAACTGAAAAGCCTTTCCACATCTGAAGAATGGAAACTTCGATATATAAACGACTTCTGTAGTTTGCCATCCTCACGGAAAAGTGCCACTTTGGTTCTTGAATTGCCTTGGTCGATACAGAGATTCATCAACGTATTGTTTAAGATAGTTCGAGACAGTTAAGACAGATGTGGATTATTCTTGCGGGCTAACATGGTCTTTATGGTCCAGTTAAAAAAAGTCCACCCTAATGAGTGGACTTTTTCTTCTGCCGGAAACAATTATTTGTTGATTTCATCAGCAGCTTTTGCAGCACCTGCATTGATGAGCTTCTTAGCTGCATCCTCAGCAGTCTCCTGGAGGGTCTTCTCTTCCTCTGTTGCTACAGCAGCAGCGGGCTCAGCCTTCTGCTCAGCGCATTTCTGTTCGCAGCAAGGTTTCTGCTCCTCACCACACTCTTTGTTTTCAGCTTTCTTGGTGCAAGCTACTGTGCAAGCAGCAATTGCAAGTACGAATAATACCTTTTTCATTTTTGTAATTTGTTTAATTAAACATGTTATTTGGTTCGTTTTTCAAAAAACTCTGCAAAGATACAACTTATTTTACAAAGTTGTTCATTTTATTCATTAAAAAGTGACTTTTTGATGCTTTTTTCTTAAAAAACATGCAAAAACGTATTTTTATACACACTTTTTCACCAATTACTTGTACATATACCTCTTTATGGAGTTCTTCGGAGTCTTCTCAAACTCATGAGCCTGAACCTCTATAAAGTTGATTTGCTCGTATGCGGCAAGTTGCTTGTTTACTTCTTTACGAGTCTGCTCCATTTGTGCCACAATATCTTCATGAGTAAATCCGGCTTTGTCGCATGCATCCAAATCAGGATATACAAGTCCGACAATCTTCTCACCGCGTTGAACAACCAGACTCTCCATTACATAAGGCATATTGTTGAGTTTGTCTTCTAACTCCTCAGGGTAGATGTTCTGACCGTTACTGCCAAGCATCATAGTCTTTGAACGTCCTTTTATGAATATGAATCCGTCTTCATCAACATATCCAAGGTCGCCGGTGCGCAGCCAACCATCCTTGGTGAAAGTAGCCTTGGTGGCATCTTCATTCTTATAGTATCCGAGCATCACATTGTCTCCGCGAACCTCTATTTCGCCTACCCCTTCTTCGTTCTTGTCAGTGATACGGACCTCCATATTGTCAAGTATCTGACCGCAACTGGTTTGCTTGAACTGAGTCCAATGAATATAGGAAATCAGAGGAGCAGTTTCAGTCATACCATATCCGATAGTAATCGGGAATTTGAGTTTGCGGAAGAAAGACTCTACTTCAGCATTCATTGCTGCACCTCCCACAATTATCTCCTCGAAGCAACCGCCGAATACCGCTGTCAGTTTCTGGCGTATCTGTGAAAGAACAACCTCATTCAGATATGGCACTTTAAGCACCCAGCTCATTGGCGGCTTGGCAATCATAGGCTGAATCTGCTTGCGATAAATCTTCTCTATGATAAGAGGCACAGAGAGAATCAGTGTAGGTTTAACCTCTGCAAAAGCAGCCAGCAGAACTTTCGGAGTCGGTACGCGTGTAATGAAATATGTGTGCCCGCCGGCAGTGGTATTTCCCAAGAAATCGAATGCACAACCATAGGCGTGTGCCAGAGGGAGGAAAGTAACCATGCGGTCGCCTTTGAACAGCAGTTTGCCTGTAGGATTTCCGGTAGCAGGAGCCGTGTGTCCGAAGATGGCATTAGATGCCAGTGCACGACCTGTTGTCATAACACCCTTTGAGAAACCGGTTGTACCTGAGGTATAATTGATAGAAGCAATCTCCTCGTTGTCCTTCAGATAGTAGTTGATGCTTTCAGGAGTGAAGTTTCCTTTGAACTTGCGGTCAAAAAGTTGTTGAATAGTCTCGTTGGAAATGAGTTCTTTCGTGAGAGTTAAGCGTATGCCTGTTTCCTCATCCACTACAGGAAGAGCGGAATCTATTACTGCCAAAGGCTTGAACTTGGTCAGAGAAACAACAGCACGCACTTGTCCGAGTTCGTTCTCATCAAGATGATCCCAGATATAGTCCGCTGTGAAAAGCAGTTTTGAGTCAGAATGTTTAAGAATATGGTGTACATCATCAGGACGGAAATCCTGAAGGATTGGCACAATCACTGCTCCATAAGTGATGGTAGCCACGTATGCAACTGCCCAATGAGCGCAGTTTCGTCCGATTAGCGACACCTTGTCGTTCTTCTCTATTCCGCACTGCCGGAACAGCAAATGCAGTTTTTCCACTTGCTCAGCCACCTGAGCGTAAGTCATGGTGTACTTGGTTTCATAGTCCGTGTACGCCTCGAGATTCCAATTCTGCTTGAAGGAGTTTTGGAACATCTCTACAAAATTTTCTTTTACCATAATGAATAATGTTTAAGTCCTGTCGTCGCCCGTGCCCCTACGGACACAAGCCCTCACAGGATGATTAGTTTATATATTGTTATCAAAAATTGAATTACGGCAATCAAAAAATAGGAACATTCAGAGGTGATTCCTTTTGCGATACGGAAATGATGGAATCTACCACAAACACCTGCATTCCGCGCCAAGGCAGAGCACCTTTGTATTCTTTGTAATGCAACTCCACTGTTTTGCCTGTGCTCTTCATCAGTTGTTCTGCCACCTGCTCGTTGTCCACCGAGAAATCAAACTCGTTAGACTGAATGGTACCTTTGGCATTCTCTGAATTATAGCCGGCCTGAATAAGTTTGCCCTCATAGGTTTTGAAGATATAACCTTTGTAGGTAAAGCGGTTCAGTTCACCCGCTTTCACTCCTTCTGCAAACACAAAATAGAATCTAAACCAAAGCCAACCTGCGAGTACAAGTACCGTTACAATGCTGAGAACGGTTGCCACTTTTGCTCCTGTTTTCATTGTTATTATGTTTTAGTTGTTTATTCTTATTTTACTTAGGTTTGTTGCGGAACCACCATCTATTATAGTAAATGTCCGTAAAAAAACCGTTGCAAAGTTACTGCAAGATTTTGAAATACACAAATTATTTGTTGATTTGCCTTATCAATATGCGTTTTACCATATTAACTACCGTTTGTCTCACTGCCTCATATAGCCAAAGCGCTATGTTGTCTGTCCAGCGCTGCGGATGAGTGGTAATCATGAGACGCGGAGGGAGAGAACCTGAGTTGGCCGCACTTATAATGTCTGTAGTGGAATGATAAACCCACCCTTGCCGTTGCCATTCTTCCTGATGCTCGGGAATCTTGTCGCGCACCGAGACACGGAATCCGTCCCAGCGTCGCCCTGTGTCTGTCAAATACACCACTTGGGAGAAATCCACATCAAAGTAAGGTTCGCCTATTACTCCGAAATCATGATAATCAACATTTTTCCACAATTCACGGCTATCATGACGGAACTGAGGTGCACCGTGCATACATATAGTGCGAACAGGGTAAAACTGACGGAAATAGCAGAGCCATTCGGCGAAGTGCGCCTTTGCTTGTTGCAAATCTCCATTGCAGGCAGGCATATCTTCGTAATGATACCCGACCTCGAAACCCATATCTGCTATCTTCCGAATGATGTCAGGACGATTGCTCTCTTTCACACAGCGGAAATAATAGGATGCACCGGCATTCAGACTCTTCTCTATTTCAGCAACGCAAATGGCCATGCCTGCCCTTTTGTCGATGTCATGACGAAGTATGACATAACGCCCCGGCAGAGATTCGCAGGTCAGATACTGCTCAAACGAGATAAACTGGTATCCGCAGTCAGCGAGCGACTGAAGCAGCAATCTGTATGTGTGTAACGTAAAATCACGCATCTGTATAATGAGGTATCATTCCTGCACCTTGCGGTATTTACCCTCAATGATGAGCATACCGGGCAGAATCTCACCTCCGGCTGTTTTCTTGAACATAGTGGCAGTAAGTTCCGAGCCTTCAGCTTGCTCCAACACGGCATTATAGCGGTTGTCCCAAATCTTTCCCTTGACTGGTTTCAGGCTTGCCACATATCTGTATATGGTTCTGTTGGTTTGAGGGTCAACCACCCGTTGTATAACCTGAAATGTGGATTTCTCGGTTATGCCCTCCTTCATTCCTATCTTTGCGGAATAGCCAAGCACCTTGCCTTTCTCGTTGGTCACTATTTCATACACCGGCACTTTCACCTTGAAGTCTTCGTAAGCCAACTGCAGAGCAGCAATATTCTTATCAATAGAGCGGGTACACGACATCTTCACCAATTCGGCACGTTCATATTTACCTTTCAGAGTACTCTTTCCGCTATACTCATATTCGTGAGCCACATATTTCATGCGGAAAGTGGAGGTATCCATCAGGAATGCCATAATCTTGTCAACATCAGGGGTCTCGGTGTAATATTTATTGTAGAATATGGCAGCAACTGAGTCGTTCCACTGCAACTGATAGAGATACGAGTGTGTCTTAACAGTGAAACCGGTAAAACTATCAGCAATATCACCTGCAGCCTTTGCAGTTGAAGAGCCTACATCAGAACCAAGCAGAGCGTCAGCTATACCACCAAGTATATTGAGAGCAGTCTTGGCAGCCGCAGCTCGCTCTTCTGCTGTAACGTATGTCATATCGTTCACGAGAAAGAATGTATTGCCCAGCAACTCTTCTCCGGCATCGGAGATAGCAGCGAGTCCGCGGGTTGTCTGAGATGCGATAGCAACATCAAGGTCAGAGGCATTGTATTGTCCACGTTCCTGAATGAGACGCATATTGAAAGTGGCTGTTTCGGGCGACATATACTCCAAACTGTCCATATTCCATCCGAACCACTTTGCAACCATAAACTTGGCTATTTCGGCATTGTTGAGTACACTCTCCAGAGCCTCTCCATTGAGACGTATATCTTTGGCAGTAAGCGTCTTGCCATATTGTGCTTTCACCAGTCCGCGCGAACGGCGGCGCACATTGGGAATACTATCGTTGGCTACAACTCGCAGACCTATATTGTGATCATCGTATTTGTCGGATATGGGAATAGCTTCGAATGCTTCATAAATCTCAACACCAAAAGTGTCTTCGGAGTGATAGACCATAGCCTCGCCTAATGCATTACGACGATATTTGTCCAGTTCGCCATTGGTTTGTGCAAACACTCCTGCTGCAAAAAGTAGCAGGAGTGTAAGTATAGAGTATTTCTTCATATCAGGTTAACAGTTATACTGATTATCTTATCT
Source organism: Paludibacteraceae bacterium (assembly GCA_017479885.1). Lineage (GTDB taxonomy): Bacteria > Bacteroidota > Bacteroidia > Bacteroidales > Paludibacteraceae > Colicola. The sequence continues at coordinate 159,387 of JAFVBR010000034.1, read as the reverse complement.
GAGGAAACCGATATTGGTAGAAGTCGGTTGTTGGTGAGTACCGTAAGCAACACCGACATCGCGCATTGCACCGATACGTGCAAACTCGAGGTCAACACTATCATCGTACTTCTTCATCTCGAATTTCCAGTCATCCAGCACTTTTCCCTTGATTTCCTTATAAAGTTCTTCTGCTTCAGGATAGCAAGCTGCATCAGGATAAATCTGACTCAAATATTCTCCGGCATCCATAGCGGCCAGACTGTTTTGTCCGCTCATCCATGCTGTTTTAGCAGCTGCAAGGTTGACCTGGCAAGTATAGTCGATATACTCCTGATAGATTTCCAGACCGGCGGCAAGTGCAGTTTCGTATTTATCGCACTCTGAAGGAATGGTGGATACAATCCAGAGAGCCTCCTCGAAACTTTTCTGCTTGGCAAGGTTCTTTGCCTTCATAATCATCTTGTCGGCCTGCTGATTATAATAATCAATTATCTTTGCACGACCCTCAGCCACGAACTGCTTCAGTGCAGGCGAGTTGAGATTGAGATTCTTGATGGCATTCATGTAGCTCTTGCTCTCGGTTTCCCCTACACCCTTGGCATTGACGGATGCAGTAGAGAAGATAATCTGATTGTAATAGTCAGCTATGTAGAATGTGAACTCCATAGTCTCGGCAATCTTTGTTGGAGGACCGGGGAGAATATCCTTTGTAAGAGGAGCCGCATGTGCGGTAATAAAGAACTGACCGAGATAGTCCATAGAAGCTATTCCGTTCTGAGTGAGCAGACGGTTGAGTTTGTTCTCCATCTGCAGTTTTGCGGTAGCAGGGAACGGTTCAACCATTTCCTCAACAAGCACCTTGATTGCAAGGTTCTGACCTTTCTGAGCAGCAGGCTGTTGTGCAAACATCGGCAACACAAAAGCCACTGCAAATATCATGATAAATAACCTTTTCATATTCTATAATGTTTTTTGGTTGGGATATTGATAAATTGGTTGGTAGCATTTATTTTTCGCCAAGCACCAGTATGCACTTGCCAAGACCGCGATTCATCAGTTTGACAGGTATATTATACGGTGCCTTGCGCAGATAGTTGCGCAGTTCGCGTGCGAAGCCCTCAGTATCCTGAGCCTTTCCTTTAGCATTGTAGAGAGGAATACGCACCTGCTCGTAAGCAATATAGTTCTCCGAAGAACCGAGTTTCGAGAAACGGCCTTCTACTGTGTTATCGCTCATCCAGTCGTCAATAATCTCGGAAAGCTCTGTACCATCTTCGCCAAACTCGCTTTCAAGGTCAATACCCGCCTCGTTGTCAGCAAACACACGAATTTCAAGAGCGACCTCACGACCATTGGTGAACAAGTCGTCGAAGTACTGTTGCAGACGGTTGTTGAAGTTGTCGATATTGGCAACTACAGCCTCTTCAAGAAGCACAGCCACGTCAGCGGAGAACGAAGGAGCACTTGTGCCGTTGCTGCCACCGATACTCTTACCTGTATAACTGTCCTTTCCTTCAAGTATGTAAGTGAGAGTGCGCTTCGGGCCTTGCTCTTTTACATTCCAAGTGAGTTCGAGAATAATATCTGCCTTAGCCACGCGAAGCAATTGGTCAACAGGCGACTCCGCCATTTCGTTGCCTGCCTTGCTGGTAACGAGGTTCTGCTCGGCATTCTGTTGAGCCACCATCTTTACCTGTGCCTCAAGGTCTTTAGCGGGGAAACCACGCTCCATCATCAAGTCGTTGATTTTGGCAATAGCGAGTTTGAGATCCATATCCGACTGCAGGGCAGTTTCGTAGTCAGGCATATTTTTAGTACTTCCTTCTCCGTTGGAGATGGCTTTCATGTATCCGTTGGCATTGCACCATGCGTCAGAAGGTACAACCATAATAGTGGGCTTCTTTGCCTGCGAGAATGCCATCATAGCACTCAACAGGCAGACTGAAACAATAAACAATTTTTTCATATCAGTTTCAATTAATTAGGTGATTCAACTATTATTTAATAATTCCGTCGGCAATAAGTTTCTCACGCAGGCGTGCACGCCATACACATACCGTAACCTGCGCAACTGTCTGTGCATCGGTCTTGGCATAGTTGGTACTTAACTGACGTTTCTCTTTCATAGAACTGAAATCCTTATACTCACCGCCATCGGCAAAGAAAGCATTGAAATAGTCTTCGTATTTCTGACGGGCATTCACTTCGAAAATCAACGGACGAAGCGTACCTGTTGACGAAGGAGCCTGACCTGAAACAAACTGAATCTCAGAGAAGATAACGTCATAAACAGCCTGCTTTTGAGCCTGTACGTATGCATCGGCGGCATTACGAGCACGCCCCCATGCGCGGATAGTGTAACTGCCGTCAAGCTCGGTGCCTATCACTTTGCTTTTCTGGTCGTAGTAAGCCTGCGACTTACGAGTGCCGCAACCTGCGAGCAACAGCATCATGACTGCCACTGCACTTATAGTAAATAAAGATTTGGTTTTCATATCACTTACGACTTAGATATTGAACAATAAATACTGAAACGGTAATTTATTCCATTAGAATCCGGAACTGAGTCCGCGGATAACACCTGCAGCTTCGAGAGCCTTGCGAAGGTCGTCTTTCTGAACACTTACCACAACACCCACCTTGTACTCTTTGCCAACTTTGACTATATCCTGGGCAGCTGATGTGAGAGAAACATACTTGTAGTATTCGCCGCTGTCGGAGAAGAACTTGTTGAAATACTCTTCATATTCAAGTTCAACACCGGGATTTTTGGCAAGGGGACGCTGTGCAACACAGCCGTTGCCACCGGTATAACCCTTGAAGATAATGCCGTGAACAGCATTCTTTTTGCATTGCTCTGCAGCAACGCGTGCTTTCTTCGAGTAGCTCCAAACCTTAATCAGGTATGTGCCTTGCGTACCGTTGCCGGCGCACTCAATCTCATAACGGAAACGATCGGTGTCCTTGTTGGCTTTTTTCTTAGAACCGGCCATTGCAGGCAGGCACAAGGCGACAGCCATCGCGATAAGGAGAAATTTTCTCATAAAACAAATAATTTTAGAGGTTATTATTTAGTTAGTTATCTATTTTGTTATAAACAGGAGCAAATCTTCGCCGACTTTATATCATAAAGTATGCCACAAAAGTACAACATTATTTCCAAATACACAAATATTTTAAATTTTTGAGTTATATTTTTTTATTGTACCTTTGCAATCGCTAACATCAATCAGCGAAGCAGAGAGATTCATACCATGCAGAGAGAACCATCAACAGGGATTGCATCCCGATATAAACATGAAACCTAAGACACTACTCATAGCAGGTCCTTGCAGTGCAGAAAGCAGAGAGCAGGTGATACAAACCGCGGAAGCAATGAAGCAGGCGGGTGCCGACATTTTCCGTGCCGGTCTGTGGAAACCAAGGACATCACCCCACTCTTTCCGTGGCGTAGGTGAGACAGGTATTGCATGGCTTGTCGAGGCACAGGAAACATTCGGCTTGCCTGTTGCTACCGAAGTGGCTATACCCGAGCATCTGTCACTGTGCGTCAAGGCGGGCATACGCAACCTGTGGATAGGCGCCCGCACCACAGCCAATCCGTTTATGGTGCAGCAACTGGCAGACGCACTGCAAGCACTTGATAACGAAACCAAGAGCAGTATCTGCATGATGGTGAAAAACCCTATCAACCCCGACCTTGATACATGGTGCGGAGCCATAGAGCGCATACGCAAGGCAGGAATAAGCAATATAGTAGCCATCCACCGCGGTTTCTCCGATTCTCTTGCACTGACAGGCAATACAATGCGCAACGATGCACTCTGGTCGATTCCGCTGTCACTTCACAGGCTGATGCCTGACATACTGCTTGTCAACGACCCGAGTCATCTCACAGGCGACAGACAACTCGTTGGCAGACTAAGCCAACAGGCACTTGACCTCGGCTTCGAAGGGCTGATGATAGAAGTACACCCTGAACCTGATAAAGCACTCTCGGATGCAAAGCAGCAACTCTCGATAGAAGAGGCACAGGCATTGCTACGCTCGCTTGTGTATCCTTCAGGCATCGACAAAGGCGGTGCAGCATTGAGTGCCCTTCGCCGGCAGATAGACGAGATTGACGACTCCATCTGGCGTCTGATAGAAGAGCGTCAGCGCGTATCGGCAGAGATAGGCGAACTGAAGCACAAAGCGGGAATGACAATCTATCAGGAAGAGCGCTTCAGAGAAATACTGTCAGCAAGACTCAGTTGGGCTCGTCAGAGAGGCATATCAGAAGATGCCGTGAACCGCATTGTGAACGCCCTGCACGAAATATCCATAAACATGCAGCTGAAGAAATAAAGAGCTGCCGGTCAATAGTCTCTTTCCTATTTTGCGTACCCGGTTATTTGTCTTTTAAAAAGACCAGTACAGAACAGTCTTCATCACCTATATTACAAATGATAAAATTCGGTTGGCTCAGTCTTGTCGTTATGCAAGAATGTGGCATCGTTTCCGTCGGCAGAGTGAGACTGCATAAGTACCTCATAATCTTTTTTCGTTTTGCAACTTCATGATGTCGTTGTAAAGTGATCGTTTTTTATCACCTTTGGCAGTAATGATGAGCATACGGTTGAAATTGGCGAATTTCTCAAGGTCTGTGCCTTTGGTGTCTATACTGTCCAAAACCACTTGCCCCGCCGTTGCCAACGACAACCCCGCACTGAACATGGCCTTATTGATGCGGACATACACTTGTTTCGCACCATAGTCAGCACCAAAGGAAGTGGAGGTTTTTCAGACTCTATTGTATACCGCTTATTCCATAATTCGGAATATATCTCCTGTACGCAGTCCCGCGCCTCGTCACTGTTACGGAGCAGATTGTATGCCAATGCATACATCTTTCCGCCAAGTGGCAGATATATAGCCGTGAATTGTTCGTGCGTAATCTTCTGCCTCAAACCTTTCTATATGTAATACGACCGAAACTGCAGAATCTTACAGACAACAACCATTTTTTTACAAAAAAGTGCCACGGAAGGGACTTATAATGAAACAGAGCAATGCTCATTATAAAAACAATGCCCAGCTTTGCCGGCGGTATGAAGAGATTATTTTACCGACATTGCAGGACATTGCTGAGATAAACAAGAGTTATCCTATCGCTTGGTTATTGATGGCTTGAAAGATGTTTATCACTTGATTACAATGAAATTGGCTATATATTTAATTCATTTCGGCAGGAGCAGAGTCCTCAGTCATTGTTTTGTCATGATGCTTTCTGCCATATTTCTTGTGGATGTATATCTCTATAAAGAACGAGCAGAGCAGTCCTATACCGATGCCGAATGCGATGATAAGCCAGAAGTAAATGCTTTTGGTGCTAACATCGACAAGCCAGTCTATCAATGTACCGAGTCCTATACCGAGCAATATTGCTGCAGTACGGAGTGTGCCGAGGTCAAAAGGTCCCATCTTGCGCGGTTGTTTCTTCGGCTCATCGATGAGCAGTTTGGCGGTCTCCGCGTCCGTGTGATTCTCAATAATCAACTGACGGATTTCTTTGTCGAGTTTCCTCTTGTTCATCGATTTGATAAATGCCATTACTACGGCGGCTATCGGAAGCCCGAAAACGAGGATGATGAAGACTAATCCTACAAGATTGTCAGAAACTGTTTCAAATACGTCCATAATACTATAATTTTAATTGTTTAACATTCACTTATATGATACGCAATTTGCGAAAAAGTTACAGGTCTTCGACCGAGAAATCGTGTAAAAACTTTCCGCAGAGCCCAAGCAACGTGAGGACAGGGACAATAAAAGCAATCCACATGTTCTCTTTCGGCAAGAACGGCACTCCTTCTTTGAGCAGCCACAGGTAAGCAATAACCATCAGCGGCAAGCCGAAACAGAATGCCAGCAGTTTCGCCCATTTGCGGAGGGCTTTGAGACGCATGTCACGACGCACCGTGCGCATTACCTGACGGTTAATCTGCCCTACCCTTTGTCTGTTTCGAGCCGATTGTTCAAACAATAAGTACAATTCTTTATCTGTCATAATTACCTCCTTTCAACTTTCACCTTTCATTTCCTTCTTTAGTCGTTCTCTAATGCGGAAGAGCCGCACTTTTATGTTGTTCTCTGTTTGTCCTGTCTTTCGGGCAATATCAGCAAGCGGCACGCCGGCGTAATAATGCTCTTCAATGATATATCTGTCTTGCTCCGGCAATGCGGCAACGGCTTGCTCCAAACTTCGGATAAGCTCTTCTTTCCGCTCGTCGTAAGGCTCATCGGGCAGGTCGGTATTCTCGTCCAACGGCACCTGTTGCCGTCGTTTCTCGTTCTCTAACATGCGAAGTCCTATGTGGTTGGCAATAATACTCACCCATGCTCCGAAATTCTCTCCACGCCACGATGAGAGTTGCCTGTAGGCTTGGATAAAAGCCGACTGCGCGACCTCGGCTGCAGCATCCTCATCTTTCATAAGTCGCAATGCCACGCCATATACCTGCGATGTATAGCGCTGCATAAGCGCAGAAAACGCACGCGCGTTGTCCTCGTGCAGCACTTGCCGGATAAGTTCTATGTCGGTAGGGTGTTGAGCCATCTACTATAATGATACATCAACCGAGAAAAGGTTACATACATAATGCTATTTCAAAGGCACTACTATATACTCAATACGATTATCGTGCCAAAATCTTACAGACAATCATATTTATCTAATATCTGCATAACACTATTATATATATGGTATCTCAATACACTACTATAAATTCCTACATATGAGGACAAAAGAGCGACTCACATTGCTGTGAGCCGCTACGGAGGAATTAGTTCCTTGCACTAACTGCGGAAAAGCAGCCGTTCAAAATACTCATAATAACATTTCCTTAATTATTTTGTGCCACCTCCAAGAGCGATATATAGGGCGATGAGCGCCTGCGAACCATTGTAGAGGTTAGTCGCCTCATTGAGTTGGGCTGAGAGAAGTGTTTCCTGTGCTGTGAGTACCTCAAGGTAATTGGCTTTACCCACGTCCATAAGTTCGTGCGTGCCGGTGCAGGCATCCTGCAGAACGACAATCTGCCGCTTGTAGAAAGCATCTTTCTCCTTGGCCACCTGACAATCTGCCAACGCCTCGTTGACTTCGTTACCGGCATTGATGACAGCCTGTACATACCGGTTCTGCATATCCTCATATGCAAGTTTGCTAATCTTGAGGTTGGCAACAAGTTTGCCACGCGCAAAAACAGGTTGGGTAAGAGACAAGAGCGCATTGAGCAGCAGCGCACCGGGATTGACGACAACAGAACCTGCATTGTTAGCCCATCCGAGAATGCCCTGTAAGGAGAGTCGGGGATAGAAAGCGGCTCTTGCCCCCTGTGTATTATAGAAGGCTTCAGCGAGTGCCTGATCAGCCAAGCGTATATCAGGTCGGTTGGCAATCAGCTCGGCGGGGACGCCTGTACTGATATTCTGCGGCAACTCAAACGACTCCCATACCGCACGCTCGATAAACTGCGGAGGCATTGCCAACAGACGGCATAGTGAGTTCTCCACCGAACGGATACGGCGGCGCACATCCACCATTTGCGCCTTTACATTGATGTAGGAGTTCTCCATCTGATTGACGGAGGTTGAATAGGCCTTGCCGTTCTCCCAAAGTGCACGTTGAGTCTCGAGGGAGATGTTCCAAAGGCTGTCGGTATTGGTGAGAATCTGCATCTGCCGGTCGAGCAACTGCAGCATGAAATACTGCTGAGCGACAGCGGACACAAGGTTAGCCTGCACAACCTGCTGTCTCGCCTCAGCTTGCCACAAGACGGTTTGTGCCTTGCGCATCTGATTGGTATTGACGGCGAAGAAGTCGAGGTCCCAATTCATCTGCAGCGGCAGACTATAGGTCCATGCAGCGGCGGAGTTGTCAAAACTCCCCACTCCACCTGTAGGTGCGAAGGTAAAGGACGGCAGATAGCCGAGTTTGGCTGCCTTGAGCGATGCCTGAGACTGCTCTACGGCAATACGCGCGGCACGCATATCGGTATTGCGGGTGAGCGCACTGTCGATAAGGTTCTGCAGGAGAGGGTCAACAAAGACATCGCGCCATGAGAGCGTTGCGATAGAACTGTCAGCAGTTGCAGCAACCACATCATCGGTAGTGCCATATAGGTTGTCGGGAGCATCGGTGCGTGACTCGTATTTGTTGTAAATACCGCATGAGGAAAAGAGAACGGAAGAAAGGGCAAGGACTGCAACAACAGTCACCGCCTTCTTTGTTTCAACGGGTGCACCGCCCTGAAAACGCTCGTGGAGTGTCTGAAAGACGATGAAGAATGAGGGAACGACGAAGAGCAATGCGAGTGTGCCGACCGCCATACCGGCTGTTACACCTATAGCGAGAGCACGGTTGCCATTGGCACCCGCACCTCCTTCGATAATAAGCGGAATCATGCCTGCAATCATCGTCACTACAGTCATCAGGATAGGACGCAAACGCTCTTTGCATGCCTCGAAAGCGGCATCGCGTATCGACAAACCCTGTGCACGACGCTCTTGCGCAAACTCGGTGATGAGGATAGCTGTTTTGGCAAGCAGACCGATGAGCATTATCACCCCCGTCTGCAGATAGATATTGTTTTCCATGCCCGGCAACCCTGTCAATGACACGAGCCATGTGACGCCGAACGAACCCATCAAACCGAAAGGTACGCTGAGCAGCACTGCCCAAGGTGTAAACCACGAGTTGTACAGCGAAGCAAGAATCAGATAGATAAGGATGGCACAGATAAGGTAAATCAGTGCGGTGGCATTGGAGCCGGAAGTCTCTTCCACCTCGCGAGACATACCGCCGTACTCATAACTGTAGCCGGCAGGCATAGTCTGCTCAAAGACCTCGGCAATAGCCTTGTGTACATCGCCCTCAGAGTGTCCTGTAGCAGCCATCACGCCGCAGGTGATACTCTGAAAAAGGTTGAAATGCTCCACAGATGCCGAACCGACAACCTCGCGCAGAGTCACGAACTCAGATATAGGTGCCATCTTGCCGCCATGGACACGGATGAAGATATTGTTGAGCGACGAAGGGTCAAGACGGTACTCAGGTGCGGCATTAGCCATGATACGGTAAACTTTTCCGAACTGATTGAAGTTACCCACATACGCTGCACCGCAATATGCGCCGAGAGTGTTGAGCACAGCAGCGGGAGTGATGCCTGCGCGGTTGCATTGCGGAGCATCAACACTGACCTCATACTTTGGAAAACGCTCCGAGTAGGTACTCATAGCCATCATTATTTCGGGACGCTGATTGAGAGCGGCGATGAAACGGTTGGCATCGGCGTTGAACTCGGGCATAGGGCGGTCTTTGGTATCTTCGAGTATGAGATTGACAGTGCTTGAAGAACCATAACCGGGCACCTGAGGCATCTGAAACGGGATGACCACGGCATTCTTTATCTCTTGGCAAGACATGGCAAAACGCGAATATACGAGTTCGATATTATGGTTGAGTCCGGGTCGGTCGTCCCAATTCTTCAAACGGACAACCAATGTTGCATAGCAACTTGCAGAACGGTTCGCCATCATACCGAAACCGTTGACAACGGCGTAACTCTCAAGTTCCGGTATTTCCTTTATTTTCTCCTCCACGCGTTTGACAATCTCTTCGGTCTCATACAACGTACAACCCTCGGGAGCATCCACCTCTGCGAAGAACACGCCTTGGTCTTCCTGCGGAACAAGTCCCGAAGGCAGAGCACGCATAGAGAAGACGAGTGCAACGGCAGCCGCAACGAGCAATGCCCACGCAGGCCACGAGCGGCGTATAAACTTGCTGACGCCTTTGGTATATTTGTCTGCAATGGCGTTATAGCTGACCGTATATGCCTTTCGCACGTAATAGTTGAGATTCTTCCTGCTGTTGTCAGCCTCGTCGTATTTCATCATCAGTGCACAGAGCGCGGGGCAGAGAACCAAAGCGCAGACGCAGGAGAGTCCGACGGCGGAAGCCAACGTCACACCGAACTGAAGGAAGAACGAACCCGAAGTGCCGGGCATGAATGCAACAGGTATGAACACCGCCATGAAAACGAGAGTACAGGAAACGACAGCCACCGATACTTCGCTCATAGCCTGACGTGTCGCTTCGCGGGCATCTGAAATCCCTCCCTCCATCTTCGCCATCACAGCCTCGACGACAACAATAGCGTCATCGACCACAGTACCTATAGCAAGCACCAAGGCAAAGAGCGTAAGGATATTGAGCGAGAAACCTGCCACGGTCACGATAGCAAACGTACCCATAAGCGAGACGATGATGGATATGGACGGAATAAGCGTTGCCTTGAAGTTCTGCAAGAAGAAATAAACAACAAGTATAACGAGCAGAATGGCTATAACAAGCGTCTCTACCACATTGTGAATGGCGGCGAAAAGGAAGTCGTCGGATGTCTGAAGTATCTCAAACTCAAGTCCCGCAGGCATGGTGGGTTTCATGTCCTCGTAGAGTTTGCTTATGCGGGCATTGACTTCCGTGGCATTTGCCCCGGGAGCCTGAAACACCATGTACATCACGCCCGGTTTGCCGTCGATATTGGAGGTGAAGTTGTAACTTACAGCGCCAATCTCCACATCAGCCACATCGCTCAGATGAAGCAGATGCCCGCTGTCACTTGTACGAAGCACTATATCGTTGAACTCATCCACTGACTTGAGCGTACCTTTGTACTCCATTGAATACTGATATGCGTTTTCACTCTGCTCGCCGAGTGCACCCGTGGCAGCTACAAAACTCTGACTGCCTACTGCCGCAAATACGTCGTCAGGCTCCAAACCGTATTGAGCCATTGCATCGGGGTGCAGCCATATACGCAGAGCGTAAGTGTTGCCGAGCGACATCACATCGCCCACACCCGTTATACGCATCAGACGCGGTTTGACGTTGATATCTATATAGTTGGCAATGAAATCGGCATCGTATTTGCCGTCCACGCTCTTCAGCGCACCTATGTGCAGAATGTTGTTTTGCTGCTTGGATACTTGCACACCCACTTTGTTTACGTCGGCAGGGAGCAATGCCTGCGCCTTGCTGACACGGTTCTGCACATTGACCGCGGCAATGTCAGGGTCGGCACCCTGCTCGAAGAACACCTGAATTGACACCTCGCCCGAGGCGGAAGCGGAAGATGTGATGTAAGTCATGCCCGGCACTCCGTTGATACTCTCTTCCAACGGTTGTACAACTGATTTCATAATGGTGTTGGCATCGGCACCCGTATATGAAGTGGACACACGCACCGTAGGCGGAGCTATGTCAGGATATTGCTCTACCGACAGTGTATTCATGCAGATGAAGCCCACCAAAGTGATGACGATGGCAATGGCGCACGCCATCACATGCTTGTTGATAAAGATATTCCCTTTCATAACTTAGAAAATCACTTGTTGTCCTTCTTGCACATTGTTTGCACCGACGGTTACTATTTCATCGCCGACCTGCAATCCTGATGTCACAACCACATCCTTGCCGTTGCCCGATGCCTCGGCAGTGATGGTAACAGCGGTAGCGGTGCTGTCAGGCTGCACCTTATATACAAAACTCTTGTCTTGCAGACGCACTACCGCCACCTGCGGAATGACCATCACATCCTCCACGTCAAAAGGAATGACAATAGTCCCCTGAATACCCGAATACAGCACACCGTCCGGATTGGGAAATGTCGCCTTGCATGCAATCGAACCCGTAATGCGGTCAACAGCACCCGACACACTCGTTATCCGACCTTTTAACGGATATTCATTGCCGTTTTTCATAACAAATGTCACATCTGGGAAATCCCTCAATGTCTTGTCGTTCGTACCACTGACGATACGACCTTCAAGAAACGACTCGTTGATTGAAAACTCGGCGTTCATCTTGGCATTGCCGCTCACCATAGTCAAATAAGTGCCCGGACCAACTTGCGTTCCCTGAGTGATATCTATTGAGCCGATATAACCTGTGACGGGAGAGGTGATGGTGCAGAAACCGAGGTTGACCCTCGCACGGTCCGCTGCCGCTTTGGCTTGAGAGGTGGCAGCCTTCGCACGGTCGTACGCATTCTTGCTGTTCTCCAACATAAATTTGCTGATGATGCCTTTCTCGAGCAGATTCTTGTTGCCCTCATACTCCAACTGTGCACTGCTTTCCGTTGCCTGAGCAGCAAGCAGATTGGCCTGAGCCGCTTCCAACTCCAACTGCGCATTACGACTGTCTATTACAAACAGTACATCGCCTTTTTTTACCATCTGACCTTCTCTCACACATATCTGCATCAACTGACCGCTCACTTGAGGTTGGATGGTCACATCGTGTTGACCTTTCATCTTCGCGCTGAATTTCACGGGAAAAACAATGTTTGACTTCTCTACTGTCACCGTCTCGTAAGACGTAGGAGTGGACTTCGGCATATCAACACCACAGGCGGCAAAAAATATTACCGACAAACAAAGAAGGATTTTTTTCATGTCTCTTTTATAAGTTTACGTTTACGTTATTTACGTTGAATGGTATCAACATTTTCCGCTGCAAAGTTAATAAAAACTTGGCAAATAGACAAGCATACAAAGAGGAAAAAAGCGCCACCACTCCGCAGCGCAAACTGTAAATGAAATATTTCCGTCTAAGAAAACAATACTATTTTCTTGCCTTTAGGCAATCTTACAACTTGCGGTTCTGCTCCGGCAATACGGATAGTGACCTCAGATTTTTTGGCGGACTTGAGGGCTAAATAGACGGGGTTGCGGTCATGCCATTTGAGATAGACTTCAATCTGATTGTGCACACAGAGTCCGCTAAACTCTCCGCTGCTCCACTCCTGAGGCAGAGCGGGCAGAAGCACTATTTCGTCACCGACATTCTGCACCAGCATCTCGGCTATAGCGGCAGCTCCTGCAGTATTGCCGTCAAAAGAGAATATATCATCCTCCGCCATGGCTATACCAGCAGGTGAGCATGTCATCATATTGCGGCAAGTGAAGTTAGCCAGCAGCATCTGCAGCGACCGGTATGCCTGTTCCGCCTGCATAAGCCGCGCGTAGTAGCACATAGCATTGGCACGACTCCATTCGGTGTCCTCCCACCCCGGCGCGTTGATGCGGTTCTCAAGTGAACGGAGGGCAGCCTGAGCCAGTTGGGGTGTAGAGTCAAGAGTGATTTGGCGGAAGGGGAAGAGCGCCAGCAGGTGAGACGTATGTCGGTGGTTGGGTACTGCCTGGGGGTAGTCGTTGAGCCATTCCTGCAGACCACCGTCGCTGCCTATTTGCAGCGGGGGAAGCATAGAGAGCGCCTGTAGGCAGGAGTCGGCAAAGGGTTTGTCTGTTCCCAGCACCTTTGAGGCGGCTGAGCAGTCAGAAAGGATCTCATATACAAGCACGCGGTCCACAGTAGGCGACATCGATGCCGACATGTACTTGCCGTTGAACAGGAAGCCGTTTTCGGGCGAGATGGATGGTCCCGTAAGCAGATAACCTGATGCGGAATCCAGAACCATATAGTCAAGCAGGAAACGGGCGTTCTCTCTAAGCAAAGGATAGGCTTTGCGGAGCCAACGGCGGTCGCCGGTGTAGCGATAGTGCTCATACAGATGTGTTGCGAGCCACGAACCTGCCGTGGGGAAGAGTCCCCACCCTATGGCAGCCGAAGGCGCAGTAAAGCCGAACACGTTTGCCGTGGTGTGCGCACACCAGCCTTGGCATCCATAAACCTGCTCTGCAGTCTCTCTACCGTAGCGGGCAAGATGTTCTATATACCTGAGCAACGGCAGGTTGCCTTCGTGCATATTGCCCACATTGGAGAGCCAGTAGTTCTGCTGGGTGTTGATGTCGAGGTGATAGTCGTTGGTCCACGGCATGTTGCACGCAAGATTGTCGTTGAACATGCCCTGCAAGGCAACAGGCAGCGGCGAATTGCTTCTGGAAGCAGAGAGAAAAAGGTAACGTCCGTAGTTGAAGAAGAGCGACTCAAGATGGGTATCGTGCAGGCCTTCGCGCACATTGCGGAGGCGGACATCTGTCGGGATAGTATCGGCTGAAGAGTCTCCGAGAGAGAATGACACGCGGCCGAACAGCCGCGAGAAATCCTGAATGTGTCTGCTGCGACGGTTGCTGTAGTTCCGGGTTTTGAGAGCGGTAGTCAGAAGTTTGCCTGAGTAGTCGGTCTGTATGTCGGCGTAAAGAGTGACCTCATTGGCTCCACTCACCACAAGCGAACTGTCAGTCATGCTCATGGAGCCGCCTTTCTGAACCACTTCAACCCATCCTGCGAAACCTACTCCACCCTTGCCTTGCTTTGGGAAACTCACCTTTCCTGACCATATAAGGCGGTTGTCCTTGGTGAGCACCTGTGCCTCGCGCAGGAGTTCGAGACTGACTGCCACGCTGACCGCACCCTCTTGGTCTGCCTCCAGATGCCACACCAGCATATTGTCAGCGTTGCTGGCAAAAGCTTCGGCGGTGTAGCGGATGCCGTTGGCGGAGAAAACGGTGGAGACAATGGCTGTCCGCATATCCAGAGTGCGTTTATAGTCCTCAAAACTACGGATACCGGTTTCTATGCGGATGTCACCCATAGGCAGATGTGTACCGAAACAACTGATGTCACCCACCAGTGCCTGCGCAGCCAGGCGGTTGCCTTCTTCTATGTCGCCATTGAGGAACACTCGGCGCAGACTGTCAAGACGCTCACGACCGAAACGCGGATTGGCGTCACGGTTGTAACTGCCGGACCAAAGTGTGGATTCGTTTATTGCGAGGCGCTCGCATATCGGGTCACCGAAAACCATCATGGCAAGGCGACCATTACCTACGGGCAACGACTCATTCCATTTGGCGGCGGGAGCACCATACCACAACGTCTGAGAGAACACATTCGCTGACAATAACGTTGTAAACAAGGCAATTACCAGTTGCCGCCTTATGATTCTATCTAATATTTTGGATGACGTTTTCAATATTCGGTAAATGTGTTTTGTTGGTTGACTGTTGTTTCTAATCACTATCAGAGGTTGACCGGTTATGTGTGACCACATATCACTGTTTTATGAATTTACCTTGCTGTTGCTCACCATCAGTAGTTATTGCTTGCACTATATACATTCCTGCAGGAAGAGAAGAAACATTTATTTCTGTCTGCACAGTTTGCTCAACATTATGCTCTCATTATTATGAAGAGACACCGCTACGGCGCTTCTTCATATATATCAGTATAGAACTACTTCTCAGGCGTGAGCACTACTACGAATCCGCCGCCTGACTGCATGGTGAGAGTGGTTTTTGAGCCTGACGATAGATTGGTCAACGTATGCTCATACAGAGTGGCATCGGTGTTACACTCAGGTGAGTCTGTAAACAGTTCCGCCTTGTAGTTTCTCCCTCGCTCAAGGAAAGAGAAGTCAATCGTAATGTCACGCTTGTCCCAATTGTTGATACCGCCTACATACCATTTGTCACCCGTCTGCTTTGCCACGACGGCATACTGCCCTATCCTGCCCTCAAGAGCAAGAGTCTTGTCCCAAGCAACGGGCACTGCGCTAAGATAGGCGAGCACAGCGGAGTCTTTTCTGTATTCGTCGGGCGAGTCGCAAAGCATGGCAAACGGTTGGTCAAGGAGGACATATAGTGCAAGTTCCTGCGCACGGGTGCCAAGAGTGGAAGGCAGCCCCGGGTCACGAGGAACAAACACATCGCGGTTGCAGTTGCGCATGCTGCCGGGCGTATAGTCCATCGGACCTGCGAGTTGGCGTGAGAATACGAACTCGGTGCGATAGCGTGGATTGCTTGTAGTGTCCCATTTGCAGCACTCTTCACCACGAACGGCTTCGTAGTTGAGCACATTGGGGTACTCGCGGCTGAGCCCTGTAGGTTTACTGCATCCGTGGAAATCGACAAGCAGTCGGTTGTCTGCGCAACGCTTAGCCATCATCTCGTAGGCACCCTGCATAATATCGTCATCACGGTCGAAGAAGTCGATTTTCACACCCTTGGCACCCCATGAAGCGATAGTGTCGAGATAAGCGGGGTTGTCGATGATGGCGCAAGCACCAAGCCAAAGCCACACTCCGACATTTTTCTCTTCTCCATAGCGGATGACTTCGTGAATGTCGATATGCTTTCTCAGACGGGTCGGTTTGAACAGGTCGTTCCAACCGGCATCTACAAGCAGATATTCAAGATTGTTCTCCGCGGCGAAATCGATGTAGTATTTGTACATCTCGGTTGAAGTACGCCGACAGTCGAAAGGTGCATTTTCCAATATGTGGCAGTGCCACCACTCCCATGTAGCCTTGCCGGGGCGTATCCACTCGGTGTCCTTCAGTTTACATTCAGGCGAGAGCAGCCATATCATCTCATTGGTAAGCAGAGTGCGGTCGTCATCGGTGGTCATCAGTATTCGCCACGGGAAAGAGTGGTTGGCAGCAACGCGTGCAAGATAGTCGTGGCGCTCGGTAGCAACAAGCACGAATCCCCAACTGCCCAATTCAACTTTGCTTGGCGAATAAGCCCAATAGCCGTTGAGTCCTTCATCGGTTTTCAGCAGAAACATACCCGGATAGTTGTGCAGGTCTGCCTCTGCCACAATGTGTGTCAACCCGTGCTGTTTGTCAACAAAAGGTGTGGGTGTCTGCGCATAGCGCCCTTCGGGAATCAGGCTGACTGCATCGTAGTACTTGTTGTCGAGTTCCCATGAAGTGAAAGTAATGGTATCCCCCCAATAGACTGAAGGGTCGGAAATAAGATGGAAAGGCGCATATTCTTTGGTGACGGTAAGAGTGTCACGCCTTGAGCCTTTGCCCACAAAACGATAGGCAAGACCCGCATCATACATGCGGAAAACGAGCCTGTAACCTGAATAATAGAGCGTAACAGAGTTGAATTCATCTTTTATCTCTTTGTTTTTGCCGTAAAGAGGATGCTGCACTTTGCGCGTTTGGGAGGTTCTGAAGCAGCGGGCCTTGCTGTTGCCCCACTGCGTATTGTCGGCAAAACTGATGGTTGGACAAGCGTTTTCAACCACAGGTTGGTCTTTGTAGGTGAGTGAGTATGCACCCGTGTTAAGGTCAATCACTGCGACAGTATTCATGTCAGGCGAGGTGAGCACAACCTGTTTTTTGCAAGAAGGTAACAGGCAGCACAGTGCTACGATGAGAAGAAGAGAAGGATGTTTCATGGTAGAAATATTTTTGGATTTATCTATCTGCAAAGGTACACAAATTATTCCGTTAGGATAATAGCATCATTTCCGAAGATTATGGATAATATTATGAAATTCAATATGTTGTTGCATATATGAAAAAGTCTTCGTACCTTTGTCGGGTAAACGATAGCAAATAAGCGGATTATCCGTAATTTAAGCATAGAGAACAGAACCGAGTCAATATGAAACATTATCTTACCATAGCATTTTTGTGCCTTTCATCGGCAGTAGCCGTGGCGTCTGAAATAACAGCCGGACAGGCGATGGAGATAGCACAGTCGTTTTTGCGCGAAGTGCAGCAAAGCGGTAATCCGCATTTCGCACCCGCACGCAGCAATGCCCGTACTCAGGATATTACTCAGGATATGCAACTCGCGCATACAGGCACCGATGCGTACTATGCACTCAATCTGACAGATGGAGAAGGAGGCTTTGTTATAGTTGCAGCCGATGACAGATGCGAGAACCAAGTGCTTGCATATTCTCCTTCCGGACACTTCGACCTGAGCACTATGCCCGCTGATGTTAGTTGGTGGATAAAGCAATATGAGCATATCGACTACACAAACCGGCAAGTCGGCAAGCGCAGAATGACAGAAGCAACTACAGAAGAGCATGCAGTGGAGCCGATGGTAGAGACCGAATGGGCACAAGGCGACCCATACAACCTTCGTACACCGGTAGTGTCGGGCAGCCATTGCGCTACCGGATGCGTGGCAACTGCATGGGCACAACTGCTTTATTTCCACAAATACCCTGCCCAAGCGACAGGCAAACACGGTTACTATTGGAACAACCAATATCTTGTGACAGAGTTTCAAACGCCATACGATTGGGAACACATGCTGAATAAATACGGCACTTCCGCCACCGGCGAAGAGCGTCAGGCAGTGGCACTGCTGATGAGCGACATAGGCATAGCGTCAGAGTTGAGTTACGGAGTGTCGTCAACAGGCGGACACGAATACAACTCACTGCACTCGATGGTGGAGCATTTCGGTTACGACTCTGCCGCAGAGATACGATACCGCGATGTGTTCGATGTGGTGGATTGGCGAGATATGCTTCGCCGTAATCTTGACAAAGGTCTGCCATTGTACTACGGCGGATTCAGCAAAGAAGGCGGACATGCCTTCGTCTGCGACGGCTACAAAGGAGATATGTTCCACTTCAACTTCGGTTGGGGAGGCGGCTACAACGGCTACTACGTATTCAACAAACTGCATGGCGACTACAACGACCGTCAGTGCGCCGTATTCGATTTCCAACCAAACAAGGGCGGCAAACAAGTGCATACGCTCACGCTCTCAAGTGATGTGCAACTCACTCGCAACCGAGAAGTACGTTGCGGAGCAATATATACCGGTCTCTACGACTCCATCTCGTTCCAAGTGGGATTGTTTTTTGAGGATATCAGCACACCTGATTCACTGCCTGTTCTCATACGTACCTACGACAATAGTACTGCCAATGTCGGACTGCAACAGTTCGGCATAATGCCATACGTACTCAGCAAAACCAATGAGAACGGAACATATAAGGCATACTACAGGTATCGCGGCGACAGCACCGACACATGGCACGACTTCTACTATCCCCACGGAGTGAAGCGACATATAGTGATAGAGGTGGCAGACGGCAAAGGCACTGTGGTAAGCGAAGATTCGGCGGATACCTCAATCGACTTCTTACAAGACGGCATTTACTACACCGTCAGCAGCGAATATTTCCGCGAAGTGAAAGTGGCAAGACACAACTATTCCAAAACGGAATATCTTATACCGGGTACAATAGTAAGAAACGGAACAGAATACAAGGTGACGTCGATAGCCGACAGTGCTTTCCTCGGATGTACAAGATTGCAGCAACTAAGGTTGCAGGAAGGAATAGAGCACATAGGCATCGGAGCATTTGCGCAATGTACCCGTTTGGAGCAACTGATATTGCCTTCCACACTCGTTAGCATTGAGAACAATGCCTTCGCAGGTGACGCCAAACTGACCCACATACGCTCATACGCGACCACCCCACCCGAGTTGAAGGGCACTACAGTCTTCCAACGCAATCGTATAAAACTGATGACCTTGTGGGTTAGTTGCGAAGCAAGCAACAACTACAAGACTGTGAACATTTGGAACGACATGCAGATTATAGCATCCGACTATTATCTGTCAATTGAGACAGAAGGCGAAGGTGAAGTAAATGTCAGTGCAGCAGGATGCGACACCTTGCAAGTTGTTGCCACTGCGGGCGACCACTATTATTTCTCCCAATGGGGCAACGGAGCAGCAGCCGACACTCTGATTGTAGTACTCGAGGGCGACTCAAATTTACTTGCCTTGTTCAAGGCAGAAATATACGCAGTGCGTTTCTATGTAGAAAGTGAACTGCTGAAGACCGACTCGGTGGCAGCATATCAGTCAGCGACAGCACCTGAAGCACCATCAATAGAGGGCTACAGGTTTGCAGGTTGGGACAAGGATTTCTCATCCATTGTGGCAGACACCGATGTCAATGCCGTATATGAAGCAGAAAGCGGAGTGGAAGATATTGCCCGCGCAGCAATCAGCGGCAAAGCAACGGTTTACACACCTGACGGCAGACTGCTCAGCACCGACAGCATACTCAAAGGCAATCTTGCAGCAGGAATCTATATTCTGCATGCAGAAACCAAGGTGTCGAAAATAATTGTAAAATAAGATTGTAAGATAAGGTGCTTTATTCGAAAGTCCCGAACCGGTAAACTATCCTGTGCGAATACTCTCTGTCGGGAGTGAGCGTACACTGCGGGAACTGAGGCATGTTAGGCGTATTTGGCGCGAATTGTGCTTCGAGTGCTATGCCGTCGGCAGGCAATGCATATCTGCCAAAGCGTGTAGGACAAGACGAGCCGAGGAAACCGCCCGAATAGATTTGCACCGATGGATAGGTGGAACTGAGCGACACACTGCGGCCCGTTTCCTGAGAACGGAGTTCAGCCATCAGTCTGCATTCTTTTCCTGCATCTTGCTTTTCAAACATATAACAATGATTGTATCCGCGATTCCAACGGAACTGCTCCAAGTCGGGATTGATGTCTTTGCCTACCTGTTTTCCCTGAGAAAAATCGAAAGGTGTATCAGCCACATCAAGCACCTTGCCTGTAGGAAGAAACTCATAGTCGGTCTCAAGCATCTGCTTTGAAGGAATGTGGAGAATATGCGAGTAAATATCGCCGCCGCCGTTGAGGTTG
This sequence comes from Paludibacteraceae bacterium, assembly GCA_017479885.1. Classification (GTDB taxonomy): domain Bacteria; phylum Bacteroidota; class Bacteroidia; order Bacteroidales; family Paludibacteraceae; genus Colicola. Next base: position 138,949 of record JAFVBR010000034.1, on the reverse strand, counting down.
AAATAGGCGTGATTGGTGAGGTTGAGAATAGTGGGAGCATCGGTGGTTGCACGGTAGTCGATGCATACCTTAAGGTCTTCAGTGAGAGTGTAGGTGACAAAAACATCGACATTGCCCGGGAAACCGCCTTCACCGTCCGGACTGAAATAACGGAAAGTAACACTTTGCTTGGTGCGACTCTGAATGTCGAACAAACGGAAACTCATTCCGCTTGGACCCGAATGGTTGGAATTGACCCCATCGTTAATCTCAAGCCTGTATGCCTTGCCGAAGAGGCTGAAAGCACCTTTGCGTATGCGGTTGGCATAGCGCCCTATGGTTCGGCCTGCATAGTTGGGGTCAGACATCATGGCTTCCACATCATTATATCCGAGAAGCACCTCGCCGAGAGAGCCTTGACGGTCGGGCATAACGGCAGAGAGCCATGTAGCGCCATAGTTGCACACCTCGATATATGCTCCCGAGGGATGAGTGATGCGGCAGACTTCGATACGGTTATCTTGCATCATTTCTTTATAAACTCGGATGTATATACAGTGTTTTCACCCAAAGCACGAATCAGATAAGTGCCTGCTGCCAAGTGAGAAACATTGATTTTACGAACATTGCCATAGCGTGCCACCAACGAACCACATGCGGAATATACAAACACCTCGTTCACATCGGGCAATGACAGACGCAGCGACGAGTCAGTAGGATTGGGAGAACACGTGAAACGCTCTACTTTAAGATTGTCAATTGCAGTTTCAGGCTTTATGGTGCCTTTGTATATCTTGAGTATACGGCAGTCAAGCGCAGGAACAGTTACATCAACAGACTCTGCGGCATACTCAGCCGAAGAGAAGAACAACTCTTCTGCAAGCAAACTGTCGGAGGTGGAAATGCCAAGATCGGAGAAGTTGATATTAGTCTTCGCCTTGCGTCCGCCCCAGTTAAATACTGCCACATAGCAAGTGTCTGCTACCATAGTATAGTAGGTGTCGGAAGCTGAATTGCCTGTCACTTTCGTATTGAGCGGACGGAACGACCCGGTCTCGCGTGCCATCTGAATGAGAGACGGGTTGTCGATAAGTTGTTTTGCCCTTTCTTTGGCATCATCATCACCTGAGTTGGAATAGTCATCTCCGAGACAGAGCATACCTGTCACGAGTGCCGAAGCGAGTCTCACACGGTTGGTCTTGATGTCCTGACCCTTGAAGACGATATTATCAGGGTCATTGAAGTGGTAAACATGGTCAAGCCACCAACCGTAGGTAGTGGAATTGAGAGTATATTCCGAATTGCCGATAGAGCCGTAGGCGTCGCATGCTATACGCCGTCCATGGGCAAACTGTGCAGGGAAAAGCGGAGCAATAGACAGATTGAGATACATCTTGCCAAGAGTAAGCGAGTCAAGATAAGCCATACCCTGACAATAAGCCTCCACACCGGTGGTTACGTTCTTGTCGTACCATGAGTCGGCCTCCAATATGCCATGGTCCATAAAGTCGATTTTTAGGAACTCATAGCCCCATGTATGGAAATTATTCATAAAATGCACCATACGGGTTTTGGTACCGGGGTGCGTGGGGTCGCATGCCGTTGCACCTGTCCGTTTGACAGGTTGTCCGTTGGCATAAAGCCAAATATCCTTGTATTTGACATCGGTAGTACCTTCCACTATGCGGTCGGGATTGTTAGCCCAATCAACGAAAGGAGTCCAATAGATGCCTGCCTTCTGACCGTGATGCGAACAGAAATGGGTGAAACGTCGAAGGTCGGAACCTGTAAGATTATCCCAATAGGAGTCGAGGTCCATATACATAGTGCCGTTGTTCTGATAACCTCTCGACATAAGGCTGTCGGCAATAAACAGGGCTGACTGCGAGGCGTTCATATAGCGGACAGAGGTCTGCAGAACTCCCCAACTGTTCCATACAAAGGGTTTGCCGCCATCCCACGGCATCTTGGGTGCCATAACGACACAAAGGTCACCAAAAGTCTCCATACCTGTACGCCAATCGTCAAACATACCTACCATGAAAAGCGGTGAAGATACAGTAGTACCACAAACAGCCCCATGAGGCAGTATGTCGCGTGTGCACCAGTCGCTTGCGCCTGCGGTTGCAGTGAGTGACTTGAGAGTGTTGGTGCCTTCACCAACTGAGATGATTACCGATTTCCACTGTGTATGCTCGATAGACCCCACCACTATGCCTTCGTGAGTGTCGGCAGAATAGATGGCTCCCACCTCGTAACTGTTAGTGGTGTTACCGAAAGCATTGGATTGATAGCGAATCCACTCATCGTTATCGAAAGGCACAAATAGTTGCCGATTGTCGCCATCACTGAGCAGATTAACTGCAGATGTGGTAACCACGGGCGACATATAGTTGGAGCGGATAATGCCAGACGAGGAGGTGAGTGTGAGGCGGGTCAGAATATAGTCGACACCTTCATAAAGAAAATACGAATGGCATACATCAACCGTATCATTCACCTTTGCACGCACATCAACACGCCTGCCTGAACCGAACTTATCGCTCACAGCTTCATCTGTAACAGAGACATTCTGAAGCGTTGTCAGGTCATACATTGCACCATCGAGCTTGAAAGTACTCTTATTATGAGAGAGAACAAGAGTGTTGTCTTTATATACATTGCTTACGCCGGTGGTTGAAGACACGTTGAGACGCCACTTGCCAACCGTATAGTCGGCAGCAAAAGTATTTGCCGTGAGGGCAAGGCACAGTAGAAGTACGTTACTTTTCATTATGAAGATATTTGTTGCAGTAAGTGCAGAAATAGAGAGCAAAGCGGCAACCAAGCCGCTTTGCCCGAAAATAAATTAGTTTATTATTTTACCATCTGACCGAGTACGGTGTGCTTCTCACCATTTCTGAGGATGAAGATATTACCGTTTTCAACAATCTTCTGAGCCTTCACTTCTTTTGCGTTGATGTTATCAACAGCAGTAGCAGTGCCTGCAAATGCTGAACCTACATTAGCGCCGTCGATAGCCTGAACAGCGAAGGTATAGTCGCCTGTGCCCTTGAAGGTATAAGAAAGAGTGGTGAGGTATGCGGGAGCAAGACCTGCAACTTTCTGTTTGCCGGTAGCAGGATCAGCAGGAACGAGCATCCAGACAGAGCCGTCAGCAGCCTTTGCCATGATGTTGTAGCGGAGAGCAGCAGCGGGGGTGTTGTCATCGGTAGCAGCTTCCCAAGTGATGATATAACCGTTAGCACCTTTCTGTACTGCTACGTTTTGGGGAGCAGAAGGAGCAGCGTTTGCAGGAAGAGCAGCACCAAGAGTGTCCTTTACTGTGTTGTAAGCGATACCATCGCTCCAACGGCCGTTAGCATCAGACCAGCCGCTTACCTGGATGTCAAGAGTGTTGTCACCATTGAGGTCAACAGCGCTTGTAGCACCACCACGAGCGGAAAGTTGGTCAAGACCGGTTATGCTGGTGAAACCTACTTCTGTGAAAGTGCCGTCACCATTGCCGTATGCAATAGATACTGTAGGATAACCGGTGTGTGCATAGTCCATGAAGCCATCGTTGTTGAAGTCACCCATACCGATAACAGTCTGACCACCAAAGAGACCCGGATCTTCAGCCTTAGTGAACTTGCCGCTCTTGTCATTCATATAGAGGTTAGCAGAGTTTGCCCAACCGTTGTTGAGGTCACGACCAATCTCTACCATGTCAAGCCAACCATCGTTGTTGGCATCTATAGCGAAGAGAAGACCCTGGTTCTCGGCAGCAGCAAAAGTCATGTCAAGCTTGGTATAACCGCCATTTCCATTATTCATGTAAACATAAGAAGCACCATTGCCTTTTGATTCACCATCTGATTTGAGTGCTTCGTCATCATAACCGCTGACAAGCAGATCCATGTAACCATCGTTGTTGAGGTCGGCAACTGTTACACCACCGCCGTTAACCTGTGCAAATACTTCTGCACCGATAGTAGCTTTGTCATCTACGAATTCAAATACGCCCTCTACGTTTTTGAACAAAGCAACCATACGTCCGTGCTCACCATCCCATTTGCCGCCTGCATTACCGTTGATTACGAGGTCGGTCCAACCGTCGTTGTCATAGTCAACAGGAGCAATCATGTGCTGAGTGTTGTCGTTACCTTCGCCATATACGCCGGGAAGATAGTTGTCCAAGTCCTCTTCGAAAGCATAATCTTCTTCTGCGCCGAGGTTCTTCATTACATAGGTGTAAGTGGTAGTGCCGTCAGGTGTACCTACAACAATAAGGTCAAGATTACCATCGTTGTTGTAATCCATCCAAGCAGCTGAAGCCTGTTGAAGAGCGACGAAATCCTCGGAAAGAGTAACAACTTCGAATGCACCGTTTCCGGTGTTTTTCAACAAACCTACGAACATACGGTCTGCCTGCTGACCACCTACATAGAAGAGGTCGAGGTCGCCATCATTGTCGTAGTCACCGAATACCATTGCGCAAGCTGCCATTTCGTTTGGCAATACGCTTGTCTCTGCACCACCGGTCATCATCTTCAATTCGAATTTGGCCGGATTGATAGCCATCATGCTTGCTGCCATCATAACTGCAGCAATTGAAAGTAAGAACTTTTTCATGACTGTAAAATTTTAGTTGATAATTAAATTGGTTGATTGATTTTTATATATAAATGTATATATATTTGCTATATATTTTAGTATCCTGGATTCTGGTCGGCAGACGAGAGGTTGGTGTTAGCCTTAATCTCGGTGTCGGGAATAGGATAAAGCAGGAAATGGTTGTCAGTCTGCAGCGTACCTGTCTCACGAGCCCACTTGTTATGCTGCATTACGCGTTTAACGTATAGTCCGGCACGTGTCAAGTCGATACGACGCCACCCTTCGCAACTGAGTTCGCGAGTACGCTCATCAAACAACTTGTCAAGGAACTCATCTTTACTCATGGCAGTCCATTCTTTGGAAGCGTCCCAGTTGAGACCGAACCCGCGTTGACGAACTCGATTGACCATTTTAATAGCCTCCGGCTGACGATCCAACTCATTCAAACACTCAGCATTCAGCAGATAGATGTCGGCAAGACGAAGATAATAAGTGTTTTTACCTGCATTCCAGAACGACTGCACACCATCGGTACGGATGTCTTCGTATTTCTTGAAGTGCGGCAAGAGTTGGTCGTCGCCGAAACCTGTCACTTCGGTACACTTGTTGCCCTGATAAGTGTAATCGGTGCGGATAGACTCTTCATAACGTGTGTCGCCCGGTTCCCAGAGTCCGGGGCCACCATCAATAGTTTCAGTAGATTTGCTATAAGCCCAGGCGGAGGGATTGACCAAGTCGTATCCACCGAAATAGCATGTAGAAGGAGAAGTGGCCGCACGCGAACCTATATGCCACTGCAAACCGTGAACGTCAGCTTCGAGACTACCCCAATAGAGAGTAAAGATGGCTTCTTGTTCGCAGTTCTTGTCAGGATTCCACAAGTCTGCATAATCAGGCATAAAATCGAACTCACCACAGTTGATTATCTCCTCGAGCAACTTTTGAGCCTTGTCGTAATCGCGATAGCCGGACTTGCCTGCAAGCGACTCATCTTCCCAAGCAGACATGTAAAGACGTGCAAGCACTGCCTGAGCCGCCCATTTGGTAGGAATACGCAAATCAGTTTGTTTGGTATCCGGCAGACGAAGAATGGCATCTTCGAGGTCAGCCACAATATACTCATAGGTATCAGTAATGTTCTTTCTGCCCGAGAGGACAATACTACCGTCTTTCACTTCAGGTATCGGCAGCCCACCCCAATATTGCGCCATCTCGAACAACATGGCACCACGATAGAACTCTGCTTGACCGATAAACGACGATACACGCGCTGAATCTTCAGGCTCTACAGTCATTTTGTTGAGAGCATCAAGTGCTTGAGAGGCACGGATAATGACCGGCCAGCGAATATTCCATGCAGCAGCCACGCATACGTTCTCACGATTGAAGAGACCGTTGTAGTAGTCGAGACTGGCTTGCGGAGCTTCTGTCCACACTTGGTAGTCGCCTTGGCGGGTCTCATCCAAGCCAAGGAAGACATATAGTCCGGTACGCTCATACCGTGTACGACGGAAGCAATAATATACACCATTAAGATAAGGCTGTATATTGTCAATGTTGGCAAATACCTGCTCGGTAGAGAGAGCGGTTTGAGGCTCCTGAGACAAGAAATCGCTACAGCTGTCCATGGCGATGACGGAAATCAGAAGTGCCAACGCAACGATAGATTTATTCATTATATTTTTCATAATCTGCAATTTTTAATCGTTATATCTCATGTGACAAATTGATAATTTCTTAGAATCCGATATTCAGACCAATAACATACATGCGTGACGATGGGTAATAGTCACCGCTCTCAGGGTCATAGCCCTTATACTTGGTGAAGGTAAACGGATTGTTTGCCGTGAAATAGATACGTGCGTTGTTGAAATGAATTGTTTCCATCCAACGTTTCGGGAAGTCGTATGCCAACGTCATGGCAGAAATCTTGAGGAACGAAGCGTCCTGAATTCCGTAGTCAACCATACTCATGGAGAAACGGTCAGACCCCCAATATGCGCGATTGATATTGGTGTTGGTGTTCTCCGGAGTCCAACGATTGAGGTTGTCTGCATGAGTGGTGGTAGCACCGTTGGTTTGCATCAGAGTCTCATACAAACTACTGATACGACGTGCGCCGTAACTATAGGTGGCAACGATTTGCAGACTCAGTCCACGCCATGAAAGGTCGGTATGGATACCGCCGTAGAACTTAGGATCAGTATTACCGATAATATAGCGGTCGCCATCGTCAATCACCTTGTCGCCATTGCGGTCAACAGGGAGTATGTCGCCCGGACGAACCTTGCGGCCACCGAGGTCGAGTGTTGCAACGTACTCCATATCCTCCTCCTGAGCGATTTTGTCGAACTGATAGACATAGATGTTATTGAGCGATTCGCCAATGAAGAGGTTGCCGGTACGCTGAACAGAGTTGCCAGACACATTGTAAATCTTGTCAACGTCGCCATACAAAGCAGTGATTTTGTTTCTTGCAGTCGCTATGTTGAAACCTATATTCCACTGCCAGTCTTTGGTTTTAACAGGAGTGATGTCGAAATTGAACTCAACACCCTGATTGAGCAGACAACCTACGTTGTCGAGCATATAAGCATAGCCGTAGGTTCCTGCAAGACTACGTTGCATAAGCAAGTCTTCGTTGTTGGTGTAGAAATAGTCCAGATTCATTTGGATTCGATCATGCCAGAAAGCAGCATCAATTCCCACGTTGAGCTGTTTCTGAGTCTCCCAACGGAGATCTGGGTTACCATAAGCACCATTGGTGCCGCCACGAGACATACCGTCGTTGACAAATACGAAGCTCTCGAGAGTGGTACGGGTGGTGAAGATAGTGTTGTAACCGTAGTTAGGTATGTTTTGGTTACCAACCAAACCGTAACCCAGACGCAGACGCAGGTTGTTCACTACATTCTGATCTTTCATGAACTGCTCACCCGTGATGTTCCAGCTTGCAGCCACTGAAGGGAAGAAGCCCCATTTGTGGAAAGGTCCGAACTTGGACGAACCGTCGGCACGACCGGTGAACGTTATATAGTAACGTGAATCATATACGTAGTTGGCACGGATGTATGCAGACATAAGAGAGTAACTTGTCCACGCGCTGCTCCACGACGACTGCTCCTTGTTGGTTGCAGCGCCTATGTTCTTATAACCGAAGAGGTCGTTGCCGAAACCTACAGCGTTAATCTGATTCCAGTTGTTGCTGTAGTAAGACATGTCCATACCGACCACGGCTCCGATACGATGCTTTTCAGCAATGGTGGTGTTGTAAGAAACGGTGTTATCCCACTGCCAATTCAGGCTCTTGGTACGATACTGCTGAGCATAACCATCGTATGCATTCTGATAGGAAGTTGTACTATGAGTGTTGAAATAGTAATCGTTTTCTTGCTGAGCAAAGTCAAGCGAGAAGGTGGAACGGATATTCAAACCTTTGACAGGGTGAATATCAATATAGTTGGAAGTCAAGTAACGGAACTTGTCCACATCGCGGGTGATAGTCTTCATTGCCTTGATGGGGTTGTGGAACGACTGACTTTCAAGTTTTCCTTCCCACATGTAGTATTGCTCGTCATTGATATAATACAATGGGTCAGCTCGGAAAGCGACAAGATACATATTGTCGTCTGCCATAGGATTCTCAACCGAATAAGCAAGCGAATTGTTTGTACCTATCTTGAGCCACTTATTGATGTCGAACTCAAGATTTACCTTACCGTTATATCGATGATAAGCCGCACCGATAATCTGACCTTTCTGGTTGGAATAGCCAAAACTTGTGAAATAATTGGCATGCTCGGTCGCACCTGAGAAGGTGACGTTGTGGTTATGCTGGAAACCCGGGCGAGTAATCTCGTCCACCCAGTTGTAAGTCAGGCCTTCTTTATAGGCATCCATTTCCCACGAAGCGAAAGCCACGTTTTGCGACATACGCTTGCCGTCAATTAGCAGATAGCGCTCTATGTATTTATCACGGTCAGAAGTGGGGTTCTTGTCAATATAGCTATTGGCATAGGAGTCAATACGATAATCGAAAGTCTGAGGGCCATCCATTACCGGTATGTTGTTGGCAAACGTCTGCCAGCCTACCCAACCGTCGTATGTTACACGTCCTTTACCCTTTTGACCGCGTTTGGTAGTGATGACCACAACGCCGTTTGCACCGCGAGCACCATAGAGAGCAGTTGCAGAAGCATCTTTCAGAATCTCGATGCTGGCAATGTCGTTGGGGTTGACGGTGGAGATGTCTGTATCATCAATCATAATGTTATCAATAACATACAGAGGTGTGGTGCCATAAGAGATTGAGTTGTTGCCACGAATCTTTATGGAAGCATTTGCTCCCGGTTTAGGGTTCGCCTCAATATAAACACCGGGGACTTTGCCTTGCAAAGCCTGGTTGAGGTTGGCGGTGGGCACTTCCTTTATCTGTTCGGCGGAAATGCTACCTACTGAACCTGTGAGGTCACTCTTCTTCATAGCAGCACCGACAACAACCACCTCGTCAAGAGCTTCGGAAGTTTCCTTGAGAGCTATCTTAAGAGTGGTTGAAGAGCTTACACGCTGAGTCTGTGTGTCGTATCCTACATAAGAGAAACTGACCACATCGGCTTGCTGCAGAGTAAGCGAGAAATTGCCATCAATATCAGTGATAGTGCCTGTGGAGTTTTTAGGACTTGCCACACTCACTCCCACCAATGGTTCACCAGACTGCGAGTCAGTAACTTGACCTGTCAGGTTGATTTGTGCCATTGCCATAAGAGGCAGAAGCAGGAGAATTAAAGTAAGTTTGTGTTTCATGATGGGTATATTTGTTGATTGTTTCGGATTAAGAAATGTCAATTACCTGGCTTCAAGGAGGATGACCTTGCTGTCATACTCATTATACATTGTAAAACGAAGACCATACTTCATCAGGTAGTCACCAGAGAACGTCTTACCCTCGAGCGATGAGAACCATGAATATTGTTTGGGGTCTTTGTTAATTTCTTTAACCGTATAATGCTTGTTCGGATCAAGTCCTTGCAGCACAAGCGGAGTGCGCTCACCGTTGATGGTCTTCTTCAGAAGATAAGAGAACACTACTGACTTCTGTTTGTCTTCTGTAACATACTGCATTGCGGTACGACGGCCTTCATAGGGAGAGAGCAAGCGGTACAAGTCGCCTTGTTGAACAATACTGCGAATGCCATAGTATTCCTGAATTGCATTCTTTGCGAATTGCTTGTCCTCATCGCTCATATCTTTAGGTTGAAGGTCCATACCGAGTTTGGCAGACATTGCCACATCGAAACGGAACTTGAGAGGGATAATACGCTTTGTAATATGGTTCGGAACAACGCTCACATGGCTTGCAAGAGCCATAGCAGGGAAGAAATACGTTGTACCCCACTGGATGAATATACGGTCAAGAGCATCGGTATTGTCACTAATCCAGAACTCATCGAAATAGCGAAGTGTACCATAATCAATTCTTCCGCCGCCACCCGAGCAAAGCATCATGTGAGTATCGGGATACTTTTCGCGAACGCGGTCAAGCACCTTATACAATCCTCTTGTATATTCGATAAACAAATGCGACTGATCCTGAGGCTTAAGATAAGGCGATGCAGCATTGGTCATATAGCGGTTGCAATCCCACTTGATATATGCAATGCCGGGATTCTGTTGCATGGTCCGGTCAACGACGGAGAACACGTAGTCCTGCACCTTGGGGTTGGTCAGGTCAAGTATCATCTGATGACGCTGAGTGTCTATTTCGCGTTTCGGTTGGGTGATAACCCACTCGGGATGTTTCTCATAGAGTTCGCTCTTAGGATTGATCATCTCGGGTTCGAGCCATATACCGAATTGTATGCCCTTATCGGTAGCTTCCTTAACAAGACAACCAAGTCCGTTAGGCAGCTTCTCATGGTTGGTCTCCCAGTCGCCAAGACCCTGATGGTCAGAGTTGCGAGGATATTTGTTACCGAACCATCCGTCATCAAGGAGGAAGAGTTCAAAACCCATATCTGCAGCATCTGCTATAATGCCTTTAAGCACTTCTTCATTGAATTTGAAATAAGTAGCCTCCCAATTGTTCAAAAGAGTCATGCGTGTGCGCGAACCGTCATGGATACCATATTGCTTTGCCCAGCGATGGAAACGACGTGTTACAAGACCGGTGCCGGCATTGGAATAAGTGAACAGAAAGGCAGGAGTCTTGAAAACGGTTTTCTGCGGCAGATTGTAGTGCGAAGCATAAGGATTCATACCACTGATCAGATGAAGGTCGCCAAGTTGGTTAACCTCAAAACGAAGCTGCCAACTGCCGGGCCATTCCAACTGACCTGCCAACACGTTGCCTGAATTCTCGGCAGCTTTCTGATTCTCAGACAGAAGAAAGCATGCATGAGCAAACTGATTGCTTCTGACACCGATGCGTGAATCTATTATCTTGGTGCCATAAATCAATTGCTGCTCTTCCATCTGCATCTCCTGTGCCCAATCACCATGAAACTCTGTGAGGAAATATTTTTGAGCGGCAAGAGATAGATATGAAGAAGAGAAGTCGTAGAGAACGACACCTTTCTTTTCGGTATGCTCAATCTCCATCCACTGCTCAATCACATCTGATTTTTGATATGCCTTGAAGCAAAGTCTCACATTAACAGGATATACGGGGTCTTTGAGATTGATTGTGGTGAACACCACATCACCGTCATTTGAAGTCTCAACACTTTCATACACCAGTTCGGTTGAAGTATTACCATCCTGGTGAACAATGCGTAATGCCGCCTCACCGAAAGCTTTGCCGCCAAATGTGGGGAAAGCATCAAAAGCAGGGGAAAATGCTTCGTACTCAGTTTTTGATTCCAGACGCTGACCGAGGTAACTCTGATAGAGTTTCTCACCTGCTTCAGCTTTGAAAACCAAAGCAGTTCCGGATGTTTCAATAACTATGGTCTCTGCAGCCTTGACAGGCATCAAAGCACATGCAATCAGTAAGATAACCAAAGAGGATAGTCTTATGTTTTTCATATTTTCAGGGAATAATGTTAAGTTGTGCAAATTTAGTAAGCAAAACGTAGGCGGACAATAGACAATACCTTAATTTGTATGTAGAATTCTATTATCAACAGCATCGTCTTTTGTTTGCCCTCTTTTCTTAAAACTCATTGGCGACATACCCATAATTTTTGTAAATACACGAGAGAAATAGAGCGGGTCGTCATAGCCGAGTTGTGGAGATATCTGGTTGATTCTCATTCCGTGCAGATCAAGCATCTCACATGCCTTCTGCACTTTAAGACGCGTGAAATAATCAAGCGGAGGGAAACCTGTTTTCTTATGGAAAACGCTGGAGAAATGAGACGGAGAATAGTGAATATATTCCGCAATCTCCAGCAATGTAAGTTTCCTATGAAGATTATCATGCATGAAATGAATTGCCTGTTCTATCACATCCACCCCGACACTGCCGCTACGTTTAGCTTCGCGCCATTTGTCAGGGAAAACAAGAGACCCGAGGAAATGATACAAACAAGTAATGGCATAGTGAATATTGTCCATACTATAGCCCATTGCCATACAGCCGAAAATCTCTTCAAACAGAAGCAGACGCTCTTCAATGCGCGAGTCGTTTGCAACGGCAATCTCTTTGGCATAAGGTCCGCCATCAGCAAAGAAAGAGGCTTTCTTTCCCTTGAAATGAATCCAATAGATAGTCCAAGGCGTTTGTTCAGAACTGCCATAGGCATGCGGTGTGTTGGCAGGGAGAATCACATATTGGTTGTGCCGGAGCTCATACCGTTCTTCGTCTATTGCAAACCATCCGCTTCCGTCCACACAATACAGAAGCACATATTGATTAATCCCCTTGTTACGGTGAACTTCATGACCTTCTGCCTGTGGATAATAGCCGATATCAGTAATATGCAAATCCTCTCCAATTGTATCGTTCTCCAACTCCTGCACTACTGAGTTAGGCAAAACTATAACCCGTGAACCGGGAAAACCGTCAAGTCGTTTCATTATGATATCGTGTTAGTTGCTTTGTTTAATTACAATGTATTGGTGTTTAATGTTTCATCAAGCAATACTTGTGCCGACTGATGATTCGGGTCGAGTTGAAGCACTTCAGCAAGACACTTTGCCGCGTTCTCCTTCTCTCCATTGCCAAGATAACCCAAGCCCATTACAAACAAGCAGTGAATTCTGTTGCGAATATCAAGATCGTCTTCCCATATTGCCAACTCGGGGAGTGAAACAGCGAAATAGTCGATGCGGCAACCAGTGTCATTCAAGTGTTGCCTGCCATGCTCCAACAATCTGTCGAATAACATCTTCGCATGTTCGTCATCACCCAAGGCATGCCATGCCAGAGCCTGATAATATATCATATCCGGTTGCGAATCGTTATAATAGAACGCCTGCTGCGGAACAGACTGACCTGCAGTAGCCTTTTTGAAGTATGCTTTTGCCTCTTCATTTCTGCCCATACCCTGCAGAGCGAGTGCCTTATAGAAATCAATATCGTTTTCTGGCATTGTTTCCAGTTTGCCTTCGCCAAGGTTTTCAGGGAAAACATCTGTGCGTTGTAGCAGCAGAAGAGCTTCCTGGTACATACCGGCTGCAAGTTTCTGTTTCGCCATTTCCCTAAGGCTCAATTTATACTGACCGGTAATCTTGCCTTCGCCTCCTTCCCATGGGTGGAAATGACGGGCAAGAGTAAGGCGCAGAGCCTCCGTGTAGTTCTGCTGCTGATTGAGCAACTGCACATATTCCACCATCATATCATCGCGCTCTTCAACAAGATTCATGTGCTTCTCAAGCAGCACCTTGCGTTCGTTGTAGCCTCGTCCGAGTTTTTTGTACAACTGGTAGAGTTCCATAAACACGCGGGAGTCGGTCTCATCGAGTGAGAATGCACGCTCAATTGCATCCAGTGCTTTTTGTTTGTCATGAAGTTTGTTGTAATATACCAACGCCATATTTCTCCATACAGTTGGGAAACTATCGTCAAGACCGATAGAAGTGAGCCAACAATGCTGAGCATCCTCATAGAGACGCTTGGAATAGAAGAAATTGCCGAGATAGTAATAAGCCTTAGGACTGTCGGGCTGTCTGACAATGGCATGCTTGAGCAGTCTCACCTCCTCTTCACGATTGGGGAAGCAACCGTCAGGACAAGCAGACTCTGCTTTCTTAAGTATCTGTTCCGCCTCTTGCCGGTTGCCTGAAGCAGCAAGAAAATCAGACACAGCATAATATACGACAGGATAAATATCCCCTTCTGTATTCTTTATATAGAACTTGAGAAGAGAGATTGCAGTTTCATACATACCTGCCGCAGCAAAGTCAAGAGCATACTCTATAAAGTCGTGCGGAGTAGCACGCATACCTTCAGTTACCTTGGCAGCACTCATATTTTCTTCATTCATAAGATACAGGAGATACCTTGCCGCCAAGTTCATGCTGTCAATAACAAGTACATTCATGACGACCTCTTTAGCCGAACTTTCATTTCCGAGAATATGAAGCAAAGCTGCCTTGAGCACTAACGCGCGGGTATTGTGAGCATTTCTGATCAAAGAGCGCTCTATTACCTCAAGTGCACGACAGAAGTTTCCCTTGCGTGACTCAATCTGCGCCACCATAAAGAAAGCGCTGTCTTGCCATGCAGCATTCCATGTTGCTTTCCAGAAACACTCGAGTGAATCATCCAGTTTGTCCTGCTGCATAAGAGCAATACCAAGATTGTAGTATGGTTCTCCGTCGTAGGGATTGGGGTTACGCTCTGTCATGGTGGCAACAGCACGGCGCAAATACTTTTCCGCTTCTTCAGGCTTGCCTTTTCTCAGGAACAAAAGTCCCATGGCGTTGTTGCATCGGATGTCGCCAGAATCACGGCGAAGCGCTTCTTCGTAGTAATCCTCTGGACGATAAGTGGCATGACGATACTGCTCAAGATGAAGACCGGTAAGATAAAGTTGCTCCTGCAGTTCGATTTCTTGAGGGAGTTTTTGAGGTTTGGCAGGTTCAGGAACAGGGCGCACATTAGACTTGGGCTCAGGCGAATACGTGAGAAGAAGCCGCCCGTTGCAGTCATAAATCTGAACTTTGTAGTGCTCCTCAACCGAGTCAGCGAGTGAGATTGTGTTCTCGAACACATTCTCAGGCGCAACATCCTGTTGCCAAGTGCCGACTATCTCATTATTCTGCGTATTGGTCAGAACAATCTTCAGTCCTTGCTTTACGCCGGTTGTATATACCACCATTCTACCCTTGCCGGCACTGACAGAAAAATGGAGAAGCACATCCTTGCTGGCGTTCTTGACCATTCCTACTTCGGCATAAGGCATAAAATATTGAGTCCAAGTGCGCTCTTCGAAAGGTTGCAACCAACTGAAATCAGGCTGGTTGTCGCAATACATTCCGGTCATCAACTCAATGTAAGGACCATTGTTGTCTGTCAGGTTTCTGTCCCAAGCACGACCAAAGTCACCGTTGCCCCATGTCCACTGCTTCTTTCCTGTAGAAACGTTATGGTCTGCCACATGCAACAGTCCGCCACGCACATCGTCTTCATATCCGCCTACAAAATCATACTTTGACTTCACGGCCATATAAGATGTCGGCACAGGAATATTGATATAGCGGGAGATATCGGTACCCGGAGCATAGTTATGCTTGTAGTAAACCCCATGCGAAATAGGAAATTCGGTAACATCACGTTTCCCATGGTCATATACAGCATTGACATCAGGCGGGAAAACCGAGTAGTAATGTTCGTGCACGACCACGGCGGGATTAGCCCACCAGAGGAATGTCTGCGGATAAGGAGTACGGTTGAAGAGACGGACGCGAATGGCAAGATATGCTTTGTCAGGATAGAGAGTAAAGCCTTGCGCACCCTGAGTGCGAGCCATACGCTCCAGTTCTCCGCACCAGACGGTCTTGCTGCCATCGCTGTTTTCCTCTATATTGACATCGGTAGGAAGAAAAGTGGAGGGACGATGGTGTTGAGGCCAGTTGAACTCTATACCACCTGATATCCAAGGACCCGTTAGACCTACCAAGGCAGGTTTAATCACCTCATTGAAATATACAAAATGACGCTTCTTGATTTTATCCCATGCCATCTGGACACGACCTCCCAATGCAGGGAGAATCATTATTTTTACATAATAGTTCTCAATAAAATAAGCATCGTAGGGCACATCGTGCTTTTCATCTTCAATTTTCTCGACCACTGCATAAGGATATACAGAGCCGCTACTTCCCTGATAAACACGCTTCTCCAGGAAGATAGGATTCTTCTCTTCCTTCCCAATCCCGTAGGTCGGAATCAGAACCTGTTCGTGCCACGCACGCACTTCTCCGCGCTTGAATACGGTAGTTTCAGTTATGTCCTTTATTGTTTTCATATATCAGAAAAATTACTTATCTATTGTTGTATCAATCTTCGTTTTTCACCAGTTCCTGCTCAATCTGTTCAAGGCTCTTGCCTTTGGTTTCAGGCACGCAGAACATAACAAACAAACCACCTGCAAGACATATTCCGCCATAAAGCCAGAATGTACCAGCAGCACCAAGACCGCTGTTAAGCAACGGGAAAGTATAAGTAAGCACCGAGCATGCAGCCCATAATGCGAAAGTCGCCACAGACATTGCCACGCCTCTTATTTTGTTGGGGAAAATCTCGGAAACCACCACCCACATGACTGGTGCCAGCGTCATAGCATAGCAAGCGATTGCCAACACCACTATCACAACAAGAGCGACTCCGGAGACATGAAGCCAATATGCCCCGCCCATCAACAGATATATGAGCGCCAGACCGAATGCACCTGCGAGAAGCAAGGCCTTTCGACCCAACTTGTCAACAAGGAACATAGCAACAATAGTGAACACCACATTGGTTATACCGGTTATCACAATATTCATCAGCACATCGCTCACACCATAACCGGCAGCCATGAAGATTTCCTGAGCATAATTAAATATAACATTGGTTCCGCACCATTGCTGGAATACCGCCAAAACAATTCCTATAAGCAACACCCTGCTGTATTTCTTCTTGAACACCTCACGGAATGTCGCCTGCACTCCGTCATTCATTGTTCCCTGCACACGTGCGACTTCCTGAGAAGCATACACCTCGCCACCCACTCTGAGGAGAGTAGCCACGGCTTTCTGCTCTTTGCCGTGAATAATGAGCCAACGCGGGCTCTCAGGAAGAAGCCATCCCAACATAAAGAATATTCCCGACGGAACCATCATTGCCCAAAACATACACCTCCATCCTGTCTGCCCATTCCACGATGAAGCAATCATCTCACCTGTAGCATCTACAGGCACGGGCTCCGCAATCAGCCAATTAACGACCTGCGCCGATAGAATACCGAGGACAGTTGTTAGTTGATTAACAGCCACAAGCCTGCCACGAATGTCAGTCGGAGATATTTCAGCTATATACATAGGAGACAGGCTTGATGCCATTCCTATGGCAATGCCACCCGTGAAACGGAAAATGTTAAACCACAAGAAACTGTGAGCCGCACCGGTTGCCCACGAAGTGAAGAAGAACAACATGGCAGCCACAAGCAGCAAAGGTTTGCGTCCATAACGGTCACTCATGCGACCGGCAGTAAGTGCGCCTATCAAGCAACCCAGCAATGCCGTACTCATAGCCAAACCCTGCAAGTGAGGGCTATGCGCTATTGAAAAATATTGTTCGTAAAACGGTTTTGCCCCACCTATCACTACCCAATCGTAGCCAAAGAGCAAACCACCCATAGCACTTACTAGCGCTATCAGAAGCAGATACAAATTTGTGCGTTTCATTGTATGATAATTTACACGTTAAGTTACGCCGCAAAATTACTACATGTATTCATTTCACAAAATAGTACATAATACGTAATATATGGATAATAATATTATCATAAGTGCTTCTCTGCCTCCTCCCATCAACTTGTTTATCAATCAATAGCAAACAATCCGATAGAAAAAACAACGAAAATATTCGGAATATGAATTGCAATATAAAGAGGAACAAGAGCCATCGGCTAATCGCAAAATTTATCATATTTCAACCACCTATAGAGGCGACAAATCAAGCATAAAACAAATAATCAAATAATGCATTGCACATATAAAGAAAAAGTACTAACTTTGCAGAGCAGATTGTGCATAACGAGCAAATTTCATCCAATATAATTACAAGTAATCTCTAATATATTTACAACAATGAAAACGCTTGACATTTTCAGGTCTGCAGTTTTTGCAGGAGTCTGCATAGGTGTAGCCGGATTCGGATTCCTCGTGAATCCAAATATAGGAATGTTCCTGTTTATCTTCGGACTGGCTACTGTAGTACAATACAAACTGAAACTTTTCACCGGCACTGCAGGTTGGGTTGAGAACAAAAAGGACTTTGCCGACCTCATGATTATTTTGTCAGGCAACATTGTCGGCTGTTTGCTTGTGGCACTGCTTGCACGCTGCTCTGACATGGATTTGACTTCAGCAGCAGAAAACATACTGAACAGGAGAATCAGCAACGGCTGGTGGCAATGCGGATTGCTGTCAATTGGTTGCGGTTTTCTGATGACAACAGCGGTTAATTTTGCCAGAAAGTCAAAAGAGTTCGGAGACTGGGTTCCCTTGCTGCTTGCTGTGCCGTTATTCATTCACTGCGGTTTTCCGCACTGCATTGCAGACACATTTTATTATATGACCTGTTCTCCTCACGCCGTATTCTCACAACCTACCTTCCCCCTGCTATACATAAGCATAATAGCAGGCAACTTCATAGGTTGCAATCTGTATAAAATTTTTCTCAGAAAGGAGTATAGGGTATGACGGTCGTTTGACAGTGGTTTGACAGCTGGCAGGTTGTTGCTAACAGAGAGCAAGGAGTATGCAGAATGGTATTACACACTGAGCATACACTTAACATAGATATTGCATGACGGCAGTCACGGGGCAGCAGAGCGGATGCTTGAAGATTGCAGGACTACAGCGGTTGCAATAGCAGCCTTGCAGCTATCCGGAACTTATTTCTTGGACGATTCTATCTCATCAAGCATTTTTTCCTCAATCTTGCATTGTTTGATTATATCCTCATATCTGAGGTGCATTCGTTTCAACCTTAAATACAAGCGCAAAGTGAATAGCAATGTAACAAAGACAACGGTAATAGCAATCATACCATCTTCATCAATAATCATGTTGCCAAGTATCCAATAATCCTTATCAATTGATAATACCAGCCCAAATAATACAGAGCAACAGAGATAGCAATAAACAATTGACAGAATAAACTCTTTAATTCTCTTTTTGCACATTGAGCCAGAACCTAAGTCGATATTAACTTCCTCCATCGCTTGCAATCGATACATATATTGCCTGTAGCTGAGTTGGCAACTATTCTCCAAACGCGAATGATGAACAGCCTGTATTACCAATATAGCGGGAAACACCAACGACAATGTCAGTGGTACAAATACACTTATACCTCCATCAACCAAAGAAAATATACACAACGAGAACACCAGCACCAAGCAGGCAAATAATCCTTCTAACACTAATCTATTGTGCATACTAATGACGTTCTGCTTCACTTTTTGTGATTCAAGATTCATTTGCTTGTTTTGTTTTTTCCGCATGAAATAAGCCACAACAAGCAGTATAACACCCGACAAGACGACCACTGCCTTTGCAGTTGACGACATAGCCTGTTTGTCCACATCAAATCTGTAAATCTCAATTATAACAGGCATCATGCATACCGCACCTACAAAGGCACATAATTTACGGAACATCTCTTTCCACGAATAGTCCTCTTTTACAATATAGAAAGCTATAATCTCAGAGAACCAGACATGAAGCATAACAAACATAAACTGAGAATGAGGATATCTGTCGGTCATATACGGCG
Organism: Paludibacteraceae bacterium; assembly: GCA_017479885.1. Lineage (GTDB taxonomy): Bacteria > Bacteroidota > Bacteroidia > Bacteroidales > Paludibacteraceae > Colicola. The sequence goes on along the minus strand of JAFVBR010000034.1, from coordinate 119,445 downwards.
ATGATATCAACAGGAAACTTCCGACAAGAGACAGAATCAGGAATATCAGAAGAAATTGTGCATAATATTTACCACGCAATCGTCTATGAGGATAAATCTTAGGATATAACAATGGTGTAATAGCACATAATAAGAATATGATTATTAAGCCAAGAGGTATACCTACGTTAAATCTGATATTCATCCGGAATCTATCAGAAAAATTAAGTAGCATGGTTCGTAACCACGACATTTCCCGAACATCCTTATAGTCGTATATATTACGCAATTTTTCCACATATTTTTTACTACCATAAGGAAAATATACAATAATATTACTGCGTTGAGTATCTGAAAATACCAAATACTTATACAAATTTTTGCTTATCAATATTATTTCCCTTACGCTATCACCGGGTATCACTTCACCGACATACCTTTCCAAATAGAGCCGTTTTGCATTTCCGGCAAAAAGAATAGGTGTGTAGCCGTTAGAATATCGCTTGTAGAGAGTGTTATTATTCAAATAAAAATTAGAGTTGAACCTGCTGCACTCTATCCTCTCCAAATATCTTGAAGAAATGGTAGGGATATTACTCTGGCTACTATCTCTGACATAAACGACTTTGACTTTTTCAGACAACTGACGCCTTGAATTCACATAATCAGCCAGATAGTCCAAATCGACTCCCACTAGCTTTCTCTCATTATTTACAAATACACACAAACTATCATCTGTGCAAGAAACACACTCATAATTATTGCATCCCGACATAGTTCTCATTTTGTTCTTCCATGTTATAGGAAGAACAAGTGTATCAGTCACAAGACCGGCAAAAGTTTGGAAGTGCAAAGGATATGTGAGGCGAGGCAGACAAACGTATTGGAACGTATGATCGTAAAATGACCACCCTCCTACAGTCAGCAGTGAATCCTGAATCAAGCGGTCGCCCAACTCAACGTACTGGAATACGCCAAAACCTGCATTACGCAACTTAGGCATATCTATCTTTACCTTATTATTCGAGCCATAAAACGTCTGATCGCCCAAAGTTTCGACCTCCGGCGCTTCCACATATTTCAAGTACCAACAAGAGAAAAATGACTTATTACCTATTTCCTTTACATTCGGAATTATAATTATATTCAATACTCCGGACGCAAATTGTTTATCTCCGACCCTGAGCAGATTAGGCAGATAAGCATAAACCACTTTCTTATATTTATCATCGGATGTCAGACTTTCCGCCTCTTCATCCACCAAATAGAAATATCCATCATAGTTTTCAGTTGTCAGAAGTTCATTTACAGTTACTTCCCTACATTTATTACCTTCGACTTGGTATTTTTTCACCCATTCTTCCGGTAGATACAAAGGATTCTCACATTTCTTCAGGAGTACTCCATACTGACTTTCTTCATTAACAACCTTAAGCAACACAGCCATTCCTAAAGGTTCTGTTTCATAAGAGCCGTTACTTTCTTCCGTTTCTATTTCATTCAGTAACGGTATTCCATGGTCAATGCTGAATTCGGAGAAACCTGCATTACTGCGTATCGTTATTTTTTTCAACTTATTACAATTGAGAAAAGTATTTGCAGCAATACTAATGTTCTTACCCGCAAACTCCAACTGTTCAAGGTTTCTGCAATCTTCGAACGAAGACACATCAAGCGTAACATTATCTTTCAATACCAATTTCTTTATATCCAGATTTCTCTTAAAGGCGTTTTTACAAACAAGCACATTATTCAGCACCACTTCAGCTCTTTCTATATCAAATGCCGAATATATGGTATCAATGACTCCGGCACGATGTTCTTTATCCTCAGATAAAATTCTGGTCTTCGATGGTTTTGCAAGAAAAATTGCTCCTACAACAAATATTAGCAACATGGCAACGGCCATTCCTGCCTGTCGCAATATAACCATGTGTTTCCTGCGTCGTTCGCGCTCCTGCTCGAGTTCCATCTCGCGTTTGAGTACGGTAATGACTCTTGCGAACTGGTCGTGCACAATTTCGACTTGTCCGTCTCCTGCTCCCTCTTTAAGTCTGTTAAGCAGTTTGAATTTTTTACCTTTGCTTGCACTCCACTGCTCCCCGAAATCCGGTTTCGCATCTTCACCGAGCAGATAAAGTCCGTCTGGCACATTATCAGCATAATCCTTATAGTCAATTCTGCGCCGTCGCTCATCACGTACAAGATAATTCTCTACAAACCGACGCTCTCCTTCAGGCAGACCACCTATAGCCTCCTTATAATAATCTTGCAGTGATGTATCTACTGCTGCCGCCATCTGTATTGTAATCTTCTCGCCCTCACCCAATTGTTCGTACAACTGATGACAGACGAGTGAGAGCATAAGCGAACTTACCTCTCCATCCTCCTGCAATGCAGCACGTACAATATGGTCAGCAACCTGCTCCCTCTCATCGGCTTTTATGTATTCCCCGCCTGGTTCAAGCACCACATCAGTCGCTTTGCTCCTACTAAGCGGACGCAAGCGGAATCGGTTTTCCTTCAACACAGACAAATCATACTTGTCTATATAATCCTCCAGATAGAAGAGGTAGTCTTCTCTAATGGAAATAACGAAACGGCATGTAGTCTCTGCAAACCATCCGTCACCGGACGGCAAAATCAGATTGTCGTTCATCAATTCATACAACTGCTTGAGCAACAGACTTACCGCCTTCTCCCCATAATTGAATATTTCTTCCGCCTGATCAAGAATAATCACAGGTGTTTTGAAATCGCCATCAGAGTCCACCTCCTTGAAGCGGTGAGTATGAAAATATCTCCAGAGATAATCGTCTGTAAGTCCCTCCGACTTGTCCAACCAGTCGCAGTCAACCACACTATAAGTATCCATTTCCTCCGTCAACCTCTCGACAATGGTTTGTGCGAAAGTCTTGCCATCGTCAAACTTCTTCAATCCGAGACGTATATATACAGGAAGGTAACCTTCTTGCTGTAAGATGGGGAAGACACCGGCATTAAGAAAAGACGTTTTTCCGACGCCCGATCTGCCGTACAGCGTGGTAAGACTATATCGTTTAACAAGCGGCACAAAAGAACTGATTGTTCTGTTTCTTCCGCAGAACTTGTATTCAGGACTACCACTGCGCGGTATCTGGTATGACATCACGCCCGGCCATGGATTGCTATGATTGTTGTTTGACATGGTTCAAGTGGATTGTTTAATTGACAAATTTACAAGGGTTAGAGCAATTTCTTTATATTATCAATCAATATCTCAATATTGTTTGCAGTAAGGTCAAAACATTCTGTTTTGGTAATGAATCCGGGGAAAGATGCATCGGTTCTGTTAATATCCACTTTGTCGGTCAGTAGAGGCAGCACACGCATTGTCCGTTCGCCGAGATTATTCTCTTTTTCGATTCTGCCTTCAGCCACCAGCCACTCATCTTTATAGAAATACCTGTTTATCCCCTCCTCGTTCTGCAAAATCATTTCGGTTTGACGTGAGATAACTGGCACAAACAACTTGCAACTATTAATTGCACTATTGATTCGTCTGTCATACTCGTCGCCCCCTTGCAATCTCACGTCCATCCAGACGTTGAATCCTGCCCCGCAAAGTTTCTCGTATATCTTTTTTACTATAACGAAATCCTCGCTTGCATAGGAGAGGAATATGCCATCATTCTCCCATCTGTCTTTCACTGCAATGTCCTGCTCACGAATCATCTGCTTCTGTGCACAGTATCTCTCGCTTATTTTTGCCGAAAGATCTTTCATGAACAGCCTCGCATTGTCAAAGAAGGATATTTTTTCAGTTTTGAGATAGTTTTTAAGTTGTTTGTCTTCAGAAGCATCATGGGTGGCAAAGTCCATAATCACCTCTCCCCCGTTCAGGTCTTTGACACTACCCCGCCAGATATACCACAGCATGCGAAACAGCCAATCGTCGTATTTGCACCCTATTGCCAATGTCCGTTTTTCACTCAGACGCTGCTTAATATTTTTAGGCGGATACTTCAGCCACTGGTCCACAATGAGCAGTTTGTCATTGTCGGTGATAGTAAAAGGACGCCGCACCACATTGTTTTCCCTGCGCTCGAATTCAGCACGCCCAAACGCATAATAAAGTGTTGGTTCAAGAGTTTTGTATTCACTTACCACCATTGTTATATCACGTTCGCTGCCAGTGGCGTAAATATTCTTCACCAGCAACCGCTCTCCCCACACCTCGCGCATCAGGTACTCCATATAGGGGTCATAGGTAGTGGTGACAACGATTGGGAAACACTTTGTCTGCACCAGACTCCTCAGCGAGGGTTCCATGTCAGTCACTTTTATCTCGTTTCTAATGAGATGCAACGTGTCGCAAATATCTTCATAAATAGTCTGACCTCTGCGATAATACTCAGTTCCATCCAACTGACTTCTATACTCATTCATCAAGTTTCTGACAAGTGTATCGCTGTTGCCATGAGCATTCTGCAGCTCCTCGCTCTCAATATTGAGCATAGCATCCGGACCAACAATAAGCACATAATTACCTGCAATGCAGTCGTCAGCCAGTTTGTCCCAACTGAGTGCCGCATCGGTTTCTGCCGGTTTAATATTTGCTTTGCCGAGCAGCGATTCCAAACCAAATCTTTTCTCTGCCATATACAATGATTGATGTTTAATGTTAGAAGTAGCATTTGCTGCAGGCAAGCCTGCGCTCCAACAGGACGCTACAAAATTATACATATTTTTACAATTACACAAGAACAATGTTTCAATCTATTGATATCCTTTATTTTGCTTTATATTACGATTCATATCAATTGCATTTTGAAGGATAGGGAAAATGGCAGTATAGTTGCATACCGGTTGCCATACCTATTCTACTCTATCCGATGCATGGAAGAAGAGCGTCAGCGTGTATCGGCAGAGACAAGGAAGAGTAAGAATAATGCTATTACAATGGTATTACTCTGAGAGCAATCAGTCACTAAAACGAAGATTATCATACCCGAAAGACAAGGCACATCATATTCCCCGAAAGGGACATGATGTTTTAATTACATAAATCTCAAAAGGCTTACTGATTCAGATCTCTAACGAGGCTTACTAATTATAATATCTGACAAGTCGTACTGCCATCCCGAAATAACATAGTTGGGCAGTTGTCATCTTTGCTCCAGTTTTCGTTATATTGAGAGGCCATGCATAAACAAGCTCAGTGGGCGGAGTGGATGTCCAATAGTTACTGGGGTACTCATCGGTGAGACCATACAGTTTCGTACCTGAACGATAGCCGGCAGCAGGCAAGAAGATTGCGCCAACTTTCTCCATCTTTTCCCAATCAGAAGATGTATAAGTGTTGGTTGTCCAATCTTGCGTATTCGGAGTGAATGCGGAACCGCCCGGCAATTTCCATTCATCAGGCAAGAATATACAGCCTTTTACACCATTAACCGTTGCACTTCCGGAAAGTTTGTTTGCATTTGTCCTGCCGGAAAGCAGATATTCCCATTCGTCCATTGTCATAGTTCGCCACACACCTGCCTTATTGCCTCCGTTTGAAATGGGATTGCTCCCCCAATCAACGAAAGTTGTGTATTCAGACGGATCTTTGGTATCCATAGTAGGATTGTAACCAGTTCCCCACCCGAAGAGGTCAATCCACCCGCTATAGAAAGACGATATATACTTGTTATCCTCACCTATAAAATCATACTGGTTCTGCGCAAAACGCCATGTATCTGTTGATGCCTGATACTGCAGATTGCCTTGAGAGAAAAATACTTTTTTGGATGATTTGTTCACAGTAAAAACTGCTTTCTTTCCCCAACGCATGACAGGGACCACGTATGACTTTTTGTTGCAAACGAACGTAATTTCGGCTGAGGTTACTCTGATATCATCTTCAGGAGACTCTATCAGGACTTCTAATTTCTTTGAGCCAACACCTTCTGCCGGTACAACTTGCAGCCACGAGACGGAGGTTGTGGCATTCCACCGCGCATTATCTTCAGTAATTACATCAATAAAATATGGATCACCCACGCTCAAAATAATTGCAGGCGAAACACTAAAAGGTACATCCTCAGGGTTCTCGGGATTGTCCGGGTTGTCAGGATTGTCTGGATTATCAGGATTGTCGGGGTTGTCAGGATTAGACGCTTTCTTGACCACCTCTACCTTACATTCGGCATAAAACTTGCCGCATGTGGCAGTGATAGTGGCTTTACCTAATGCTTTTGCGGTAACCATGCCATCGTCACTGACGGTAGCGACGCTACCTCTGGAAGATTCCCATGTGACACCGGGAGCAATGTCTTCAGCATCTTCCGGCTCATAGATGACAAGCAAATGACAGGTGCCACCCACCTCTATTTCAATACTTGTCTTGTCAAGACTGATACCCGTCAGTTCGTTGTTTGACGGCGAGCATGCAGCCAATACTAATACAATGGCTGCGAATGCAAAGAGAAAGATTTTCTTCATAATAGAATATGCATTTACGAGTTAGTATAGAATCATAATAACAGCAAGCAGTATCCGTCGGCTGACGGACACTGCTTGCAGAGGTACATTATACGAATGTGTTGATTTTATGTACGGGGGGGGCAATTCGCATGGTATATCAATTATTCTTCATAAAGTGCTGCAAAGATACAACAATATTCTGATATATGCAAACATTAATAAAACAAACATGGCGTGCAACAGACACACCATGTTTGTTTGTGGAGCGTAGGAGACTCGAACTCCTTACCTCAACACTGCCAGTGTTGCGCTCTACCAGATGAGCTAACGCCCCAAGTATCATTTCGAATTCGGCTGCAAAGATACAACCTAATTTTCATTCTGCAAAATTTCAAACAAAAAAAACATATACAAAAACATATTTGTTGCACGTGTAATATTTATTTCGTAACTTTGCGCCAAATTAACAATACTATATCATTATAATGAAACGCACAGAAATAAAAGATGCTTTGCAAAGCACAGAGTACGGCAAGCAAATCAACGTAAAAGGCTGGGTTCGCAGCCGTCGTGGGAACAAGAATGTCAGTTTCATAGCGCTCAACGACGGCTCCACCATAAAGAACATACAGATAGTTGTTGACTTCGAGAAGATACCCGAATCAGACCTTCAACCTGTGACAACAGGTTCTTGTATATCTGCAACAGGTACTCTCGTTGAGTCGATGGGCAAAGGGCAAACCGTGGAGATACAGGCAACGGAGATTGAGGTTTACGGCACGGCTGACCCCAACACCTACCCTCTTCAGAAGAAAGGTCACACCATGGAGTACCTACGTGAGATAGCACACTTGCGCCCGCGCACCAACACTTTCGGTGCCATTCTCCGCATACGCCACAATATGGCTATTGCCATCCACACCTATTTCCACCAACACGGCTACTTCTATTTCCACACACCTCTCATCACCGCCAGCGACTGCGAGGGAGCTGGCCAAATGTTTCAGGTTACTACCAAGAACCTCTACAACCTGAAGAAAGACGAAAACGGGCAGATAGACTACTCTGACGATTTCTTCGGCAAGATGGCCGCCCTGACAGTGAGCGGACAATTGGAAGGCGAATTGGGAGCAATGGCACTGGGCAAGATATATACCTTCGGCCCCACATTCCGCGCAGAGAACAGCAATACTCCGCGTCACCTTGCAGAGTTCTGGATGATAGAGCCTGAGGTGGCATTCATACAAAAAGACGAACTGATGGACATTGAGGAAGACTTCCTGAAGTTCTGTGTCAAATGGGCTCTTGACAACTGCCATGACGACCTTCAGTTCCTCAACGACATGTTCGACAAAGGTCTGATAGACCGTCTGAAGAGCGTCATCGACACAGAGTTCGTACGCCTGCCCTACACAGAAGGCATCAATATCCTGCAAGAAGCAATAAAGAACGGCAAAAAGTTCGAGTTCCCCTGCAACTGGGGTGACGACCTTGCTTCGGAGCATGAGCGTTATTTAGTGGAAGAGCACTTCGGCAAGCCCGTCATCATGACCGACTATCCGAAAGAGATAAAAGCGTTCTACATGAAGCTCAACGAGGACAACAAGACCGTTCAGGGCACTGATGTGCTGTTCCCCGCCATAGGCGAGATTATCGGCGGCTCGGTTCGTGAAGAGGACTACGACAAACTGATGGCAGAGATAGAGCGCCGCCAAATACCGATGAAAGACATGTGGTGGTATCTGGACACACGCCGCTACGGCTCAGCTCCACATGCAGGTTTCGGTCTGGGCTTTGAGCGCCTCATGCTGTTCGTTACAGGCATGCAGAACATACGTGACGTGATTCCTTTCCCGCGTACACCGAAATCAGCCGAATTCTAATCTTACAAAGAATAATCGCAACTGCATTTTTTACTTAGCCAATAATTCATTTTTCATACTAACAAAAACACATTACAACATGCGTAGATTAATTACTACACTGTTAGCAGGCATTTTTTGCTTTGCATTGTTTGCTCAAACATCGTTGAAAGGAGTGGTTGTAACTGACGAAAACAACTCCCCTGTCCCAGGAGCAAAGATAACGCTTGCGAATCAGAACATCTCAACCACCACGAACAGTAGTGGTGAGTTTGCCCTCATCTATCTTGAAGCGATGGATGAAGAAGTACTGATAGAAGCGGCAGGCTACTTTACCGCCGTTCGTCTCATTCAACTCAAAGCGGATCAGTCGAATGACATGGGCACAATAGCTCTGCAGACTGATATACAGCGCGAGATGGAGGACGAAGTGGTACTCCAACTTTCCGACCTCGAACTCAATGACGATGAGGGTCGTTCGCAATCTACTTCATCGGGTAGCAACGCCTCAACCGATGTATTCAATTCTGCGACCGGATATGCATGGTCTACAGTGCGCTATCGTCAGCGCGGCTATGAGCAGCAATATGAGCAGACCTACATCAACGGCATCAACTTTAACACTCAGGAGCGAGGCAACTTCAACTTCTCCATGATTGGCGGTCTGAACGATGCAAGCCGCAACAAAGACGAAGTGAACGGGCTGGAGGCAAACGGATACACCTACGGCAGCCTTGGCAAATCCACCAACATAATGATGGATGCAACGCGCTATGCGCAAGGTTTCAAAGCAGGTCTGAGCGGCACCAATCGCAACTACAAAGGCAGAGCGTTCCTTACTTACGCATCAGGTCTGCTGCCGAGCGGTTGGGCGTTCGTAGGGTCGGTTGCATGGCGCTATTCGCCATACATAGACCACAAAGGCATAATAGGAGAAGGTATCAAATACAACTCGCTCGGCTATTTCTTCTCCGCACAGAAGAATATAGGTGACAACCATTCGCTGAGTTTCGTTACCTTCGGTTCTCCCACCGAGCGCGCGCAGAACGCTGCCGTTACGCAAGAAGTTTACAACCTGACAGGTTCCATCAACTACAACCCATACTGGGGCTATCAAAACGGCAAAGTCCGCAACTCACGTATCGTCAAGGCTTTCGATCCGACTGCCATTCTCTCATACGACTGGAAGATAAGCGAGAACCAGACTTTTAAGGCTGGTTTGGGCTACCATTACAGCCTCTACAGCAACTCTGCACTCACCTTCTACAACGCTCCTGACCCGCGTCCCGACTACTACCGTAACCTACCCTCTTTCCTCTGGGACGGTCAGATAGGTATCAACGGCGAGTTTATTACGAAAGACGGTTCCGGAAGAGATCTGGGCAATAAGTATTTCCTTGACAATTACAATAGCTACACAGGCGAAGACGGCAAATACTACGATGCCCGTTGGATAGGGCCTTCGGTTGACCAGACCACCTATAAGAATATGACCGATGCATGGACTTCGCGCGACAACAACACCACGCAAATCAACTGGGACAACATCTATGCCGCCAACTACGCATACGACAAGAACGAAGAGAACAATCCTCTCCGTTCGTCGAAATATATGCTGGAGCGCCGCCACAACGACATTCAGGAAGGCATGCTCAACATCAACTACCAGAACAGCGAGTATGACCACCTGAAGATTACCGCAGGCTTGGAAGCCAAACTTTCGCAGGGTTTGCACTACAAGACAGTTGACGACCTGTTGGGCGGTACACAATGGCTTGATGTTGACCCATTTGCAGAGCGCGACATCAAAGACCTGGCTGTCAATATCGGTATGACCCAGGCTGAGATTGAGAAAGTGAAACAAAATGACATCAACCTCACCGATGAAGAGCGCATTGTAAAGAAAGGCGACCGCTTCGGCTACGACTACCGCATCAACATGACCAGTGCCAAAGCGTGGGTGCAGAACGAGTGGAACTACAACGACATCGACTTCTACTATGCACTGCAACTCACCTACACCGGAATGCAGCGAACAAGCAGTATGATTAACGGTCGTGCCTGGTATCTGGCAACACTTCACAGCGACAACGCTTATGCACAGTGGCAGTATCTTGGTCCTCAATACAACGCCATCATGAACAACGGCTACCGCACAATGCAGGGCACACGCTTCGACTTTGTTGACCCGTCGTTCAAGGCAGGACTTACTTACAAGATCAACGGTAGGAACCGCCTGAAACTGAATGTGATTGCAGAGACATCCGCTCCTCTCGCGCGCGATGCATATATATCTCCGCGTGTGCACGACCGCGTGATTGACCCCATGTACAAACATCTTCAGGCAAAGAGTCTGCAAGACTTCTATGCTGCATCGCAGAAAGTGGCAGGCGGAGACATTACCTACGAATTCAACTTCCCCGTTGTGCGCGGTCGTATCACCGGCTACTTCACACAGTTCTGGAACGGATCCGAGCTCAACGGATACTACGATGATGAGGCTCGCACTTTTGTCAACCAATCACTTACAGGTATCAACCGCCGTCACATGGGTATAGAGGCAGCAGCAGCATTCAAACTCGGCACCTATTTCACCCTCACTCCCATGCTTGCCATAGCCGACTACCGCTACACATCGAATGCCTACTCCATCACTTCGGCAGAAAACGGCATGTCGCTTGCAGAAAACATCAACGGTCCTCTCTACGAACTTGGCGACTCAGTGCTCATCAAAGGCTTGAAAGTGGCAGCAGGTCCGCAACTCAATGCATCGCTCAAACTGTCGTTCTTCCACCCCAAGATGTGGTTCGCCGATATTACCGTTTCCTACTTCGACTGGAACTGGCTCGACTATGCTCCCTCGCGCCGCATGAAGGGTCTGTACACAGGCGTGCGTGCTGACGGCTCTACTGTCAACGGCAACTATACCAATGTACATATTGACCACGACAACACCATCTCTGCCATCAAGACCGATGCAGACGGAAACACGGTAACAGATGCATACGGTACTCCGCAACTCATTTACCCGTTCAACATACTGTCCGACCAAGAGTCGCTTGTTGACTCTAAAGTATGGAATCGTTTTATGATTGACGTATCGGTAGGCAAACTGATTTATCTGCCCAAGCGCCAGTCATTGAGTATCAATCTTTCAGTTAGCAACGTCACCAACAACACACACATGAAGACAGGCGGCTATCAGCAGGCCCGTCTGCCGCGGCAAAGTGTTCAGGGTGAGACTGACAATACAAAGAACTCCACCCTCACACCAAACGTGTGGAAATTCCCGTCGAAGTACTACTACGCTTACGGAGTGAACTTCTTCCTTAACGTAACTTACAAATTCTAAGATATTCAACCACTTAACAGATAACAATATGAAAAACAATCTTATCATACTATCAATGGCTTGCCTTGTATTGGCAGCATGCCAACCGAAAGCGGTTGAACCGGAACAAATGTTTCTCAGCGAGGAGCAAGTTATGGAGATGCTTCAGGCAGAGCCAGAAGGTTACATTCTCTACGATGCCGACAACGGCGGACTCAACCAATTTGTTGCCGACTACATGACAGAAGAAGGCGACTACGACTATGTACGCTATCGCGCCAAAATCGGCGACAACTATCTCTTCTCTATCGACACCATACCTTCTGCAGGAAAAGGAATCTATATCCGTGGACGCATCACTACCGACGATGCCGGAGGCAATTTCTACAAAGCTATGGTCATTCAGCAATTAGTGAATGGTCGGCAACACGCCTTGAGAGTATCTATTGATATGGGTAACTCCTCCGGCATGTATGCAATGGGACAAGAAGTGCTGATTCGCGTCAACGGACTCTGCATTGGTCGCTATGCCAATCAGCCGCAACTATGCGTTCCTTCGTTCAACAACAATCTCAATGCCAGCCACTACGATGAAAAGGTGGGATGGGCTCCTGGACGCATCCCCGCAGCAAAAGCAAGAGCTGCAATCACGCGTATCGGTATGCCGGACATCGATAGGTTATACTACGAAGAGATAGACCTCAGTAAATTAGTGACCTCCTCTACCGACAAGAACGAAGGCTATGGCAAGTCGCTCATCGACCTTGAGACAGCACGCGAGTGGGACGGAAAGTTGGTCAAAATATCCGGAGTCCACTTCACAGGCGAATATGCTACCACTCAAGGAAAATGTGAGAAATGCACGACAGGCAATCCTGAAACCGATGGTAATGCCAACGTCTTCGGTCCAACTACAGGCAATGTTGGCTATCCGCAATCGCGCGTAGTCAACAATGGTACTCTGAACTTCATGGTGTCCACATCGGAATATGCCAAGTATTCACACATGTTTTTGCCAGATGAAGAATATAAGGGTGATATAAAAGGCATTCTTGGATTCTACATGGACAATGGAGCATACTCAGCCACATGGAAGACATGGTCTGTTACTCCGCGTGACATCAGCGACATCACACTCTACAATGGCGTGGATTTTTGGGAACCGGTAGAATACGGCACTAAAGCCGAATAACTGACAATGGCGGAAAATGAGTGTGCCCATGTTCAGGTACACTCATTTTTCATATTATAGACATGAATCTGCTTGACATTATATTACTCGCACCGGTGCTCTACGGACTCATCCGCGGTATCTTTCGCGGACTGGTGGAAGAACTCACAGCCATAGTGGCTATAATTGTTGCTGTTATCTGTGCGAAATTGTTTGCTCCACAAGCCGCCACAATGCTCATGGAATATAGTGCATGGCAGGAGCAAATATGCCAAGTATGCGCCTATTTGATTATCTTCTTCACCGTTGCACTCATTATGCATCTTGTAGGCAAAATCGTAGGCAAACTGCTGGCAGCCATCTCACTCGGTTGGCTCAACAGACTGCTCGGAGCTGTGTTCGGAGCTGCCAAATGGGCACTTATTGTATCTGTTCTGCTCAATGGTGCCGCTTTACTCGATAATTATTTCAACTTCATTCCTCAGGAGGTTAAAGAAAACTCTGTCGCCTACGAACCCGTAAGGAAAATCGCTTCCGTTGCTTGGGATACAGTACAGAACATCAAATCCTCACAAGAACAGCAGCAACTCTGAACTCACACCACCGTACTATCACCGTAGTATCACCGTAGTATCACCGTAGTATCACCGTACTTTCAAAATCACGTCATGCTCTCATACCTTTCCCTCGGAAGCAACCTCTTTGACAAAGAGCACAACCTCCTCCGCGCAGTCGCACTCATTCAGGAGCAGGTGGGTGATGTACTCCGCAAATCTTCTTTCTACTATTCTGCTCCCTGGGGATTCTCCTCGCCTAACTCGTTCGTCAACATCGTTGTTGCCGTTGAAACAGAGTTCTCTCCCATCGAACTCTTGCATGCCACACAGCAGATAGAGCGACAGATGGGCAGAACACACAAGTCTGAAAACGGGCACTATTCAGACCGAATAATCGACATCGACATTCTGCTGTATGACAACCTGCGCATCGACATACCCGAGTTAAAGATTCCCCACCCTCTTATGCATGAGCGTGACTTTGTAATGATTCCTCTGCAGGAAATAATGCAGGACAGAACCGGCAACACTGATGTTTTTTCGGAAAAATAACGTTGTCTCTTGCACATATCAGAAAAAAGTACTACTTTTGCACCCGCAATTGAGAAAGGCAATTTATTACAACTTTACTAATCGTTACAATCTGTTCTCAATAGTAAAATTGTCAATAATAAAATCGTCAATTGCTGCATGGTGGTTATAGCTCAGTTGGCAGAGCATCGGATTGTGGTTCCGAGTGTCGTGGGTTCGAGCCCCACTATCCACCCCAAACAAGGTTGATTAGTATAGCATTACGAATTTCGGAAGTTCAGAAGTCATAGGGCTTCTAAGCTTCTGAATTTTGGTTTTATAAGAAAGCCACAATCTGCAAACTGCAACATTTATGGGAACAGAAGCACCTGTGTTTGTCAATCCATTGCCTAATGCGATGAAGAACGGATTCACATTGGGTCTGCTCTTCTCTGCCAATTTTCTGCTGTCGGTAGCACAAAGTGCCATAGTGCAACTGCTTACATACCTCATTATTGCATTCATACTGGTGTTCACACTAAGATGTGCCCGCAACTTCCGCGACAATGAGTCAGGCGGACAAATCAGTTTCTACCGCTGCTTCTCATACATCTTCTTACTGTTCTTTTTTGCCGCACTAATTTCGGCTGCAGTGAAACTGGTATATCTGAACTATATCAACACCGACTATCTGCCTCGTTTGGTAGAAGCCACCAAGAAAACAATGGAGCAACTGAAAATAGAAGTACCCGCCAACAGTGAAGACTTCTTCAGTATAATACTCCATCCATCGCAGTTTATTATGCAGACAGTGATGGCTGACACTATGCTTGGAGCTATGCTCGGGCTTTTGTATGCCCCGTTTCTCAAAAAAACCAAAGATTAATAAACAATAATAATGCAGAGAATTATGAACATATCGGTTATCATACCCCTCTACAATGAAGAAGAGTCGCTAAGCAAACTCCATGAATGGATCAAACGGGTAATGGATGAAAACCGCTTCTCCTACGAAATATTATTCGTCAACGACGGCTCCACCGACCGCTCATGGCAAGTGATAGAAGACCTCAAGAAAGTTGACGAAAATGTGCATGGAATATGTTTCCGTCACAACTATGGCAAATCTGCTGCCCTGCATTGCGGTTTTCAGGTTGCCAAAGGTGATGTGGTAATCACCATGGATGCTGACCTTCAGGACTCACCTGACGAAATACCCGAACTATATCGCATGATAACCGAAGAGAACTACGACCTTGTTAGCGGTTGGAAACAGAAGCGCTACGACAACAAACTAACCAAGAATCTGCCCTCAAAACTGTTCAATGCCACCGCACGCCGTGTTACAGGACTACACTTGCACGATATGAACTGCGGACTGAAGGCATATAAGAATGTTGTCGTAAAGAATATCGAGGTCTTCTCTGAGATGCACCGTTACATTCCCTATCTTGCCAAGACAGCCGGATTTACCAAGATTGGGGAGAAAGTGGTGCAACACCGCAAACGTGAATTCGGAGAGTCAAAGTTCGGACTCAACCGGTTTGTAAACGGCTATCTCGATTTGATGACACTCTGGTTTCTCACTAAGTTCGGCAAGCAACCTATGCACTTCTTCGGACTGATTGGCAGTCTGATGTTCTTAATCGGATTCATAGCCATCATAGTGGTAGGAGCTATGAAGCTGTATGCACTGCACCGGCATGTACCCGCAATGCTTGTTGCCAACAATCCGTATTTCCACTTGTCAATACTTGCAATGGTGCTCGGTTGCATGCTCTTCCTTGCAGGCTTCCTCGGGGAACTGATTATCCGCAACTCTCAAGAGCGAAACAACTACCTCATAGAAAAGCAGTTTTAACATTTAATAAATGCCCCTCGGAAAAACATATTCCGAGGGGCATTTTTGTCTATGCATCTGAACGATGTATTATTCTCACTTCTCCATCTTCAAGTTTATACCGTTCTCCTGTAACAGGACAAACAGCTATACCTTCATCAGAAAAATGAAGTTTGTCGCCATATCTGCTCACCCATCCGCGCTGACGGGCGGGATTACCCACCATCAGTGCGTATGCGGGCACATCCTTCGTTACCACACTCCCTGCGCCGATAAGGCAATACTCGCCCAACTCATG
This sequence comes from Paludibacteraceae bacterium, assembly GCA_017479885.1. Lineage (GTDB taxonomy): Bacteria > Bacteroidota > Bacteroidia > Bacteroidales > Paludibacteraceae > Colicola. The sequence continues at coordinate 103,447 of JAFVBR010000034.1, read as the reverse complement.
ACCACAAACGATAGTCGCATTCGCACCCACACTCGCCCCGCGACGGATAACAGTCCGCCTGTACTCACTCTTCCGTGACACTGCAGAACGCGGATTGATTACATTGGTGAACACGCACGACGGACCGAGAAAAACATCGTCTTCGCACACAACACCTGTGTAAACACTTACATTGTTCTGTATTTTGACATTGTTGCCGAGGGTCACATCAGGAGATATGACTACATTCTGCCCGATGTTGCAGTTCTCACCAATCACGCAGCCCGACATAACATGCGAGAAATGCCATATCTTGGTGCCCTTGCCTATCAGGCAACCATCATCTATATATGATGACTCGTGTACAAAATATTCCATAACTTTGAACTGGCTATCATTTTGCTACATAAACAACTTGAGTATATCGTTAAGATTGGCATATACGAGCAGTGCGAGCAGCAGCCAAAAGCCTATGTTGTTGGCTATTTCGAGGAAACGGTCGGCAGGTTTCCTGCCTGTCAGCATCTCCCACAGCAGGAAGAACACGTGACCGCCGTCCAATCCCGGAATGGGAATGATATTCATAAAAGCAAGTATGATACTCAGGAAGGCAGTCATCAGCCACCACGAGTGCCAATCCCACACGGGCGGGAACAGGCTGCCTATCGCACCGAAACCTCCGAGCGACTGTGCACCCTCTTTGGTAAACACAAGTTTGAACTGCTTGACATAGCCCGTCAAGGTATCCCAACCGTATTTTATACCTGCGGGTATCGACTCCCAAAAGCCGTACTCCACACGTTTGGTCTCAAGAAAATCAGTCGGCAATTTGGCATACACGCCGAGTTTGGCTTCGTCTCCGAGGAAAAGCCTGAGGTCGAGTTGTTCTTGCGTGGAAGGACGGAAGAGGGTAACAGTGATGCTGTCGCACGGATGCTTCTGCAGTTCTTTCTGCACGTCCTGAAAAGCGGGAGTAGCCACACCGTCAACGGCAAGCAGACTGTCGCCTTCCATCATCAGTGCTTTGTGAGCGGGCGAGTTCTCATTGACCTGACTTACTACGAACGGGAAGCGGTAGTCCGCCAACCCTTTTGCTTTGGAGGCGAGCACTTGTTTGCCGAAGTCTTTGGGCATCCTGAGCCGCACTGTATCCTGCCCACGGAGCACTGTCACATCGGTGTCTCCGTCCACCACAAGCCACTCAACTATGTCAGCCTTGGTGTCAGGCACGCGGTTGCCGATAGTGAGAATCTGATCGCCCTGTTCGAACCCCTGCTGCAGCATCACGTCGGCATACTGCAGACCATACTTCGCGTTTTCGACAGGTATATATTCTTCTCCCCATGCAAAGAGTATGGCGCTGTAGATAACGAGTGCCGCGATGAAGTTCACCATTACGCCTCCGAGAATGACAGGCAGTCGCTGCCAAGTCTTCTTTGAGCGGTACTCCCACGGTTGCGGCTCGGAAGGCAGTCCGTCGGCACCCGTAGTCTCGTCAACCATGCCTGCAATGGCGCAATACCCTCCGAGCGGCAACCAACCTATACCCCACTCCGTGTTGTCAGGTTCGCGGCGCCAATCATCCTCAGGCAGTCGGCTCAGTTCCTCGTCTGTCATCGGCCGATACTGAGGATTGCCTTTCTTGTCGAGCACAGGATTGCCCGCTTCGTCTTTCTTCTCCACCATATTGCTTTCCACGTTGGGGGCAAAGAAGCGGAAACGCCACTTGCCTCCGAGTTTCTTCATGCGGAAGAGGGAGAAGCGCGGGTTGAAAAACATATAGAATTTCTCGACGCGTATCTTGAATATACGTGCGAAGGTGAAGTGACCGAGTTCGTGAATAACCACGAGAAATGAAAGTGCGAGTATGAGTTGAAGTGCTCTTATCCAAAAAGTTGCGCTCATGATGATATATGATGTATGATTTGAACGTCCGTCGGATGACGGACTATGTATGATTTGAACTATGTGTTAAGTATTGTATTTGCAAGACGCCGTGCCATATCATCTGTTTGCACGTAGTCTTCATACGTCGGTTGCGGTATAAACGGTGCTTTCTGCATGACTGTCTCTATCACATCTGACATCTTTGTGAAACCGCATCTGCCTTCAAGAAAAGCATGCACCACCACCTCGTTGGCAGCGTTGAGTATGCACGGCATGTTGCCTCCCGCACCCATGGCTCGGTACGCCAAACCGAGATTGCGGAACTTCTCAATGTCAGGCTCATAGAAGGTCAGTCCCTCTTTCAGTGAGAAGAAGTCCACACGTGGGAAGTCGCTCTTTATTCGTGAGGGATACGTCAGGGCATACTGTATAGGCAGACGCATATCGGGCATTCCGAGTTGTGCCTTCACGCTACCGTCGGCAAACTGCACCGCACTGTGCACAATGCTCTGCGGATGAACCAACACCTGTATTTTCTCAACAGGTACGCCGAACAGCCATTTGGCTTCTATCACCTCGAAACCCTTGTTCATCATGGTGGCGCTGTCGATGGTAATCTTGGCACCCATATCCCAATTGGGATGACGCAGCGCATCCTGAGCCGTCACTTTATGCAGGTCCTCCTTCGGTGTCAGTCTGAAAGGTCCTCCCGAGGCTGTCAGCAGAATCTTCTCTATCTCGTTGTCGCCCTCTCCCTGCAAGGATTGGAAGATAGCGGAATGTTCTGAGTCAACAGGCAGTACGGGAGCATGGTACTGTCGTGCAAGTGCGCACACAAGTTCGCCTGCCACCACGAGAGTCTCCTTGTTGGCAAGAGCGATAGTCTTGCCCGCCTTTATGGCACTGATGGTAGGCAGCAGACCCGCATATCCCACCATGGCTGCCACCACAATGTCGATTGACGGCATAGTGACCATATCGGCTATAGCCTCACTGCCTGCCCACACCTTGCACGGAAGGTCGGAAAGCGCATCACGGAGAGGTTCGTACAGACTCTCATCGGCTATGCATACCACTTCAGGACGAAACTCGTGCGCCTGCTCTGCAAGCAACTGCACACTGCGGTGGGCACTGATGGCATATACCTGAAACAGACCGGGATTGGCGCGAACAACATCGAGCGTTTGCTGCCCGATGCTGCCCGTACTGCCTAATATTGCTATCTGTTTGGGTTGTATCATTTCAGATTTATCATGGGTATGTTCTGCCCTCCTACATACTCAGGCAACTTGCCGTCCCACTTCTCTATGGCATCCTGACGGACAAGCAGTTCGTTGAGCGAAGCTGCAACAGTGCGGTTATAATATGCCTCACCGTCCGCCTGAATACGCAGTGCTTTGGCTTCACCTTCAGCCTTTGCAATGGCAATCTTTGCATTAGCCTCCGCCTGTTTCACGAGGTTCTCTGCCTTAAGCGCCTCCTGTATGGCTTGGTTCTTAGCCTCAATTGCCTGAGACAGAGACGAAGGAGGAGTAATCTGCGAAGTAAACTCCTCTACCATAAAGCCCTCATCATTGAGTGACTTTTCAAGCATCTGTCTTACTTCGGCTTCAAACTGTGCACGAGACGCCATCAGTTCGTCAGACGTATATTTGTTGGCAGTGATTCGATAAGCATCATATATCACTGTACGCATATAACCTGCCTCAATATCCTCAAGCGGCTTGCGGTATTTTGCAAATACGTCAACTGCCTTGTCTCTGTTCAGACTGAACGCGAGCACAGGATCCATAGAGAATACGGCGGCATCCTTAGTGGTAACCGTGAAAGGCTTATAGTCAACCCGCTGCACATAGACAGGATAGGAATACACACTTGTGGTTATCGGGTTGTAGAAAATCCATCCTGTAACGGGTACAGCATCAAGTTTGCCTTGCTCTGTCAACGAGAACTTCTTAAACTTTATACCAACTTCGGAAGTGTCAACCACAGTACAGCATGTTGACATTAAGATTGTCAAAACCACTAAACCTGCCACTACTCCGATGATTTTTTTCAGCAGCGAAGAATTAATTGTAGGATTATTCATAATATATTGCTTTTATTATAATTTCACTCTTTATATACTCTATATAGTTATGATTGTCACTCAGAACACTATCACTTCCTCGGGATTGACGGGATTGCCTTTGCGCCACAGACTGAACAGCAAGAGGCGGTCGTCTGCCACAGTGGCAATATTCTCTCCTGCCTGCACGCTCTCACCCACTTGCTTCTTTATTTGCTTGAGGTTCTTGTACACCGACAGATAGTCTCCCTCATGCTGCACCATCATCTCCCATTCAAAGTCAAGACTGCGGGCGGCATAGACTACCGTGCCTGTGAGCACACTCATCACCGCAGCATTCTTTTCGACACTGATACCCACACCGTAATTGCCCTCTATAGCGGAGAACTGCTGCTCCACCCTGCCATTGACAGGACGGAACAATGTATATACGGGTGTTGAGGATTGTACATCGAACATAGTGAGGTTGTCACGCTCTTTTTCTTCGTATTGCGCTATAAACTCGTCGGTAATGGCGGAGCGTGTCTCAAGCAGTTTCTGCCGTTGCTGCAAAGCAAGCGAGTCGAGCGGCTGCACACTGTCGCTCTCCACCTCTCCCGCAACCACATCGCGGATAATGTCGAGATACTCTGTCTGCAACGACAGTTTGCTCTCTATGCTGTCCATACGCATCGTTTCGGTAATCAGTTGCTGACGTATGTTCTCGTTATATCCGGGCAGATAGTTCTTTAGAGGGGTGAGCCAAATAAGCAAGGCAAACAAAGCAAAGGAAAGCAATGCCAAGAACACAACCCACAGGAACACACCCATGCGCGAGAGACGGAAATGCCATATCTCGCCAAGCGTATTCTCGTTCACAACGGAGATTCGGAACTTGAACCGCAAACGTTGCCACAAACTGCTTGCCATACTCTGTTTTTGTTTTCGTTATCTTACAGCAAAATTCATACCACGCAGTCTATTTGCCCAATATTTTCTTTCTCAGCCACTCGTTTTTCAGCACCTGCCGCAGCAGCCAAGGCTCAAGAGTATATGTGAGAAGCATGGTGGTTATCATGCCTACGAGCGAGGCGAAGCCTATGCTCTTCATAGCGGGGTGCAGAGCGAACAAAAGCGACACCATGCAGATTACCAATATAGTGGCACTGATGGTGATAGCTGTCTTATGGTATGCCAACAGGTGTTCGTTTTCACCCTTGGCACGTTTCAACAGACCGTCCATCATGAAGATACTGTAGTCAACGCCTATACCGAAGATGAAACTTGACACCACAATGTTTATCAGGTTGAACTCGTGTCCTGTAAGATACATCGCCCCAAGCACCACGTACCAACTGAGAGTCATCGGCAGGAAGGCAATCAGTGCGACTGTGATTCTGCGGAAAGAGAGCAAGAGCACAATCAGCACGAACAAGGCGGATATGCCGAGAATGGTGTTGAAGTCGCTCTGCATCATAGCCACTGTGTCGATGGTATAATAAAACGGGTCGAGCACAAGGCAGTCGGCAGCGCGGGTGAGGATACCGTTCACCTCGGTCACCTTGTCAGGATTGATTCTTACGGGAATGAATGCCAACACGTATCCGCCCGTTTCCTCTATCAGGTTGCTCATCAACGCATCGGGCAGTAACTCGGCATCGTACAGCAGTTCAGGCACATACTCAGCACCCATCGCCTCACGGAAGGGCATAAACATCTCTTTGTCCACACCTGTCTGACGGCAGGCTTTCTCCACATTGCGCCACACGGCAGCAGTTTTCTCCGTAGTGAAATACTGTTTCCAATGGTCTATACGCATCTGCTGACGTTCAAGCGAAGGCATCAGGGCTGATGTTTTGCCATAACCATCTATGACACCTGCCTGCTGCAGCGAATCGCACACTTTCTCCACGCGCTCCAATCCTTGCAATGCCTCATCAGTGCTTCCTCCTACAGAAGCGAAATACTGACGAAAACTGCCATCATTCTGATTGTCTGCATAGAGTTGCATAGAGCGCGACACAAGCGGGTCAATATAGTTGATGTTCTTCAGGTTGGGGTCGAAACGTACCTTCCCTGAGAAAGCGATACATACAGCCACGAACACCATCAGCAGGATGAGCACATATTTGTTATTGGACAAGTCATAGTCGTTCATCCTCTCCAAGAAGGCAAACGCACGGTCGTTCTTCTTGTTTACCTTGGGGAAGAAATGCGGCATAAACAGCAGGCATGCAACCGTAGTCCCTATCATTGCAAACACGGCAAACAGACCGAAATCCTGCAGTAGTGACGACTCGGTAAACAGCAGACCTGCAAAAGCACCGATAGTGGTGAGGGCACCGAGGAACACAGGCAGGGCTTGGTCTCTTACGGTCTCTTGCGCATTGCCTGTATATTTATATTGTACCATCACATGCAGACAATAACTCAGAGCCACACCGAGCACAATAGCGCCTATTCCTAAAGCCATCACCGACATTCCTCCGCGCACCACATACATTCCCGCCAAGGCAAACAATGCCCCGTAGAGAACAGGCAGCAGCAACAGCAGATTACTGCTTGGCTGACGGAAACACCATCCGAGCAAAGCCAAGATGACAAGTAGCGCTATTCCTATAGTATATAAAAGGTCGGTCTTAATGCGGCGGGCATTGTTGGCGGACATTATCACGGTGCCATGATAGAGCACTTCCACATTGGCGTATTCTTCCTCCGTGCGTTTCTTTGCACGTTTTATTTCGCGCAACAGTTCCCCCGCTTTGCCTGAGTCCATGCTGCTCAGTTGGGGAGTTACATAGCCCATACATACACGCCCGTCTTTGCTGAACAGGTGCCCGTTCTGCATACCGTTTCCCCCACCCTGCGAGAGCAGAGGCTGCAGACGGCTCATCAGTATTCCTGCAGGGTCGTAGGCAATATAATCATAAAGCTGCATGCCGAGGTCGGTCTCCATAAACTGCATATACTGCCCGATTTGTTCCTCTATATGACTCACTGACGTAAGTGAGTCCATCTCGGCATCGCTAAAATCGAGATACTGAGGAGCATGCTCAACAAGCCACGGAGCAACAGACATCAACTCCTCGAAATCAACCTGATACAGAGTATTGCTGATGTTGCCACGCCACTCGTCATCTGCCTCAAGCAGACTCATGAATCGGTCCATTGCCTCCGAGAGTGTCTCAGTATCTGTGTCTTCACCGCCTTTGGCAGTCAGTTGCACGAATATCTTGTCCTTCACCTTCAAATCGGAGAAAGCGAGGTCAACCGTCATATTGTCGCTTGTAGGAGGGAGCAGTTTGGCAATGTTCTCCTCGAACCTGCACTGCACGGCGAGCACTGCAAACAAGATTACCGTCAGCGTCAGCAGTGTGTACATCAACCACTTATGGTTGCAGAAATATCTGTAAATCTTTTCAGCCATACTATTGCATTATATGAAAAAGTTTGCAAAGTTAGTGTTTTTTTCTTAATTTTGCACGTTTTTTCTTGAGAAAAATCATTTTAGCACGTATTTTGCAATTATAACCTCGACAATGAACATTAAAACTGAAATCATTATGAATATCAAACAAACCATCTCACTTTGCCTTTTGCTTGCCACAGCGGCATGCACATACGCGCAAACCATAGAAGACAACATTCTGAAACTGAACAAGCAGCAGACCACCTATGTGGCTCAGTTCACAGAGAAGATTGTAATGCCCAAGATGAAGAAAGAGACTGTCAAGCAAGGCACAATGTATTTTTCCGCACCTGATGCACTGCTGATGAAATACAGCGACCCCGAAGGCGACTACAGCCTCATCAAGGACGGCAAGTTCAGTGCAGGGAGAAAAGGACACGTGCAGAACTTTCCGATGAACGAGAAGAACAAGAGTCAGATGTACGTGCTGCGTGAGACGTTGCTCGGCAGTATGACGGGTGACCTCAAGCGTGTGGCAGAAGAGAACGAAGCAGACATAGTATGCGAGGAGAAAGCAGGCAAATACATCTGTCTGCTCACCAAGCAGAAGGCGAAAACCGTTGGCGTGAATCGTCTCGAACTCGTTTACGACAAGAAATCAGGCGCACTGCTTTCTCTCAAACTGCTGCAGGCAAACGGCAACTACACTCTGTATGAGACAAAGAACATACAGCAAGGCACACAGATTCCCGCTGACACTTGGAAGATGTAAAGTCTGTTTGATATAAAGTCTGTTTTTATATACATCAAAAAACAATCACCATTACAAAAAAACAATCACCCGCAAGTGATTGTTTTTTTTATCGCTATTGCCGTCACCTACTCAAAGTGACTTACACGAAACAAACCACGATTACTTCAATATGGTGCAACCTTCGCAAGGTTTGAGTTGCTTGAAGAAGTCATTGCCCTTGTCATCAACAAGAATGAACGCAGGAAAATCTTCCACCTCAATCTTCCATATAGCCTCCATACCGAGTTCGGGATACTCTACACACTCGATGCTCTTAATGTTGTTTTGTGCAAGGATGGCAGCGGGTCCGCCGATTGAGCCGAGATAGAATCCTCCGTGTTTCTTGCAGGCATTGGTAACATCAACAGAACGGTTACCCTTGGCAAGCATAATCATTGAGCCTCCATGGTCTTGGAACTCATCGACATACGGGTCCATACGACCTGCAGTGGTGGGACCCATAGAGCCGCACGCCATACCGACAGGAGTCTTGGCAGGACCTGCGTAGTAGATAGGATGATTCTTCAGATATTCGGGCATTGGTTCACCGGCATCGAGACGTGCTTTGATTTTGGCATGAGCAATGTCGCGACCTACGATAATTGTGCCGTTCAGACTCAGACGGGTACCTATAGGATAGTTGGTCAGAATCTTGCATACATCCGCCATAGGCTGATTGAGGTCAATGCGCACGGCATCACCCTCGCCTGCCTGACGCAGTTCTTCGGGAATGAGTTCGTATGGTTTGTCGTCCATCTTCTCAATCCAAATACCGTCTTTATTGATTTTGCATTTTATGTTTCTGTCGGCAGAGCAACTCACTCCGAGACCTATAGGACAACTTGCTCCGTGACGGGGGAGACGTACCACGCGGATATCGTGAGCCATATATTTGCCTCCGAACTGTGCCCCGAGACCAATCTTGTATGCTTCACGCAGCAGTTGCTCTTCAAGTTCAACATCGCGGAAAGCCCGTCCTGTTTCGTCACCTGTGGTAGGCAGAGAGTCATAGTAATGAGTGGAAGCGAGCTTCACTGTCAGCAGATTCTTCTCTGCCGATGTACCGCCAATAACAAAAGCAATATGATATGGCGGGCATGCAGCCGTGCCGAGAGTCTTCATTTTCTCCACAAGGAAAGGAACCAAAGTGCCCGGATTCTGAATTCGCGCCTTCGTCTCCTGATAAAGATAGGTTTTGTTGGCTGAGCCACCACCCTTGGTCACACACAGGAAGCGGTATTCCATGCCTTCTGTAGCCTCTATGTCAATCTGCGCAGGCAGGTTGCATTTGGTATTCACCTCATCGTACATAGTGAGAGGAGCGTTCTGCGAATAACGCAGGTTCTCTTCAGTATATGTCTTGAACACGCCTTTAGAAAGAGCCTCTTCGTCGGTAATAGCACGGTCTCCTTCTCTGTCGGATGCACCCGACCCTGTCCATACCTGCTGACCTTTCTCGCCGTGAATGATGGCTGTACCCGTATCCTGACAAAGCGGGAGTTTGCCTTTGGCTGCAACTTCTGCATTGCGAAGGAAAGTGAGTGCCACATACTTGTCGTTGGCACTTGCCTCAGGGTCGCGCAATATCTTTGCCACTTGCTCATTGTGGGAGCGACGGAGCATGAAACTTACATCGCGGAATGCGGCATTAGCCATCTGTGTAAGACCCTCCTTCTCTATTTTGAGAATAGGATGACCCTCGAACTCGCTGACTGACACGAAGTCCTTGGTCAGCAGATAATACTCGGTAGTGTCCTCACCGAGTTGAAACATAGGTGCGTATTTGAAATCCATATTAAGTGATATTTGTTTATTCAAACGGACTATCGAACCAATGGGCAAACTCTCCCCTTGATTCACTTTGCAAAGATACTGCTTTTCTGTGAGTACACAAAAAAATATTCACTTTTTTTGCTCAATACTTGCACAATTCAAAAACTTGCAGTACCTTTGCAGCCGCTTTTGAGGAAGAGTCTGTCAGCAGACGGACGGAGGTGGAGCTTCCTCAGAGGCAATTTGTCTTCCTAGCTCAGTTGGTAGAGCAACTGACTCTTAATCAGTGGGTCGAGGGTTCGAGCCCCTCGGAGGACACAAAAAGAGTGCTGAAATTCAGCACTCTTTTATTATACTACAAACATAATTAACATCCTCCAATGTTAAATCAAAGTACATAGGAAAACGAACAAGGGTGTCTGCATATCGGTCGCAGTTGGGTAGTTCGCGTCCATCATGTTTGTTTACATAATAGGCAGAACTATGCAGGCTAAGATAGTGGAACACCGCCAGAACGTCATTCTCTTTGAGGTGGCGTATGAGTGCAGTGCGTTTTTCCAAATTAGGAAGAACCAAATAGAACATGTGGGCGTTGTTGGACGCATAGTCAGGGATGTCCGGCAAGGAGAAAAAGCCTTTGTCTGCAAGCGGTTTGAGTAATTCGTAATAACGATTCCAGAGTTGTTTGCGTTTGGTTTGGATCTCGTCCAAGTTCTCTAATTGTGCCCAAAGGAACGCGGCATTGATTTCTGCAGGCAGGAACGAGGAGCCTGTATCCACCCAGCCGTATTTATTGACTTCACCGCGGAAGAACTCGGCACGGTTTGTACCTTTCTCCCAAATGATTTCAGCACGGCGCACAAATCGCTCGTCATTGACCACCAACAAACCGCCCTCGCCTCCTGCGGTAATGTTCTTCGTCTCATGAAAACTAAATGCCGCTAAATGTCCTATTCCGCCCAACGGCTTTCGACTTTCGACTTTTGACTTTCGACTGATGTAATAAGAGTCTATGGCTTGCGCTGCGTCTTCCACCACCAGGAGGTTATGCTTTTCAGCGACGGACATGATGGCATCCATATCGCAAGCCACACCTGCATAATGAACAGGCACGATAACGCGTGTACGAGGTGTGATAAGACTTTCCAATGTCTCTGCATCAAGATTCGGATTCCTCTGCATGGAATCAGCGAACACCACTTTCGCACCCTCCCTGAGAAAGGCAAGTGCAGTTGAGACAAAGGTATAACTCGGCACTATCACTTCATCACCTGCCTGCAAGTCACAGAGCATGGCACACATCTCTAATGCGTCTGTGCCGGAGGTGGTGAGCAGGCATTTACGAAAGCCGTAACGCTCTTCAAAGAACTGCTGGCAACGTTTGGTGAATTCTCCGTTTCCGGATAACTTGCCGTTATAGACGGCTTGATACATGTAATGCGCCTCCTTGCCTGTGAGGTGCGGTTTGTTGAAGGGGATAGTCATGTCATTGAACTTGTACAATAGTGAAACTTCTTGTGTCTTCGTCTTTGTTTTAATCTACAATAAATGACATATAAAAAAGCGGTAAACCGCTTTGGATTACCGCTATAAAAGTGTACTCAAGAAGATGTTAGTTGCAACCTTATACTTCCGTCAGGAGAAAAGCCATATATAACGGAAGAGTAGTGATGTTGTTCGTCTTTCCCACATTATAATCCCCCAATTTGAAGGCTTGGAAAATATGGTATTTCTCAGTATGTGCCATGACCGTTTTCAGGCTCTTTGCATTCCCTGTAGTAGCTTTTACTTCGACCGGAGTACATTGTCCTTTGTACCGAATCAAGAAATCTAACTCCAAGCCGGATTCTTTTCTGAAATAATATAGTTTTCTCTCCATTTTTGAGAAGATATCTGCTAATACATTCTCAAAGATTGCTCCTTTGTATCCCTGTAAATTTCCTTGCAAAATATCATATTGTGTACCTTGCTCCAACATACTAACAAACAATCCGGTATCTGCTATATAAACTTTAAATTGGTCAGGGATTGCATTGCCATCTAACGGAAGTTCAGTAATGTTCAGATTGTAGCACCGCCGAATGATTCCGGCATCTTCCAACCATTGGAGACTGCCTCTGAACATATTTGCAGTTCCGCGTTTGCGTACCAGCGAATATTGAAATTTCTTGTTCTCTTTGCTTAACTGAAGAGGAATAGACTGGAAGCATTCTTTGATAAGGGCTTTGTCCTCCTGTATGGCGTATTTAACCACATCATCTTTGTAGTCAGACACAATGCGTTTCTGGATAGACAATACGCGTGCAAAATCTTTGTTGCCAATAAAATCAGCCACAGCTTCAGGCATTCCGCCAATTACAACATATTGCAACATCAATTGTCTCATTCTGTTGTGAATAGCAGCAGGAACCACTGAGCAGCCATTCATTGCCGATTTCAAGATGCCAATAATATCTTCGTTAATACCATTTGCCCAGAGCCATTCCTCAAAATCCAAGGGGTACATATCCACAATCTGCTCATATCCGACGGGGATAGAACTAACTTGCGAGACATAGCCGGAAACGCCTAACAAAGAGCCTGTACACAGAATGTCAAACCGACCGTCTATAGATAGGAATTTGAGAGCAGCACGTGCGTCCGGACATTGCTGAATTTCATCGAAGATAATACATGTATCACGTGGAACCAAGGGAACTTGACTGCCATATAACGCCGATAAGCCGGATATGATGTGTTGGGCATTCAAGGACTCAGCAAATAGCAGTCCGGCTTGTTTATCTTCAAGGAAATTGATATACATGACATGCTTATAATTTGCCTTTGCAAATTCAAGGACGGCAAATGTTTTTCCACATTGGCGGCAACCTTTAATTACAATCGGCTTCTTGTCCGGATTATCCTTCCAGCTTGATAGTATGTTGAAAATTTTCCTTTTAAGCATCTTTTTAGGACTTTTTGGAATGACTTTTTCGCTTGTTTTTGTACTTTTAAAAACGACTTTTCTGCTAATATGTGTATTTTTCCAAACGACTTTCGGTGGCAAAGGTACTACTTTTTCTCTATATATGCAAGTTTTGTCAAAAAGGTTCAAAAATAGGCGTCCAAAACAATTTTAATTTTTGGGGAGAGCGGAGCACATCGGAGTATTTGCTATCAAAATGGAGTTTTGATACATATATGAGGATAGTGTCCGCAATCGGTAATCCAATATGTCAAAGAGCGTTTATGGCCGTTAAAGTCGGACCGGACTTACTGTTTTGCGTAGAGGGCGATGCCGATGATTATGACGGTGGCGCAGGTGAGGTGCGGTTTGTTGAAGGGAATCATATTGTCCTACTATTATGTACTAATAAAGTCTAATTATGTTTATAAACTAACACTTCGCCATACGATTTAGTTTCTTTTGAATATATTAGGTTGTAGGATTTTATCGTTTTATATACATCCACCGAATTATCATATCGGTCTAAATCCTGCTTATTCAAAATTAGGAAATCAAAAGTATTCGGCACTTTAGCACGATAATGATCGGTATAGCACCGATTTTGCAAAACCATCGGATATTGACGTATAGACGTAAAAACTACCGCATCTCGCGGAATAATTGCTTTTAAATCGTGTTCTAAAATAGTATTGCATTTTTCGTACTTCACTCCATAATTGTAATAATAATTCAAGCCTAAATTCAGCATACAATAAATAGTAAATATAATGCCTACCATTACTTTAAATCGAAATTTCAGCAGATAATCAACGCATGGTGCAATAAGTAATGTTCCTACGATTGCCACGTAATCAGCACCCAACCCAAGCATCATCATATCGGTTGAAAAAAGAAACGGGAAGAGAATCATAAATACGACTATGCAAAAAGCTATTTCGCGAACACGAGATTCTTTCTGCCAACACCCCCATATTATAACCGGCAACAGCACTACCATGTATAGCGTAGTCTTAGACCAAAGATACTGCTTGAGATACGCAGGTAATGCCTGTATAATGTTACCCATTGAGAAACGTTCATACATGGAGGGGCCCTTGGCTATATCATAATGTTGGGCTACCACGTTCATGGCTATCAGAGAAAATATAGCAGTAAGTATTAACACAAATAAATGCGCCCAATTCTCCCATTTGTGCCACCTTATAGCAAGTATTAACAGAACACAACCGGCTATTGCAAAGAATAATAAAGTATATGGATGACCTATTGCGGCAAAAAAAGTAAAAATAGACAAACCTATCATGTTTCCCCAACTATGCTCACGCATATAGCGTAATAAATATAAAATGCCCCCCATCATACACATGATACTTGCACATTCTGGGCGCCCGAATCGGAATATGGTATTGTACAAAGTGCTGGATATAAAGAATCCCAATACAGCAACCTCGGCGACCACACTACTCTTCAATTCTTTCAAGCATTGATGTAAAAATACCAGCGTGAATACACCACATAACACAGCAGTCAGACGTATAGTAAATAGAGAATAACCGAATATCCAAAACATTGTTCCAGTCAACATCGGCAGTAAGAAATTCGCATTCCCTCCCGATCCTACTGCTGAATTTAAAAATCCGTCGCCTTGAGAAAAGTGATAGGCTGTATTCGCATACCATGCCTCATCACACATCACGGGACGCATGTCTGACAATAACGGTAACTGGTTGATTAAAAATACCACTATCGCCATTACTATCCAAAAACTTCTTTGCGTGTAAAATAATCTTGCATTCATATCTTACTATTATTAACACCACATCATATATTATTCTCGATATCCTATATGAAGAAAATAAATACCCCACTGATTATAATTGCTATTGCTCCGGCTTTGCGTAATGTGATGCGCTCGCGGAACAGGATAAATGCCAAGCACGGCACAAAGAGGTACGATAAAGATTCGATAGTGCTTACTTCTTTTACTTGGACGCCACGGCTCATGCAGAAGATGTTGAGCACCAGACTGCATGCCATAACGGCATAGCCGCCTATTACCCACGGGTTGAGGTACTGCCGCCAAAAGCCGGCATAGTTCTGCCGTGCTCCTTGTTTGAGTAGCATCTGCGCGCCTGCGGCAGCAAAGACGGAAAATATGACAAGGCATTTATACATTTTCTCATTTACTCATTTTGATAATTATATATTTTACCGCACAACAAAAAAGCGGTAGTCCGCATATTGGATTACCGCTTTAAATGTGTACTTGAGTAGATGTTTGTTGCACCTTATACTTCCGTCAGGAGAAAAGCCATATATAACGGGAGAGTAGTGGCAACCTTTAATTACAATCGGGCTTCTTGTCAGGATTATCCTTCCAATTTGATAGTACGTTGTAAATTTTCCTTTTAAGCATATTTTAGGACTTTTTGAAGCGACTTTTTTGTCTTCTTGTGCATTTTTTGAAACGACTTTTCTGCAAACCTATGTATTTTCCCAAACGACTTTCCGATGCAAAGCTGTGGAATTTTCTCCATGTATGCAAGTTTTTTGTCAAAAAAGTTCAAAAATGATTCAAAAATCATCTTTTACGGTACTCCGATAGATCAATGATAGGAATGTAAAAAATGCGTTAGTAAAGGAAGCCGAAGAGCCACATCGGGATTTTATTCTCAATTCCCATTGTTATCCCGTCTGCGACAATATAACTATCCGGAATATTAGCAATCTGCTTATATCCTTTGGTACGTCCTCCGACTTCGAACAACAGGTGTTTATCTACAAGCAAATCGCCTTTTTGCGGCATTGCTATCAGATGTCCCTTAGCCAACATGGATGCACAAAAGGTCTCGCGCATTGTTCCGATTTCGGCATTGGGAGATAAGGCGTACATGAGATTTGTATTGTCAAACAGGATTTTCTCTGGTTTGTTGATCTGAGCCCATCCGTCGGATTCTGCATACAAGCGGCGAATCAATGCAGCCTGATCCAGCAAATCCAACAACTTGAGCAGTACATTCCGCGATGCATTCAGCGTTTTGCCAAGGGAGGAGATATTCAACGTATAGGGATTCTGCTGCGCCAAAATGGCAAGCAGAGGCTTCACCTTGTAAACCGAGTCAAACTCCAGATTAGAGACAGCCGGGATCTCATTGAAGATAATCGTGTCAATCACTTGGCTCAAGCGGTCAGAGTAATTCGTCGTTTCGTCCCGATAAAACGGATAGTAACCTTCTTTAATATAACGCTCAAAATAAAGCAATACCTTGATATTCTTCGCAATGGTAATATTGACGCTTAGATTGATATGATTGGTAACAATATCTTCCAATGACAAGACGGGTAAGTCAGCGACACCTTCCAATTTGAGATACTCGCGAAAACTCAGTCCTTGCATCGTATAGACACGGCAACGCCTGGATAAATCATATTTCTGACGAGTTATCTCCAAGGCGTTACTTCCGGTAATAACAACATGCAGCTTCGGGTATGAATCATAAATGTTTTTGATTTCCTGCGACCAGTTCCTGTATTTATGTATTTCATCGAAAAACAGATGCGATATGTCGTGCGTATAGGCGTATTGAGCCAAATCCAATAGTGAATGTGAAGCAAACCACAAATGGTCAACGGAACAATAGAGCACTTTGCTTTTGTCGGGGAACATACGCTGAATATGCTGCATGATCATGGTCGTCTTTCCAGAACCTTTCGGACCACGGATAAGGATAAGCCGGTTATCCCAATTAATCTCGTCATACAAATAACGCATCTGCGTAAACTGCGAATAACGGTCTAACAGCCGATAAAAGTTTGCAATTAACGATTCCATTTTTCACTTTTTAATGATTAAAAACATACAATTTTTGAACCTTTGAAAGTTATATTTGCTTTGCGTTTTTAACTTTCAAAAGTAAAAATTCGCTGCAAAAGTACAACTTTTTATCTATATATGCAAATGTGTGGAGCAAAAAAGAGTTTTCAAACTCGTTTTAAGACAAAAGAGCAGTTTTCATTCTTCTTTTTGCGGTAATCCAATATGTCAAAGAGCATTTTGGTCGTTAAAGTCAGACCGGACTTATTCTTTTGCGTAGAGGGCGATGCCGAGGATGATGACGGTGGCGCCGATAATGTTCATAGTTGTAATGGTCTCATCAAAGATAGCGTAGGCCAACAGCATCACAAAAATCAAACTTGTGCCTTTGAACATATAGGCAGTGCTGAGGTCGATGCGCTTCAGTATTTGTTGCCAACAAATAGCGTATATGCCCATAACACCTATTGCTCCTGCTAAACTCATGCAGTAAGGTACAGACATGAACTCTTGCTGCGCGGCGAACTTGGTGAACAGAGTCACACACGCATTGAGCAGGTTGATGCCGACCAATACGCCATATTTTGTCAGGGTTCTCACAGCCACCAATGATAAACAGGCGTTTTAGACTTTGGCACAAAGCCGTTCTTTTCGTACCAACGGCAGGCATTAATATTGGCTTTTTGTGTCGGGACTTCTATGTTTTTTATGCCACGCTCAAACAACCAGCCATCCAATGTGGACATGATCTTGCCGCCTATACCTTGGTGCTGTGCGTTGGTATCGACAGCGACCAAACCGACATGTCCTAACTCTGCTTGATAATCAATAGTTATCATCCCGCGCACTATGTCGTGTTCGTCTTTGAAAAGCAAAATCTGTTTGTTGGTTCCTTCTTTAGGGCAGGCGTTCTCAATCCAACGGTTGTACAAACGCTTGAAGCTGCCTTTCGGCAGACGCTCGTCCAACTTAAACCGTGAGTAACCGCCACTGACCAACGCTAAGCGGTACAAATCATCGGAGGGTTTTTGCTCCGTATAGAACGAGACTTCTGCGTATTGTTTGCGCGGCTCGCATGGTTTGCTATACAAAATCTTCTCATCAACCAGACGTGCACCTTCCGCCGCAAATTCTACAGCATTGACATCAAAGATATACAGCAGATCGTATTGCTGTTTCAATGTCTCATGCTGCGAAAGGAGAGCAAAAGCATCGGCTTTCGTCTGCAAGTCCACCCGACCTATACGCAAGCCGAAGAAGTCGCTATCCCATTGTAATGAACGTATTTCCATCAGTCTATATTTCGTTTGTCGTTAACAATAAAAGTCGGACGCTGTTTTGCTTTCTCGAAGAGTTTGCCGAGATAGATACCTACCACACCGATGAGCGAAATGATGATTCCGCCCAACAGCCAAAGGGAGATGATAAGGCTGGCAAATCCCATTACTTCGATAAGCCCCATGCAATAACGCACGACGAAGACAATTCCGACGATGAACGAGGCAAGAGTGACGAGCAGCCCCATTTGCACCATGAGACGCATCGGTTTGTCTGAGAAGGAGATGATGGTATCGAAAGCGAGGCGGAACAGGCGGCGGAGGTTGTAGGTTGATTTGCCTTCTGCGCGTTCATCGTGTTGGATGGGCAAATAGGCTTTTCTGAAACCGACCCATTGAATTTGCGTCGGGAAATAGCGCATCGCGTCGCCCATAGACAGCACCGCATCAATGACTTTTCGATTGTAGATGCCGAAATTGGCAACTGATGCGTCTTGCTTTGTCTCTGTGAGATAGGAGAATACTTTGTAGAACCACTTGGAGGCCGTTCTTTTGAACCATCCGTGCGAGCGCCGGATGCGTTGTGCCAATACTGAATCATATCCCTCTTGCGCTTTATTATAGAGGTTGGGGATCTCTTCGGGTCGGTCCTGAAGGTCGCAGTCCATGACTACCACCCACTCGCTGATAGAGTACGTGAGGCCGGCTGTGATGGCGTAGTGTTGACCGAAGTTGCGGGAGAGGTTAAGACCTTTGACGCGCGGATTGAGGGTGCATTGGCGCTCTATCTCCACCCAAGAGTTATCGGGCGAAGCATCGTTGACAAGAATAATCTCGTAATCATCGGTAATCGTGGAGACACTCGCAACGATACGAGCGACCAGTTCTTCCACCATCTTTTCCCCGCGATATACAGGAGAAACAACTGAAATATGTATATTCATATCTTTCATCTTCCAACTCTAAATAACACACCACATAACAGCACAAAAAAAGCGCAGACTTTTCGTTTGCTGAATATCTGGTCTCTGAGGATTTACCGGACTACCTTATTACACCTGACATTTACGGAAAAAGCCCACGCTTACGCATGAGCATCACTGCTTTTTCCTCGGTGTAATAGTTTCTTACAAAAGTGTCCGGTTTTTGTAGAGACCAAGTATTAGAGAGTAACGCTTAAGTATGTATATGTGTACTGCCTTTACAGTACTTGGTAATTCATAGGCTATATATTTGTTAAAACTTTGCAAAGTTACATATTTGTCATGACATACACAAATTCACAAATAAAAAATCCACTTGAACGACTCACGGATACTCAGTAATCTTGTACATGATGTTATTGGCACGATATTTGCAAATTCAGTGAATAAACGCAAATGCTACGTATGCAGAAAGCATTGTTTTTCGATATTGACGGGACACTGGTCAGTTTCAAGACCCACAGGATTCCTGACTCGGCAGTGGAGGCACTCAGCAAGGCAAAAGAGCTGGGGCACAAACTGTTTATAGCGACAGGCCGACCTCGCTGCATAATCAACAACCTCGGTCAGATAGAACACCTGATAGACGGCTACGTAACCACCAACGGTGCTTACTGCTACGCGGGCAACGAGGTGATAAGGCAACTGCAGTTCAACAGCCATGACACGGAAACGATACTGCAAGACGCAAAGAAGAAACGTTACCCGACCATAATCGTGAACGATGACCGCCTGAGAGTGATACACAACAACAGCCTGGTGCAGAAGATATTCGTGGAACAACTCAATATCCGCAATCTGGACTACACCGCCCCACTGGAAGAAGTGCTGCACAAACCGATACTGCAAATAACCTCTTTCATAGGCAGAATAAGGGAGAGACGCCTCAGCAGACTGCTTTCGAAAACAACAATAGGCCGCTGGCATCCGTCATTCATCGACTTCACTCCCGAAGGTGCAGACAAAGGCAGCGGCATACTTGCGATGGCAGAGTATTTCGGCATCAGCAGAGACAATACCATAGCTTTCGGTGACGGCGGCAATGACATACCTATGCTTCGTGCCGCCGGCATTGGAGTGGCAATGGGCAATGCAGCAGAACCGACACGCGCAGCCGCCTCTTACATCACCACACATATAGATGAAGACGGCATAAAAAATGCTTTCACCCGACTCGGAATAACAGACTGACGAGCGAGTTTATTTGGAAAACTCAGGAGAATGGTACGACCCACTGAGCTACCTCCTATTACAGTCATAGCATAATTTCAGCAAACAATTATTGCAGTTAGTGCAAGAAACAATGTTGAACTTACGAGTTTGTCAGCGTTACGTCAACATGCGGATAGGCAAACTGTATGCCGTGCTGCGGGAGTTCGGTGTAGATACGCTGGTTAAGGCGGAAAGTGACATTCCAAAAATTCTCGCTACGGACGAAAGCACGCACGACAAAAGATATGTCGCTCGAATTGAGAGTCTTGAGTGCGACAAAGGGGTCATCAGCACCCTCTGTGGTTTTGTCAAGAATAAGTTCTTCTTGTTTAAGCATCTCAGTCAGCAAGTCGATACACTGCTGAGCATCAGTGCCGTATGCAACACTGACCACCATATCGATACGCCTGAGAGGCAGAGTGGAGAAATTGTCGATTACTCCATTCGACAGCGCACCGTTGGGGAGCACCACTTCGCGGTTGTCGATAGTCTTAATCTTGGTTGCCACGATAGAGACAGACGTTACAGTGCCTGCATATCCCTGCGCGGAAATCCAGTCTCCAACCTTGAACGGGCGGAAAACAAGTATCATGATGCCACCTGCAAAGTTCTGCAAGGTACCCGATAGTGCCATACCTATAGCCATACCTCCGGCTGCCAGCAGAGCTGCAATAGAAGTAGTGTCGATGCCGAGAGTGCTGACCGTGATGACCACAAGCAGGAGCGAGAGGAGGAAAGTTGTGGCGGACTTGGTGAAAGAAGCCACGGTCGGGTCGGTTTTCCGCTTTTGGAAACGCTTGTCCTGCATGCTGCCCACCTTCTTTATCAGCCATGCCCCAAACAAATATATAAGGAGTGCTGCAAGCACTTTCAATCCGAACGTAATCATCTGCTGGATGAACATGTGGAAAGCCCCTTCAGGGTTTGACTGAATCATCTCTATCATATTATGCGCATGAGCACGCAAACTGTCTTGACGAGCCTCTATCGCCTCGGCATCCACTTGTGACTGAAGTAGTATCATAATCTATTTGGTGAGTTGGTTAACCGGCTAACAATTTCGTTGCAAAGATAGTGGTAATTTTGCAATCTCGCAAGAAATGCTTAACTTTGTAGCCTGAAACAAATTCATCACCCCTAATCTAATTTCAATAGTCAATTGTCAATATTAAAATAGTCAATACAGCATGTCACAATCGTTAGCACAACTCTTTCAGCAGCACACAGGTGCGATGCCTGAAGACATAACCCAATTGTCCGCCTCCGGCAGCAACCGCCGTTATTTCCGATTGAAAGGCGCAGGGCAAAGCATGATAGGCGTACAGGGCACATCAAAATCGGAAAATGACGCTTTTCTGTACATGGCCCAGCATTTCCGTGAGCAAGGACTGAACGTACCCGAGGTTTATGCTGTCTCGGATGACCACATGACATACGTACAGCAGGACCTTGGCGACACTCTGCTGTTCGACTACATAGCCGAGGGCAGAAAGACAGGTGTGTTCTGCGAAGAAGAGAAGCAAATGCTGCGCAAGACAATGAAGGCGTTGGCAAAGTTTCAGGTGAAAGGTGCACAAGACTTTGACTACCGCGTGTGCTATCCACAACCAGAGTTCAACCTCAGAAGCATACAATGGGACCTCAACTACTTCAAATACTGCTTCCTGAAAGCTACAGGACTGGAGTATCAGGAGGACCGACTGGAAAACGATTTCGAGCGACTTGCATATATTCTCTTGCAACACCGCTCCGACACTTTCATGTACCGTGACTTTCAGAGCAGAAACGTGATGGTGAAGGACGGAGAGCCATATTTCATTGATTTCCAAGGAGGGCGAAAAGGTCCTTACTACTACGACGTGGCATCGTTCCTATGGCAGGCAAAAGCTCATTTTCATCCTGACCTGAGGCATGAGCTGATAGAAGTATATATAAGCGAACTGGAAAAATACATACCTATCGACCACGATGAGTTCAACATTGCATTGCGCCACTTTGTGCTTTTCCGCACTCTGCAAGTGCTCGGAGCATACGGTTTCCGCGGATACTTCGAAAAAAAGCCCCATTTTTTGCAGTCTATTCCGTTTGCAATCGAGAACCTGCGCCAACTCCTGACGGAGGGTAGCGAGGACTACCCCTACCTGCTCGAGGTGCTAAAAGAGATGACTGAACTCAAGCAGTTCAAAGAGGTAAGCGTGAGAAAACCGTTGGTTGTACGCGTGTACAGTTTCTCCTACAAGAAAGGTATTCCGCAGGATGACAGCGGCAACGGAGGCGGTTTCGTATTCGACTGCCGTGCCGTCAACAACCCCGGCAAATACGAGCGCTACACTTTCTTCACCGGTATGGACGAACCGGTCATAAAGTTCCTTGAAGAAGACGGAGAAATTCTGCCTTTCCTTGACAATGCATACAATCTGGTAGATGCGTCAGTCAAGAGATATATCGACCGTGGATTCCGAAATCTTATGGTCAGTTTCGGATGCACAGGCGGACAGCACAGGTCTGTTTATGCAGCACAAAAAATGGCGGAGCATATCAACAATAAGTTCGGAGTTGAAGTGCAACTCATTCATCGCGAACAGAACATTGAAACCGTCCTCTCGGCAAAATAACACCACCGTACTATCACCGTAGTATCACCGTAGTATCACCGTAACTTCAAAATATCATCTCTTAAATCTGAAAATACCCGCATCTTATGAAAGCAATGATTTTCTGCGCAGGTCTCGGCACAAGACTCAAGCCCATAACCGACACTCTCCCGAAGGCGCTCCTGCCTCTTTCAGGAAAGACATTGCTTCAGTATCAGATTGAGAAACTGAGGAATGTGGGCATTACTGACATCGTTGTCAATGTTCACCATTTCCCCGACCTCATCATAAACTATCTCAACAGGAACAACAATTTCGGATGCAACATTCAAATATCCGACGAACGCGAGCTTCTGCTCAACACGGGCGGAGGACTTAGGAAAGCAACTACGCTGCTCGGCGGTGACGAACCGGTGCTCGCTTGCAACGTGGATATACTGTCTAACATCGACATCAGACAACTCATAGCGACACACAATGCAGGCAATGCTCTTGCCACACTCGTGGTCTCGCAACGTAAGACACAGAGATATCTCCTATTCGACAAAGAGGGTCGTATGATCGGTTGGACCAATATATCAACAGGAGAAAAACGCCCAAACACTATGAAAGAAGAAACATATCAATTATCCACACAACTCGCTTTTTCAGGTATGCAGATGCTTAGTCCTGACATCTTCCGGCTCATGAACGATTTCCCGGGGAACACACCATTTTCACTCATTGACCTGTACCTAAGCATCTGCCCGAACAACATTATCAAAGCTTTCGTACCACAGAACTACCGCATGATGGACGTTGGCAAAATCGACCAACTCGAACAAGCAGAACAATTCGCTAAAAGCCTGCTTGACTGACAATGTACGCCAAACACAGTTCAGCCTCCATGAATAACAGACACATGCCCGACAATAACATTATTCTCTTGCCAAATTCACGGAATTGAAGTAACTTTGCAGACCAAATAATAATATATAATGAAAAGAAAAGTTCGCGTTAGATTCGCGCCTTCACCTACAGGCGCACTGCACATCGGCGGGGTACGTACCGCTTTGTACAATTACCTTTTTGCACGTCAGAACGGAGGTGATATGCTACTCCGTATTGAAGACACCGACTCCGCACGTTTCGTTCCCGGAGCCGAAGAATATATTATCGAAGCACTCCGCTGGCTGCATATTGAAATAGACGAAGGTATAGGAGTTGACTCGTCACTCAATTCACACGGACCATACCGCCAGTCGGAACGAAGAGACATCTACCACCAATACGTAAAACAACTTCTTGACTCCGGCAACGCATATATCGCTTTCGACACTCCACAGGAATTAGAGCAGAAACGAAACGAGATAAAGAACTTCCAATATGATGCCTCTACCCGCATGCAGATGCGTAACTCGCTTACAATGACTGCACAAGAGGTTAAGAATCACATCGATAGCGGAGAGCAGTACGTAGTACGCTTCAAAGTCAATCCCGATGAAGACGTACATGTGCACGACCTCATCAGAGGAGAAGTGGTTATCAACAGCAGCATCATTGACGACAAAGTGCTCTACAAATCTGCCGATGACCTGCCTACCTACCATCTCGCCAACATAGTTGACGACCATCTGATGGAGATAACCCACGTCATTCGTGGCGAAGAATGGCTTCCGAGCGCACCGCTTCATGTGCTGCTCTATCGGGCCTTCGGTTGGGATGACACTATGCCTCAGTTCGCACATCTGCCTTTGTTGCTCAAACCCGATGGCAACGGCAAACTCTCCAAACGTGACGGCGACAGGCTCGGATTCCCCGTGTTCCCGCTCGAATTCCACGACCAGAAAACAGGTACTGTCAGCAGCGGTTACCGCGAGAGCGGATACTACCCCGAGGCAGTCATTAATTTCCTTGCACTGCTCGGATGGCACGCCACCGGAGACAAGGAGATTTACTCCATGCAAGAACTGATTAACGACTTCTCACTCGACAGAGTAAGCAAGGCAGGAGCCAAGTTTGACTTCGAAAAAGGCAAGTGGTTCAACCACCAGTATCTGCAGATGCGCGACAACAAACTCATTGCACAAGAGTTCATTCCAATACTCAAAGAGCACGGCGTCAACCCCGAAATCTATCCTGCAGAAACTATTGAGCACATAGTAGGGCTGATGAAAGAACGAGTCAACTTCGTCAGCGAGCTCTGGGAACAATGCAATTTCTTCTTCGTGGCACCAACCGAATACGACGAGAAATCCATGAAGAAACGCTGGAAAGAAGATTCGCCCAAGCACATGCAGGAGTTGCTTGCTTTGCTCAAACAGCAAGACGACTGGTCAGCTGAAGCACTCGACAATCTCATCATGCCTTGGATTGCTGAGAAAGAATACGGAGTAGGCATAGTTATGAATGCTTTCCGCATCTGTCTTGTAGGAGCTGCACGCGGACCGCATATCTGGGAGATAACCGATGTATTGGGAAAAGAAGAAACCATACGCCGGGTTGAGGAATGCATACGCCGTAATGCATGACAGACAACTACAGAAACATATTGCGCCAATTCTGGCATTACGATGATTTCCGCCCGTTACAGGCGGAAATCATTCAAAGTATAGGTTCCGGTAAAGACACTCTCGCACTCATGCCCACCGGAGGAGGCAAGTCGCTCTGCTTTCAGGTACCTACCATGGCTATGGACGGGCTTTGCCTTGTCATCACACCACTGATTGCACTTATGAAAGACCAGGTGGACAATCTCAGGCAACGGGGCATTTTCGCAGAAGCCATATATACAGGACTTACACGTGACACCATTCTCCAGACACTCGACAAATGCAGATATGGCGACCGCAAGTTCCTATATGTCTCGCCCGAGCGACTGCAATCCGAAGAGTTCCGCCGACAACTTACGACACTACACGTTTGCATGCTGGCTGTTGACGAAGCACATTGCATCTCGCAATGGGGCTATGACTTCAGACCGTCATATCTGCATATTGCCGACATAAGGAAAAGTCTGCCCAAAGTGCCCGTGCTCGCACTCACAGCCACTGCCACACCTGAAGTGGTAGCCGACATACAAAAACGCCTGCTCTTTACTGCCGAAAACGTATTCCGCAAATCTTTCGCCCGCGACAATCTATGCTATGTAGTCCGCAACGTGGAGAACAAAGAAGAGCAGATGCTGCATATTCTTAACCACGTGGCAGGCAGCAGTATCGTCTATGTACGCAACCGCAGAAAAACTGCAGAGATAGCAGAACTGCTAACAAAAGAAGGTATCAGCGCCACACACTACCACGCAGGACTCAGCAACTACGACAAAGATATCAAACAACAGTCATGGAAACGCGGAGAAACACGCGTCATGGTTGCAACCAACGCTTTCGGTATGGGCATCGACAAACCTGATGTTCGCACCGTCATACACCTTGACCTGCCAGACTCGCTTGAAGCATACTTCCAGGAAGCCGGCAGAGCAGGAAGAGATGGAGCTACTGCCTATGCCATACTCATTTACAACAAGTCTGACAATACCAAACTTAACAAACGCATTGCCGACAATTATCCTGACAGAGATTTTGTCAAGAAAGTATATCAAGCAGTCGGCGACTGGTTTGAAGTCGGCATAGGCTCCGGGCTTGACCACACATTTGTATTCCCGGTTGAAAAATTCTGTACTGAGAATCACCTGCCTATGCTCCCCGCACTAAGTGCCCTGCAATTGCTCGGGCAGGCAGGATACCTCAATTATATTGAAGAAACAGAGACAAATCCGAGGATTATGATTCTCTGTACACGCGAGCAACTTTATTCTGCCGGACTCAATCCTTCACAGGAAAAAATAGTCAGTGCCTTGCTCCGCAGTTATACCGGAATATTTGCTGAACCTGTCTATATCAACGACAATATTCTGAGTCAGCAACTCTCTATTAGTACACGGCAACTCAACAGCGAACTTGTCAGTCTTGCAAAAGAACATATTATCCAATACATTCCGCGAAGAAAGACCCCCTATCTGCACTACCCTCTCGAGCGGCAGGAATTGAGATATGTGCAATTGCCGCCCAATGTCTTCGAGCAACGCAAACAACAATACGAAAAACAACTGGCGGCTATGCTCGAATATGCTTCGCAAAAGCAGTTCTGCCGTTCCCAATTGCTGCTGTCATACTTTGGAGAAACCGACTCCCAACCATGCGGACAATGCGATGTATGCAGAAAAAATGCAGTTGATCAAAAACCAACTGCATAATAGTTATAGTAATTCTACACTCTCCCAATATCTGATTATTCTATACCCCGACATCTGTCACGAGGGGTTGCTGGTCGGCTTTGCCTGAGATATAACCGAGCACGGAGGTATATCTGTATCTATCCACACGTTACCACCTATTACCGTGTCATGACCTATTCTCACTCTGCCAAGTATCGAGGCATTGGAATACACTGTCACATTATCCTCCAATATCGGATGACGCGGTTCGTCAAGAGGATGACCCTCCATATCATATACAAAGTTCTTTGCACCCAGAGTCACACCCTGATACAACATACAGCGGTTGCCTATGATTGCGGTCTTGCCAATCACTATGCCTGTACCATGGTCTATCGCAAAATACTCGCCTATCTCTGCACCGGGGTGAATATCTATTCCCGTTGCCGAATGAGCCTCCTCCATAATAATTCGGGGCAATACCGGCACTCCGAGACGGTATAGTTCATGGGCTGTCCGGTGATGAAGCATTACCTGAACACCGGGGTAAGACAATATCACTTCGCCGTAGTTGTCCACTGCAGGGTCGCGCATACTCACTGCCTCTATGTCTGTCAGAAGCAAGTGCTTTATCTTTGGCAGACAACCGATGAAACTCTCTGCCAGTTCATCAGCCTTGTCAGAAACAGTATCATCACATTCGGCACAAAACACCATGCTTGCTGCTATCTGCCTCCTCAGCACTTCAAATATCTTGTCTATTGCATTGCTCACCTGACTCTCACGCGTATGAACCCTATGCGCCTTTGCCAGAAAGAAGTCAGGAAACAATGCACAACGAATCAGTTGCATCAACTCACGCAAATCATATAGCGAAGGTATCGGCATATTCGTACGCAGACACATACGGTCTTCTGCCTCAACCGACTCTGTCAACTGACGCTTTATCTCATTAAGTGATTCCTTGTCTACCATACTCTTTTTTTTATTCAACTATAAGTATTTTCTTGGCAATTGCACCTGCTCTTAGTATATATGCGCCGGCAGAAAGTACTACGTTGTACTCTCCGTTTACTGCACTTGCAGAACTAACCACTGCACCCGACAACGTGTATATTGCCACATCGGCATTATTCAGATTGTCAACGCATAGTCTGTTGCCTGTTATATGGTAATGTATACTTTCTCCTGCATTTTCCAAAGCCGTTACCTCTTCGCTGGTCGTAATAGTAACATCATTCGATATTCGCGACAATGTTATTCTACCCAACTGAGCGTTATAATTATACGTTGCACCGGTAACTTCTATAGTCTGAGGATGACTGCCGTCACTCTTGTTCAGGTATGCAACGAAACCGTCGGCAGTTGTCATTCTGTATGCCGGTTGCATCTGAATATTCGTGCTTACAGTGTATGTCTTTACCTCGTCTTGCAATATCTGAATGGCTAACTCAGGATAATCAATAAACGGATTGCGATTGCCTTGATACTCTTCGCCTCCGTCGTTGCGCACTATCTCTGTCAGTGATGGCGGGTCTTGCATGTGCCATTTAAGCAGTATTTCCACACTCTCGAATACCGATTGTGAGCTGGTCCCCAGTTTGTCAAGCAACTGGGCTGCATCGTTATAGAGCACATTTTTCTTACCGCCCATCTCACCATATACCAGATAGTCATAAAGTATTATCCTCGCACAATCACCCTTGTAAGTGCCGTTGTTTATTGCCTTGTAATTCGGGTTGCTGATTTTGAGTTCATCAGGATTGTAATAACCGCTACCTTCCCCGTATGCGGTGTTTTGGCGAGAAGAATTGTCTTTTGTCAGCGTAGGACGCACCGAGTTCATGTCATAACCCATGGGTTTACTTGAACTGACCCCATTAGATTGCGGCCACACATGCTCTCTGTTCCAAGTCTTTCCGCTATCCCATGTTGCCGAAGCAGACGAACCGGAATAAAAGGCGATGAAGTTGCCGCTCTTGTTCAAATCTCTGTCAACAGAAACGTACTCATAACGCAATGCCCCATAGTCAAAACCGCTCTGATTGGTTTTACAGGTACTACCCATCAACTCGTTCAGCGTGCCAAACAAGGTCGAACCTTCTTGCTCTGCCAAATATTGGTATGCATAGTTGCCCGAATAATAGCCTTGCTGCTTGCTGATATAAGTATTGTAGGCCGCTTTGCCTTCATCACTTGCCACATGTGCCTGCATATCTATCTGTGAATATGCAGTAAACGACAGGAAAGAACATAGCAGTATGAAAGTTCGTCTCATAATTTTGGTTTCGTATTATTTAATATTCATTTTTTCTTATTGTTTATCTTTTCTGTGAGCGCAGCTGTCAGCACTTGGTCTTTGTCAATGCTCTCAGGCTTCAAGTCTTCAAACGGTGCAATATTGTGATGATAGAAATGTGCCTTCAAGTCATCTATCTGAGCCTGTGCATTCTCCACTCTTCCCCATTCGAGGTCATCTCTCTGCTTTTTGTCGATAGCGCGGAAACCCTCAAGCAGTTTCTCCATACTCCAGCGGTTATGCTCTAATGCTGCCATATACTGCTTTGGCATGCGGCAAAGTGTGGCAAGAGCATAGTTGGCATTATAGATATTTGAGAACTGTGCTGCCAGACGCAGTTTAGCCCACAAACCGTCAGCAGTCTTTCCTTCCGGATTGCCGAAATGTTGTTCATAAGTAAAGTTGGTCTCTTTGGCCCAACCAAGACGGGTCAGGAAACTCTCGTCATAGCAATTGTCACCCATTCCGAAAGGATAGAAATTCTCAAACACTCTGCTCTGCCGCATCCACTCTACTGTTGCATTGCCCTCCGGCTGATATATTAAAATAGGTGTATCACTGCCAAGCACTGTCTCCGGCAGATACATAGCCGCTGCCAGATTGTCAAAACCATTGTCTCCGACAAAAGCTATCGTCAACACTTGATTCGCATCACTCGCAGCGTTGTTCAGATAATCTCTTGCAACTGTTGTCTCTACTCCTGCCGACACAAACTCCCACTCCACGTCCAGAAAATCGCCTTTCAGCAATTCACTGTTTTGTGCAGTCTTTACCAATTTACCATCTGTTTGCGCCAGTTGAGTCCAGTGTGACATCTCAAACAAAGTGTCGAAGTGCCCGCGGAAGAAATCTGCCTCCTGCTCTATATTGTCAGCTATGAATGTAATCTTTGTACGCAAACTATGGTCTCTGAGCCAACTCGGGTAATGACCTATATGAGCGGCAGTTGTTGCAATAGCGTATGCCATCTGAGTCATCCCTATTATCACAAGATGAGCATATCGCTCACTCTCGTAGGTAATCATGTCTCTGTCGAGCGAGGGGTATTGATAGTCAAAACCTACAGGTCTGTGCGTTACAAGCACTTGCTGCGCCATGCTCTCCATATTATTAACCACTATCAGGTTCACACCCGAATCACTCTGTCGCTCCGTCTGCATCTGCAACAGACGCAGAGTGGAGAAATTATTGCAAAGCATATAGCAGTCTTTCAGTTGACCGTCTTTCGGCAACAGTTTCTTTATCATGCTCAGACATTGCAACACATGTGCGTCATGACCGGCATCTTCTGCCTCACCCATTATATAAACAGCTTTTGCTGCTGCTGTATGTACACTCTCCAATTGTTCGCTGTTGGTTATCTCACCTTGCAGCACTACCACTCTGTCTGCCACTTTCTCATCAAGTTCTGCAAACAGTTTCTCTCTCAACTCTGACGAATCAGCCTTGCTGAGCACCACTATCTTGCTTTTCTTGTTGGTCTCTCTTGCAGCCACACCGGCTATAGTACCGGCCAGACTCTTGTCCGAGCCGAGGAATAGCAAGTGGTTGCGAAAGCGGAAACGGGCGCTTCCGTTATTGTATGCCTCACCCCAACCTGTTAGTATATTGGTTAGCACACTTATCAGGAATCCGCCTACGAGCACTACACCTACAAGATTGATACACAACTGGAAAACAAATTTCCACCCACATTCGTACCCATTAAACTGACCCGGGTCAAACACAAGTGCCAGAGTATCTGCAAAACTTATGTTTAGTACTAACTTGTTGACCAACCATGCCACCAATATCAATACAGCTGTAATACAAAACAGCCAGACGAACTGCACTCCGTCACCGCGAGAAGCATTCTTGTAGAGTTTAAACCACTTGTTTTTCATTTTCTTCAGCATTATGATGTTTATCAATCGCTGCCATGCGAGACATGGCAACTATTTTTGTGGCACTACCATTTGCAGAGCAGAAGGAATAATTTCCACTTTGTAAGGTCCGCAGGCATCCTGCAAAATGCCGTCTTTTTCTATCTTTATATAATCTTTCGTGTCGATCATCACCTCCTTGGCTGTAAAGTTACGAATGAATTCTATATCTTTCAGTCCGCCGTTGAAGAGTTTCGGGAGTGCAGTCATTATCAAACGGAACGACGGTTTGCCGACAAACATCACGTGGAATATGCCGTCTCGGGGGTCCGCCTCCGGATTGATGCTTATGCCCCCTCCTGCAAAAGGTCCGTTGCCGGTATTCATTGTAAACATCAAGTCTTTAAACTCTATACCTTCATCAGTAGTAACCGTCACAGGCATCGATTTATGAGTAAAAACGGCAGAAAGCAAACCGACGAAATAGTTCAATCCGTGACTTCCGACGTAATACTTCAGCACATTTGCACGAGAGCACGTTTCGGCATCGATACCGAATCCGACTGAGTTGATGAAATAATGTTTCTCAGCAGTACCGTTGCGCCAGTAGGTCAAACAACCCACGTCAATTCTCTGTTTTTTGCCTGTGTTGAAGAATGTGTCAAGCGACTGTTTGTATTTCCTTGTCAATCCCCAGTATCTGCCCCAGTCGTTGCCTGTGCCTCGCGGCATAAGGCCAAGTGATATCTTTTTCCTGTTCTCCTCTGTAATGTCAGCATGCATTATTCCGTCTGTCACCTCCGACAGTGTGCCGTCACCACCGAGCACCAGAAGCTCGTCATAACCTTTTTCCACAAGTTCACGCGCAAGTTCTATCGCATGACCTGCATATTTGGTTACTTTGTAGGTAAAAGGTTGATGACGCCGCTTGAGAAGATGAAACAAGTACAGTCGCTGCTTACGATAGGCCGACTTGCCCGATTTAGGATTGATTATTATGCCTAACATGGTTTAACAGATGTAAGAAGAATTTATTATAAATACACAATAATGATTCACCTTTCATACTATTATTTAAGGTGTGCAAAGTTACAAAAAATATTCTTAACCGCCAAACGTCTTTTCCATTCGACTTGCTGACACTTTCTCCACTCATGCTAACACAAGAAAGGCTCTCCATAAGGAAAGCCTTTCCACCTGATATCTGCTCGCTGTATTTATGCGAAGAATTCCTTTACGTCATCGTTCAAAACGATTTCTTCCTGAAAGATGTAAGCACCAGTCTTCGGGCTCTTCACCATCTTGATGCATTTAGCATGTTTCTTGCTCTCGCTACCTGTTTGAAGAGTAGCCACCGCTTTCTTTGCCATAGTCTTCTAATTTTTGAGTAATTGAGAAATTGAATAATTGAGTAATTGTTTCAGTTTATCGGTTTCTCAATCGGTCAATTTCCTCACTGATTCATTACTTAATCTCCTTGTGGATGGTATAACGCTTCAGAATCGGGTTATACTTCTTCAGTTCCAGACGGTCGGGGGTATTCTTTCTGTTCTTCGTTGTGATGTAACGAGAAGTGCCGGGCATACCGCTGGCTTTGTGTTCTGTGCACTCAAGTATCACTTGTACACGTGCTTCTTTTGATTTCTTTGCCATCTTGTTGTCCTCCTTTTTTTATTCGTAAAGATACCCTTTTTCGGCTGCTTGCTTCAAGGCTGCATCCAAACCGATTTTGTTAATTGTACGCAGACCAGCCGCACTCACGTTCAAGCTGATCCAGCAATCCTGTTCTACCCAGTAGAACTTCTTGTGGAAGAGGTTCACATCAAACGTCCTCTTGGTGTGACGTTTTGAGTGAGACACATTGCATCCACCCATGGCTTTCTTGCCGGTAATTTGACAAATCTTTGACATTTTATTATAGTTTTTAAATTAATTTCAGTCCTTATCAACCCCTATCATCCTCATTCTCAACCACAAAGCTCCAACGAGCCTATTCTGCGCCAAAATGCCTGCAAAGGTACTACAACTTTTTTAATTGTGCAAGTCTTACATTCATTTTTCTGAAAATAAATTACTTCACAACAAAACAGAGGCGGAATTGCCTTTGCAAATCCGCCTCTCTTTCTATACTTGGTTGACAAGTTATTTCAACAGATATTTCTTGCCGTTTTGGATAACTACACCTTTGTACTGCTCGTCAACCTTTATGCCAAGCACATTATACATCGGAGCCTTGACGTCAAGTGCCTCAACATTTTCAAGTGCCGACGGCGTATCGCCCGAGGCTTTCTTCAAACTTACAAATATAGCATTCGCAATCTGAGGAGCATTGTTGTGAGTTGTGTAAACACCTTTCAGTTCAAGCGTGTCACCCTCTTCTATGTTCATACTTTCAAACTTCTTCGACACGCCTTCTGCGGTCAGAAGTCCATAGATATAAATCGTGTCATTGCCATCTACAAGGTCGAAATTGCCATACGTTGTATTTGCAATATTTGCAACCACACCTGTCAGATGATAAGTATTCTTTGTATCTTTCAGTTGCAGGAAGTTGGCAATTGTTGTAGCACCCTTGTCTTCGGCAGGAGTATCTTTCTCTATTATCTTGTAAGTGCCGTTTGTCATTTCTTTAGTGGAATTGTACTTGTTCAGTTTTCCTGTCGCACGAATCTTGTCTCCTATTCCATATACTTTCGAATCCTCATCTTCAGCGGTCAGTTGGTATATCTCAAACAGATTCTGTGCACCACCTTTCTCGTCCGCAATCCAGAATGCGGCACCATTGTTGCCGTAAGTGGTATATTGCAGTTTTGTGATATAACCCTCTACAGTGTAGTCCTTTTCCG
Organism: Paludibacteraceae bacterium; assembly: GCA_017479885.1. Lineage (GTDB taxonomy): Bacteria > Bacteroidota > Bacteroidia > Bacteroidales > Paludibacteraceae > Colicola. The sequence goes on along the minus strand of JAFVBR010000034.1, from coordinate 69,530 downwards.
AAGGAATGGTAATATTGTCGTACTCAGCCACTACCTCTGCCACTGTATATACGTCTTTCTCTACTGTCGGCGCTACTACCACAGCTTTTAGGTTCACATTCTTGTAGGTGTTTCCGCTCGTCAGATTCAGGGTTGCGGTATATTCGCCCACCTCTGATGCCTTGAATGTGATAGTCACGCGGTCCAAGTCATAGTGCAGACTGTCCTTGTCAGCTGTAAAATAGTTTGAAGGACCACCGTCAACATCCATTACGCTCACTTTTATTCCACTTCCCAGATTTCCGCTTGACACCGGTAAGGTATAGTTGGCACTAACCTCATTATCCTCCAATGTCAGTGTGCCGAAATCATAGTCATCTGCCTTAATGAACGGAGCATCAGGATTAGCAGCTTCTCCTTTGTAGAACTCCACCTTGTCAAAGCGGACGAAACCGTTAGCAGAAGCTTTTGATAAGTCCATTTCAACTTTATAGAATTGATTGGCAGCAGGAGCGGTAACCGCAAAAGTTACATTTCCGACGGCTATCTTGTCTGCATTAATAGTTTGCACATCCGATGTGAAAGAACTGTTGGAGGCGACATAAAGCTTCATACTATTTACATTACCTGTTGCTACCTGAGTCAGGTTAACCACCACTTTTGACACCGTTGCTTCAATCTCTCCCGAGGTAATGGTAGCCACACTTGCTCCGTTCTTACTTCCTGCACGCACTGCTGTCCAACCGTCATTTTGATTACCATTGTTGATGTTGGCGTATGTCAAAGTGTATCCGTCGGTAGTCAGCGTAAACGACTTGGTGTAAGCACTCGTATATGACGATGGAGTACCGGGGAAAGTTTGTGTAAACAACACTTCTTCAGCGGAAAAACCCGCCATTGCGCACATCAGTGCGGCAAATAGAATAGTAATCTTTTTCATTTCTTGTTTTTTTATTTTTATGGTTAATAATATTGTTTGATATGTTTATACCTTATTATATAAATAAAAAAACGCATACTCTTTATTCCCTACAGTAGCGCTTTCTACACTGCCGAGGCAGCGGAATACACTGTCTTAAGCAAACGTAATCTTACCTTTATATTTGAAACTTCGGTTATCATCTTTGTGTTTCGGTTTCAGCTCGCAAAGGTACTGCTTTTGCGTCATACATACAAGTAAAAAAAACATAATTTTTACTGCCAATTTGGCAGAGAATATCTGCCAACTGCAACTTGGCACAGAATATGAAATACCATGTCACGGAATAGGTTCTATATTTAGGAATAACAAACTATTAAAAACCACATATCATCATGACAAACGTAAAACCATTGGCAGACAGAGTTTTGATTAAACCTGTTGCCGCAGAAGAAAAGACTGTCGGAGGAATCATCATTCCCGACACTGCAAAAGAAAAACCGTTGCGCGGCGAAGTCCTCGCTGTTGGCAAAGGCACTAAAGACGAAGAGATGGTGCTCAAGCAGGGCGACCAAGTGCTTTATGGTAAATATGCCGGCACGGAACTCGAACTCGATGGCGAGAAACTGCTTATCATGCGTCAGTCCGACGTCCTCGCAGTAATCTGCTAATCTTCTAATCATCAAATAGTCCGTCATCTGACAGACGTTTAAATCTTTAATTTTTAAATCGGAGCGCAGCTCCGCTCAAATTATCCACAACTATGGCAAAAGAAATTTCATTCAATACTGATGCTCGCGAGCAACTCAAACGCGGAGTTGACCAACTCGCCAATGCTGTCAAAGTTACTCTCGGTCCCAAAGGCCGCAACGTCGTAATCGAAAAGAAATATGGTGCTCCGCAAATCACCAAAGACGGAGTTACCGTAGCTAAAGAGATCGAACTTGAAGACGCTCAGGAGAATCTTGGTGCACAACTCGTCAAAGAGGTCGCATCAAAAACCGGCGACCAAGCTGGTGACGGCACTACCACCGCTACCGTTCTCACGCAGGCAATTGTAGGTGTAGGACTCAAAAACGTAACCGCAGGTGCCAATCCTATGGACCTTAAGCGCGGTATCGACAAAGCCGTTGCTAAAGTGGTAGAGTCTATTCGAGCCCAAGCAGAACAGGTTGGCGACAACTACGACAAGATTGAGCAAGTGGCAACTGTCAGCGCCAACAACGATGCTACAATCGGCAAACTCATTGCTGACGCTATGCGCAAAGTTTCCAAAGACGGAGTTATCACCATCGAGGAAGCCAAAGGCACCGATACCACCATCGAGGTTGTAGAAGGTATGCAGTTCGACCGCGGATACATCTCACCCTATTTCGTCACCAACACCGACACAATGACCTGCGAAATGGAGCGCCCGTATATCCTCATTCATGACAAGAAGATCAGCAACCTCAAGGAACTTCTGCCTATTCTCGAACCAGCAGTTCAAAGCGGCAGACCTCTGCTCATCATTGCCGAGGATGTTGATTCCGAAGCCCTTACCACTCTCGTTGTCAACCGTCTGCGCGCACAACTCAAGATTTGCGCTGTCAAAGCTCCCGGATTCGGCGACCGCCGTAAAGAGATGCTCGAAGACATAGCCATCCTCACCGGAGGCACTGTCATCTCAGAAGAAAGAGGTATCGCCCTCAGCCAGGCTACTATCGACATGCTCGGCACTGCAGAGAAAATCACTGTTGACAAAGACAACACAATCATCGTCAATGGTGCTGGCGATAAAGAAGCCATCCACTCGCGCGTTCAGCAAATCAAGGTTCAGATACAAAACACCAAATCTACCTACGACAAAGAGAAACTTCAGGAGCGTCTTGCCAAACTCTCCGGCGGCGTAGCAGTACTCTATGTTGGTGCGCCTTCTGAGGTTGAGATGAAAGAGAAGAAAGACCGCGTTGACGATGCTCTTTCTGCTACTCGCGCTGCTATCGAAGAAGGTATCGTTCCCGGTGGTGGTGTGGCATACATCCGCGCTATCGAAGCACTTGAAGGACTCAAGGGCGACAATGAGGACGAGCAGACCGGTATCGACATTATCCGTCGCGCTATCGAAGAACCTCTCCGTCAGATTGTCTTCAACGCCGGCAAAGAAGGCGCTGTTGTAGTTCAGAAGGTGAAAGAAGGCAAGGGTGACTTCGGCTACAATGCACGCACCGACACCTACGAGAACCTCCATGCAGCAGGTGTGGTTGACCCCGCAAAGGTTACACGCGTAGCACTCGAGAATGCCGCTTCTATCGCAGGCATGTTCCTCACCACTGAGTGCGTCATCGTTGACAAGAAAGAAGAAACTCCCGCACCCGCAATGCCCAACCCCGGAATGGGAGGTATGATGTAAAATGCACAATGCAGAATGCACACAATGCAGAATGTATAATTCATAACGCATAGCATTGTGTACAAATGAACAAAGGCTGACAGGAGTCAGCCTTTGTTCGTTTATTCCTTTGTTAGTTTATTATGGTGAGATTATCTCAGGTTAAACTTTTTGCCATTCTGAATAACAATTCCCTTATAATGTTTGTCCACAGGCATGCCGAGTACATTATACATAGGTTGTTCGGGGTCAAGTTTGAGTTCTTCGTAATTGACATTATCAATTGAGGATGGAATATCATTGAGCGAATATTCTGCCCATTCATCGTTTTCTGCATCAATGAGTTCATAGGCACCTATTGTTAGTTTGCTATTAACCACCATCTTAACCGTTCGGTCAGATAATGCGATTATGGCATTGACATTATATATAGCCCTATTATATGAATTTCTACCGATATATTCCAACTCTAAATATGGGGCAGGAGCCGCAATAATAGCATTTAAAACATTATTCTTCCAGTAAAATGTTTCATCTATATCAATGTCCCGCTCCTATACGTACCACTAATTTTCCTATAATCGCTTGGGGTGATTCTGATATCCAGCACTTCAAGAACCTCTTGATAACTATCACCCATAACATAAAGCCTGACATCATTACCTGACCCGTCATACCACACTTCAGCATAGTTTGGCACATAATCTTCAAATCTTAGTGTTTCATCTTTTTCGACAGTAATGGAGAACGACTTGCTTGCCCAGTCGGAGAGAGCACTGCCATTTGAATCAAGAGTGCGTACTTTCCAAGTGAAAGTGCATGTTCCGTCATCCAATCCGTCAAAATTGGTACTTGCGTTAGTGCTTGTGGTAATATATGTTGATTTAAGGTAAGTTTTGATGTTGTGTTTTGGGGAAGAACTTCTGCCGTAAGTTGAAAGAGGTCGTCTGGTTGAAGATGTAGAGAAGAATAATTTAGACTTAGGCTTGTTGCGTCTCTACTCTCGGCTGTAATTATAGCTACATACTGCAAACCGTTAGCAGTTTCTACAACCACATAGGCACTACCTGCTCCATTGGCTTTGAGTACAGCTGTCGAGCCAGATGGAGTGAGTTCAAAATTATATGGTTCACCATACATTGCAAGTCCCCAAGTGAAGGTAGTAGTGGCATACGAAGGAGTAAGCGATGCTGTGAGTGTAACACTTTTTCCGACATCAATAGTTTTTGATGATGGTGATATTTGATTGATTATATTCTTCCTCTGCCCCCGCATTTCTTGCATTTACCGCTACCGCCGCATACACCACAACGTTTAGAATAGTCTGTGCCGGTGCCGGTATAATTATCGGTTCGACAGCCTGAGCCATGACAAACTGAGCACTTGCCATCACCATAGCATGACATACATAGCGAGGAACTTGAACCTGACGATGAGCCGGAACTCGATGAAGAGCCGCTATAACTGCTACTGCTGCTTGAGGTAGTAGAAGGCACATAAGTCGGATACCCATAAACGGGATATGCAGGTGTCGCAACAGGTTCGGGAGGTCCGAGCAATGCGCTTAACAATGTAAAACAAGATGTGAAAGAGAGTGCAATTGCAATAGAAAATAAAAATCTTAATGTTTTCATCATGTGCTTATTATTTGTTTATGCCTACTCGGTTCATGGTTTTTCGGCATCGACCATTTTATACGATAATGAGGACATACACAAAAAAACGTAGACCTCGTTGTTGCTCACTTACAACCAGAGGCCTTCGCAATGCCGAAAAGTCAAATAAACAACAATGAAACCTACGCTGATATGACAACACACTGCAAGAATACAGTGTGATATAATCATATCCCGCAGGCGCATTTTTTACTTTGTTTCTGACTTTTCAATCAAAAAAGGTTGCGAAGCTTTCTGGTTGTCAAACACAAAGCGCCAAAAGCGCCATATAAATATGTAACAAATCCCGCCCTACCTCTGTTAAACAGAACAGCGTAGATTTGCTTGCAAAGTTACATCTAAAAATTCACATACACAATACCTGAAATATATTTTCCACTCAAAGAGAGGGAAGAATGTACCATTTCTGATATTGCGCTTAAATGGAGTAGTATCCCAGATGTTGAGGGGATAAAATTATAGCGTTTAGACGAGTTAGCGAAGAAACCGCAGCGTCTATACTTTTTTCAGAGATTTGGGCGATGATTCGCTATTGCCTTGGTTTAGTTATAGTTAGCGATTAGAATAAAGAGTCCATTCTGCTGGTAAAAGCAAATTGGCGAACATTTTATGCATATAAAATTTTTGCCGATATGTGCAGGGGATGGTACGTGACTTTTGCCACTGGGTGCGGGGGATGGTACGTAATCATGACACCGGGTGCAGGAAATGTTCGCAAAATGTCGGGATGGGGTGTGGAGAAAGTTACTAATTGATTTATTTGCAACAGGTTGCCCTTGGGTATTTATTTTTGATAGACGCTGCGGTTTCTTCGGTAACTCGGATTTTTGCCTTTTGCGGCAGTGGGGGAAGAGGCAGGAGAGTGGCAGAAGAGTGGCAGGAGATGGTGGTGTTATAGTGGAGTTTGATAGTACGGTGATACTACGGTGATACTGCGGTGATACTACGGTGAGATTATTATAGGACCATTATGAGACTACTGAGAGGCTACTGAGAGACTACTGAGAGGACATTGCGAGGCTACGTGTGACTAAACCTGAAAAAGGTTGACTCGTTTACTGAGATAGAATCTTAAGAATCGTAAACTTTTGACTTGTTTACTGAAAAGGTTTACTCCTGTACTAAGGAGGTTGACCTTTTAAGATGAAGCAAAGATAATACATAATACAGATATATGCAAATTAAACTTAAAGATTGATGTTCATTCGTATTGTTTGGCAGGTACCTGCCAAACAATAAGAATCGGCTCGCAAACCTCATCCGAAGCGGTTGTTTTTACCCGGTATTACCCATATACACCTGTGCAGGCGTGCGCATATCAAGGCTCAGATGAGGGCGCAGATGGTTATATGTATGCACAGCGTGCTGCACCATCGGCAAAGCATCTTGGATGGTGCGAGGAGTCGGTAGCGGTTCAAGAAACTCGTTCTTGATGATACCGTTAACACGCTCAGCCACACCATTATCGGTAGGATTGCTATCCTCGGTCATACTGATGCGGATAGAGTGCGATTTAAGCCGCAAAACATAGTCATCACAGCAGTATTGCACCCCACGGTCTGAATGATGTATCGTGCCGCACAGATTGCCGCCTCCGGCATTATGAATCGCCTGTTCCAACGCCTCAATGGTGTATTTGGCTTCTAATGTAGGCGCAAGAACAAAACCGATTATCATCCGCGAGAAAGCATCCGTAATAAGGTGCAGATAACAAAACTTATCATCGGTGGTGTAGATATATGTTATATCGCTCACCCACACTTGATTAACATAATAAATAGGAAGTTCTTTGACAAGGTTTGGATACTTAAAATAGAGGTGATTTGAGTTGGTTGTGTGGTGTGTCTTGCGAGGCGGTATAATCAATTTATGCCGATGTAGCAGATTGAGGAACTTATCTCTGCCCATATCCATTGCATCACCCAATACGGAACGGACAAGATGATAGAGTTTCAGACCGCCTATGACGGGCATATCAGCACGATATACAGCCACAATGGACAATATTTCTTGCTCCACTTCCAACTCACTGAATGACTTGCGTTTGTGCTTGTAATAAGCCTGCTTTGTTTTGCCAAACAGCCCGCAGAGTATTGCCATCGTTTCGGATGGGTACTCCACGGACAGGCTTTCTACTGTTTGCCAGACACCCCATACGAGCAAGCTCTATGGGGACCCCGTATCACCATCTTTTTTTAGCAGGTCGATGCCGTCTTCGTGTTTGACAATTTCTAAAAGTCGCTCATAACCTGCAACTTTGAGCTTTTGATACTCAACTTCGCGACGGAGTCTTTCATTCTCCACGCGCAGGTTTTCAAGGGCTTGATCTTTTGAATCCATGTGAATAGAATTGAAACGCAAAGATACTGATTTTTCGGAATTTCTGCAAGATATTGCCCATTTGTTTAGCGTGTTGGGGAGAATATTCCATTTCCGAGCGCATTCTTTTTGGTTCATGCCTGACTGAAAATAGTCATCCAAAACTTGTTGTTTGAACGATTGAGAATAATTGGTTCTGGTTTTCTTCATAAAACTAAAATCTTAAAAATAGTACATTTTTTATCGTTTTATGAGTAAACCTATTTCAGGATATGACATTTTGAATATTTAACACTGACAAGTTTGCAAATGTAATGGATATATGCTATATTACACGCAAAAAAAACTATGGTGTATGGCTATATCCGTGTCTCAACAGACACACAGACCGTGGAGAATCAACGGTTCGAGATTGCGCGCTTCTGCGAGGCGCAAAGTATCAGTGTAAACGGCTGGATTGAAGAAACTATCTCCGGTACAAAGAACTACAACAAGCGACAATTGGGCGGCTTGCTCAAAAAGGTGCAGAAAGATGACATCATCATCTGTTCGGAGTTGTCGAGGTTGGGGCGCAACTTGTTTATGATTATGGAGATACTGAATATCTGTATGACAAAAGAGTGTCGCGTATGGACAATTAAGGACAACTACCGATTGGGGGATGATATTCAGAGTAAGGTGTTGGCTTTCGCGTTTGGATTGTCGGCAGAGATTGAGCGTAATCTGATTAGTCAGCGAACAAAAGAAGCATTAGCGAGGAAACGAGCGGAAGGTGTAAGACTTGGAAGGCCACAAGGCAAACAATCAAGACAATGTACCTACAAACTACATAAGAAAGAGGATTTGATACGCGGGTTGTTGGCAGAGGGTGTGTCGTTTGCAAAGATAGGTAGGTTGCTGAGAGTGAACAAAGATACCGTCCGTAAGTATTATCATACCTTTATGGAGAACTGAGAAAAAGGGAGCGATTTTGTTCGGCTGAATGGTAGTACATGCACCTTCAATGGCTCTGATTCATGGGTTATACTTTCGCCTATAGAACAAAGCATAAAGAATAAGATTGAATCAGTAGGAACGCCATTACGCGATTGGGACATCAATATATATCGAGGTGTGCTTACCGGCTATAATGAAGCATTCATAATAGACACGGCAAAGCGCGATGAGATACTTGCCAACTGCAAAACGGAAGATGAACGCAAGCGCACGGCTGAACTTATACGACCGATTCTTCGCGGTAGAGATATTAAACGTTATGGTTACGATTGGGCAAATTTATGGCTCATTGCAACATTCCCTGCCAAACATTATGATATTGAGAAATACCCTGCCGTAAAACAGTATCTTTTGTCAATCGGAATAGAGAAACTTGAACAAACTGGTAAAACCCATATCGTGCACGGTGAAACAATCAAAGCCCGAAAAAAGACTAATAACAAATGGTTTGAGACCCAAGACAGCATCAGTTATTGGGACGATTTCTTTAAGCCGAAAATCGTATATATGGAGATACAAACAGATAATCCCCAAGCCGGCTATCCTTTTCCTTGTTACTCATACGATAATACTAATAGTATAACATTAAATACTGCATACATACTGACAAGTGATACCACAAATGCAAAGTATATATTAGGCATATTAAATTCTTCAACAGGTAGAATATTAACCAAATACTATGTCACTCAATTACAAGAGAGGCAATTTAGAATGTTAGCACAATATGTATGTAACTTTCCCATCCCTATCGTAGATGATGCTACCTCAAATGCAATTATTCATTTAGTAGATTTGCGGTTGGATGGAGATTTATCTGCTGAAGGTAAAATTGATAAAATAGTATTTGAAATCTTTGACTTTTCCTCAGAAGAAATAGCCTATATCGAAAATAGAGAGCCTTAAACGCTCTCTATTTTTTATTTTCTGTTCTGACAATCCATATATTTGATATATACTGCTATCATATTACCACCTATTCCAACTATGACAAAAAAGCAACAAACTGAAGTGATAAGATAGAACCTGTAAGGTAAAGTCAAAAATTCCCAAATCTCAATAAAAAATACAGATTTGGGAAAAAAAGATATGCAATTTTTGTATATTTGAGAAAAATTTTGTACTTTTGCGGTCAAAAATAATATATTAATTATGGCAGGATTACTTATTGGTAGAGATAGGGAGTTAAAGGAAATAGACCGCTGCCTCAAAAGCGAGCAATCGGAGTTCGTTATCGTCTATGGTCGGCGGCGTGTAGGAAAAACCTTTCTTGTGGACGAATGTTTCAAAGGTCATTACGATTTCTCGTATGTGGGTGGACATAACATCACACAAAAGAAACAATTACGCAACTTTGCAAAGGCATTGAAAAAATATGCAAATCTGCCTAAACAACCCAAGTTTGCAGATTGGTCAGAGGCTTTTGATGCACTTGAAGAATATTTGGAATCATTACAAACCAATGACAAAAAGGTGATATTTATTGACGAAATGCCATGGATTGATACACCACAATCTGATTTTGTAGAAGAGTTTGAAACCTTTTGGAACGGTTGGGCAGCAAGGCAAAGAGATATATTGCTGATTGCAAGTGGCAGCGCAACAAGTTGGATGATAGACAACTTAGTTGATAACCAAGGCGGCTTGCATTGCAGAATAACCAGCAGTATCTATTTGCGACCCTTCACGCTTGCAGAAGCAGAGCAGTATGTGCGTGCCAAGAAATGCACATGGGACAGATACCAGATTATGCAAGCATATATGATTATTGGAGGAGTGCCTTTTTATTGGAGTTTGCTTGACCTCAAACAGAGTCTTGTGCAAAATGTAGATAGGTTATTTTTCCAACGCAATGCAGTCTTGAACATTGAGTTTGATGAATTGTTTAATGCACTATTCAAACATGCCGACAAATACATAACGGTTGCCAAATTGCTATCTAATCATAAAGAAGGACTGACACGAACCCAAGTGGGCGAGATGGCGGATTTAGAAGGCAAGATGCTTACTCAAGTATTGAAGAATCTTGAACGTTGCGACTTTGTTATAAAATACAATCAGTTAGGCAATAAGGTAAAAGATGCTATCTATCGTTTGTCGGATTTCTATACCTTATTTTATTTCAAGTATATTGAGGCGAATAATGCTTTTGATGAGCAATGGTGGAGCCGTAATTTTCAGACACATAGTGTTGAAGTGTGGCAAGGACAGACCTTTGAACTCATCTGTATGTTGCATACCGATGCTATTAAAAAGAAGTTGGGAATATCGGGAATTTCTACCAATATAGCATCGTGGAGATACAAGCCTAAAGACAGTCATGAGAAAGGTGCTCAAATAGATATGGTGATAGAAAGGTCTGACAGAATAATCAATCTGTGCGAGATAAAGTTTGCCATAGGTAAGTATCAAATCAAAAACACATACGCTGAATATATGGGAGATAGAGCCGAATTGTTCCGCACTAAAACAAATACCACTTATTCTATTGTTCAAACCATAATTACCACATTTGGTCTTGTCGACAATATGCATAACCATATTATTGGACAAGAAGTAAATATGAACGACCTGTTTGCATAAAAATAAGGGTCTTTTGTCCCAAATCGCGAAAAAACATGCACATTTGGGAATTTAGCAACATTGACGCACAGATAGACAAAACACAAATATCGTCAAACCAACTCGGTTATATATCACAAGGCGAACATATGTCAAATACTTTCAACCCTGCAAAGATGATAAAGATACCTCAAATATGGACGATTTCTTTAAGCCGAAAATTATGTATCCTAATATGACAAAGTTTCTGCCGTTTTACTATGACACAAGAGGCTTCTATCAAAATGATAAATCCTTTATGATTACAGGTTCTAAAATAGCTTTCTTAACAGCATTTCTTAATTCTTCATTGTTTAAATTTTGTTTCATAGATAATTTCCCAGAACTCCAAGGTGGAACAAGAGAATTAAGAAAGATATTCTTTGATAAGATTCAAGTATTGCAACCAGATGATACAACCGAGCAGCATTTTAAGCAGTTAGTTGATGATATTCAAGCAGAATATACCAAAGAAAAAGCCATACATATTGACAACGAGATATTTGCACTTTACAATCTTACACTCGAAGAGCAACAAACCATCGGATTTATTGAGATAAAATAGCAATTACCATATCTTATAGCGGCATCTAACGCAAAAAATTGAATGTAAGTTTGCATATTTAGAATAAAAATAGTACTTTTGCAGTCGAAAATATGTGGTAGCCCACAAATAATACACCCTAAATTATGATAATTCCTCGTGAAAGATACCTTGGTAAGTTGATTGCAGCGAAAGGTAATGGGCTTGTTAAAATCGTTACCGGCATACGCCGCTGTGGTAAGTCGTTTCTACTGATGACTCTATTTCATCAACATCTCACCTGCAATGGCGTTGATGAAAGGCACATCATTGAACTATCATTAGACAACCGCAAAAACAAGCGTATGCGAAATCCTGATGTGTTGTTGGAATACATTAACGGCAAAATTCAATCAGATGGACTGACACATTATGTGATACTTGATGAGGTGCAGTTAGTAGAGGACTTTGTTGAAGTGCTACTCAGTCTGATGCAGGACAAGCGACTTGATGTGTATGTATCGGGTTCTAACTCCAAATTTTTGTCAAAAGATGTGGTAACAGAGTTTCGTGGCAGAGGCGATGAGATACACCTTTATCCTCTTTCTTTCAACGAATACTATACAGCTGTTGGCGGTGATAAACGAGATGCTTGGAAAGATTATTACACTTATGGAGGACTGCCGCAAGTGTTACTCACTGAAAGCGAGGAAAAGAAAATCGATTATCTAACGGACTTATATGAACTCACTTACTTGAAGGATATTATAGAGCGTAACCATCTACGCAATCAAGACGGACTGCGTACACTTATTCGTGTTTTGGCTTCAAGTATAGGTTCGCCGACAAATCCTAAACGCATTGAGAATACTTTTCAATCGGCAGAGAATGTTCGAATAAAAGATAGCACTATTCGCGATTATATTGGTTATATGCAAGATTCGTTCTTGATTGAAGAAGCGTTGAGATATGATGTAAAGGGGCGCAAATATATCGGCACAGAGATGAAGTATTATTTTGCTGATATGGGTGTGCGCGCTGCCATTCTGAATATGCGACAACAGGAAGAAACGCATATTATGGAGAATATCATCTACAACGAGTTGCGAATGCGTGGTTATAGAGTGGATGTAGGCATGGTAGAAACATGGGCTACTAATGCAGAAAATAAAACGATGCGTGTGCCATTAGAGATTGATTTTGTAGTAAATAAAGGTGCAGAGCGAATATACATTCAGTCGGCATATCGTCTGCCGAACGAAGAAAAAGAGAAACAAGAAAAACGCTCTCTTTTGTCTGTTAATGACAATTTTCGAAAGATCATCATTGTGTATGACGATATCAAACGCAAAACCGACGAACAAGGCATAACCACCATTAGCCTGCTTGACTTTCTTTTAGACCTCAATAGCCTTTAACGGACGATTTCTTTAAGCCGAAAATCGTATATGGTCAATTCCAAGATGGCGCAGAATACTCATTTGCAGAAGCTGGAGTCTTCTTGTCAAGTAATGAATATATGTTAATCACCCATGATTATTCTTCTAAATGCTTACTCGCATTTTTGAATTGCAAGACATCTGAATGGTTATTAGGGAATATAACAGGAAATCTCGGTGGTAATGCCAAAATAGGTCAAAAGTCTAATTTCTTAAAGCTATCTGTTGCTCAGCTTTCGAAAAAAGAGCAAGCAGAGTTTGATGTCGTAGTAGACAAAATTTTACAAGCAAGAAAGAGCCATCAAGACACAACCGTATTAGAGTATCAAATAGATAAAGCGATATATAAGATTTACGGATTCTCAGAGACTGAAATAAATGAAATAGAGAGTGTTTAAGGCTCTCTATTTTCAATATAATCTATTTCTTCTGGAGTTAGATTATACAACTTATATACCTGTGTGTTAAGCTCATTTTCTATTGTCAAGTTACTAGTTGTTACTATCGAATTTACCAACTCTTTAATATAAGGATCTGCCTTAATGCAATGAAATTGCTGGAAGAATGTGTGCTTCATCCTTACGGCATGTTCACCCAATCCTCCACCTCCATAATATGTTTTAATCGCATAAAAGAAGAGTTTGCTATTCATTATGCCTAACAAAAAGTCAATATCTTTACCGACAATAATTCTACATGTATCATTGCACATGAAGTTCATCTTATTGTCAATCATAAATTGACTTTCTTGGACAATTTCTTGAAATATAATTTTCGGCTTATTAAAATCGTCCTTTTTAAGTAAAAAGCAAAATAGATTTGCCGATGTCGGCAAAAAGTTGTATCTTTGCGGCGGTTTTTCAATTAAAACTTGCCGATAGTATGGAATATATTTCAGTCATACAGTTTGCCGAAAAGTACGGCATTAGTGAGCGTACCGCCCGTAATTACTGCGCTGCGGGCAAGATTGACGGGGCATTTCTTACAGGTAAAACTTGGAATATCCCTGCCGATGCTGTTTTACCACAAAAGGGAAAGAAAAAAGTATCACCTTTGCTCCAACGCCTGCGTGAGGAAAAAGAGACTAAACTCAAAGGCGGTATCTATCACCGCACGCAAATTGACCTCACATATAATTCCAACCACATTGAAGGCAGTCGTTTAACCAAAGAGCAGACACGCTATATATTTGAAACAAACACACTTGGCATAACGACCGAAAGCACTCGCATTGACGATATTATGGAAACCGTCAATCACTTTCGCTGCATAGATTATATCATCGACCATGCCACTGATCGTTTGACCGAAGCGCACATAAAACAACTGCATTTTATTCTCAAAACCAATACTTCTGACAGTCAAAAGCCGTGGTTTGCTGTGGGTGATTATAAGCGGCTTGCAAACGAGGTCGGAGGCGAAGAAACGGTGCAACCCAAAGATGTACACAAGCGCATTAAAGAGTTGATTTCAAACTATAACGCAATCACTCAAATTGAGTTAGATGATATTTTGAATTTTCATGTGCAGTTTGAGCGCATCCACCCGTTTCAAGACGGCAATGGTCGTGTTGGGCGGTTGGTAATGTTTTGGCAGTGTTTGCAAAGTGGTATAGTGCCATTTATCATTACAGAAGAATTGCGCCTGTTCTATTATCGCGGCATACAGAACTGGGGACGTACAGACGGCTTTATGCGCGACACTTGCTTAACCGCTCAAGACAATTATAAAGCATTGCTTGATTATTTCAAAATCAAGTATTAGTGTATTGTCTTTCCAAATCGTCTTTTATGTTGTCTAATACTGAGACAGGTTTTCTCATAAAACTATCATAGTAGTACATTTTGCAAAACAAAAGCACCCTCGTAACCGACAAACAGCGTCTTCGAGGGTGTTTTTAAAGAGGAGTTGAACAACGAATAAACAAGAATAGTATAATTATTTTGCCATTATAGACCATTAGTGACACTAATGATTTTATATCGTTTTCTTCTTACGCGCAATTTTGAGGTATAGCGGTTTTAGTGCTTTATACAGCCAATTATCTGAAGATATAAATCTTGTAAATAATGTTTTTCCGCCATGTAAGATACTATCGAAGAATAAGATATATTTCGAATAGCCTCTGATAGAAACCCCGGTACATTCATGAATAATTGCTGCCATTTTTTGCGCAATTTCGAAATACACTCTTGCTGTAAAGTGATTGAGAGAATCATCCATAAAATCGCTTTCGCCTTGTATAATATCATCTATTGCAATATACCGCAAGCGTGATTCATTTTTGGCAAGAGAGATAACAACTTGATTCAAATTCTGATGTTCTTCAGCCCATTCTGTCTGGTCCTTATGTGGATACGTAGTGCCTAATATAACACACAAAGTGGTCTTATTTGGCAGCCATTCCAACGCTTTGCGTAAAAATTCCAAATAACTATCGGGAGTGGTTGAACCGATGAACTCATAGTTTAGAGAAAACTCTTTCAGGTATTGCGCTGTAAAATGATTATGTCCATTATACAACTTCCCCGTTATATAATCTTCCCAGTTGGAAGGATTTGTTATCGGTCTGTTCTTCCCGCCAAAGGCAACTTTTATGTTTGTCCCCTTCTTTTGGTATATTCCATAGGGAGTCTCTATGAGTGATGACAGAAATATCACGTCATAATTGCCGGTAAAGAATTTGCCTTCCAACATGGCAGCATCTACAAATTGACAATCTTTGATAATGGTGTCTTTGTCGCTTTGGGAATACTCATGCAGTCCTAAGATATGGACGGAATGGTTATAGCCTTCTATAATTTTTCCGGAATTGTCCACATAAGTAAATTCTGTGTCAATATGTCCAACTTGTCTGAGATAGCTTTGCGAGTGTGCTAAATCGCATGGTCCTTTTAATAAGATTTTGCAAGCAGTTATTTCCTTTTGAGAATTTCCATCGCTTTTAGTGGCATCTGACTGATTAATCCACTTTGGACAATCGTGTTTGTTTAATTGAGTTCGAACTTCCCCTACTACTTCCAACTGCGGAAAGCCTAATTGAGCATATACCCATTGTTCAATTAACTGCCCCATCGTGCGGCACGAGAATACAAAATGCTCTAATTTGTTATCGCATACTGCATAAAACCCTACTATACCATAATCGCCATAATTATCAACCACTGAAACATAGCCGCACTTGTATCCCTTGTCGTTTATAAGATTCTCCAAATCCTCTTTACTAATGCGTTTCTTAGTGAAGTTCAATTGATTACTACGTAAGATTAAATCATGCAGCCGCTCAATCTGATTTAAGCAGTCTGCATGCAAGTCAACGCGTATGTTGCTTGCATACAAAAATGCCTCGTTGGAATCGAAAGATTTTGCTTCTTGGGATTTGGTCTCAAGTACCTTATACTGCTTTAATCTTTTGTGAGCAAAGTCTTTCTTCTCAAGTATAGTCGTCTGTGCTATCAGTTCTTTTATCGCAATCGGTTCGGCTATTTGAAGGTCAGGTAAAATATGTTTCGCCTCGTGGAGATTGTGTACATTATCATCAATAAACAATACATTTTGCGGGCGCAAAGCCATTTGGTCTATCATTTGCTGAATCCGCACACCTTTATTTTCCCAATTGATGGATGAGAATACAAAATAATCTAAAATGCCCAACTGCTGTAAGTAATTGAAAGTCGGTTCGGGGTCGTTTTTTGAGCAAATAGAATTAATGATGCCAGCATCAGTGGCATCTTTTACAAATTGAATGTTTTCTTCAAGAGCGTATGCGCCGCCTTCTGATAATGTACCTTGCCAAAAAGTATCATCCAAGTCCCAAATGATAAGTTTAATGGTTTTAATATCCAACATACAGATCGATAGTTTTTATATGCATACTATCAATCCGTGAGACAACATAAGAAAGACGTGAACTTCTTATGTGTCTATCAAGGCAGCGTAGGAATGAAGCCTTTATCCCCAATAAGCAAGTTCACGCCTATAATCGTGAACATTACCCATTATCTGGGGATAATAAGACCTCAATCTACATTGAAGCCATATTATTTCGGTGCTTTTATATCTTATAAAGTTTCCTACGCTTTAGATAGACACGAAATAATAGTAATGCTATGTTATTTTAATATGTTATTGCGCAACGCTTTGCGCTGTTATATGTTAATATATTTTCCCTATTTAACGTCCCAGAAAGGGACGATTTATTTATGCTTTTAATATCTTCTTCGATTCAACATTCTCCAACACGGTCATTTGTTGGATGGCAATTTGATTGAGTTTCTGGAGACGTTCGCTCTGCGACAACCCTTCGTTGATAAAGACTGCATTCAAGTTCTCCATGTTACTCAGACAAATTAACTGGTTGATTGTTGCGTAGTCACGGATGTTGCCTTTGTCTTTAGGATGTGCATCACGCCATTCTTTGGCAGTCATTCCGAACAGAGCTACATTAAGCACATCGGCTTCGTTGGCATAGATTAGCGAACGATGGTAAGGGTCAATCTCTTGCGGCACAAGGTGCTCTTTGATTGCGTCCGTATGTATATGGTAATTGATTTTCGCCAACTCACGTTTTGCTGACCAACCGAGTGCTTTCTGCTCTTCCTCTTTGAGGCGTTGGAACTCTTTAATGAGATACAGTTCAAACTCAACGGACACCCAACTTGCAAACTTGAAAGCAATATCGCGTTGGGCGTATGTGCCGCCGTTGCGTCCTGTGGAACTGATAATGCCAATTGCATGTGTCAATTCAATCCAACGTGAAGGGCTGAGTGTAAAAGCATTCAATCCTGCCTGACTTTTAACCCCCTCGAATTCGATGGGGTTAAAAGTAGGATTATTCAGCATCTCCCACAAACCGAGATACTCTATAGTATTACGATTGCGCATCCAGTTGCCAACAACAATGTTTGGCTCCAAACCATTCTTCTGTCGTGCTATATCTGTAATACAAATATAATCCATCCCGTTTTGCGACAATGTACGTATGGTTGTGTCCTTCACTATTAGGGGCTGTATCTTTGCCATATATTTGTATGTTATTTTCTATTGCTTAAATACTTTATTTTCTAATCCTAACGGATGCTTACTGTTTTACGTCGCTAAGCGACGGTATATTATCTTACTTGTTTCAAAATATCTTCTGCTGTTATGCTTTCTATCAGTGAGATGGCGGAGAGTTTCTGTCCCATATCTTTGAGCGAGTGACCGCAGTGATACACCTGTTCGTCAATAATCAACCAGCGGTCGTGCGAGGGTTTGCTCCACTTGTGGGTGTTTACAGGTTTGACACCCGCAGTATTATTATGTGCATCACGCAAGGTCGTATGCAGCGCAGACGAATATATGTCGGCACTCACACCTTTCTGCCGGACATCAAGCATCTCGAATGTGGCGGCATCAATATATTCATCAATGACAACAACTCTCTTTGTCGCAGTCTTTATTATCTGTTCCAATACCGCCCTTGCATCAAAAAATTGTCCGTTATAAAAGACTTTTTCAACAGGTGGCAAGTTGCGTTGCACAAAGAAATCTATCTGT
Organism: Paludibacteraceae bacterium; assembly: GCA_017479885.1. Lineage (GTDB taxonomy): Bacteria > Bacteroidota > Bacteroidia > Bacteroidales > Paludibacteraceae > Colicola. Next base: position 51,169 of record JAFVBR010000034.1, on the reverse strand, counting down.
TCCTGATGTTCGTCAAGCCGGTTTTCTATGACTCTCAAACGGTTGTCAATGCGCTCTTCTAAATGCAACATCCGCTGATTGACAGCATAACCACGAAGCATATAATCCTTCAGTACGGTTGTAGCCCATTTGCGGAATATGGTGGCATTACGGCTGTTTACGCGGTAACCGACTGAAAGTATGGCATCAAGATTATAGAATTGAGTACTATATACTTTACCGTCTGCGGCAGTTAGTTCCAAAATGGAACATACTGAATTCATATCTAACTCACCTTCTCTGAAGATATTGCCTAAATGTTTCGTAACAGCAGGTCGCTTAACACCAAACAAATCCGCTATCTGCTGTTGTGTGAGCCATACAGTTTCGTCTTTCAGTTGTACTTCCAACTGAAACTGCTCATTTGGTTTATATAGAACTATCTCGTTTGCCATAGACAGGTATTGGATTTGTTGTATGTTTCTTGTTTACAGCTTCAAGTTCATAGTACTCACACTTGTCGTGGTCGAGGATTTGAATTGGCAGAAGATATTGAGTCCTTTTAAATTGGGAACGCAGTGGGTTCGTAATTGGAAATTCGCAATAAATGCGTCATCTACAAAACTGTTCCTGTTTGGCAGCGAGACATCGGTATTCTCTTTTTGAGACTTCATACATATTGCAATTCAATTTCCTGATTCAGTAGAGCCAAGGACAAAGCGTCAATAAACGCTGTTAATATGTTATGTTTTAACCTTTGCGGAATATCGTTTTGTGCAACACATTGCACACTATCCGTAAAGACTTTGCAAAAGTAGTGAAAGTTTTGCAAATAGCCAAATTCTTTGGATATTTACTGCAAAACGCCATACTGCTTTGGCAACATTACAAATGTTGAAAAGTACAGAAATATCTATTCCTCAAAAACAATTCACTTTACCATGCGATTTCAGCACAACATAGCAATTCCTTGTCACCAGCCTTTAGCACAGTTCCATAATCGCTGAAATTTGCATATACAAAAATATTGATGTACTTTTGCAGTGGAAAAACAAATAACTGATGGAGCAACTATTGGAACTGGATTCACAACTGCTGCTTGACATTAACGGCTGGCACAATGCAATTCTCGACACGTTTCTCTGGAACGTGTCGAGCAAGTATGTCTGGATTCCGATGTATGTCATAATGGTTTTTCTTCTGGCAAAACGTTATGGCAACAGGTGTCTCTGGTTATTGCTCGGAGTGCTGCTTGCCTTCGGTGTGTCCGACTATGTTTCTCACGCGCTCAAGCATCTCATCTGCCGTCCCAGACCTGCAAGAGACGAGGCGCTCAAACACTTAGTGCACATCGTCAACGGCTACCGCGGAGGCAAATACGGTTTCCCGAGCAGTCATGCCGCCGACACTTTCTCTATTGCCCTGCTCTTCTCTCTTGTCTGGCGCAACTGGCGCACCACGTTGCCGCTGATGCTTTGGGTTGCTCTCAACTGCTGGAGCCGCATGTATCTCGGTGTGCACTACCCGGGTGACATTCTTGCCGGATTGCTGCTCGCCACAGTCATTGTTCTGCCCCTCTATTTTACATTACTCAAGACTAATGTCATAAAAAAAGACGAGACACCGGTCTCGCCTCATTATTTGGAATACGGATTGATTATCATGCTATCCATTCTTCTTGTAGTCTGCTGTTTCCCTGTCTTCTGAAACGTGTAACTATTCTCCACCGCCTTCACTTACCACCTCTGCCTCTGCAGCTCTCATTCGCGGAGTGCTCTGACGTTTCGGACCTATCTCTTTTATGAATTGTCCGAATGTAATCTTTTGCTCTTCCGTTAATATAGGGATCAACTCCTCAATCAGGTTTCGTATGCGTTGTTCAGTTGAGTCTCTCACTTCGTTCTCTCTGCGCATATTCACATACTTCAGATGAATCTTATATACCGTATCTCTCTGCTCCTGCGTCAGTTGCAAGTCCCTCTGCAAACGTTCAGTCTGCTTCTGCGCTATCTCCTCTGGTGTACGCTTGGGGCGCTGCGGCATCATTTCTTGTGCCACAACGCTGTACGAAGCAATCACTATCAGCAGAAAGAGTATCAGTTTTCTCATATTAATCCATTCGTATAAAGATATATCTCACGCAACAAAATTCGTGCCAATTCCCAAGTCGCATACCTCTATATATGTTTTGTCTTTCTTACTATCAGAATACTTAGTTCGTAAAGCATATATATCGGTAGCGTTACCAGCATCAGTGTCACCGCATCACCAGTCGGAGTTATCACTGCTGCCACAATACATATCCCCACAAACGCATGTCTCCTGTATTTGCGCAGCATGCTGTCCTCAACGAGACCTAATCTGGCTAATATCCATGCCAGCACCGGCAACTCGAACATTATTCCCATCAGCAGACTCAGCATCAGAAATGTAGAGATATACGACGACAGCGATATCTGGTTCACCACTGCCTCCTGCACCTGGTATGTACTCAGGAACCTGAACGAAAACGGAAATATCACAAAATAATTCAGCATCACTCCTGCCAGAAACAACACCACGCAGGCAAGCACTATTCCTACCGAATGTTTTTTCTCTTGCTCATACAGCGCCGGTGACACAAATCCGTACAACAGGTATATTATATAAGGTGAAGCCAGGCACACTCCTGTCCACAACGATACCTCCAAATGCGTCATGAATTGTGAAGCCAACTCCGTATTGATAAACAATGCCTCGAAATCTCCGGGGCAGAGACTCTGCCAACCTGTCAATTCCGCGAGGCGGCACATTCCTCTGTATAATACGAAGTCATTCCGTGATGGAGCAAACAGCACGCCGAACAGCATGTCTTTGAAGAAGAAAGCAACCACGGCAATCGCCGTCACTGCAAGCAACGATTTCCATAGCACCTTTCGCAATACATCAAGGTGCTCCCAGAAACTCATATCTTCTGCTTCACTCAAAACTCTAAACTTTTAACTTTCAACTTTCAACTTTTAACTTTTAACTTACAAACTTCTCTCCACGGCTTTGCCGATCGTTCCGAGCAAAGCGAGGATTAGAACTCTAAACCCTCAACCCTCAACTCTCAACTATCCTCATTCCCTCTACATACTCGTCTATCCTCTTCATCTCCTCGGGTATCTGTATCCTCTGCGGACAATGCGACACGCACTCCCTGCATCCTATGCAGTGGCTGGCCTGCCTCATGCGCGGCACAGCTCTGTCATATCCTACCAGCCATTGTCTCCTGGCACGCTTGAACTCACTGTCCGCTCCACCCCCGCTGGTCGGGGTCAGACCTTCCGAGAGGCACTTGTTATAGTATGCAAACACTGCCGGTATATTCAGTCCGTAAGGACAAGGCATGCAGTAGTTGCAGGCAGTGCATGGTACGGCTTTCAGGTTATACACATCTTCTGCCAAGTCAAGCAGGAACTTCTCCTCTTCCTCTGTCAATGCATTCAGCGGAGAGAATGTCCGCACATTCTCTATCAGGTGCTCGGTCTGTGTCATACCGCTCAACACGGTAAGTACTCCCTCGGGTGTGCCCGCAAAGCGCATTGCCCACTGTGCCGGAGTCAGATTGCTGTTCATCTTCAGCATCTTGCGGTATATGCCTTCCGGCTGGCGTGCCAGGCGGCCGCCGAGCAGAGGCTCCATGATTACGGACGGGATACCTCGTTTCCACAGTTCTTCGTACAGATACACTGCATCGGTGTTTCTCGGATTGATTTCGTTGGCATAGTTCCAGTCTAAATAATTGAGTTCTATTTGAGCAAAATCCCAGTGATATCTGCCTTCGTCATGCCACTGCAGAAGCATGTCAAACACACGTATATCACCATGATACGAAAAACCGAGATTCCTTATTCTGCCCTTCTCTTTCTGTTCTGTCAGCCAGTCCAGAATGCCGTTGTCCATATATCTGCCGTAGAATGCCTGCATCGCGTCTTTGTCACCTGCCGACATTCCTATTCCGTGCAGCAGCAGATAGTCCACATAATCTGTCTGCAGATACTTCAGCGAGCGCTCGAACATCTCTTGCGACTCTTTTCTCGACCAAGTCTCCTGACTGAAGTTCGATAGTTTGGTTGCTATATAATAGGTGTCTCTCTTGTGACGGGATAGAGCGATGCCTGTTGACTCTTCCGATTTGCCCCTGCAATACGCAGGTGACGTGTCAAAATAGTTCACTCCGTGAGCCAGTGCATAGTCAACCTGCTCGTTCACTTTCTCCTGGTCTATCTCATCAGTCTTGTTCTCTCTTGCCGAACTGCCGTCCATTACAGGCAGACGCATCATTCCGTAGCCCAGCAAGCCCACTCTGTCACCTGTGTTAGGGTTTATGCGTATCGTCATCTCGCCCTCCTCGGGTACGGTATTCTCGGTCGTCTCCTGCTTCTTGCAGTCAACAAATGCAGGAACAATAGCCGTGGCTGCCACTGCACCGAGACTCTTCTTTATGAATTCTCTTCTTTTCATCATTCATCCCTCCATGTTTAGTCTGTCACGTGTGTCTCATTGCCTTCTACGTATATTCCGGGGAATGGTCGGGCAGGACAAAGATTCTCGCATGCACCGCAACCTATGCACAACCATGGCGCTACCATCGGCACATGCACCGTCTTGCCGTCCCTGCCCTCTTTCTCCATCATTGTTATTGCTCCCGCGGGGCAGTGACGCTCGCAGTTGTTGCAACTTACTCCCTGCTCTGCCAGACAGTTCTCTGACACGGTTACGGCATGACCTATGTGAATGGCGGTCTTGTCCTCCTTCGTTATCGGCACTATGGCTCCGGCAGGGCATACCTCTGAACATCTGGTACATTCCGGACGACAGTAACCTCTCTCAAACGACATCACCGGCTGCATCAGTCTCAGCGGGTCCGTGTCAGGGCGCAATACGTCATTCGGACATGTGCTCACGCAGAGTTGGCACGCTGTGCAGTGGTTCGAGAAATGCTTCAAACCTTTGGCTCCGGCAGGCACAAGTTTGGTCTTTCTCTCCACTTGCTCCTTGTCTTCTATCACGGCTAATCCGCCGTCCACTTTCACCTTCGCTTGCGCCATCGCTGCCGTACCTGCCGCTACTGCTATTCCGGTCAGAAATGCCCTTCTGCTCTCCGACACATCCCGTTCTTCAGTCTTGGTCGTCTTCTTGACAGGTCTCCACACCGGCTCATAGTGCAGAGAGTCGAACTTGCATTTGTCAAGGCAGTCGCCGCATACCACACAACGAGAATAATCCACCGTGCCTGCCTTGAAATCTATCGCAGATGTCTTGCAGTTCTTTTCGCACAGACTGCAGTTCCGGCACTTGTCTTTGTCGAAACGCACTCTCATCAGCGAGAATCTCGAGAAGAAACTCAGTGTTGTCCCAACAGGACATATAGTGTTGCAGTATGTTCTGCCGTTCCTCCATGCAAGGAAACCGAGTACAAACAGTGTCACTAATGCTACCACAGTCGTCGTTATGCTCCTCATCCATATCTCCACATCGGTAAACATATAGCTCTCGTAATTTGACTCGATGGCTGCGAATCCGTTCTGAAGAAGGTCATACAGCGGCTTGAACAGCGAGTTCACTATTCTTCCGTAGGCTGAATATGGTGCCAGCAGAGTCGTCACGGGGGCAAATCCCGCTATCAGACATATCGCAAACACTGTCCACACCCCGTATCTCAACCATTTCTTCTCATCCGAGTGTGAGTAGCGGTTTTTCTTCTGTTTCTTGCCTAACCATCCGAAGAAATCCTGCATTATTCCAAGCGGGCATACCACGCTGCAATATATTCTGCCCAACAGAAGGGTCATCACTATAAGCCCAGCCAGCACTCCTATATTCAGTGCCATCAGCGCAGGCAGAAATTGTATCTTTGCCACCCATCCTATCCAACTGCTTAACCGCCAGCTCACTCCGAGCAGCAGCAGCGTAACCAGAGTCATCACAACGACCTGCAGCGCTATTCTGATTTTTCTCAACATATCCTTTGACTTATTCTTTGTTTCTTTCCGTTGATTAACTTGCTTGATTTGTCTTGTCCAGACTTATCCTGAATGTAGTCCCTTCTCCTATCTCGGATTTAAGCACGCTTATTTTTCCTCCGTGATATTCCTCCACTATCCTTTTGGCAAGGCTCAGTCCGAGTCCCCAGCCGCGTCTCTTCGTGGTATAACCGGGCATGAACACTTTCTTGAAATCTCTTTCTTTTATACCCTTCCCTGTGTCGGATATGTCTATGTTCACACGCTTGTCCTCCTCACCCACTCTCACCGTTATCTTCCCCGCGCCGTCCATCGCGTCAACTGCGTTCTTGCACAAGTTCTCTATCACCCACTTCAGCAGAGGCTCGTTCAGCATAAGTTTCGTATCTTCAGCCACTTCCGTCTCTATCTCATAAACTACTTTGCCGCTCGTTCGCGTCTGCATATAGGCTATACTGTCTCTCAGTATCGGCATCAGCTCGGTTGCACTCAACTCTGCCTCGCTGCCTATCTTCGAGAAACGCTCTGCTATTGTCTGCAATCGCTGTATATCCTTGTCCATCTCGGGTATCAGCACATCGTCAGGATACCTTGTCTTAAGCAGTTCCTGCCAACCCATCAGAGATGATATCGGAGTGCCCAGCTGGTGTGCTGTCTCCTTCGACAAGCCCACCCATACTCTGTTCTGCTCGCTTTTCTGTACTATATACAGACTGAAAATGGCAACCAGAATGAACAGGAATATCAGAGAAAACTGTATGTATGGAAAATATTGCAACTGCCTGAGCAGTGTCGAGTCCTCATAGTATATATATTGCACTATGTCACCTATCTTCACTTCTATCGGCTCTTGCGACTCCTGCAACTTCTTTATCTTCTTTGCGTAAAACGCCTCCACATTGTCTTTCGGTTCCTTTACGTTCCTCGACAACAGATAGTTGCCATCGGCATCGGTCATTATAACCGGTATCGTTGTGTTGCCTTCTATTATCCTCGACACAAAGTCAACGTTCGTGTCTTCGTCTGCCATGATGAACTCACGAGTCGCATCTGCCCATATCTCCATCTTGCGCCTCTCTTCTGCTGCCAGACGGTTCGCTAACCTGTTGGCATACAACACCGATGCCACCACTATCAGCAGTGCACCGAACAAAAACCATTTGCGCAACTGCTGCGCTGCAAAACTGTTTTTCATGTATATTTTCCTGTCGTTTTTCCTGTTTTATCGCTGCCTCACCTCTCCTGACCACCTCCTGCCAATCACTCCCCCGCATCCTGAACATCTCTTTCGGCAGTTCACATATTTCCACCGGCAGCTCACATATTTCCACGCTGCAAAGATAGCAATTATTTTCAAAATATGAAAACTTACCCCGATACTCACCTTTCTTTCTCCATGCATGACACATCTGAGCTGCTTAATCCTTCTTCATATCCATTTCGCCTTAAATTACGTAAAAAAGACGTAAAAAAGACGTAAAAAGGACGTAAAAAAGACGTAAAAAGATAAAACAACTGCATTGTTATACAGCATATTCTGACCACTTCCGCCGCCATCGTTCTATTATTCTTTGCACATGCTTTTTTTCACACATTTGCATATTTGCAAAAAAAGTTGTACCTTTGTCCGAATTTAATAAACTATACTGTCATGAAACAATTCACATCCATTATTGCCATCCTCTTTGCCGCTGGCATGTATGCGCAACAGGTAGGTCACGACAAATGCGTTACTTTTACCTACTCCAACCCTGATGCTGAGCACGTTTGTCTCATGCTCCAGGGGGAGCAGCACGACATGGTTAAGCAGTCTGACGGCACTTTCTCTTTTACTTCCGAACCTCTGCAGGACAACCTCTACCAATACTCTTTCATGGTGGACGGCAACCCTGTCCTTGACCCCCAGAATGTCAGGGTAATGCGCGATGTGAACACTTTCTTCAACTACTTTATCCTCCCCGACAACGGCACCTCGCTCATGCAGACACAGCCCGTTCCGCATGGCACGGTTGAGCAGGTCTTCTACCCCGCTACCGGCAATCGCAATCGAAGGCTGTCGGTATATCTGCCGCCTGCATACGCTACAGGAAAAGACTACTATCCTGTCCTCTATCTTCTCCACGGCAGCGGAGGTGACGAAACGGCATGGCTCGAGTTGGGACGTGCTGCACAAATACTTGACAACATGATTGCACAAGGCAAATGCAAGCAGATGATTGTCGTCTTCCCCAATGGCAACATCTGGCAGGACGCATCGCCTCTCTACGACTACACTCTCCAAGACGGCAAAGTCAAATGGTCTAACCGTGACGAAAGGCTTCAGGGACAATTCGAAGAGACCTTCGGAGACATCATGACCTTCGTCGAACGCAACTACCGAACCGTCACCAAGAAACACTCGCGTGCCATTGCAGGGCTCTCCATGGGAGGCTACCACGCCATGCATATCTCGCACTATTACAATCAGTTGTTCGACTATGTCGGACTCTTCTCGCCCGTTTACAACACCTACTACGACCCCAAGACTACCAACACTGAGAACGTGCGTCTCTCCTTCCCCTCCAACAAAAACACACCACGCGTCTATAAGAATGTGGAGAAAGATCTACAACGTCAGTTCAAAACTCCTCCCGCACTCTACTATATATCTATCGGACGCGATGACTTCCTCTTCACCGAAAATGTGCAATACCGCGCTTTGCTTGACAAACAGAAGTATCCGTATATCTACATAGAGACAACCGGAGGGCACAGCTGGGACAACTGGCGTCATTATTTGATAGACTTCCTCCCCCGACTCTTCTGAACATACACTAAGACATCTCTGAACACACAAAATAACTGACTTATGAAAACGCATGGCATATTCCTATCTCTTCTGCTGCTTGGAGCAATCTCTCTGCAGGCACAAATCAAAGAAGGAGAATCGGCATTGATATATTACATGCCCCGGACAGAACTTGTGTTTGAAATAGAATACGAGCAAATCACTGCTGAGCGCGGTATGTTCTATCAGTATTCCGAGCGCTATCTCGGCACTAAAGATATAGTCTTGGAAAACTCAGTCACCTATGAATTGAAGAATGTGCAGCTCCGCACCCGCACCAAAGCTGACCCCGATCGTGCTTACACCATTCCTCTCAATCAGAAGACTCTTGCCAATTGTGCTGTGCGCCTCAACAACAAAGGTCTTATCGAATGTATCAACTGTGAGAGCGAAGCAACCAAAACCTCTGAACAGCACAAGCCCGCCGATTGCAAACAAAGCAAAACAGCCAAGCCATCCCTTGCCATTCCTTTCCTTGAGGACCAGATGCTTTCAGGCTCTATTGGCAAAATGGCTGAAGGAACTGCAAAACAAATCTACTCCATACGCGAGAACCGGCTCAACCTGCTCGCAGGTGAGGTCGAGCACACGCCTGCCGATGGCACAGCCATGCGGCTCGTACTCTCTGAAATGGACAAGCAGGAGGAAGCGCTCACACAACTCTTCCTCGGAAAAATCCAAAAGAAGATTATTGTCAAAACCGTCACTCTCATTCCCGAATCCGGCTGCGAGGACAGTGTAATCTTCCGCTTCTCCAAGCACGAAGGTCTTGTTGACTCCGATGACATGAGCGGCGAACCTTTCACTCTCACCATCGTTGCACACAAGCAAGACTATGCACCCGCTGCCGAAGGTGACAAACAACCTGCTCCTTCCGCTGTATGGCAGAATCTTGCAGGCAACGCTGACATTACTCTCACCGATGGAGAAAAACTGCTTGTCAGCAAAAACATACCTGTAGCACAGTTCGGAGTTGCCGTGCCGCTTGCACAGGAACTCTTCGCCAAACGCAAGACGCAAGTTCGATTTGATACCCGCACCGGCTCGGTCATTGAAATTAAATAGAATGCTCTATGCAAACCTCATATATTGAAATGAGAAAGTGTCTCGCCATATTGTTTCTGATTCTGCCTCTTTCGCTTGCTGCGCAAGAGTTGAATTGCACCGTTACAATCAACAGCGACAAGATTGAAGGCTCCAACAAGTCTGTCTTCAACACTCTGCAGCAGGCTGTCACCGAGTATGTCAACACCATCCGCTGGACCGGAATGACCTTCGCCGAGAACGAGCGCATCGAGTGCAGCATGATGATTATCATCAATTCTGTGGCTGACAATGTATATAATGCCGAACTCCAAGTGCAGGCACGACGCCCCGTTTTCGGCACTACATACACTACACCCTTGCTCAATATCAAAGACAACAATTTCAACTTTCAGTATCAGGAGTTCGACCGGCTTGAATACCAGGAGAACATTTTCTACACCAACCTCACTGCCATGCTCGCCTACTACTGCTATCTCATCATTGGCGAAGATATGGATAGTTTCTCCCGACTCGGAGGCACACCCTTTTTCACGCAGTGCGAAAACATTATCAATGCCTGCCAGACTGCTACCATGTCTGATGCCGAGATGGAGGGTTGGAGTGCTATCGCACGCGGCACAAGCAACCGCAACCGATATGCCATTGCCAACAATCTCCTCGATGAGTCCTATCGCAAATATCGCGAGTTCTACTATGAGTACCACCGCCTCTCTCTCGATGAGATGACGCAGAACGTGGCGAACTCACGTGCACGAATAGCTGAAGGCATTACTGCTCTGCGCGAAGCACGACGCGCAAGACCTAACGGACATCTGGTAAGCACCTTCCTCGATGCCAAATCTGACGAACTGGTGAATATCTTCAAGAAAGGCACTGCTGACGAAAAGAAAAAAGTATATGAGATATTGGTTGAAATCGACCCTACACGCAGCAGTCTCTACGATGAGATAAACAACTCTGACTGATCCGGCAAAGCAAACTCAAATTATAACAAACAATAAATATACTTAACCAACACACACCCTTACCGCCATGAAACACAATCTACTTCTTTTGCCCGCACTGTGCCTGCTTGTGGCATGCGGCAAACCCTCTCCTTTTCAAAAGGTAATGACTGGCGACCCTATTAAGCCTGTAATGTTTCTTCCGGCTGATGCCGCACCCGACTATGCCGACTATATCCCCACACTGCTGGGTGAGAAGTTCGACTCTGTCTGTCTCGACTCCGCATTGCTCACATTCTTTCAGAATGGCAATGAAATCAACATTCCTGTAATCGACAATCGGCCCCACAAGCAGTCACTCTTTCTCGCTGCCGCTGATGACGAGAGCATAGTCATTGCCTTCTCCGAACCTGTGCATGACCTCACCATTCGTATGTTCTGGCAGAATATGCTTATGCCGCTCGATGGCATTCAGATTGCCGAAGACGGAGAGCATTTTATCCTCCCCATGCCCAAGCAGGTAAAGAAAAACGGACGATCGTTTATCAGAGTCTATGCCGCTGACCGCGACTACAACTACAACGACTTGCTTGTTCCTCTGCACAACATGAAACCTGTTGCCGACCCTGCTCTGCTCACTCGTCATGACCAGCAGGCGCAAGTGCTCTACTCGCTCATGGTTGACCGCTTCTGCAACGCCAACAAGCAGAACGATTGGAAAATCAACTCCGAAGAAGTGTTCGATATCGTTGACTACCAGGGAGGCGACCTCGCAGGTATTACACGGCAAATCAATGCAGGATTCTTCGAACAACTCGGAATCAACACTATCTGGATTTCGCCTATTACACAGAATCCTTGGGACGCATGGGGATATTATCCATTCGACTTTATGCCCGACCAAAGCGAAGATGAACTGCCGCTCTTCAATAACAAGTATGACCGTCATCGCGACCATACACGCTTCTCAGCTTACCATGGCTATTGGCCTACTTTCGTCACCAAAGTTGATTCCCGTCTCGGCACTGACAAGGAACTCGAACAACTGCTTGCCACTGCTCACAAACACAATCTCAATGTCATACTCGACTATGTCGCCAACCATGTGCATATCGAATCCGCTGTTCTCAAAGAGCACCCTGATTGGGTAACCGATAGTCTGTTGCCCGATGGACGCCGTAACTTCGAGCTCTGGGATGAAGCGCGTCTCACCACATGGTTCGACAAACATATTCCTACCCTCGACCTCGAACGCGAAGAAGTTTATCAACCCATGACCGACTCCGCTATCTATTGGCTGCAGCACTTCGACCTCGACGGATTCCGACACGACGCATGCAAGCATATTCCTGAGTGCTATTGGCGTACTCTCACACAAAAGATGAAACAACAGTTCCCCGACCGCCCTCTTTGGATGATTGGAGAAACCTATGGCAGCCCCGAACTCATCGGCTCATACGTTAAAACAGGTATGCTTGATGCACAGTTCGATTTCAACGTATATTTTACTGCCATTCATGCCATTGCAGAGAAAAACGGCGATATGCGCGAAGTAGAACGTGTCATCGAGGAGAGTCTTGCTGCCTATGGTGCTCACCATACTATGGGCAATATCTCCGGCAACCACGACCAAGTACGCTTCATCTCTCTCGCAGGAGGTGACGTTAGTTTTGCAGAAGACGGCAAACAAGCAGGATGGACTCGCAATGTAACCGTTGGCGACACTGCTGTTGCCTACAAGAAAGCCATGCTACTGCATGTGCTCAACCTCACTATACCTGGTGTACCGTGCATCTATCAGGGAGACGAGTTCGGCGAACCGGGTGGCAACGACCCTGACAACCGCAAGATGATGCGCTTCGAAGGTCTCAATCCGCAAGAAGAACAAATGCGCAATCAGGTTGCCGGTCTCATTCACCTCCGTCGTAGTTCTCTGCCTTTGCTCTATGGCGAGTATCTGCCTGTCTATGCCGACAAAGACGTACTCTGTTTCCGCCGTGTGTACATGGGCAACGAAGTACTTGTCGCTATCAACAAGTCGGGCAAAGAAGTCAAGATTGAACCCGAAGAAGGACGTTTCAGTATAACTCTCAAACCATACGAATACATAGTTGAACAACAATGAAAAAAACTTTCTATCTGCTGTTTGCTGTTGTCTCTGTTGCTTTCTGTGCATGCACCGGCAAACCCGCAACAGATTCCCCGCGCGGCACTTATGCCAAAGGTGCTGACCTCTCATGGCTTACCGAACAAGAGCGCGACAGTGTACTATTCTACAACGACAACGGAGAACCTCAGGAGTGTATCGCCTTGCTGCGTTCGCTCGGTATGAATGCTGTGCGCCTGCGCGTTTGGGTCAATCATACTACAGGCTGGTGCAACAAGCCTGACGTCGTTGCCAAAGCCGTTAGAGCCACTGCACTCGGGCAGCGCATCATGATTGATTTCCACTATTCCGACAATTTTGCCGACCCGAGTAATCAGACTGTTCCGGCTGAATGGCAGAACTACGACCTCGAACAAATGTGTCAGGCAGTAACTGACCATACCGTCGAAGTACTCACTGCACTTCGTGAGGCAGGTGTCAACCCTGAGTGGGTACAGGTCGGCAACGAGACTACCTACGGTATGCTCTGGCCCATGGGCAGAACGCAGGTTCTGCAATCTGACAGCACGCTCTCTGACTGCGAAGGGGGTTGGCAGCGCTACGCCATGCTCACTTCTGCGGGCTACGATGCCGTAAAATCAGTTTTTCCTGATGCTATTGTCATTGTGCACCACGACAATGCGTATCTCGACAACACCGCATTCTATCACCGTCTGCAGGACAACGGAGGCAAGTTCGACATGATTGGACTCAGTCACTACCCTATGATGTTCTATTGGTGTCATAAACCTTGGCAGGAGATGAACACTCTCGCCGAGGCAAATGTCAAAAGGCTTGCCGAAGAATTTGGTGGAAAAGTGATGATAGCAGAGGTTGGCATGGTTTCTGCTGAGGAAGAGTTGTCGGCTGTCGTTATGCAGGATTTCCTCAACCGCATGCAGGCAACAGGTGTATGCGCAGGAGTGTTCTACTGGGAACCGCAGGTATTCAACGGCTGGAAACCCCGTGAATACGATGCACTCGGATGGGGACCATACGAGATGGGAGCTTTCACCAACGACGGGCGCCCTCAGCAGGCACTCAAACTGATGCTTGAATAATCTTGAAGACTTAAGGTATTTATGATACTTAAGACACTTGAACAACTTAAAAACAACAGAAGCCACTTCTCACACTAATCACAATGAAAAAATTAACTTTTCTCTGTCTTGCCCTTATCTCTGTCTGTGCTTTCGCTGAACGAACCGAGACTCTGCTAACTGAATGGCAGTTCTGTATGGAGCAGACACCCAACACTATGCCTGAGTTCGGTTGGCAACAGGTAACCATTCCCCACGACTGGGCTATCACCGGTCCTTTCTCACGAGATAATGACCTGCAGAATGTTGCCATTACTCAGAACGGTAGCGAAGAACCCTCTGTAAGAACAGGCAGAACAGGCGGTTTGCCATACGTTGGTGCTGCATGGTATCGGACTACACTCCGTCCTCCGTTTGCTGACAATGTCACTCTGCTCTTCGACGGTGCCATGTCCGAAGCGCAAGTATTTGTCAACGGCAAACAAGTAGAGTTCTGGCCCTATGGCTACAACGCTTTCTTTGTTGACCTCACTCCTTTTCTTTATAAAGGTGGCAACGAGATTGCTGTCAGACTTGAGAACCGGCCCGAGTCAAGCCGATGGTATCCGGGCGCAGGTCTCTATCGGAATGTGCATCTCATTCAAACAGATGACACGCATATTCCTGTGTGGGGAGTACAGATTCAGACCAAAGAGATACGCAAGAAACAGAATGTGCACAACTCCGCTCTTATGCATATCAATACCCGTATCGACACCAAATACGAGAAAACCATTGTCATGCGCACCGAGATACTGCTGCAAGGCAGACTCGTCACTTCTACTTCGCGTACGCTAAATCCCAAGAAAAGCAATACCATCAGTCAGGTGCTGACCATCAACTATCCCCACCTTTGGTCACCTGAAAGTCCCAACCTATATACCGCACGCTTCTCACTTTTCGAAGGCAAACAACTCCGCGATGTATATGAGCAGACTTTCGGCATTCGCTCTGTCGAGATTATTCCCGACAGCGGTTTTCTCCTTAACGGCGAAGTGCGCAAATTTCGTGGCGTCTGTCTCCACCATGACCTCGGACCTCTCGGTGCCGCTGCCATCAAAGACGCTATCCGGCACCAACTGCTGATGCTACGAGATATGGGATGCGATGCCATACGGACAAGTCATAATATGCCCGCACCCGAACTCGTTGAACTTGCTGATTCTCTCGGCTTCATGCTTATGGTTGAGCCTTTCGACGAATGGGAATGGGGAAAGTGCAAAAATGGTTATAACCGCTTTTTCGAGAAAGTCGAGGAGGGGCAGACACTAACATGGGCAGAGCGTGATATGATAAATATGCTCCGCCATTTCCGCAACAACCCGTCTGTCGTCATGTGGTCTATCGGCAACGAAGTACCTACCCAATGCGAACCTGAAGGATACAAGATAGCCAGATTCCTGCAAGATATATGCACTCGTGAAGATGGCACACGACCTGTCACTTGCGGTATGGACGGAGTAGACTGTGTTCTCGAGAACGGATTCGCTAATGTAATGCAGGTCGTTGGAATCAACTATCGTGCCCATAGATACCAAGAGATTTACGACGCCACTCCGCAAAAACTTGTTCTTGGTTCCGAGACTGCATCTACCGTAAGCAGCCGTGGTATCTATAAACTGCCTGCAGTCAAAGACAACAACGACAAAGTATGCAACGTACCCGTCCCGGGGGGAGATACCCGTACCAACCAATGCTCATCCTACGACCTCGAATTCTGCCCGTGGAGTAATATTCCTGACGATGACTTCGCCAATATGGACGACTACCCATGGACTATCGGACAATTCGTATGGACTGGTTTCGACTATCTCGGTGAACCGTCACCTTACGACACCGACGCATGGCCTTCTCACTCCTCCTACTTCGGTATCATCGACCTCGCATCAATTCCTAAAGACCGTTATTGGCTCTATCGCAGTCAGTGGAACAAGCGCTCGCATACACTGCATCTGCTCCCCCACTGGAACTGGCAGGAAACAGACACTCTGCCCGTCATGGTATATACCGACTACCCGGAAGCAGAACTCTTCATCAACGGACGCTCGCTTGGCAGACAACATTTCCTTACCAAACAAGAAGCACAGGCAGATTCAGTATGGGGACGCTGCCGACGATACAGACTCATCTGGGACAACGTACCATTTGAGGAAGGCGAACTAAAGGCTATTGCATACGACGAGCTGGGCAAACCTGCACTCACCGAGTATATGCACACTGCAGGCGAACCGTTCTATGTCGAGCTTATGCCCGAACAATGCGGCTCGCTCACTTACCTGCGCATACGTATATGCGACTTCGATGGCAACCTCTGCCCTCTCGCCGACAACTCCGTAAACATATCCCTCTCCGGCAATGGCAAGATGCTCGGTGCTGCCAATGGTGACGCCGCATGCCTCATACCATTCCAAAGCAACCTACAGAAGGCATTTGCCGGACAACTAACCGTCATTATTCAAGGACATCCCAAAGTCAAAGTCACATCCGAAGGAATAAAAGAAGCAGAAATACAACTATAACACTCAACTACATATCAATATGAAAAACAAAATCTTCATTCTCGCACTTGCCATGGCAGCCTTGGCAGCGTGCACCAAGAAAACAGAAACCATCCACACTCCGTGGGCTTACGATGCCACTATCTACGAACTCAACACACGTCAGTTCACACCCGAAGGCACTTTCGCCGCAGCTGAAGCACAACTGCCGACCCTCAAGGCACTCGGCGTTGACATTATCTGGGTTATGCCCATTCAACCTATCGGAGTAATAACACGGAAAGGTACACTCGGCAGTTACTACTCTATCAAAGACTATTGCGATTTCAACCCTGAGTTCGGAACAAGAGAAGACTTCGTAAGTTTCCTCAACAAAGCACACCAACTTGACATGTATGTCATTCTCGACTGGGTTGCCAATCACACCGCACCCGACTCCAAGTGGACACAGAACCCCGGCTGGCACTATCGTGACTCACTCGGAAACCTTATGGTGCAGTATGACTGGACAGATATATCCAAACTCAATTACGACAATCAGGATATGCGCGCTGAGATGAAACGCTCTATGCGCTGGTGGCTCGACTCTATCGGTATTGACGGATTCAGATGCGATGTAGCTATGGAGGTGCCTACCGACTTTTGGGAGGATGCTTTCGGTGAACTGCGCAAAGACTACCCGGGACTCTTCACTCTCGCTGAAGCAGAACAACCCGACCATACAGTATCGGCTTTTGATATGTACTACGGTTGGGAACTTCACAACCTCATGAACGCAGTCGCACAACAGAAGAAGACAGTCAATGATCTCTGGGATTATTTCCAGAAAGCAGACACTGCCTTCATGCCCTATGCAATCCGCATGAACTTCACCTCCAACCATGACGAAAACTCATGGAATGGCACCGAGTTCGAACGCATGGGCAAAGCTTCTGATGCTATGGCAGCCTTCACATATATCGTACCCGGCATGCCGCTTATCTATACCGGACAAGAATATGCCAATGACCACAGGCTGCAGTTCTTCGAGAAAGATTCAATCGCTCGCAGGCATGTTCACCAGTTTGCCATGTATCAGGACCTCAACCGTACACGGAAACAAAACCCCGCTCTCTTCTCTCCTGAGATGGGTGCACCCATGACACGCATCGAATGTGATAACAACTGCATCTTCGCTTGCGCACGCAGCCTCGGAGACAATACTGTTCTTGGTATTTTCAATTTCTCACCCGAACAACAGACATTCACGCTCAACACTGCCGACTACGCCGGCGATTATACCTGCATCTGCGGTATGCCGGTTACCATAGGCGAGCAGGACGAGATAACTCTTCGCCCCTGGGAATGGCTTATATACAGTAAGAAATAAGAACAAACAGTCTTATCAACACTTAATAGGCGTATAGGTTGTAACATGTTACTGCCTATACGCTTTATTCTTGTGCAAGTTCAGCCCTGTGAATGGAATCCAATTGCTGAGTGAGAACAAGCGAGAGACTGTCAATAGTCTCTTGAGGGAAAATGTAGAAAAGCGCAGCATCTCTTTCAAGCGAATCAAGAGCCTTGACAGAGAAACATAAAGGCAACTGACTGCGAAATGCGAGAGCAAGGCTATCAAGATTATAAGGAGCTATATCCTCGGGCTTGAGTTTCTTCCTGTCCTTTTCCTTGTCAAGCCATGAATATGTATCCAGTTCATCCTGCAAGCGCTTGACAACCTTAGGGTATATTTTGTTAAAACGTTTTGGATTGTCGGTGTACCATACGAGCGATGAATCAAACTGTGCCTGTGTTACCCCATGCTTAAGAAGAGTGGATTCGTAGTATTTTTTCAGTTCTTCATCATGATTATAATTGCATCCTTTCACAAACACCACCCCGTCGGTTTTGTGCAAATCATACAATACCTCCGTCATTTTACTCTTGGGGAGTACATTTTTCGGACGCAAAGTGCATGCAGACATCAATAGCGCGCACAACATCAAACCAATATAGAACAGCGACTTATAATTCAATCGTTCAATCAGTGTTCTTCTTCGTAAGGGAATTGTTAAGATCTTTGCTGAAAAACAGGAATACCACTATCACTGCCACAGTGATACACGAGTCAGCAAAATTGAATACAGGTCGAAAGAACAATGTTTCTCCAGCCGAGTTGTGTATAAGTGGGAAATACAGCATATCAACCACTTTACCATAGAAAAACGGAGCATATCCTCCTCCTTCAGGCATCAATGTGGCAAGCGTCAAAGGCGTAGATTCCGAGAAAATCAGTCCGTAGAACAAACAGTCAATGATATTGCCCAGTGCTCCGGCAGTAATCAATGCCACCATCACGAGATACGAAGTGCGTGTTTTCTGTTTGTTAATCAGCATGTATATATACCATCCGAAAAGCCCCACAGCAATGATGCGGAACAAAGTGAGGAACATTTTGTCAAACCACTCAATGCCGAAAGCCATACCGTCGTTTTCAACAAAACAAATCTGAAACCACGGAAAAACAGCATGCGCTTCACCGAGAGCGAAGTTGAGTTTCACATAGAACTTGAGGCACTGGTCAATCAACAGCACCAACAATATTATTCCTGCCACAAGCCAGGTTTGCGCCTTTTTATTCATTGCTAACCGTTAGTAGATATGGTATTACTATACTCTGCAGTATTACTTTCTTTGTTCTTTCGCCTCGATGCTTAAAGTAGCATGCGGAACAGCGCGTAATCTTTCCTTGGGTATAAGTTTTCCGGTGACACGGCAAATACCATAGGTTTTGTTCTCAATACGGATAAGAGCAGCCTGCAGGTTTTGTATATACTTCATCTGCCGCTGAGCCAGACGCCCCATCTCCTCCTTGTTGAGCACCGATGCCCCTTCTTCCAACACCTTGAATGTAGGCGAAGTGTCATTCACATCGTTGCCTTCACCAGCCACCATCTGGCGCAAGTGGTCATACTCGGCTTTAGCCTTCTCCAGTTTCTCATTAATCAACTGACGAAACTCCTCGAGTTCTTCGTCAGAATAACGTGTTTTCTCTGCCATAAACTTATTGTCTATTGTATTTGTTTAGGGTTGTATGTTTGAATGTGCAAAGTTACGGAATATTTTTTGTATCTGCAACAAAATATTGGCACAATTATTGTAATTATAAATCTTTATTAAATATTAGTTAAGGTACATCATTATTTATATATATATGAAGAAAGCGGTATCAAGTCTGTTATTGATTGTTTTCCCAATAATAGCGTTTGCTCAATACACAGTCAGCGGACACATTGTCAACAAACAAAGCGGCGAGATTGTCGAGATGGCCACAGTAAGATTATTCTCCTATCATGGCTCCGACTCTACCATGGTGCAAGGTGCCCAATCTGATTTCGACGGTAATTTCAGCATGTCAGGCATAAAGAACGGTCAGTACAAACTCATTGTCTCCTCTGTCGGATTCAAGGAGGCGGTGCAAAGCGTGACAGTCAACTCTCAGGACGTAAAAGCTAAAACCATACGCCTTGAGGAGACGGTGCAGCGGCTTGCTGAAGTGCAGGTGACAGGAAAAGCGGCTGAGATGACAGTCAAAGGTGACACACTCGAATACAACACGTCTGCATACAAAACGCAGGAAACCGACATGGTGGAAGACCTGCTGAAAAAGATGAATGGAGTGCAGGTGGACTCTGAAGGCAACGTGACTGTAAACGGAGAGTCGATAACAGGAATTAGAATTGACGGAAAGAAATTCTTCGGCGATGACGTACAGGCTGCAACCAAGAACATTCCCGCCGACATGATTGACAAGATACAGGTGATAGACGAGAAGTCAGACATGGCCAAACTTACAGGTTTTGAAGACGATGACACCGAGCGAATCATCAACCTGAAACTCAAAGAAGACCGCAAGAAAGGCCTATTCGGCAACTTCAACGGAGGATTGGGTGCTGATCTGATTGGAGATAATCAGGAGAAACTTTTCCATTACGACTATTCTGGTAATGCCAAAGACAAAGCCACTCAGTTCTTCAGTCAGGATTTCCGATACAATGCAAACGCCTTCCTCAATATTCTCTTGGGGGAGAGTCAGACCACTATCATAGGAGGTGCAAACAACACCAACGAACTGCGCACAGGTCGCGGCAGAGGACCATGGGGAGGACAGAACTCGGGAATCACGTGGGCAGAGAACCTTGGCGTAAACACCAATATTGCAGGCAAAAACGGCTATCTCTACGGAGGAGACATGCAACTCAACCATTCATACAACGACACACGTACCAAGTCGGAGAAAGAGCAGTGGACTGATGACTACACTTATCAGCAGAACGACACAAGTTCGCAGCAGTCACGCACATGGGATGCTAAAACAAGACTCGAATTTGAGTTTCAGGTTGACTCAATGAACAAAGTGATACTCAAGCCGGAAATATCATACACACATTCTCTTACCGATTTATACAAGGCATACGACTATTTCCGCGACGGAGACACGACCACTGTTGGTGAACAAAGCAACATAGGCACATCAGGAGAGATAGGAGCCAAACTGCAACTCATCTACAATCACAAATTCCTCAAACCGGGCAGAACTCTTACACTCAACGGTAACGTTAACTTTACGAATACCGTGTCTGACTCACACAATGAATCTGACAACAAGTCATTCACAAGCACTCCTATTGCATCTGTTAACCAATGGACTGACAAAACGCAAAACGCTCTGAGTTATGAGATAAAAGCGTCATACGTAGAGCCTATATGGAAGACCAACCACTTCCTTGAGACAGCACTCACTTTCAATCAGAACAATCGTTGGTCAGAAAAGAATCAGTATCTTGACGAAGAGAAGACCGTGCTTGACGAGGACTACTCCAACTCACTCAACAACCGTTTCTTCTCCGAAGCATTGGAAGTAAACTACAAATGGATAGAGCAATACTTTGACTTGTCAGCAGGTCTGCGCTTCAATCCCTCACAGACTATCAGCACCACCAAATACGGAAACGGACTCGTACGTGACACTATGGTAAGCGTGTATAACTTCTCACCGAATGCCATGTTCAAATACAAGTTCGGCAAGAAAGAGTTTGCACGTGTACGTTACCGCGGAACTTCACAACAACCCACCATCACTCAGATGGAGCCGGTGAAAGACAACTCCAACGCAATGAACGAGACGGTAGGTAACCTGAGTCTCGTACCCGCTTTCCGACATAGAATAAACTTCATGTATTCAAGGTACAACCAAGACCGGTTCTCATCTATAATGACAGGTTTGTTTGCCACGATAACAAAAGATGCATTGGTTGGCAACAGCATCTATGACGAGACAGGCAAACTCTATCAACAGACAGTCAACGCCAAAGGAATACCCTACTCCGTTTATGCCGACTTCATGTACAACACTCCGTTTGCAAACAAACTGATGCAGGTTCACACGCGTACAAATGTAGGCTACAACATGCGACTTGCGTATGTTACCCGCGAAATGCCAACTGCTGACATAGAAAAACTTATAGAAGAAAACACTTGGACACTTGGTGACGAGAGTCGAACAGGCAACGTGACAGTAGGTGAAGACGTGACACTGAGACTAACCCATGAGATAGTGGATCTCGGAGTACACGGTACTTTCAACTACTCCTTCACACACAACAACCTCACTTCCACTCGCAGCAACGTGTTCAATTGGTCTATTACCGGCGACCTCACCTTCCATCTGCCACGTAATTGGGAGATTGCAACAGACATAGGCTACACTGACCGTATAGGCTACGGCAAGCAGTTGGGTAACCTAAGCGAAATAATGTGGAATGCTTCGCTGAGTAAAACATGGGGCTTGGCCACACTCACTCTGAAAGCCACCGACCTCCTTAATCAAAGAAAAAACATAGTTCAAACAGTAGGTGAGAACTACGTGCAATACCAACGTTTCAACACCCTGCCCACCTATGCCATGCTCACCTTCACTTACAAACTCAACCGGATGGGAGGAATGAAAGCCAAAGGAGGTGCTGCATTCATGCAGGAGATGATAGAGTCAGGTGCTGATCCTGCAAAAGGAAAAATACCTACAGGACCACCGCCTATGCTGAGATAAGAGGTATCAACTGATAAAAAGAAGTATCAATCCGCATATTTGACCAGACGCACAGGCTCTGTACCACTATTAATGATAGCACCGCCTATGAAGCATGCTATTGACGTCCCGTCATGATAGAAATACCATACATAAATGTAATCGTATGGAGTATTGAAAGGTATTGTTGAAACAGAATATCCTGCACCTTCTTCCTGATAATTGTATCCATCATAGTAGCCTGTCATAGGGAAAAATACCGCCCCAGCCTTCTCCATCTTCTCCCATTGCTGAAGGTCGTAACTATTGGTTGTATAGTCAGCAGGATTAGCCTTGAACCGTACTCCTGACGGAATCACCCAATTAGCAGGTAATAGAACGAAGCCTCTTCTTTGGTTCACCGTAGCAGCACCTCTCAGCACCTCAGCTCCTTCTCTCACGTACAATATATATTCCCACTCGTCCATAGTAGGAGTGTACCAGATGCCTTTTGTATTGCCGCCATTCGATATCTTGTTGTGCTTTCCCCAATCGTACTCGGTATCAAATATACACTGTGTCATCTCGCTTATCTCGGTTGTTCGAAGCCACGGTTTCATTTTCTGATAGCCGCTTGCGCCATGCATGAAAAGGTCTATCCAACCGCGATAGTTTTCCGTTCGATACCTGTTAAGTTCGCCTACAATGTCGTACTGATGCAAAGCGAACCGCCATACATCAGAGAAGGCGCAGTATTGCAGATTGCCTTGCGAGAACTGCACCTTCTTACTTTCCGACACTGAGAATTTGCCAGGTAATGCACCTGCTACAGCATTAACATCGGGTATGTCTTTGCGGTATATCTTCACCTCCTCATAATTCGATTCCCCAGTTATCTTCAGTGTCGCCATTGCCTCATCACCCGCGTGTACTGTCACTACGATATAACTCGAATTCTAGTTGGCTTCGGATGCTTCGCCCGATGTGGCAGAGAGCTTCACCCAGTCTTTGTCAACCGAGGCTGTCCAATCGGATGCATCTGACGAGCTTTGAATATGCACAAGATATTCCCCTCCTTCAAGAGGTGATTCAATGGTCTGAGGAATGATCTTCAATATCTGGTTTTTAGGAGTGCATGCCGCCAAAACTACCGTTGACAAGCAAATTAGGAATAGAGTTTTCTTCATTTTATTAAAATTAGAGTTATATAATAATATTAATTAGTGTTTTACGCAATTTCACTGCAAAAGTAAAACATTTTTCTTTATCGTACAAACAAAAATTGCTAATACATAAAAAAACGGAAGATATTTGAGATACCTTCCGCCTGCAAATAAAATTTCCCAATGTAAGATTAACAAAACTATTTACTTCAATGTATATTATTGTATTTATATTTTTACTAATGAGCATTATCAAAATGTATATCTGATACCAAAATTAATAGAAGCATCAAACATGTGCATCAGCATCATACCGCCTCCACCGCCTACTTCTACGAACTCGTCCTTTATCGGGTCATATTCAATATCGCCACCTCCACCGGGGAAGAAGGCGAGTGAATATCCAGGACGGAAATCTGCAGTGATAGCAATAGGAGCATTTACAAAATTAATTTCTATACCTCCTACGGCATTGAAACCCCATTTGCCGCCGCTGAAATTACCAGCCGCACCAAACTGTGTTCCACCACCGGCAAACCAGTCCAAATCGATATTCTGACCTTGAGCGGCATCACCTTGAAATGCGAAGTTGGCTGCACCACCGAAGAAATCGGCTACACCATTCATGTCGCCGCCTACAAAGCTGAAGCCATAATTCACATCTGCCATGATGGTAAAATGCTGAGCGACCATAGTTTTATAGCTTACACCGTAAGCCATACCTGTTCCCAAACCAAGCGAGTGTTTGTACTTTTTGGCACTCACCGAGAACACCAACAGTGAGGCAAGTAAAATTGTAAGAAGCCTTTTCATAAGAGCAAAAATATTACGAATTAAACATACATGTTAATGTGCTGCAAAGGTACGAATAATTCAAAACATTACTACTCTCTACAAAGGAAAATCAATTCTCAATTTTACAAAATCTATTCTCAATTTTACAAAACATGCAATATTTTAATATTCACATATATAATTTTAATATCACATGAGTTTTTCAATGTCTCTTTCAATCTGGGACTTTAGTTGCTCCAATGAGTCGAAACGAATTTCATGACGAATAAAATTCTTTAACCTAATACGAATATCTGTGTCATAGATTTGTGCATTAAACTCAGGAATATGTACCTCAAGACTTCGCTGCTGACCATCAACTGTAGGATTACAACCTATATTGAGTATTCCACGGCGACTATCATTGCCGTTAATAATCACATCAACGCCATACACTCCATCGCATGGAACAAGTTTTGATGAATCTACTGAGATATTGGCAGTAGGGAAACCTATCTGTCTGCCTATCTGTCTGCCCTGCACCACTTTGCCTGAAATCATATATTCGTAGCCTAACAGAGTGTTGGCTTTGGCAATATTGCCGTTTAGAAGCAAGTTACGAATGATAGTGGAACTTACATGACCAACATCGTTATATTCAGAGAGTTGTATCAGACTAACCCCCTCATCTTCGGCAATCCGCTGGTATTCGGTAAACGTAGCCGGCATATCACTGCCAAAACGATGGTCATATCCCATAAGAAGAATATCCACCTGCTCTTCCTTATGCAAATAGCGAATAAACTGACGCGCTGTTAATGTATGAACACAAGAGAAATCAAGTATCAATACCTTGTCAGACAGATCTGCCAACAATGCCGTGCGTTCTTCAGTAGTTGTAAGAAGGAAACCGCTCTCGTTATGTGAGATATTGAGAAGTGTACGCGGATGATGCGCGAAAGTGACGACCTTAGTAGAAAGATTATTCTGCTTAGCAATACAAGCCAGTTCTGCCAGTACATATCTATGCCCTAAATGTACACCGTCAAAAAATCCTATGGTAGATATATATCGCACTTAGAAATCTGATTTGGAGCAACGGAATTACAGTTTGATATATATTTTTTTTCTATAAAGAGGATATGATATTATCCACATCAGTCCCACCAATGATAATGCACAAGCCAATGATCCTCCGTTGTCACCGAGAAGAGGTTGCATACATACCTTGTACCAGAATGACCACAGCGAATATTGCTCTCCATAAAAAACGAAGCGGATATTGCCGATTGTTAAAACTATCAGAGCCGACAATACATAGATGAACAACGGATTGGCACCGAAACTCTCAAAAAATACTGCCCAATGACGCTTGTCATTTATATCAATAATCCATATAAGCAATGCCAAAAGCAATGAAGCTAAACCGCAAGTTACGAGTACATAGCTTGCACTCCAAAGAGTCTTGTTTATTGGAAAAGCGTAGTCCAACAGAAAACCTGATAACAGAATTATGCTACCAAAGATAAACATATTGTTAACTTTCTTCCATTTGTCACCGGTACTCATTATCAGTTTTCCGGCAAAAGCCCCAAGCAAACAGTGGGCAATACAAGGGATTGTGGAGAGAATGCCCTCTGGATCAAATGCAATACCACCTTTATGATACATATGGTTTTCACCGAGAACTGCCACATCAACGCGCGAAACTATATTATCTGTATTCAGTTCGAAACTGTCTGTTGCACCTATAATTACGCAATATATCAACATTAGTGCCGCCGATACCCATGGAAGATATTTAGGCTTGAATATCAGCAAACAGAAACCAGCCAGACAACTTACTATACCCAAGCGTGGAAATACACCGAGAAAGCGTAATCCATGGACAATCTTGTCGCCCACATCAGCCCATGAGCCACCTGTTGTAAGTGTACGAAGCATTGTGCCGTAACATCCTACTGCCCATCCTATCAGAACAAGAGCCAACCCGCGATAAAGCAGTTTGCCTGCTGCACGCCAAGTGAGAACAAAATCACTCTTGATCCATGATATATACATTGCAACTCCCATCACGAACACAAAGAATGGGAATACAAGATCAGTCGGTGTACAACCGTTCCACTCGGCATGACGCAAAGGCGCATAAATGTGACTCCACGAGCCGGGGTTGTTAACAGTAATCATACCAGCTATCGTTATTCCCCTTAGCACATCAAGTGCAACCAGTCTTTTTTGTTTTTCCATAATACCAATCAGTTAAGTATCACTTTATAAAACACTCATACATGAGTTTTAGAGTACGAGTAAGAATATTTCCCTCATCAGCAGCGGAACCTGACGGATCGGCATCTCTGTCAGACTGTGGTGTATGTTCCAATGCGCCGCTTGAAATCACAACAAAACCGTATTTCTTTTCGGGGTTGAAAAACATGGCACTTCTCATTCCATAAGCACCTCCTGTGTGACCAATCAGGACCTCTCCATCGGAATATTCGCTGGTCTGCCACAAGGTAAGACCATAGTGTTCCTGCTCCGAACGTTCTCTCCGCATCTCCATTTCAGACTCATCAGAAATAATGCGATATCCGCTGTCTGACACACCGCCATTCATATGCATAATCATATAGCGGGCAAGCGAAAGAGCAGACATCTTCATTCCGCCGGTAGGAGAGAACAGAGGTGTATCGTAGCCGAAACGATATGTTGCAATGCCATCACTGCGCGGAGCATAAGCCTCCAAATCAGTACATCGAGGTTCCCCTTCCGACAAATCATATAGCGAGACGAATTTGCTCCTATCAAGTGAGTCAACACAATAGCCGCCTTCAATTTGCAAAGGAGTAAGTATATGATTTTGTATGTACTGATCAAAGCGTTCACAGGAAATTTTCTCAAGGAAACTGCCTGCAAGATTCAAATTGAGATTGCAATATTCGTAGCCGTGCCCTGGTTCGTAAGCATTGAAACACTTCTTACGGTTAGGATTTAGAGTGTCAGCAATCAGGTCAAGATTATAATAGCCCTCACTATCGTTTAGCGATGATGTATGAGAAAGCAACATCTCAAGTGTAATAGGCGTTGAAGGATAAAGAGGATTCCGTATCACATATCCGGCAAGCATACTCACATCTGTCTGCAAATCCACCTTGCCCTGCTCTACCAGTTGAAGAAGAGCTGTTGTGGTAAACGATTTGGAGATGCTTGCAATGCGGAACATATCGTCTTCATGTAGCGGTTCGTTTGATACAAGGTTTTTCACACCAAAAGTTGCAGAATACGCGATCTTCTTGTCTTTTACAAGTACAACAGCAAGACCTGCGTTCCTGAGGTCTTTGCGTATCTGCTCCACACCTTCTTCAAAACGCATCTTCTGATGCTGCGAAACATTGTTGCCACAATCTATCAGCACGAGTGACAATAATACAAGTATGATGCGGGAGGAAAATCTCATATAGTCCGTATTTTTCTGCAAAGATACTCTTTTTTTGCCGACTATGCAAACTCTTGTCTAAAACGACCAACTGAGTCCGCCCATGAGTGTTGTGCGCGGCATTGGGAACCCTACATTTATTTCATATTCTTGTGCAAGCAAATTGTCCGCTTTTACATAAGCCCATAATTCTCGCCAAATTCTAAGGTCAGCATGAGCATTCCACAATAGAAAATTCTCTTTGCTTGCAGGAGTGCCCTCTGTTGGCAGCACCAAGTATAGTCCGTTTATATATTGCCATTCGGTGCCAACGCGGAAACGCTCATGATGATAATTCACGCTCACGTTCAGTTTGTGCTCTGGAGCAGCCAAACGTGGATTACGCATATGCAGGTAACTATAGTTGGCACCCACTGTCAGTCCTTTAATTATATTGTATGATACTTCTGCCTCCACACCTGTGTTATACAGTTCGCCGGTATTCATATTTAGGGGTTTGCCGTCAACCATACGTGTTTCTATCATATTCAACGCATGAAGATAGAACAAATTGATGCCGTAACGAAGTTTTCCTTCGAGCAGTGTCTGTCTATATGAGATCTCATAATTCCACATACTTTCGGCTTCAAGTTCAGCATTGGCAGGCTTGTACATATATAGTTCTCTGATGGTCGGGCTGCGGAAACCTCTTGAAAACATTGCCTTGAGTACTGCATTATGCGGAATAGAAAAAGAAAGACCTGCCTGAGGAATATAGTTAAGACCAGCCTGAGAATGCCAGTCGAAGCGTACACCTGCCTCAAGAGAGAACCACGACACTACCTGCTGACGAAAGTCAAGATAGCCTGCAAGTTCATATTGAGTTTTTCTTATCACCTCGGTTTTATCACCTGTAGTTTTATCGGCATTCCACACGTGTCCACCGAAGTGCTGATAGTCAAACCCGAAGGTAGTGCGATTGCCACGGAAAAAAGAAACCGACTGATATGCTGAGACTCCTGCCATCAAATCATTATGATTGTACAGTGCTGCCTGGGGTGCATCACCTTCTGCATAGCCATCATCAATAGTATGATGACCTCCGTTGTAGTATATTCGTATGGCACCTGATGTCCTTTCATACTCATTGTCAACTGATACAGATGCCGTTCCGCGAAGCACATGCATATCATTGTCCTCAATTGGGGCACTCACCATTCCGGGATTGGAAGAGTTGAAGTAGGCCACATCACCCATAGCCGACAATCGCCAGTTCTGAGTGAAATCATATCCGAAACGAACAAAAGCATTATATTCATCGAAATTCATATTCTTCCGATGCCCGTCTGTACGGCTATAATTAAAGCCTACTGCCGATGAAAACTTTCCACATTTGACACGATTGGTTATTCCTGCATCAAGAGTGTAGAACGAGCCTCCTTGCACATGAAGCGAAGTGAGCACCGTATCCCGCTTGGGTTGACGGGTGACTATGTTTACAACTCCCCCCATGGCATTGCTGCCATAGAAAACAGAAGCAGGACCGCGAATTACTTCTACTCGCTCGGTCATCATTGTTTGATAATTATCAGCGATAGGATGACCGTATAGTCCGGCATACTGCGGCAGACCGTCAATCAACACCAGCATACCTGTATTAGGAGAACCACCAATACCCCTGACAGAGATAGAACCTGAACCGCCTGTACTCACTCCGTAACCCATTACTCCGCGTTGTGTGACGAAGAGTCCCGGAACAGAAGCTGTCAGCGTTGGCAGTATATTGGTTTCGTGATATTCCTCCAGTTGCTCGGTGGTAACAACACTGACGGTCAGCGGCATTAAGCGCTGGTCTGTAGGATTCTTTGTACCTGTAGCAACCACCTCTTCAAGTGCCACTACTTTAACAGTATCCGCCTCGGTAGCCCAAGCAGTTGAGCATATCAAGGCGGATAAAATGATTATAAAAGTATATTTCATTCTATTGTAAGTTTGTTAAACCAGCTTACGTATATTATCCTCGGCTGAACCCGGCAGTAAGGCTATAGGCGGAATCTCAATCATAGTATAAGCACCCGGTTGGAGCGACTTTGCCGCTCTCGCACATGCCACCATCACCTGACCTGTAAGAGCCGGATTATTGATTGACATGTTGAACTCAAAATGCTGGTTATGAGTCTTACCGCTCACACCCTTGCGAACGAGATTGACCCCGTGACCGGTATCATTGAGAGCATCCACATTGTCAACAAACTGTACATGGGTCTCATCGTGACGGAAATAATCGTCCTCAAGAATGGTTTTCTCAATCAAAGCATGGTCATATCCCTGTTTTGCCTGAACATAAACCATCCGACGGTGAATACCTGTACCTAATGGAATAGTAACCGAAAGAGCATCTTCCACGCCATCTATTGCACGCACAGCTACTGAGTGGCCCATGCTTCGCCCGGGACCGAAATTAGTATATGTTATTCCTTTGGGGGCAATTGCCTCAAGCAGGCATCTAACCACACTGTCACTACCGGGATCCCACCCTGCAGATATTATGCTCACCGCATTGTGCTGTCTGGCAAGAGGCATCAGTGTTGAGCGCAAGTCGGCTATCTGAGTATGTATATCAAAACTGTCAACAGTAGAAATACCCTTTGATAGCATCTCTGCCGCATAACGCGGAACTTCACGCGTGGGGGTGCAGAGCAAAGCTACATCAACATGAGACAATTTGTCAATATTGTCAACCACCTTGTATGCTGCAAGTTCTGCAGGAATATTGACTGCATTGCGGCGAACTATTCCCGCGAGTTGCATATCCGGAGCTGAAAGCACTGCATCCAATGCTGCCTTGCCGATATTTCCGTAACCTATGATAGCGATATTAAGCATATTGTTCTTTATCTATTTTATAGGTAATTATTCGAAAGCACCCATTTGAAGCATTGACACCTCTTTGGGGGTGAGGAAACGATATTTTCCGCGAGCAACATTCTTCTTGGTAAGTCCTGCAAATGAAACGCGGTCGAGTTGCATAACCTTATATCCGATTTTTTCGAACATACGGCGTACCACCCTGTTCTGTCCAGAGTGAATCTCCAGACCTATATGACGGCGGTCATCTTCTTTTGTGAAAGCAATAGCGTCAGGAACAATTTTTTCTCCGTCAAGAATCACTCCACTCTGCAATTCGGCAAAGTCCTCCTCTGCCAAATCACGGTCAAGAGTTGCTGCATATACTTTCTTCTTTCCGAACTTGGGATGAGTCAGTTTGGCAGCAAGGTCGCCGTCATTTGTCAGCAAGAGCACTCCGGTAGTGTTGCGGTCAAGGCGTCCCACGGGATAAATACGCTCAGAACAAGCATTCTTTACTATATCTATCACCGTTTTGCGTTCCTGAGGGTCATCAGTCGTTGTTACACAGTTTTTGGGTTTGTTTAGTAGAATATATACCTTCCGTTCGCGGCGTACGGGTTGGTCATGAAACTTGACCTCGTCGGTAGGCTTTACTTTGGTTCCAAGTGCTGATACTACTTCACCATTTACAGTTATCACTCCTGCCTGTATGAAATCATCTGCTTCGCGGCGTGAGCAAATACCAGCATTTGCAAGAAACTTATTAAGGCGTATTTCTTTGTTCGGGTCTTCATAACGCTTATGAATGTTCTGAGTGCTGCGTTGTGAATATGGATTGTTATTGTAGCGCTTGCGTTGGCCGCCCTCACGATTGTAGGGGCGTTGCTCCGAACCATCGGTGCGAAAACGCGGGCGACGTTCGCCGTCTTGCTGACGATTTGCACCAAATTCCTGTCTGTAAGTGTTAAAACGCGGGCGTGGCCTATGTTCACCACTGACTCCATCAGTAGATTGGGGTTTAATAAAACGAGGACGGCGGCCGCCTTCACGCGACTTACCGTCAGGATTGAATGCGGGGCGCCTTCCTCTCGAAGACTCATCACCGCCAATTGTGTTGTGTTCCATCTTTTTGTACCTTGATTATTGATTTGTACCTTCTTTTCACCTTTACCTCAATATAGGTTGACAACGCAGGCTCCAACCCGCCTTCATGCCGGACCAGAGCCTAACGTCAATCTACCCTGTTGCATCGAGAAGCAGATGCTTATGCCTCAGCAAGTTTCTCAATTGCGAGTTTTCCGCGGTAGTAGCCACATGAACCACATACTGTGTGGTAAAGATAAGTAGCTCCGCAGTTGGGGCAAATAGCCATTGTGGGCACCTTTGCCACGTCATGAGTACGACGTTTCGCAGTTCTGGTATGCGATTGTCTTCGTTTAGGATGTGCCATAATATTGTTTTATTGTTTGTTGTTTATTGTTTATGTATTATTCTTCGGGCTCTTCCTCAGTTGTGCAAAGGTGAGATTGGAGAAGTTCCTCCATTTGAGGATTACACTCACCCGGTTGGTGACTATGCACAATCGGAAGACTAATTTCTGTCAGTTCGTAAAGCAACCACGATGTGTCAAGAAGTCCTGTCTCAGGGTCAACTGCCACCACATCTTCATCTGCCTCTGTATTGGTAAGTCTTACCGGCAAGTTCTCTTGACCTTCTACATGTTGCGTCATCTCATCAAGACAACGGTCACAAACAACTTGCACTTCGCCGTCTATCTGAATCTCAAGCATGAACCCGCCGCGTAGAACTGTCAGCGCAAGCTCAACATGAACATTCCCGCCAAGAATCTCTTGCTGCCCAATAGCCGAGAAAAAAGCGTCATCAAGCTGATATTCAAACTTGTGCACGCCGTCTTTCAACGTGTTCAAGTTTATGATATAATCATTCAATTCCGTCATTTCCAAGGCTTCTCAAAAGCGGGTGCAAAAGTACTGCAAATTTTTGAAATATGCAAGTATAGAGCACAATTTTATCTAATTTAATATTCAAGTCGTTTGTTTGGCTTTGAACGTCAAGGCATATAGACGCATTTGACGCAGCATGGCAACTAATCCATTACTGCGTGTAGGTGAGAGGTGCTCTTTCAAGTTGATTTGGTCAATAAAGTAGAGATCTGACTCAAGTATCTCATCGGCGGTATGTCCTGACAGAACTCTTATCAAAAGAGCAACTATTCCCTTGACCAGCAATGCATCAGAATCCCCTTTATATATGATTTGTCCGTTTTTTAGTTCTGCAGTAAACCACACCTTGCTTTGGCAACCGTCTATAAGATTCTGGTCGGTACGGTCTTCCGAAGGGAATGGTTCAAGATTGTTACCCATTTCTATTAGAAGCGAGTAACGGTCCATCCAGTCATCAAAGTCACTGAATTCTGCAATTATTTCATCTTGGATATCGTTAATTGACATATTGTTTTCTTGTCCTTTGTTTACTGTTTTTGACTTATGATCCAATTGTACAGATACTCCGCAATTTCTTCGTCCGCTTGTTCTGAATACTCTCCCAATGGAGCATCAATTACATAATTGGCTCTGGCATAATACTCTTCCCTGCCCGACATCTGCCACTCTACAAAACGCAGCAATTCCTCACCACGTTTCTGCTGTAATATAGGTCGTTGCTCAATCCCCGAGAGTTCTATTCTATGAGCAAGGTGCTCGGGCTTCCATCTTATATATACCGAGGTGCCGAGTTCAAGCAGGCAGTCCATATTGTCTTCCCAACAAGGGTAACCGCCGCCGGTTGCGTAGATTACTCTGTCTATTGGCAATTCCGACAATTTCTCCACACAGTCTTTCTCCAGCTTCCTGAACTGCTCCACTCCGTATTTACGAATGCATTCTGCCGTTGTCATTCCGTATATCTCGGCAAAAGCATCGTCAAGGTCAACAAAATGCCATCCCAACTTATCTGCAAGCAAACGCCCGACTGTGGTTTTGCCGGCTCCCATATAACCTATAAGATAAACAGGAAGATTCATGATTGTTGATGAGTAACTATTGACGTGCAGAGTTAATCGTAGTATTTCTTTTCCTCGTCATCAAGCAAAAGCGGTGTCTGGTCAGACCAACTGAGACGACCATCAATCACCTCTGCCTTGGGGAGCATACATTGTTTATCAGGTTTAAGTTCTTCCACATATATCCAGTTGGCAACATATCGTTTCACTATCGATGAACACAACGGTGCACAAGCTGTTTGTATGAGAAGAAACGAAGCCGAATCAGCAAGTATAGTCATTGTAAATCCGTCAGCCACCTGCAATTCCAGACAATTATCCGCTTTGGATAATACGATTGATTTGCCTCCGAATATGTTCTCTACCGAATCTGTCGTATTGTGGTTGGCATACTCAAGCAACATCACTCTCTGTTTCATATCCAGATATGGGCAAAGAGTATCCGGTATCGACAAGAACCTCTGCGCCACAGGCAATTGAGCCGACACATATACCGTTGTCAGTACAAGAAACAATGCTGTAAGTCCGCGCCTGAACATATCAAAACTACAATATCTTTCAAACCTTGTATATTAACACCGAAGCATAAGCTGATATGCCCTCCTCTCTACCCACGAAACCAAGATGCTCGGTTGTGGTGGCTTTCACCGACACATTCTCCACATCAGTGCCCAACACTTCGGCCAAGCATTCCTGCATAGGCTCTATGTAATTGCCCAGCCGTGGCTTTTGCGCACAGATTGTGCAATCGGCATTACCAAGTTCATAGCCCTTCTCTCGCACCATATTAATCACGCGCGCGAGGAGAATCTTGCTGTCTATGTTCTCAAACTCGTTACCCTGTACTGGGGGGAAATGATAACCTATATCACGCAAATGAGCCGCACCAAGCAGTGCATCACAAAGAGCATGAATAAGTACATCGGCATCAGAATGACCTTCAAGTCCCGAATCCGAGGGTACAAGTATCCCCCCCAACCATAATTGTCGGTTGGGGGCGAACTTGTGAACGTCATATCCGAATCCCACTCTTATCATCTGCATTATGCCTCAAGCATAATTATTTGCGGTTGTTAACCAAATCCTTTATGCCGGCAAGGTCGAATCCGAGAGTGAACCGCAGAGTATTGTCAAGCGGATTGGCAGCGGAAGCAGCAAGAGTGTATGCTGCATCGAGCGAGAAGATACTTAGATGGAAACCTGCACCGAACGTGAAGAAGCGGCGGTTGCCTTTCCAGCGGTTTTCGTAGGAATAACCGAAGCGGGCAAAGAATTTCTTATCATAGGAATATTCAAGACCCATGTTCCACTGTACCTCCTGGAATTCCTCAAGCGAACCCTTGGGGGCGTCTGCAAACGATTGGAACAAGCCCTTCATTGAAAGAAGTTCAGAGTACCAGTCGCGTGTAAGATTCGAATAGTTGGGGTCATCAGGATCTACAGGATTGCCGTCAACATCAGTTGCATATTTTGATATGCGGGTGGGCACCATCATCTTGTTGGCCTCTACGTTGAACGTAAGAGAGTTGTACTGGTTGAAAGGCAACTCATAACTTACGCCGAGACGCAGATTGGCAGGGATGAAGTTTTGTGTAACCTTGTCGTAGGTCATCTTACCGCCGAGATTGGAGATATTCAGACCGAGGGCGAAGTAACTCATTCCCATAGCAAGTTGTATCGGCTGACGATAATACAACGACACGTCTGCAGCCATTGTCCATGCCGAATAACGCTCCGTGGCATCAATAGTGGATGAGTTGGCTCCGTTGTTGAGGTCGCTATAAAGGAAACGCAGAGCAACTGCCATTGACACATACTCATGGAGTTTTCTCGAATAAGCCACGTCAATTGCCCATTCGTTCGGGCGCGCTTCTTGCAGGTACGAACCCTTGATATCAGTCAGGTCAACCTTACCGAGAGAAAAGTATGTGAACGATGCCGAAATGCCCTGCACATCGTCCCACTTGTAGTAACCGGCAAGATAAGCGAGGTCTATATCGCCTACTATCTTTCTCAACCAAGGGGTATAGTTGGCTGTTATTCCGCCATGACTCTCCATAAAAGCATACTTGGCAGGATTCCAGTGCTGTGAGTTGAGGTCTGCCTGTGTTGCAACACCCACTTCACCCATACCGCCGGCACGTGCATCTGGAGTGATGGTAAGCGAAGGCATTGCTGTGATAATTGGATTCATGTAGTCATCTTGTGCCATTGCCGCAACAGAGGCAAGAGCTAAAGCAATTACGCTTAATAATACTTTTTTCATTGTTATAATTGTTAGTAATTTTGTTGTTTCTACTTTTGGTTATGGTGGATTTCATTTTACATTTTATGAAAGACACTTCATAGGCAGTAATGTTTATTTGAGGTTGTTATTTGTTTATATGTTTATTTCAAAAATCGTCTCTTTTATATCACCATCACTTTTGCCGTTCGCGATGTGTATTTGCTGTCATCGGTTTTAAGGCGGACATTGAGGAAATATACTCCGGGACGCAGATTGGCATCAGACTGTGAAACTACAATATTGTCGGTCGTTCCGCGAATGCTGCGCTGATATACAAGATTGCCTGCGATATCGAAAAGATATATTTCCGTCTGCAAAGTGGCATCAGGTCTGTCGTGGTCGACGACTACATTCATGGTTCCACCCTGAGGGAGAGGATTCGGATATACAAGTACGGAGAATATCTCAGGAATAAGAGAGTTGACAACCTCGAAGTCCAATGTTGCCGTACTGCTATTGTTCAGCAAGTCCCATGCACGGAAAGTGAGCGAATGCATACCTTCCGCAAGTTCCACCATCTTGTACGACACAAGTCCTTTCTGATAACTGCCAGCAGCTGCGGTAAAATAGTCATTGAGTATATACGTCTGACGTTGCGTATTGTCAACCACAAGCAGCAAATCATGACCTATGCCGCTACCTACTGTGTTAATACCGTTCTCATCATAGATATCCGCATAGAAATGAGGTTGTGTGTTGGTTTGTCCTCCATTGGCAAAATGCTTGTTGTTCAGGTATATATTCAGCTCTGGACCTAATGTATCCATTATCTCTACTGAAGAACTTCCGCCTATAATCATGCTTTCCGAATAACCCATTGCTTCTCCTCCTAATATTGTATCCTGAGCATAGTAAGTGATGCGACCGCTGCCATAGTTATAACGTATATCCTTGGGTATCATAAACGATATACTGAACTTGCCGTTCTTCACCTCAGTTTCTCCGCTGAACAGAATATTAGGAAAATCAAGAAAATTCTTGATTACCTTGCCATCCACATCCTGTTGATCGTTGTCAAGTGTGGAGAGTTGCTGTTGCTTGTCATAAACCGACATAAGCAACCGCCCGTTGAAATCGATTGCAGTATCACCTTCATGAGTACGAATGTATCCGCTCACAGTCTGCACCGACAGGGCACGCATTGTGTCTGCTGCCTGCTCGGTCTCCACAATAAACTCGTCAGGGTACTGCAGGCGCAAAGCAGGATCGCATAACAGTATATAGCTCAACTTGTTCTTGTCTCCGCCGCTCCTTTCTATAGTGCTTTTCCGCTTTGCATGTTTTACAGCTTCGCCTATTGTATATATGAATTGCCCTGATACAGAATCGCGACAGAAGAGTTGCTGACACACATACTTGTTTAGTATCTCGTTCTGCTCTGCAAATACGGTTCTGCATGCCGCAAGCAATCCTACTGCTCCTCCGTCGGGATTCAATACCGCCAATTCGGCAGCCGAAGTATTATGGGCATCGAAATGAGCGAAATTGCATGTCGCCAACATCCAAAAACCCAAATTTCGGTTCGTCATCTGCGTTATCTCATTGGCCGTTATCATCTGCTCGTCTGCAAGATTGTTATAGCCGGCGTGACCGCAATAATCGAAAAACAGAAGTCCGTTCTGCATTAAATTGTCAAGTTTGCTCTTGGCTACAGGATACGAGTCACCCGAGGCCCGTGTCTCTTGCTGAAAAGCATCGATATAAAGTTTATTGATATTGAAGTCTTTTGCCTCTGCCCGTATAAGCTCAGCAGCCTTCTCTGAAGATACCGTGTGCAACCCGGAATTGCCGTCATCGGCAAGGAAACAGAGTTGAGTTTTCCATTTCCCGGGAGTGCTGTTCTCCATATAACGGATAGTCTTGTTCACTACTTGCTCGGCCTGTTCAAGTGTATTTACAGGAAATCGGCCTACTGCAATGCACATACTGTCAGACGAATCGCGGTTACCACCGGAATCATCGGCGAGAAAACCGAAATAGTCGTCTGTTGCGTATGCTTCCACTTCATTCACCGAATTGGCAGCCTGATATGTAAGTAGCGTCGGGTATGCCGACGAGTTTAGTAGTTTCCTGTTATCAAAAGAACCGTCACCCATCAGAAGCAGATAGCGCGGAACTTGGTCTTTGCCGCCTGAATTTCTTGCACGGTCATACAGCATCTTCATCAGCATACGATATGCCGTCGCATCAGGAGTGCCCGAAGAAAACTCGTTATACACCTGCTCGTCTGTTACAACCGCCGTAGTAAGACCGTCTCTGCGCTCATGTTCTTCGGCAAGACGGAGGGAAGGAGCAAGCAAGGCCTCGGGAGAAATAATCACCATATCTATGTTTTCCAACGAGTGCAAATCCTGATTCGGCACCACAGCATAATTCAAAGAACGGGTCATGGGAGATATATGCATGCCGGAATATTGCGACGGAGTAACAACTACGTACTCCTGCAACTGTCTGTTGTTTGGCGACACAAACAGGAGTTCTGTCCCGTCATACATTGTCTCCACCGAATGAATATTGCTCAAGTCCGTTACATCCCAAACCTGCGTTTCTGCTGTTGCGCCCTCAATATGGAATACCGACGGTTCATTCTCGAAATAATTTTCCACATTGCGCACATACAATATACCTTCATGCATCACAAGCCTGCGCTCGGCAGTCAACTCTATATAGTTAAGATAACCTGCGGCCGATGTCGGAGAAGACCTGAAGCCTACATTTATGGTCTGCAACTCATTGTTGTCATTGTCTATCCACTCCGAGGCATAACCCACTGAGGCAAACACATAATTTTGTGAGGGTTTGGGAGCAACCCTCAGTTGCTCTTTCGACAACGAATTGCCAAAATTGAAATACGAAGTATCTGAAGATGAAGCCGCTACATTTATATAACAATACATCTGACCTTCCTCTATATTCGGGAAACGGAACTGGAAGCTGCTCTCCTCTCCGGTCACAAACTTCTCTCCGTACCACTCCCGGCCGCCTCCGTCCTCACCGTTGACATCTATCAGGTTCACACTCTCCGTCTCATGAAGTCGGTAGTCGGAGAATGTCCTCACATGATAACAACCCGTCGTATCTGTCTTGGTATTGTTTGACACACTCAACTCAAGCAAATCTCCATGGGTATCCGTTAGGAAATAATAACCATAATCGCTGTAGGTATTGCGCGTATGCATAAACCGGGAACCGGTATATCTCCACGATACAGGACCCTGACCATAGAACAAAATGTATCGTTCGTTGTCCGACTTTGCTGAGGCTGGATTATGAATATATATGGGTACTTGCGGCAAATCGTCTATATGCGGGTCTGACATTAGCATATTAAGCAAGGCACCACCGTAACCGTATATACGGATCTCCGCCGGCTTCATGCCCATTTCTTTCAGTTCGGCAAAACTCAGCTTGTACACTCCGTTTTCAGCCACACGTATCTTCACAAAGTGCCCTTCGCCAAGCACTGAATGTCGGGTAAAACTTGGTGCCGCAGACATGGCTGCCAGAGGCATCATAAGTATTAACAATATAGCTTTAAGTCTGTTCATTAGTCTTCTGGATGTTGCTTGCTTTCTATTTGATCCGGCAAAACAATATATCTTCGCTGTCGGACTTCACCGAAAACTCGTCGTTTCTGCTGATCTCCAATGGCTCAGACACATAGTCAACTGCCACCATATCCCCTGTTCTCAAAGTCACATAACTGCTCACTTCGGCAATCGCCTTATTCATATCTTCAAGCAATGTGTGCAATGAAAGAGTAATACCATTGTAATACCATTCTAACTTCTCTTTGTTGTTTTCTGCAAAGGAACCTACTGCCATTGAGTTGTCGAATACGAAACTTTTGGTCAGGCAGTCAAGTGTATCCTCCCCTTCTTTCAGGCGGGCATTAAAATTAATTGCCGGAGCCGTCAGCGAATAATACCTGCCGGCAAACTTTTCAGCTATGCACCTACCCATCCTGTCTATTCGGGCAACTACTGCCGGATGGGCATCTATCTGCTCTGTGAAATGAGGCAGAAAGAAAGGCTTGCGATTAACCAGCAATGCAGTATCCGGTTTAAGATACATCATCTGCTTACCGCTCGATATATATGTCAATCCTGCTATTTTCATTCTCTCAACCCATCCTGTTGTACATCAGCGCCAAATGTGCATATATACTCGTATTCTGCACTACTACATTGTCAGGAACCTGAATACGGACAGGAGTGAAATTCCATATTGCTTTTATTCCGTGCTCTACAAGCAGTTCCGCCGTTGACTGCGCCACATCAACAGGAACAGTAAGTACGCCTATCTCAACATGCATCAGTTCCTGCAATTCTTTGAACCGTGATATATGATGTATCGGGGTACGGTGAATACTTGTACCGGACAACTCGTATTTAGAGTCGAAACCGGCTGCTATATCAAGTCCGAAACGCTCCAATCCTCCATCTTGCAGCAGTGCACCACCCAACTTGCCCACACCGAACAGAAATGCCTTGTGTATTACACTGAACCCGAGAAAATCCTCGAGAGAGCCAACAAGCTGGTCTATCTCATACCCGACACGTGTCCGCCCGGTTACTGCCACATACGACAAATCTTTGGCCACCACTGATGCATCAACTCCTACTCCTCTCGCTATCTGTGTAGAAGACAGGGAACGCTCGCCCTTTGCACGAGTAAGACTGGCATACGCCAAATACCACGGAAGCCGCCTCAAACACGGCTCGGGGACTATCATCTTTTCTTTATTGTTTTCTGTTTTCTGCATTGCAAGGAGTTGATATCATATAATCATATACCATACCAAAGTGTAATAGCGTGCAAAATTACTGAAAACTTTTTAAATATGCAAAAACATTTTTTTCCGTACTGCAAGAAATGAATAACTGCATATTTTATCTGAAAAAAGCAGTACATGGAAAGACATTTGCATATTTGCAAAAAACAGTATACCTTTGCACGATAAAAATACCGTCATCCATGACTACTTATCCTAATGCGAAAATAAACCTCGGTCTCAATATAACAGGGCAGCTTGCCAACGGTTACCACACTCTCAGTACCGTGTTTCTGCCTGTTTCGCTTTGCGACCGTTTGCAGATTGAACCAGCCGAGTCTAATCAAATAAGATTTCACTCAAGCGGACTCGCTCTTGACTGTACCGATGACAATAACCTGATTATCAAAACTTATCGCATGATTCAGCAGTTGACCGGCTGCAATGGGGCGGATATTTGCTTTGAAAAACACATACCGTTCGGCGCAGGATTAGGAGGAGGAAGCAGCGATGCTGCACATACTGCAATTATGCTTAACGAACTGTTCAATCTGAGACTAACCAAAGATGAATTGAAAAATATTGTAAAGCAAATGGGAGCCGATTGCCCGTTCTTCATCGACAATCACCCCTCATACGCAGAGGGAATAGGTGATATACTCACCCCGATTGAACTGCCGCAACTGAAGAGTTATTCACTCGTAATTGTAAAACCCGACATAAACGTATCAACCAAAGAGGCATATTCCGGCATTTGTCCAGCCACGCCGGCAGAACCGCTAACTGAGGTTGTAAAAAGACCCGTAGAGGAATGGAAGAACCTTTTGTTCAATGACTTCGAAACTACAATCTTTACCGCGCACCCGAAAATAGGAAACATAAAAAAACTACTCTACGACTATGGGGCTGTATATGCGAGTATGTCTGGTAGTGGTGCTGCTGTGTACGGACTCTTTCACAAGAAAGAAACAGCAGAATATGCGGCCGTTCTAATCAATGAAGCATTCGTTTATACACAACAACTATAATCTATATTCCATTATTCATAACTCTGTTAATGGCAACGAATTTGCATATATGAATAAAATGCAGTATCTTTGCCATTCGATTTAATATGCCTATATGGGCACATTACTCAAAAAACATACTGATAGCAACGTAATTACCGAATTTCAACACACATATAGTCTTGGAATATAAATATCTGAATACTATCGAATATCCTTCTGATTTGAAGAAACTTAGTGTAGAGGAATTGCCACAAGTGTGTGCCGAGCTACGCGACTTCATTATCAGAAGCCTGAGTCACAATCCAGGGCATCTTGCCTCATCGCTTGGTACGGTGGAGATAACCGTCGCCCTGCATTATGTTTACGATACACCCGAAGACCGCATATTGTGGGATGTGGGACATCAGGCCTACGCACACAAGATACTGACAGGCAGGCGGGAGCGCTTTGCCACAAACCGTCAGTTCAAGGGGCTGGCTCCGTTCCCCACCCCGGCAGAGAGCGAGTATGACGCATTTATAGCGGGTCATGCCAGCAACAGCATCTCCGCCGCCCTTGGTGAAGATATAGCAGGTACGCTCTGCGGAAGAGAGAAGCGGCAGGTGGTGGCAGTGATAGGTGACGGTGCTATGACAGGCGGTCTGGCATTCGAGGGGCTGAACAACACAGCCATGACGAAGAACGACCTGCTTATAGTGCTGAACGACAACAATATGGCGATAGATCCGATAAAAGGCGGATTCACCCAGTATCTGCTTGACATAACGACCTCGTCACACTATAACCGTCTGCGATGGAAGCTGTATAAATTGGCGAAGCGTTTGCACTTGATAGACGACACCCGCAAGAACCGCATGCAACGCTTCAACAATAGTCTGAAAGCAGTACTTACCAAACAACCGAAGAATATATTTACAGGTCTGAACATCAGATATTTCGGTCCTGCAAACGGGCATGACGTGAAAGACCTTGTAAGGATACTGAGCGAGATAAAGGACTATAAGGGTCCTCGAGTGCTGCACATAGTGACTGTAAAAGGCAAGGGTTATGCTCCGGCAGAGCACGACCAGACCTTATGGCACGCGCCCGGTGAGTTTGACGTAGAATCAGGCGAACGTCTCAGTAATAAACAGCGCCCGCCGCTGTGGCAGGAGGTGTTCGGCGAGACGTTGCTCGAACTGGCAAAAGAAGACAAGCGGGTGGTAGGGGTGACGCCAGCCATGCTGGGAGGTTGCTCGATGAACATAATGCAGAAGGAGCTGCCCGAGCGGGTGTTCGATGTAGGAATAGCAGAAGGACATGCAGTGACATTCTCCGCAGGTCTTGCCAAAGAGGGTATGATACCGTTTTGCAACATATACTCATCGTTTTTGCAACGGGCGTACGACAATATTGTTCACGACGTAGCATTGCAACGGCTGCACGTGGTGCTCTGCATCGACAGAGCAGGCATAGTAGGCGCCGACGGAGCCACCCACCACGGTCTGCTTGACCTTGCCTATCTGCGCCCGATACCCAACATGAGTATATGCGCACCGATGGACGCCGATGATCTGAGACGAATGATGAGGTTTGCCCTGCATGCTGATGGTCCGATTGCTATACGCTATCCTCGAGGACCTGTGACATGTGAGAGAATAGAGACAAAAGGCGAGGAAAAGAAGGCACGCTGCATAAAGCAAGGCCGACACACGGCAGTGCTCTCAATAGGTGCCATAGGCAATGCGGTAACAGAGGCGACAGCGGGCACAGACATAGCCCACTACGATATGCGCTGGCTCAAACCGATAGACACCGAAGTGCTTGACTACGTAGGAAAGAACTTCGAGAGAATATACACAGTGGAAGACGGTGTGACAGCAGGCGGTTTGGGAAGCGCAGTACTGGAATATCTCGCTGACAAAGACTACACTTGCAAAGTTACCCGCCTGGGAATAGACGACCGGTTTGTTGAACACGGTTCAACGAAAGAACTCTACCACATGCTGGAACTGGACGCCGAAGGACTGAGAAAGAAGATAACGGAGAGTTGAGAAGCAGAAGTCTGTCATTAACAAAAGACAAGGAACAACATTAAATAACAATATATGCGAATTATTATAGTCGGAGCAGGAGATGTAGGCACACACCTTGCCAAACTTCTGACAAGAGAGAACATGGAGATCAGTCTG
Organism: Paludibacteraceae bacterium; assembly: GCA_017479885.1. Taxonomy (GTDB): domain Bacteria; phylum Bacteroidota; class Bacteroidia; order Bacteroidales; family Paludibacteraceae; genus Colicola. The sequence continues at coordinate 7,150 of JAFVBR010000034.1, read as the reverse complement.
CTTGACGAGAATCCCGAGCGGTTGCGCGACCTTGATGCCAACTACGACATGCTGACGCGTGTCGGTAGTCCGACCTCGCTGCACGATTTGAAAGACATAGGTGTTCAGAATGTGGATTTGTTCATTGCGGTCACTCCCAACGAAAGCGTGAACATGACCGCATGTCTGATAGCCAACAGTCTGGGAGCCAAGCGTACTCTCGCCAGAATAGACAATTATGAGTACTTGCTGCCGGAGAACAAACGATTCTTCGAGAATCTGGGTTTGAACCACCTTATATATCCGGAGGTGCTTGCCGCTCATGAGATAGAAGAGGCGCTGAGAACCAACTGGATGCGCTATCATCTTGTGCTATCGGGAGGCGCTTTGCACCTGTGCGTAGTTAAAGTGAGAGAAAACGCCAAGATACTGAACATACAGTTCAAGACAGGTTTCTTCAACCACGGCAGATACCGCGTGGTGGCAATAAAGCGCGAGAATGAGACTATCATTCCCCGAGGTGACGACCAGATTCTTGCCAACGACCTCGTGTACTTTGTCTGCACAGAGCAGAACATTGATTTTGTGCGTGAACAGGCAGGCAAAGACAAGCGCGACATAAAGAACATAGTGTTCATGGGCGGAACCAGAATAGCCCAAAAAGCAGCACAAAGTCTGCCTGAAGATTTCCAGATAAAGATACTTGAGGCCAACCGCGAGCATTGCTACCATCTGGCTGAGAAGCTTGGCAACGCACTAATAATCAACGCCGACGGTCGCGACATGGACACTCTGCGTGAGGAAGGAATAGCCGATGCCGACGCCTTCATTGCTGTAACAGAGAACAGCGAGACCAACATCTTTGCATGTCTGGCTGCCAAGAAACTGGGAGTGCGTAAGACAATTGCAGAGGTGGAGAACATCGACTATATACCTATGGCTGAAGGACTTGACATAGGCACTGTGCTCAACAAGAAGACCATCACTGCAAGTTACATATACCAGATGCTGCTTAATGCGAGCGTGCTCAACGTGCAGAATCTGACAACTGCAGATGCCGAGATTGTGGAGTTCAGAGCTAAAGAGAACAGCCGCATCACAAAGCACAAGATAAAAGATGCCGACCTGCCGCAAGACGTTAACATCGGAGCAATAGTCAGAGCAGGCGAAGCCATACTGGTGAACGGCGAAACGCAAGTGCTGCCGGGCGATGAAGTGGTGGTTTTCTGCAAAAGCCACATCATTAGAAAACTTGACAAATACTTCAACTGACAATGACGCGCACTTTCAACACACGGCTGGTATTCAAGACTCTTGGTGCATTGCTTGTCATTGAGTCGGTTTTCATGGCTATACCGACTCTGGTGAGCTGGTTATACCATGAACCTGACTTTCGAGTGTTCTGCATATCGACTGCTATCACTTTCGTCGTCGGGCTGGCTGGAATCTTGATAGGGAGAAAAGCCGAAAAACATGTCGGAGAAAGAGAAGGATATCTCATCGTTGCGATTGTTTGGCTCATGTTCTCTTTCTTCGGAATGATGCCATACTACCTCTCAGGAGCAATACCCTCTTTTACAGACGCGTATTTCGAAACTATCTCAGGGTTCACCACTACCGGGGCTACCATACTCAATGACATCGAGAGTCTCACACACGGTTGCCTTATCTGGCGCAACCTCACACAATGGCTCGGAGGCATGGGAATCATTGTCCTCAGTCTTGCCATATTGCCTATGTTCGGACTGGGAGGTATGCAGCTATATGCTGCAGAGGTAACAGGACTGAGCTACGAGAAACTATCGCCAAGAATTGCAGACACTGCCAAGCGTATGTGGGGACTGTACATCGTGCTCACACTGGCGGAGACTCTCATGCTTTGGTTGTTCGGCATGGATTTGTTCGACTCGGTTTGCCACTCATTCTCAACCATCTCAACCGGAGGCTACTCCACCAAGAACCTCTCCATTGCATACTATGCCAGCCCCGCCATACAATACACCATCTGCTTCTTTATGTTTATCTCGGGTATCAACTTCGCACTACTATACTACATCATTCTCCGCAAACCGCAGAAACTGTTGCATGACGAAGAAACGCACTGGTACACACTGGCTGTGGTACTGGCTACGGTCATTCTGACCTTCGGACTCCTTATTCAATCCGGCAATTGGACCTGGTCGGGAGGAGAAGAAGCTTTCAGAACAAGTCTGTTCACCACTATTACCACCATGACATCTACCGGATACGCAGTTGCTGACTATACACGGTGGTATCCGCTTCTGTGGGTGGTGGTGTTCTTCCTCATGTTTACAGGGGCTTGTGCCGGCAGCACTTCGGGAGGAATAAAGTGGATAAGGCTTGCCATCTTCACCAAAAACGGCTTCGCTGAGTTCAAACGACGCATTCACCCGAACGCCATTATTCCCGCCAAAATGAACGGCAAACCAATATCACAACAGACTACCAACAACGTGATGGCTTTTCTCACGTTCTACATATTTGTAATCATTGCTTCTGTGCTTGCTTTCTGCGCTCTCGGAGTCAATTTCGACGAAAGTATAGGAGCCACCGTCAGCGCCATCGGAAACGTCGGACCGGGCATAGGGCAGTACGGACCCGCCGGCACCTATGCCTCATTCCCAACAATTGGCAAATGGATTATGGCGGCGGTGATGCTTATAGGCCGTCTCGAGATTTTCACCGTACTGCTTCTCTTCTCACCTGCGCTCTGGAAAAAATAGCGCACAACAGAACTGCAAACACTTAACAGCGAACAATGTAAAACATGAAAGCATATAAAGTAGCGATATTTATTTTCAGCATCATAGCATGTCTGGCCGCCATCGCAGCCCTCTTCCCCGAAGAAGGAATAACAGCAGGAGAAATAACACTCAATTTCCCCTCCCTCAGCGAGTTCACCAGTGAGGAACAAGTTCCGGAACAACCCGAACTGACCCCCGAAGAACTGCTTGCCATCAGAGCAATGCAGATGCGGCAGGAGCAGGAAGAAGGGTTCATCAATTTCTTCCGGGAGAACGAGGCTGCTATACATTTTCCTGCCGACGACTCGGCTTACCACTATTTAGACCCTCTTTTTGAAGCTCTTGACGGTGCCGACTCCACATTGGTACGCATTGTACACTACGGCGACTCACAAATCGAAGAAGACCGCATAAGCAATATGCTGCGACGACGACTGCAAGAGCAATTCGGAGGGCAGGGGGTCGGAATAGTGCCGCTCTACCAAAGCGTGCAAAGCCAGACCATCGGACAAAGCTGCTCCTATGAACCAACGAGATACAGCGTCTTCTGGCTCAGTTCCTTCCGAAGAAAAGGCAGCAGACGATACGGACCCATGGGGCAACTCGCCGTCATCAATTCCAACATCAATCTGAGCATCGTGCCGCGAACAAAGGTCACAGGATTCTATAGTGCACACTACTTCAACACACTCACGCTCATCACTGCACCGCAAAACACTATAACTGCCGGTCTGAAAGGAAAACGTCAAACTATCAACTCAGACGGCAGCAACTTGCAGTTTACCGAGTTTCAGTTGCAAGACAGCACCACTACCGTCAACCTCTCTCTTGCCGGAGCCGGAGATGTGTATGGAGTAATGATGACCGGCAAAACCGGAGTCAACATCGACAATATGCCTATGAGAGGATGCTCAGGCACTATCTTCTCCGGCATTGACTCACAGCAACTCAAAGCATATTTCGCATACACCAACACCAGACTCATCATTATGCAGTTCGGGGGCAACAGCATGCCGTACCTCAAAACACAAAAAGCCATCGACAACTATGCCGCCACTATCGGCGAACAAGTCAGATATATGCAACGACAGGCTCCCAATGCACAAATACTCTTCATCGGACCAAGCGACATGACCACACGTATTCAGGGCAAAATGCAAACTTACACATGGCTCGAAGATGTCGATAACGCTCTTATGAAGGAGGTTACCGACGCCGGAGCTGCCTACTGGAGTCTGTTCAAAGCTATGGGAGGAAAAGGAGCTATGGCACAATGGGTCAGAAGCGGACTCGCCGGAAGCGACTACATACATTTCACACGAAAAGGAGCAACTGAGGTCGGAAACATGCTCAGCAATGCTCTCATGACAGGATACGATTACTATAAATGGAGACAGCGGGAATTTGCACCTATTCCTAAAGCACAACCCCAGGTAAACACGCTCTCTATCGACTCCAACAGTTACACAAAGTGACACAATTCCTACAACATATATTCTCTTTCGACCCAAACAGCCCCCTGCTGTTCACACAATTCTACTTCTGGGCGTTCTTTGCCGTTGTTTACGCTCTCTTCGCACTACTGCAGTCCAAACGACTCCTCCGTAACGCATTCCTCTTCTTTGTCTCTCTCTTCTTCTACTACAAAACAAGCGGACTCGCACTGCTTATCCTACTCTTTGTCACACTTTCAGACTGGCTCATCGCCAAACGAATAGAGAAGAATAGAGACCGACAACATGACCGCAGAGCAAAAGCGTGGCTCATAATCAGCGTTGTCATTGACCTCGGACTACTGGCTTACTTCAAATACGCATATTTCTTCACCAATATGGTTAACGACCTGCTGGGCACTGACATGCAGGTCTTCGACGTCTTCTCATTCATCGGAAACGGATTCACCGACTCCGGACCTTTCAACGTCGACAAGATTGTGCTACCCGTAGGCATCTCTTTCTATATCTTTCAGGTTATCAGCTACACCGCCGACGTCTACCAACGCAGAATACGTACCGTCGGCAATCTCCTCGACTTCGGATTCTACGTCAGTTTCTTCCCGCAACTCGTCGCTGGACCTATCGTCAGAGCTGCTGAGTTCATTCCACAACTATACAAACCTTTTCACCTCTCCAAACGACAGTTCGGTATCGCCGTCTTCTGGATTCTAAACGGACTCATTAAGAAAATTGTATTCTCCGACTATCTCGCCGTCAACTTTATCGACCGGGTCTTCGACAACCCCCTGCTCTTCTCCGGGTTCGAAAACATCGCTGCACTCTTCCTCTACTCGCTGCAGGTTTATGCCGACTTCTCAGGATATACCGACATCGCTATCGGAGTCGCTATGCTCATGGGATTCTATCTACCTAAAAACTTCAACTCGCCTTACAAAGCACTCAACCCGCAGGAGTTCTGGAGAAGATGGCACATGTCGCTCTCTAAATGGCTCAAAACTTACCTCTATATACCTCTCGGAGGTAACAGAAACGCTACTTTCGGGACATACTTCTGGATCATTACCATTGCGGCTATCGCACTTATTCTCACCGGCTCGTGGCTCGCAACTGCTATCATCGCAGCTGTCGGTTGCGCAGTCGCTTTAGTCGCTATTCTGATGCCACAAAGAAGAAAAAAAATCTATGCCAACCTCAACTCTTTCATCACTATGCTGCTCGGAGGACTCTGGCACGGCGCCAGCTGGAACTTCATGATCTGGGGAGGACTCAACGGCATCGGAATGATTGTTTACAAACTCTGGAAAGACCTCAACTGGCATTGGCGCATTATCCTGCTCACTCTCATCACTGCCGCTCTCTACACCCTCAGACACTTCTACCCCATACCCGTCGCCAATCTCTTCGCTGTCTGGGCAGGTGTTATATGGTGCGGAACCCTTATCAGATACATCTGGTTCATCGCACAAAAATCATACACAATCGCTATCATCACACGCAAAAAATATCTCACTGAACTCACTACCAAACTCGCTAACGCGTGGGCTGTTCTGCAAACATTCACTTTCATCACTTTCACACGACTTTTCTTCCGCTCCGGAAGCAATCTCGACCCCGCTACCGCCAACCATGAGGCATGGGAGACTGCCAAACAGATGGTTCAACAGATAGGAAGCACTTGGAATACTAACATCATCCCACAAGTACTCATTCAATACGACAAGGTCTTCATCCTCTTCTTCATCGGGATGATCATTCACTGGCTACCCGATAAGTTCAAACAATGGTACAGACTCAACTTCGCTATGCTGCCTCTCTGGCTCATCGCAATTATCGTCATCATCACCGTCGTCTTCGTCTATCAGTTCATCACCGCTGACCTGCAGGCTTTCATCTATTTCCAATTCTAAATATATATAACGCTAATCAACAAATAGACGGCAAACAACACACTTTCAAATCTCTAAATCCATTCTCCTCGTATGCAATTGTTCGGAATAACAGGTGGTATCGGTAGCGGCAAATCAACTGTCGCACACGCGCTGCAGCAACTCGGATACAATGTCTATTACACAGACTGCGAGGCACAACGTATCATCAACCACAACGACAAGGTCAGAAAACAAATAGAACTGCTCTTCGGAAAAGATATCTATATCAACAACACTTTCGACAAACAAAAAGTCGCTAAACTCGTCTTCAATAATACACAACTGCTGCTAAAACTTAACGCTGTCGTACACCCAGCCGTCATCGAAGATATCAAACTCTGGTCACAAAAGCAACACGACATCGCTTTCGTCGAATCCGCTATCATCTTCGAAAGCGGAATCAACCAAATATGCAAAGCCGTCATCAATATCGCAGCACCACTGCAAACAAGAATTCAACGTACCGTCATTCGTGACCATACCACTCCACAACGCGTCATCAAAAGAATCAATAACCAAATGCCGGACCATATACGAGCACAATTAGCTGACCTTAACCTCAACAACAACGACAACACACAATTATCACAACTCTGCTTGGATATATTGAAATTTTGTCGGGGGGCGGCGGTTTTGCCCTGTCTTGCGCGTGGCCGCTCCGTGTGACAGCAGAAAATATTCCTCCCCTCTTTTAGCGAAAAGGCTTCGCTTCGCAGAAACCGCAAAAGGCTTCGCTCCGCCTTTTCGCTTGCCATGCGGCTCTAATGTTATTCACTATTCGTTATTAACTATTAAATATTCGCTATTAACTATTAACTATTCACTATTCACTATTAACTATTCGCTAATCACATGCATACGCGAGTATGCATGCGATTATTCTATGTGAAACAATGTAACAATGTAACAATGTAGAGCATTGTTTTATGTGTCAGAATTTCAGAATGTCAGAAAGTGGCTATCCGTCAGCTGACGGACAAACCACCGTCAAACAACCGTCAAACAACTGTCAAACCACCGT
>JAFVBR010000033.1 GCA_017479885.1 Paludibacteraceae bacterium | reverse complement strand
TTCAGCGCCATAATTCCATACCCGTTAAAAGCCACACTGTACGCTCCCCAAGACGATTCTGCTGTTGATGACCAGTAGTAACCCTCATCATTATCATAAAGAACATACACTCCTTGAACATCAGTGCCCTTACGATAGCCTGCAGCAGGCAAGAATACAGCACCTGCCGCCTCCCAAGCATTCCAATTCTCAATTGTCCTAAACGAGAATGAATTACGAGAGTAATTACTTCCTTTTGTATTATCGTATCCTGGCGTGAATTTTAATGAACAGCCGTCAGGCAGAATAATCATACCTGTTACCTCGCCGATACAACCAAAACCATATAATTTGTCAGCATCTTTTCTCCCATCCAACAGATATCTCCACTCGTCGGAAGTAAGCGTACGGAATGTGTTAGCCTCGTACGTTATATTCTGAGTGGAACTGATGGCGAAACTTATTTTATTTCCGCTCCAGTCAATAAAGGTCTTATAGTCGAGGTGATCCTGACTTGTTTTTGTAGGTCTGGCACCTGTACCCCAGCCGAAGAGGTCAACCCAACCATTGTAAGTTTCTGATATATCGGTATTACTACACTTTCTCCCCTTCTCATCATATACATCACCATTATAATAAAGGGCACCAACATGATCTTGGTCTTCAGCATTATATCCTACAAAGATAAATTGGCGGGGAGCAAAACGCCATGTTTTGGTAAACGCATTATACTGCAAGTTGCCCGGACTAAACTGCACTTTCTTGCTTTTGCTGACAGAGAAACTATGGGGCTTGAATGCTGTTGCAGGCAGTCCCGTACGAGTGACGTCAACATATTCAGAAAAGCGACCGTCTTTTGAGGAAACAGTGATTCGGGCTGTGGCATCAGTTAAATCGGTGGTAGGAAGAACCCTAATAGAAAAAGAGCCGTTCCCACTACCTGATGTCTTGTCAACTATTGCCACTTTCTCGTTCGATGAAGATACCATCCAATCCGTATTGCTTGTCACTTTTATAGTGGTGGACCTATCACCATAGAAATTATATGCCTCTTCTATTTCATTCTTGTCCAACGAGAATACTACCCCTTCGCGCCGTATGTTTATCCTTGCCTCTTCGCCACCAAAACTGCTGGTGATAGTGACAGAGCCGGTTACCTCTTTACCTTCAGAATCAGGCTTGACGGAAATAATCATCGTGGCATCGCCATCACCACTGCTGATTGAGGTGGAGAAGTACTTGGCGCCTATGACGCTTGCTGTCCACGGGTAGTTGCTCTTAATAGTAATAGGGAATTCGCCTCCTTCGGAAGGAGCATCAATCTTCATAGGAGTTACCGAGAGCGAGGCTGCCGCCTTGCCTTTGCGGGTAACAGTGACCTGTGTCACTACAGGTTTGTAACTATCTGTGCGAACCTCCTCTATGGTGATTATTCCCGTCAGGTCACCAACGGAAGTAGCAGGGTCGATTGTTACACCGAATGTGCCGTCACCTTCGCCTTCGGTGTTGCTGAGTTTGAACCAGTCCACGTCCCAAGTGGTCCATGCACTCCACTTGGCTGTGGTTGACACGTTCACGGTGTAGTTGCCGCCATCTGAGGAAGCGTCTATCTTTGTCGGGTCGACCAACATGGAGGTTGCGTCTGTGCCGCCGCGGGTAATAGTAACAGTCTGCTCGCCCGCATCTTTACCTTCGCCGTAAGGAGCAATGGTAATAATGGCTGTGGTCTCCTCGGGGGCAGTGGCTGCAGACACGGTGACGGTCACGTTATCATTGTTCTGACTCACGCCTTTGCCTACTTTCGCCCAACTAACATTGCTCGATGCCGACCAACGGATATTGCTCTCCACTTGTATTGTATATTCGCCTCCATCCTTCGGAGCGTTTATCTCTGTTTCAGACACCACACTCAAGTAGGCAGATGCTTTCGCAGCACGATACACAAGTATATACGCTTCGTTATTACCATCGGTAAAAGTAACAGTTGACTTAGTCTTTGCAGACTCTTTGTTCACTGCAATCTTCATACGTACTGTGGTCTTGCCTGCACTGCCTGACGTAGGAGTGAGTTTGATCCACGTGTCTTTAACAGTAGCAGTCCAGTCGTTCACTGCTGTCACTTCAATCTCATAGTCGCCGCCTGTATCCGGGCAGACAATCTCTTCTACACTCACTTTAAGCGCGAGTGCTTCTTCACTTGGGTTGTTGCATGCAGCGAATAATACAACTGCAAGCAGGAATAATAAAGTTTTCTTCATATTTGTTTATGTTTTAGTGGTTAATATGCCATTATAGTTACAGTCTTTAATCAGAATCAGTTTGCATCCTGTATCAAACGGACGGAGTAAGCATCGGTTATACGTTCTTTTTTAATTTCGTCACCCCACTTTTCCTCTGAGAACATAAAATATACAGGATAGATTTCCCATTCTGAGAAACCGACTTTTTCTTCTTCTGTGGTTGACGACCAATAATAGCCGGATGTACCAAATTCACATAATGCCGAGTTGTACATATATCCGGAAGCGGGGAGGAATATTGCGCCAATCGACTCTAACTTCCGCCAATCATCTACAGAATAAATATTAGCACTATACTTCCTTGTATTGGACTTGAATGTCAAACCATCAGGCAGATTCAAACCATTCGATGTCCAACACTCATCCGGAAAAAGCACAAGCCCATGTATGTTGTTTACAGTGGCACATCCCCTCAGTCTAATTCCATTAGAGCGCAAACCCATAAGATACCACAAGTCCCGCCTGGTCGGCAATCGCCATGAGTTCGGCTTATAAACATTATCTTGATAATAAATAGCATTCATTCCAAAATTATCATTGTTTTTGAGAATATTTCCCATTTCAGATGTCGGGTCATCACCTGCTCCCCATACAAACAAATCACGGACTCTTGCTCTCAAGCCTATGCACTCATATTGGTATTCGGCAAAACTCCACTTGCCTGTAGATTGGTCGTATTGCAGGTTGCCGGGTGAGATATATACCTTTTTCCCGTCTGCAATAGAGAACAATCTCTTAGCCAATTGGGTCTGCTGCACTTTCCCTCGTCTGACCTCTACCGTTTCCGTGACGGAGCCGACATCGGTGGTGAAGGTGAGCGTAGCATAGGAGGATGTTTCTAACGCTGTAGGCGCTACAATGACGGAGATAGAAGCAGAGCCTGTGCCGGACTGTGGATAGAAACTGGCTACTTTGGTGTCAGAGCTGGTGCCTTTCCAAGCGCAGTTGGCGGTCAGATTGAGGGTGTACTCACCGCCATCGGCAGTAGAGGAAATCAAGACAGGATATATCCTGAGTTGAGGAACCATAGCTGCACGGCGTATATTGATACGTGCCTGCTCACCGCCAAAACTGCTGGTGATAGTGACAGAGCCTGTTGCCTCCTGCTCCTCGGTTGTAGGTTTGACGGTGACTATCATAGTGGCATCGCCGTCGCCCTTGTTGATGGAGATTGAGAAGTATTTGGCACCTACAACACTTGCAGTCCACGGATAGTTGCTCTTTATGGTAACAGGGAATTCTCCTCCTGCGGCAGGAGCATCAGTCTTTGTAGGAGTTACCGAGAGCGAGGCTGCCGCCTTACCCTTGCGGGTAACAGTTACCTGCGATACCACAGGCTTGTAGTTGTCTGTGCGAACCTCCTCTATGGTGATTATTCCCGTCATATCACCGGTTGAGGTGGCAGGGTCTATGGTTACACCAAATGTGCCGTCACCTTCGCCTTCGGTGTTGCTCAGTTTGAACCAATCCACGTCCCAAGTAGTCCATGCCCGCCACTTGGCTGTGGTTGACACGTTCACGGTGTAGTTGCCGCCATCGGATGAAGCGTCTATCTTTGCAGGGTCAACCGACATTGAGGTGGCATCAGAGCCGCCGCGGGTAATGGTAACCGTCTGCTCGCCTGCCTCCTTACCTTCGCCGTATGGAGCAACGGTGATAGTTGCCACTGTCTCTTCGGGAGTAGTGGCAGGTGAAACAATGATAGTTACATTGTCATTGTTCTGACTCACGCCTTTGCTCACTTGTGCCCAACTTACATTGCTTGATGCCGACCAACGGATATTGCTCTCCACCTGAATGGTATATTCGCCGCCGTCACGAGGAGCGTTTATCTCTGTCTCGGACACCACACTCAGTTGTGCAGGGGCTTTGGCGGCACGGGTGACAGGCAGTTCGGTGGTGTTCGCACCGTCAGTGAACGTTATCTTGCCTGTGCTCTCAGCACTCTCTTTGTTGGCTGAGATTTTAATACGTACTGTTGATGTGCCTGCTTCGCCCGATGCGGGAGTAAGTTTTATCCACGACTCGGAAACATCGGCAGTCCAAGCATTGGCAGATGTGAGTTCTACTTCGTAGTCACCGCCTGTATCAGGGCAGGTGATAACAGATGGTTCAACCTTGAGTTTAAGCTCGGGTTCGCCGTTCTTGCATGCAGCGAATAGTACGGCTACAATACAAACAAAAGGAATAAAATGTTTCATTTGACAGAGTTTAATTTGGTTAGTATTAAGAAATGACGCTGCAAAGATAATACATTTTCAGGAAATATAAAAATAAATTTGTGTATTATTTGGCTAATACACAAATCAAACCAAGCAGAACGCAGGTATTTGTTGTAAAAGAAAGTGAAGGCGGAGTGTCAGAATTCGCTTGTGAAGTGGAAGCGGATATGCTTGTAGTCGTTCTGCGCCATCTGCAGCAGGTAGGCGGAGTCGGCGAGGAAGACATCGCGTCCTTCTTTGTCGAAAGCCAGATACTGCGATTTGCGCTGCTTGAACAGGCGTAGTTCCTCAGCCGCCTCTGCGGGTGCATCAGGGTCAGGCTCAATCCAGCATGCTTTGTACATCTGCAGAGGTTCCCATTTGCAACGTGCATTGTACTCGTGCTCAAGACGATACTGAATAACCTCGAACTGGAGTTGCCCGACAGTGCCGATGATTTTTCTGCCGGTAGCCTGATTGACGAACAACTGCGCCACACCTTCGTCCATGAGCTGGTTGACACCCTTGTCGAGCTGTTTCTGCTTCATTGGGTCGGCGTTCTCGATGTATTTGAACATCTCGGGCGAGAAGGATGGCAGACCTTTGAAATGAAGAATCTCTCCAGAAGTAAGAGTGTCTCCAATCTTGAAGTTGCCGGTGTCAGGCAGACCTATGATGTCGCCTGCATAGGCTTCATCAACCGTCTCTTTCTTCTGCGCCATGAAGGCAGTAGGAGCCGAGAAGCGCATCTTCTGGTTAAGCCGGACATGCTGATAATAGACGTTTCTCTCGAACTTGCCGGAGCAAATCTTGACGAAGGCGATACAGGAGCGGTGGTTGGGGTCCATGTTGGCGTGAATCTTGAAAACGAAACCCGTAAACTGCTGTTCTTCGGGTTTTACCTCCCGTTCTTCGGTAGAGACAGGGCGCGGTGAGGGTGCAATCTGCACGAAGCACTCGAGGAGTTCTTTCACTCCGAAGGTGTTGAGAGCAGAGCCGAAGAAGACGGGTGCGAGGTCACCGCTGAGGTAGCCTGCGGTGTTGCTGACTGTGAACTCAGGATAGACCTCGGTGATGAGTTCGAGGTCCTGACGTAGTTTGTCAGCATCTTGTCCACCGACAAGACTGTCGATTTCGGGGTTGTTGACATCGTCGTAACGAATGGACTCGGTAACGTGAGTCTTGTCAGGAGTATAGAGGTCGAGAGTATGCTGAAAGATGTTGTACACACCTTTGAAGCGCTGACCTGAATTGATAGGCCACGAGAGAGGGGTAACGTGTATTCCGAGTTCTGCTTCAATCTCGTCGAGTAGGTCGAAGGGGTCCTTGCCTTCACGGTCCATTTTGTTTACGAAGACCATGACGGGAGTTTTCCGCATGCGGCACACCTGCATGAGGCGGCGTGTCTGGGTCTCCACGCCTTTGGCAGCGTCGATGACAATGATGACGGAGTCAACAGCAGTAAGAGTGCGGAAGGTGTCTTCGGCAAAGTCCTGGTGACCGGGAGTATCGAGGATATTGATTTTATAGTCGTTATACTCGAAGCCCATAACAGAAGTGGCGACAGAGATGCCACGCTGTTTTTCAATCTCCATCCAGTCGGATGTAGCGGTTTTGCGTATTTTGTTGGACTTGACGGCTCCTGCCACGTGAATGGCTCCGCCGTAGAGAAGAAGTTTCTCGGTGAGAGTGGTTTTACCCGCATCGGGGTGTGAGATGATGGCGAAAGTGCGCCTCCGCAATATTTCCTCCTGAAATGTCATGCCAAGCAGTGAAAAACGGTTAATTATATGTAATGTTGTTAGAGAGTGCAAAAGTAGTGCAATTTTTCGGAATACGCAAGTGGAGGCACGAGGCGAGGGAAAGTAAGGACGGAGTGATAATCTTATTACGTCTCGTTTACGTCTCGTTTACGTCTTTTTTACGTCCTTTTTACGTCTTTTTTACGTCTTTTTTACGTAATTTTCAACATTCACATTGCTCATACTGCCAAACTCGACTTCTACGAAATGCATATGCAAGCATTATTTCGCCTTGCTCTCGTTTTTACGAAAATGGCTGCAACGGGTACGTAACAAAAAAAGAGACAGCCTTGCAGAGGATAAGATTCTGCAAGGCTGCCTGTGCATATAACTTATAGTAGGATGCAGGCGGAATCCAAAATGATGCAGGCGGGACGCCTACGCCCTAAAACAAGGGTAGAAAGTCCTATCGGTCATCAGGCTGAACAGAGTATGACTGAAGATGGCAAGACTGAACAGGGTATGACAGAACAGGATATTAACAGTAATCAGACGAGTGAGAAAGCGACCTCCATCATCTTGGTGAAGGTGTTCTGGCGCTCTTCGGCAGTAGTCGCCTCTCCGGTAAGGATATGGTCGCTGACGGTGCAGATGCAGAGAGCTTTCTTGCCTGCGCGGGCAGCATTCATATAGAGAGCGGGAGCCTCCATCTCGTCGGCGAGGACACCCATCTTGGTCCAGTTGGCTTTTCTCGGGTCCTCGGAGTAGAAGACATCGGCAGAGAAGACATTGCCCACATGATACTTGTATCCGAGCCGCTCGCAAGTCTCCACAGCCTTTCGGCAGAGTTCGAAGTCAGCAATAGGAGCATAATGACCGGGGAGGTCGAACTGCTGGCCATAGTTGCTGTCGTGGCAACTGCCCTGTGCAATCACTATGTCGCCGAGATGCACATAGGTCTGGCGTGCTCCGCAAGAGCCGACGCGGATGATAGTGTCAACATCGTAGAAATTGTAGAGTTCGTAGGTATAGATACCAATAGACGGAATACCCATTCCGTGTCCCATAACGGTAACAGGTTTGCCCTTGTAAGTGCCTGTGAATGCCAACATTCCGCGCACATTGTTCACTTGCACGGGGTTCTCAAGGAAGAGTTCAGCCATAAGGCGGGCACGCAGCGGGTCACCCGCCATAATCATAGTTTTGGCAATTTCGCCGTATTTTGCCCCGATGTGAGGGGTAGGTGTGTTGTTCATGCTCATAATTATATTGTTTGATGGTTGTTTGACAGTGGTTTGACAGTGGTTTGACAGTGGTTTGACAGTTGTTTGACAGTTGTTTGTCCGTCAGCTGACGGATTGACGGTGGTTTGACGGTTGTTTGTCCGTCAGCTGACGGATTGATGGTTGTTTGACGTTGTTTGATTGTCGGGTGCAAAGGTATGTATTTTTTTGCGAATCTACAAATTATTTGTCAAGTTTGCACAATTGGCACAAAAACACTATCTTTGCAGACCGAAAGGACAAAAGCATATCAGTTGAAAGAACAAAAGCATATCATCTGAAAGGACAAAAGCATATCAACCAAAACAAAAATATCATGACAGAACTGAAAAAAGGAGGTAATGCCCAGCAACTGAAGTTGCGGCTTATCGTAATGAATTTCCTTGAGTTTGCCGTATGGGGTTCGTATCTTGTATGTATAGGCAATTTCCTCGGCAAGATAGGATTGGGCGAGTACATCTCGTGGTTTTACATAGCGCAGGGTGTGGTAAGCATCTTCATGCCGGCGATAATGGGCGCGATAGCAGACAAGTTTATCCAGCCCCAGCGTCTGTTGGGTCTGAGTCATCTGCTTGCGGGTGCATTTATGCTGCTTGCCGCATATTTTGGCTGGAAAGGTGCAGGCTTGTATGCAGCAGGTGAAGGCGTGATAAGCATCTGGTCGGTGTTTGTACCATACTGCTTCTCGGTAGCCTTCTTCATGCCGACAATAGCAATAGCCAACACGGTAGCCTTCGACCTGCTGAAGCGTAACGGCTATGACACAGTGAAAGACTTTCCTCCGATACGCGTGTTCGGCACAGTAGGATTCATAGCAGCGATGTGGTTTGTGAACTTCGTGCATATAGGTCTTAGCGAAGCCGCCCAGTTCACTTACATGCAACTTGTGATAAGCGGTGCGCTGTCATTACTGCTGTTCGTATATTGCCTCACGCTGCCTCAATGCCCGATAGAGAAGACAGAAGGCGAGGAGAAGACACTTGTGCAGCGCCTCGGACTGGATGCGTTCGTGCTGTTCAAGCAGAAGAAGATGGCTTTGTTCTTTGTATTCTCGATGCTGCTTGGTGTAAGTCTGCAGATAACCAACGGTTATGCCACTCCTTATATAAACAGTTTCGCCGCCGCCTCGAAGAGCTGGTTTGCACAGAACCCCACTCTGCTTATCTCCGTATCTCAGATATGCGAGGCATTGTGCATACTGCTTATTCCGGTGTGCCTGAAGAAGTTCGGCATCAAGAACGTGATGCTGATGGCAATGACAGCCTGGGTGCTCCGTTTCGGCTTCTTCGGAATAGGCACGACTGAGAACATAGGCGGCATAATATGCCTGTTCATGAGTTGCATAGTTTACGGTGTTGCATTTGACTTCTTCAACGTATCGGGAGCCTTGTTTGTAGAGCAGGAGGCTCCGGCAGCAATGCGAGGAAGCGCACAGGGCTTGTTCATGCTGATGACCAACGGCATAGGCGCCTCGGTAGGCACCTGGGTAGCGGGCAAGATAGTCTCCCACTTCTGCTCGTGGCAAGGCGCATACCTGCTTTCGAAACCCGAATATTCTCACGGTTGGGAGACAGTGTGGTTTGTATTCGCCGGCTACGCACTGGTAGTAGCAATAATGTTTGCGATATTCTTCAAATACAAACACGTGAAGAGGGAGTAATAGAGAAGAGGCGCAAATAGTACGCAAGACGCTATTTTGTGAGTCCTGTGAGACAAAATAGAGAAAAATGCAAAAAACATTTGCGTATGTCAAAAAGTTGCATTACCTTTGCACCCGCTTTTGAAAAGCGGTATTGTCCAATGGTATAAAGGCTATTACGTCAGATTTTGGTTCTGAAAATCCTGGTTCGATTCCGGGTTGGACAACAAAAGAAGTGGGTCATGCCCACTCTTTATTTGAAAATTTGAGCGGTCTACGACCTATTTGAAGATTACTGGTCTAAAATATCTAATAGCGTAGCGTCAAATAGTTCCAAGGTGTGATGACAAGTAAGGCGACACACTATCAAAAACGCCTGAATAAAGTAACACAAACAAAACAATGAAAGAATTCAATCTCGCCGGAACTCTCCGTCAGGACTACGGCAAAAAGGCAGCCAAATGCCTCCGCAAGCAGGAACTCGTTCCCTGCAACCTCTATGGTAACGGACAGAACGTCACATTCACAGTCAACGTGAACGACGTGCGCAAACTCATCTACACTCCCGACACACAGATTGTGAACCTCAACATTGAGGGCAAAGAGTGCAAAGCAGTGGTTAAAGAACTCCAGTTCCACCCTGTAACCGAGAATCTTCTGCACATAGATTTCCTTCAGGTAACAGAAGAGAAGCCTGTTACAGTTGAGATTCCCGTACAACTGGAAGGACACGCCGAAGGTGTGAAAGCCGGTGGCAAGCTCCAGCTCGTGACCCGCAAACTGAAAGTGAAAGCTATCTACACCTATCTGCCGGACCGTATCGTCATCGACGTTACCAGTCTCGGACTGGGCAAGAAGCTCCAGGTGGCTGACCTCAAGTACGACAACATTGAGATAGTGAATGTCAAGACTCAGATTGTCGCCCAGGTTAAGGCTACACGTCAGAGTGCACAGGCTGCTGCAGAATAATACTAACCATTCTGCATAGCAAGCAATGAGGAATGTGGAGTGCCACGCGCTTCCGTTCCTCTTTTTCTTTCATATCACGACCTTATACATCTATATTTTCCGTGTCAATCTTTGAATATCTGTTGAATCTGTGGGTCAAAGCCACACAAAACAAGCAACACTCACCCATGAAATTTCTTATAGCAGGTCTGGGTAACATCGGCGATGAGTATCAGAACACACGCCACAATATAGGATTCCGCATTATCGACAGTTTTGCTGCCGAACATAACGCCGTTTTCAAAGACGGGCGTTACGGATTCACTGCACGGTGCCGGGTGAAGAATGCCGAACTGGTACTGCTCAAACCCTCCACCTATATGAATCTCTCGGGTACTGCGGTACGCTACTGGCTCCAGAAAGAGAATATCGATGTAAGCAACCTGCTTGTGCTGGTTGACGACATAGCCCTGCCCTTCGGCACTCTGCGTCTCAGGGGCAAAGGAAGCGAGGGCGGACACAACGGACTACGCAACATACAAGACTGCCTCATGACGCAGCAGTATGCCCGTCTGCGCTTCGGTATAGGGGCAGAGTTCACGCACGGAGCGCAAATATCCTATGTGCTTGGCAATCTGACCGAGGACGAGGAGAAACAGCTGCCTGACCTGCTCAAGAAGTGCGATGATATTATCTCTTCATTCTGTCTGCAGGGGCTCGACCGCACTATGAACCAGTTCAACAAACGATGATGAATCTGCTGCGTAAGATATGGAGACACCCGTGGATTGTCGCAATGTTCAATCTGCTGATTGTAATGTTTCTGTATAGTCTGTCACGACTGTTCTTCTATCTTATTACCAGAGATCTCTTTCACGAAATAAGTTTCTCACATTTGGTGGAGATAATGGCAGGCGGCATACGTTTCGACCTTACCGCATTGCTGTATCTCAACTCTCTATATCTGGTATTGATGTTGCTGCCGCTTCAAGTTCGAAGCAACGCGATATACAGGAATATAGCATATTGGTGCTATCTCATTCCAAACATCATCGGCATTCTCGTCAACTGCGCTGACATGGTGTATTTCCGTTTCACCGACCGACGGACCACTTGCCGTATTTTCACCGAGTTTCAGAATGAGGGCAATATCATCAGTATCATATTGCAAAGCATTGTGCAATACTGGTATGTGAGTCTGTTTGCTATTGCCGTTGTTCTGCTTCTCGTCCTCCTCGCCCGCAAAAACACGGAAACATACAAAAGTCAGCCCGCATGGCTTTATTACGTACGCGAGACGGCTGTCTTTGTGCTAAGCGTTTATTTCATCGTCATCGGCATTAGAGGAGGATTCGGCAAATACACCCGCCCTATCACTATCAGCAATGCCATGCAGTATGCCGATCAACCAAACGAGACAGCCATTATCCTTAACACTCCGTTTTCTCTGATGAAATCGCTTGAAAACGAGACTTATGTCAATCCCCGTTATTTCAGCGACGAAGAACTCGAACATATCTTCACGCCGGTTCACGGATATTCAACGAACGACTCCAAGCCGGATGACGTCTCCAAACATTCAACTCTCCACGGCTATACCGATTGTTCGCGGCTCTGCCGCGATAAGAACTCCCGACTGAATGTAGTCATCTTCATTCTTGAAAGTTTCTCGAAAGAATATATCGGCTATTTCAATCACGACCTTGACAACGGCACATACACAGGTTACACTCCCTTCCTCGACTCGCTGCTGCTATACAGCAGAAGTTACAGGCTGAGTCTTGCCTCCGGCAGAAAATCCATAGATGCCATGCCGTCGGTCTTGTCAAGCATACCTATGCTGATTGAGCCGTATATCGTCACCCCCTACTCCACCAACTCTGTCTCCTCCATTGCCGATTGTCTTCGAAAGAAAGGTTATTCAACAGCATTCTTCCATGGAGCGCCCAACGGCAGCATGGGATTTCAGGCCTATGCCCGCTCTGCAGGGTTTGAGGCATACTACGGCATGGACGAGTATGACGGTCCTGAAGCATTCGACGGCACTTGGGCTATATGGGATGAGGAGTTCCTGCAATATTATGCACGAACAATGAGCACTATGCAACAACCGTTCTGCACAGCAGTATTCACGGCTTCTTCACACCATCCTTTCCGTGTTCCTTCACGATATGAGGGAGTATTTCCAAAAGGCACACAACCCATACATCAGTGTGTAGGATACAGCGACAATGCCTTGCGACAATTCTTCCTTACTGCCAGGGAGCAACCCTGGTATGAAAACACATTGTTCGTATTCACTGCCGACCACACCAATCAACTCACTCACGAAGAATATACCAATGCCAAAGGTCTGTTCGAGATACCTGTTTTCTTCTACAGACCCGACAGTTCTCTTACCGGTTGCAGCAACACACCTGTTTCACAGACCGATATTATGCCTTCCGTATTGGCTTACCTTGGTTACGATGAGCCTTATTTCGCTTTCGGGCAGGACGCTCTGACAACAGCCAAGGAGCGGCCTTATGCTATCAACTACAACCACCCTGTTTACCAGATATTCTCCGACAGCCTGCTGCTGCAGTTCGACGGTCAACAGACTTCTGCCATATATAATTTCAGAAACGATCCTCTGCTTCAGAACAACTTGAAAGACAATCCCGGATTGTCTCAATATGAAGCAGAGACAAACAATATGGGCACCTACCTCAAAGCCTATATTCAACAATATATCTCACGAATGATAAACAACCGACTTACAGTAGAATGAGTGAAGTACGCGTAGATAAATATCTGTTTGCCATGCGCATCTACAAGACGCGCAGTATAGCTGCAGACGCCTGCAAGAAAGGCAGGGTAACAATGAACGGAGTGCAACTGAAGCCCGCACGCACATTCAAAGCGGGTGATGTGTTCTCTGTGAGGAAGAACCCCGTCACCTTTACATACAAAGTGCTGCAACTGAGTGAGAACCGTCTCGGCGCCAAACTGGTGCCCGACTACTTGCAAGACATCACCCCGCCCGACCAGTTAGAGATACTTGAGATGGCGCGTCTTGCAGGCAAGCAGGGTAGAGACCGAGGCACAGGCAGACCCACCAAGAAAGACCGCCGCGACATTGAGACTTTCTTCTCCGATGACTACGAACTCTATGAAGACTTCGACATTGAAGACTAAACGTCATCCTGAACTTGTTTCAGGATCTCGGGAACAGACTGCATAATCAGCTATGACGAAGGGTGGATACATATACATAATGACCAACAAATGGAAAAAGGTTCTCTATATTGGAGTTACCAATGATTTGAAACGAAGAGTAGCAGAACACATCGTAGTTGCTAATAATGGCTTTACAAAACGCTATAATGCAGACAGACTGATATATTACGAACTTCTACCTGACATTGAGGCTGCAATTAGAAGAGAAAAACAATTGAAAAACTGGCATCGCGAGTGGAAAAACAATCTAATTGCCACTCAGAACCCGACATGGAGAGACCTGTCGGAAGATATTGGAATAACAAAAGAATGGCTTGGGATGGTAGCAGAAGCATACAATATACAAAAGATTCCTGAGCAATCATAATCTGCCATATATTTGAAGCGGACAACGAGAAGCTGGCGACCTGAAGTAGGCAACGAGATCCTGAAACAAGTTCAGGATGACAGAAAGGAATAACAAATGATGATGAAGAATAAAAAAGACAATATAGCAGAATACATTCTCTATCTCTGGCAGATGGAGGATGTGGTGCGTGCATTCGGCACTGACGAGGCAATGCAGCAGAACAAGTTCCTGAGCGACCTGCAACAGATGATGCGGGAAGAGGGAGTGATGGACACAGGGCATGTGCAACTTGCAAAAAACGCCCTTTCCGAACTTGAAGACCTGCATCTCGAAATGCTTGACACCGAGGCAACCTACCGGGCTGCATACATGCAACTCATGCCGCAACTCAACATTTTGAAAAGCAAATCGGACAACCCGCTGCAGTCCGACCTAAGCATGATGTTCGTTTTCCTTTATAACATCATGCTTCTCAAGATGCAGAAGAAAGAGATCTCTCCTGCCACAACCGTCATTCAGCAGCAGGTAAGCCGTTTGCTCGCCTACCTGAGCAAAACTTACAAAGACAACCAAGATGACAACCAAACAGCGTTTTGAAGGCTGCATAGCCTGGTTTGAGGAGAACATGAAGATTGCCGAGAGCGAACTTCATTACCGGAATCCTTTCCAACTGCTTGTTGCTGTGATGCTTTCCGCCCAGTGCACAGACAAGCGTGTCAATATGGTAACACCTGCCTTGTTTGAAGCATATCCTACAGCCGAAGCAATGGCTGAGGCGAGCAAAGAGGATATACTCGGATATATACACTCAGTAAGTTACCCCAACAGCAAAGCAGAGCATCTGGCAGGTGCCGCACGAAGGCTGGTGGAGGTGTTCGGGGGTAAGGTGCCCGACAATATTGAAGATCTGCAGACCCTGCCGGGAGTAGGCAGAAAAACCGCCAATGTGGTTTGTGCGGTGATATGGCAACAACCTACCATGGCTGTTGATACACATATCTTCCGCGTATCTGAACGCATAGGACTGACCACCGGCAGCAAGAATCCGTATCAGACGGAAATGCAACTGGTACGTTATATTCCCGATAGTCTTATCCCCAAGGCTCACCACTGGCTGTTGCTACATGGCAGATATATCTGCCAGGCACGACGCCCCAAGTGTCAGGAATGCGGACTGACACAGTGGTGCAGGCAATACCGACAGCAGCAAAAGAAAACTGCAGAAGAATAAGATTTTTTGTTTGCAGATATGAAAAAGTTGCATTATCTTTGCACACAAATAGCGAACTACAAATACTAACTACTTAACACTTTCTTTTACAATTATGGCAGAACCTTCAGCAGACAAACTGAAAGCCCTACAGATGGCAATGGCGAAGATTGACAAAGACTTCGGCAAAGGCGCTATAATGAAACTGGGCGACGACAAGATAGAAGATATTCCCGTTATTCCCAGCGGTTCGGTGGGTCTGAACCTTGCTCTGGGCGTAGGAGGCTATCCCCGCGGGCGAGTGATAGAGATTTATGGTCCGGAGTCATCAGGTAAGACCACTCTTGCCATTCATGCCATAGCAGAGGCACAGAAGCAGGGAGGCATAGCTGCCATAATAGACGCAGAGCATGCTTTCGACCGTTTCTATGCAGAGAAACTGGGGGTGGACGTTGACAACCTGCTCATTTCACAACCTGACAGCGGAGAGCAGGCGCTGGAGATTGCTGACGAACTGATTCGCTCGTCTGCCATCGACATAATAGTCATTGACTCCGTTGCAGCCCTTACTCCGAAAGCCGAACTTGAAGGCGAAATGGGTGACAACAAGGTGGGTCTGCAGGCAAGACTCATGAGTCAGGCACTGCGCAAACTTACTGCCACCATCAACAAGACCAACACCACATGCATCTTCATCAACCAGCTGCGCGAGAAGATTGGAATAATGTTCGGTAATCCCGAGACTACAACCGGTGGTAATGCCCTCAAATTCTACGCTTCGGTACGTATCGACATCCGCCGCATAGGACAACTCAAGGACGGCGACGAGGTGATAGGCAACCAGACCAGAGTAAAGATTGTGAAGAACAAAGTGGCTCCCCCGTTCAAGAAGGCAGAGTTCGACATCATGTTCGGTGAAGGCATAAGCAAAGTGGGCGAAATTGTGGACCTCGGCGTTGAATACGGCATAATCAAGAAATCAGGCTCATGGTTCAGTTACGGTGACACCAAACTGGCTCAGGGCAGAGACGCAGTGAAACAACTGCTGAAAGACAACCCCGAACTGGCGGAAGAACTGGAGCAGAAGATAATGGAGGCCGTAAAGCAAAACTGACAATCACAAGCACCTTTGGAACAGATTCAACTCATATTGACTCCGCAACAAGCGGCGGATGAGAAACAGATACAGAAGGCAGTGGCAAACAGTTTGCACCTGCCTTTTGCTGATATACAGGATGTAAGAATCATCCGCCGCAGTGTGGATGCAAGGCAACGCAACATCAAAGTGCTGCTGACAGTCGAACCTGTAATCAAGGATACTCCCCTACTCCCCGAGGAAGGCAAACCTCACTATCAGGATGTTCACCACAGCAAACGACAGGTGGTGATAGTGGGAGCAGGTCCTGCAGGACTATTTGCCGCTCTCACCCTGTTAGAGAACGGCATCAAACCTGTTATTTTAGAAAGAGGCAAGGAAGTATCGGAAAGAAAACGTGATATAGCCATCCTTAACCGCAATGAAGGAATTAACACGGAGAGCAACTACTGTTTCGGCGAAGGAGGGGCAGGCACTTTCTCAGACGGCAAACTGTTCTCCCGCTCCAAGAAACGCGGCAATATGCAACGTGTGATGGAGCTTTTCCACTATCATGGAGCAATAGAGAATGTGCTTTACGAAGCACATGCACATATCGGCAGCGACAAACTGCCGGGTATCATCCGCAACATGAGGGAGACCATTATAGAGAAAGGCGGAGAAGTGAACTTTGGCAAGAAAGTGACAGAGCTTCTGTTTGCCGATAGCAGCAGAAGACGCATTGCAGGAGTAAGATGCGAAGACGGAACAGAGTATAAGGGGGAAGCGGTTATACTGGCTATAGGTCATTCGGCTCACGACACCTACCGTATGCTGGCAAACAGCGGAGTGAGAGTAGAGACCAAAGGGTTTGCAATGGGAGTACGAGTGGAGCATCCGCAGGCACTGATAAACAGGCTCATGTACAAACCACTCCGGACAGCCGCAAACGGGGATGACTTGATAAGACTGCTGGGCAATGCATCCTATTCATTAGTAACACAAGTGGAAGGGAGAGGCGTATATTCGTTCTGCATGTGTCCCGGAGGACATATAGTGCCGGCAGGAAGCAGCAAAGACGGTTGCGTGGTTAACGGCATGTCAGCAAGCCACAGAAACTCTCCATACGCCAACTCCGGTATAGTGGTAGAGATAAGACCTGAGGATATTGAAGATAGCGAAAAGTTAACAAGCAACAATGAAAAGCAAGTCAATGCCGACGGTCTTGCAGGGTTGAGATTTCAAGAGTATGTAGAGAGACTGGCAGCAGAGCACGGAGAAGCACCCGACAAGGCTCCGGCACAGCGACTGCGCGACTTTGTGGAAGGCAAACCAAGCAAGGACCTGCCTCCATGCTCGTATCTGCCGGGCATAGTCGTTTCACGGCTTGACCTGTGGCTGCCTGATATAATAAGCAAACGGTTGCAACAAGGTTTTCGTGACTTCGCCAGAAAATACCCCGGTTTTCTTACCAATGATGCAGTGATACTGGGAGTGGAAAGCCGCAGCAGCAGTGCAGTACGTATTCCCAGAGACAAGGAGACACTGCAACATGTGGAGACAGAAGGACTATTTCCTTGCGGAGAAGGCGCAGGTTATGCAGGAGGAATAACCAGCAGTGCTCTTGACGGCATAAACGCTGCTCTGTATATAGCACAGCACCCTGCC
Organism: Paludibacteraceae bacterium; assembly: GCA_017479885.1. GTDB lineage: Bacteria > Bacteroidota > Bacteroidia > Bacteroidales > Paludibacteraceae > Colicola. The sequence goes on along the minus strand of JAFVBR010000033.1, from coordinate 20,826 downwards.
GGCTAACAAGCAGACCTTTTATCTTACCGCTCCGCCTGTCAAAGTGTAGCTATGCACTCCGTTGTCAATAAACAGACCTTCCGGAGTCTGTATTTTTCTTACTCGGGCTTTTCCGAGTAACAGGTCATCCACTCCAAGCGCCATATCTTCCTCCACAGGCATGCGCTCTACATCATCGTTCAGTTTATCCTTCAGAGCATCTATTTGTGCTTGGGTAAGATAACCATGACTGACAAAGTATTCGCTCATTGACTTGTGCAAATCCTCTACTTCACTCATATTCTCCACATCCAAGATTTTGCGGAAACTGTATGCAAGCAAATGATAGTCCCTAAACTCGCGTATCTGCATGTCGTTACTTCTCTGATAGTCCTCTGCTATCTCATCCCATGTGGCTCCGCACAATGCCGCCAACACGCCGCAGAACACCCCTGTGCGGTCTGTTCCCAGGCGGCAATGAATCTGGAAAGGAGCAGGATGGGAGTCACTGATGATGAACTCCACAATCTCTCTGACCCATGCACCAAATGTAGAAGAAGTAGAGTTATAGTACACTTCGTTATATGACGGAGTGCCCTTGCCGGCATTCACATACAGCACATTCTTACCTTCTATAATGCGCGTATAATATACAGGGATTACCTCCTGGCACTTGACAGAATTGCAAGTGTAGGTAGTCAATGATTTCTCCTCGTTCTCGGATAGGCATATATCGGACTTTATACCATTGGCTGCCGCAAGATACTTCACGTAGTGCAACCGCTCATACTCAGTGTTGTTTCCGTTGTTCTTATGGTCAGTGGCTTTATATGGGTGATATGAACGATAAAGATTCTTAGTGCCAGGCACACATCGGAAGTTGGCAACAACAGCCCTGTCCTCATCCAAATCAAAATTGAATGACGACAAAGACCTTATTACGTTGGCCTGCTCGCTGTTTTTCTTTATCTGCTCAAAGTCCTCGTAGGAGAACACCACTATCTGGTTGTTGGAGCCGTTCTTGAACTTGTAGCCGTCGGTGAGCCACGAAGGAGCATCCTTATAGCTGCCGTTAACATAGAATTTATACTCAGGCTGACCCGAATTACCCGGTTGATTGACATAATCAAAGGGCAGAGTCACAGTCCAACAGTTGCACTCGCTGTCGTAAGCAAGGCGGCAGGTCTCTGCCGATTTCCAGCCGTTGAACGAACCTCTCACATAGCATGAAGTCACCGAACCTGACCAGAATCCGCTATCAAGGCAATAGAGAAAAGTGATGGTTTTATCGGCGGTGTTTTCGCTGAAGCAGCGTTTTTTGTCAGCAGTAGAGTAATTGGAGGCCTGAGCAGCCAGAGAAGACAAAGCCATTACAACTATGCCCGCATTGATAAGAAAGGTCTTCATGGTCATTGCATTTATTGCTAATGAGGTTTGATATGGGTTAAAGATTATTGTTTAGGAACAGCAAGCCCCGCTTCATGGCGGGGCCTGCTGCATACTGGTTATTTTGCATAATTAACAGCACGAGTCTCACGGATAACCGTTATCTTCACCTGACCCGGGTAGGTCATCTCGTCCTGAATACGCTTGGCGAGGTCGAAGCTCAAGAGTTCTGTATCTTTGTCCGACATCTTGTCAGCACCGACTATCACGCGCAGTTCACGACCTGCCTGAATAGCATAGGTTTTGATTACTCCCGGATAAGAGAGAGCAAGATTTTCAAGGTCGTTCAAGCGCTTGATATATGCCTCCACAATCTCACGACGGGCACCGGGACGGGCACCTGAGATAGCATCACATGCCTGAACTATAGGAGCAAGCATGGTCTCCATCTCCATCTCGTCGTGGTGAGCACCGACAGCATTGCAGATATCGTCTTTCTCTCCGTACTGCTTGCAGAGTTGTGCACCATACAGTGCGTGGGGCATCTCAGGATTATCCTCAGCCACTTTGCCTATATCATGCAACAGACCTGCACGGCGTGCTTTCTTCGGGTTGAGTCCTAATTCGGCAGCCATGGCAGCGCAGAGATTGGCTGTTTCACGTGCATGCTGCAAGAGGTTCTGCCCGTATGACGAGCGGTATTTCATACGCCCGACCATCTTTATCAGTTCGGGATGCAGACCGTGAATACCGAGGTCTATGGTAGTGCGTTTGCCCGTCTCGATAATCTCCTCCTCCACCTGCTTCTGCACTTTCTGTACCACCTCTTCAATACGTGCGGGGTGAATACGTCCGTCAGTAACAAGCTGGTGCAGGGAGAGGCGGGCGATCTCACGACGTACAGGGTCGAAAGCAGAGAGAACAATAGCCTCGGGAGTGTCATCGACAACTATTTCCACACCTGTGGCAGCCTCAAGTGCACGTATGTTTCGTCCTTCGCGACCAATGATGCGGCCCTTGACCTCATCGTTGTCAATATGGAATACGGAAACAGAGTTCTCGATAGCTGCTTCTGTGGCAATACGCTGAATGGTCTGCACGATGATTTTCTTAGCCTCTTTGTTGGCAGTCATTCTGGCATCTTCCATAATCTCGTTGACGTAAGCCATAGCATTGGTCTTGGCTTCGTCACGGAGAGACTCAACCAGTTGTGCCTTTGCCTGCTCGACAGAGAGTCCGGAGATAGTCTCCAACTGCTGCTGAGCCTGACGATGAAGTTTCTCCACTTCACGTTCTTTGAACTCGATGGCAGACTTCTGCTGGTCGATGAGTTGCTGCTGTTTCTGCAGTTCATTCTGTCCGCGGGCAACCTCACTCTGCTTCTGGTTCAACTGACGTTCACGCTCCTGCAGGCGCTGCTCCTGCTGCTGAAGTTTCTGCTGTGCCTGCTGCACTTGTTTCTCATGCTCAAGTTTCAAGGCAATGAACTTCTCTTTTGCCTCTATTATCTTGTTTTTCTTCAGCAGTTCGGCCTCTTCTCTGGCTTTCTGAATGATGCCATTGCCGACATAGCGGAAGACAAGGTAGGCAATACCTGCTCCAACGAGCATGCCGCCTACTGCGATTAATATTATATATATAAGATTCATGTTTTTGTATAGTGGTTTGATTGATTTGTCAGGTTTACCCTTTGTTTTCTATTTTCTGATTCAGTTCGGCAATCTTCTGAAGCAGAGGCTGCAGGTCCTTGTCGCGCATATCGGAGTGCAGATTGACTGCAACCTCGAGCGCTGTATAGACCCATAGTTTCTCTACCGGGAGTTGCGGATAACGCGCAGCATATCGCTTGTAGGTATCATTGAGGGTAACGGCAGCTTTGCGATAAATCTCTTCCTTGTCACGGTCCACAGAGAGACGTACCTCGTGGCAGTCGAGCCTTAGTGTTATGTTCTGTTTTTCGGACATGGGTACAGATTACTTATTCCACTGCCTTGAGGTTTTCAATTGCTTTGTCCACAATGTGAATCATGCGTGTGAGTTGCCGTTTGACTGCTTCTCTTTCAGGCGTATCAGCCACCATGGCATGTGCCATACGGAGTTGGTTGTACTCCCTTTTCAGTTCCTCCAGTTCAGCATGTGTCCGTATCATCTCCTCCCTCTGCCGCCGGTTGGCATCAGTCAATTGAGAGACCTCCTGCCGGAGGTTCTCTCTTTCCTGAAGAAGATTGCTGATGTTCTTCTCTAAGGATAACAGGAGTTCTTCGGAAGACATTTATTTGGTTTAGTGTCTTAGTTGAGAGACTGACCCGCTTGCAGAGACTGAATTATTGTAGAGACTAACTTGCTTGCAGAAAGTGACTTATTGTAGAGACTGAATATATTCAGTCTCTACTGTGGTCATCATCAGAAGCTGTATCCGATACCGAGACCTACAACCGACTTGAACTGCACGCGCTCTGCCTCTACTCCGTCTTTGTTGGCAATGAGAGTACCGTTGTAGTACTTGAGGCTGGTGGAGAGAGTGACATTCAACACTTTGAGGAACTGATAGGAGATGTTAACATCCCAGTCCACGTCGAAGTGTCCGAAGTAACGGTTGTTGTTGGAATATTCGAAATATCCGTCATAAGTGCCAGCACCGTTAACTTTCTCGTAAGCCTCTTTCACGTTGAAGCCCTTGCCAGCATAAGGAGTGAAGAGAGCGAGGGTGGTACCAAGTGTCAGATTCTCATACTTGTAGGCAATGGCACCCTTGAAACTCAGACCGAACTCTGCGCGGAAGTTTTTGTAGAGTTTCTCACCTGCATCGTCGTAGCCGTAGGTGCCGTATTTATCCTGCAGAGTGGTACGGAAGTCATTGTTTCCGAGAGCGATATAAGCATCCTTGGTATAGAGTTTCTCTGCCACATCGTATGCATCTTTGGCTATATTGTATTCAACTGTTCCTTTTTCTGCATTGTCCATGGCATATTTGAGGTTTCCGAGAGCAGCCTCCTTGGTATATCTGTCGTTCCACTTGTCGCCCACATAGGCAGTAGCTATGCGACCTGCGATAGGAGAGAGATAGACAGAGAAGTCGGCTCCGTTGTAGCTTTTCTTCCAGTCAATACCGACACTGACATCAGTGTAAGAAGGAGCGAGCCACTTGGAGATAGCGGGGTTGTAGCCTGCCACGTAGTCACGACCGAGTGCATACTGACTCTGGAAGCCTCCGAGCACTGTCAGATACCAGTTTTCGTGGAACTCCCAACCGAACTTGGTCGCGAGTTTGATATTGTCATTAGTCTTCTGCAAAGGATCTTCATCCTGGTCGATATATGACATACCGAAGTCAGTGTCGAAATTGGTTTCCCAAGCTACTGCGTCTTTGTGGTAGAGGAGGTGAAGCTTGGCGTAAGCGACTCCGTTAACATTGTTTTTACCACCTGCAGCCCAGTTTACGAGTCCGGTAGCGGCGGCGTTCAGGCCAACCACGCCATCGAACTTCCAAGCCTTGTCGCCTGTGTCAACCTTCTTGAGGTCGTCCCCTGCGGACTTGGCAGCGTCGGCATTGCCTGTAACAGTGGCTTTATCTACATCCTGTGCATACATAGAAGTTGTTGCTATCATGCACACTGCTAAAAATAAGTGTTTGAAATTCATGTCTTTGATATTTTAATTGTTTATATTTATTGTTAACATATTGGCATTTATTCCAATTACGTTGCAAAGATACAACAAAAGTTTTGAATATGCAAGAGCCAAACGAAAGTGTTTCCAAAAGAAAACATCTTTTAGACTGAATAGAAATCATGTAGACTGAATAGAAATCATGACTTGACAATACAACAATGCTTATTTTACAAAAATTACACTTTTATTGTCATTATATATACCTATCATTGAAATAAATGTAGTAATTTTGCAAGCGATAAAATATGTGTTAACTCCAAACCAATATATCGATATGAAAAATTTGCTCAAAAAGAGTCTCATACTTGCACTTGGGTGCATGATGGCGAGTACAAATTTTGCACTTGCAGATACGCATGCAAGCAACGGTGATTATTTCTATGAGTTGTCAACAGCGACATCTGCAAATAATATATACACTTTCACAAGTAACGGTCTGAAAGCCAAGAGTTATGATAATATCTATGTAGGAGTTCCTTCTGCTCAATCTGCGGGGACAATCGGGTTCAAATGTACAGGGAATCAAACGAGCAGATTCATATATATTTATCGTAATGCGGGGACAACAAAATCTGAGGGGATACAGATGAGTTCGTCGTACAAAACGACAAACTTCACGAGTTCTGATATTATCATTGTCAATTCAAAGCCATATTTGAGATTTTCCACAACTGATGATTTCAAGATTAACAATGTACAACTCACGATAACAGGCGGTACCTCTACCAACATAGCCGTAGATGGTGTGAGTTTGGACAAGACGGAATTGAAGTTGGAGGTGGGGAAGAGTGAGCAGTTAACTGCAACGGTTGACCCTCGGGGAGCAACCAACACAAAGGTTACTTGGACAAGCTCTGACACAAAGGTGGCCACAGTGGATGAGAATGGTAATGTAACGGCAGTGGGTGTGGGAATAGCCACTATCACTGTTACAACTGACGATGGAGGATTTACGGCTACATGTAAAGTGGAAGTAACTGCCAGCACTACCCCCATAGTGCATGTGGAAGGTATTGCCTTTGCCAAAAGTCATACTGAGATTACCTTGTATGTAAATGATACGCAACAACTTCAATATAGCATTACGCCTTCAGATGCCACCAATCAGGCTGTTACATGGAGTGCGGCCGACCAGACTGTTGTTAGTGTTAGTAACACAGGACTTGTGACTGCTCTGAAGAAAGGAGACACCAAAGTTACAGTAACCACAGTAGATGGAGATAAGACTGCCGAGAGTATTATCCACGTAAAGGAAAAAGAAGTTCCTGTGCCTTCAACTGACCTCACTCTGCATGAGACAGAAGTATATGAAGACCCCAAAGGCTACAACACTCCGTTAGTTGAATTCAACAAGAGAGATTATGAGGTGTATTACTTAGGAAAAGGCAAGGTGAATGGTAGCAGTGTAGCAGCAGCAAGCACTGGATTAGGCAGTGATGGAAAGATCTCATCCAACTACATTACCGAAATAAAAAACAGCAAGACAGTTGCAATTGATGGTTGGTTTGCCGCAAATCCCGGTAGTATGGATGAAAGCACATCTACCACCCAATACAATCAATTCAAAGGATATGGCGGCGATTGGAAGATGAGTAATAATCAAACGATTGAATTTTCCATCAAAGGCTATGATATGTTTAGCATATTAGCGAAAGATAACAATTCTACTGAATCCAAAAATCAGCATTTTGAGGTATACATCGACAATGTATTACAAAAGAAAAATCTTTCCACCAGCATAGGTGTTAGAGATTATTCAATTAGCCCAACCGAACATGTAATTAAAATTATTGCATTAGGAGGAAGCAATAATTATATATATGCCTTCTCTCTCCGTCTTGCCTATGTTCCCAAGGTAAAACATCTTTCTGGCAACGACTCCACGCAGGTGGTTATGCAGACGCAGAACCTGAGTCAGATCACCTACTATCTGAAGAACAAAGTGAGTGATGCCGAGTTCAGTTGGGAAGGTGCCGCAGCCACAGGTATCTCTATGCAAAAAGCGACAAACGACACTCTGTATGTGGCGGGTACAGCCAACTGCAAGAACGGCACGTACAAGTACACTATCTCTGCCAAAGACGAAGGCGGCAATGTGGTAAGCAGCATTCAGGGCAAATTCACCGTCAGCAGTCGTGTAAGTTTCCAGAGACAGATAGACACAGTGAAAACCGTATATGAGAAATCAGCCATAGAGCCGGTGAAGTTCATATACTACAGTATTGACAAGAACGACCTTTCCTTCCAGTGGACAGGCGCTACTCCTGCAGGACTCAGTTTCTCTGTAGATGAAGCCACTCACACCATCACTCTCAGCGGCACCCCCACCACCGTCGGCACATTCCCCTACATCGTCAGTCTGAAAGATGCCAACACCCTTAACGGCAAAGTGATAGTGGAGTCCAACAGTCCGGTCATAGTGCCCGGTGCGAGCAAGACCATGCTTTACTTATACAAGGCGGACAAGACCAGCGCTGTCTTCACAGACATGACCCGCCAATACAACTATTTCGCCCGCCCTGCAGGCGGAGGAGGACAAACGGCTGCTGACTATTCGGCATACGATTTCATAGTTATATCAGAAGATGCTGATGCCAACAACGAGGAGGTGATTAACATAATAAACAACGTGAAGAAACCCGTATTGAACATGAAGAACTTCACCTACACCCGTTCACGCCTCGGCTGGGGATACCCTGACAACGGCAGTGTGAACAACACCAAGATCACAGTGCTTCAGTCGGCTCACCCCATATTCAAAGGACTCAATGCTAAAGACGGCAGCGAGATCAATGTGCTCAGCAGCATTACCGACAGAGGTCTGATGCCTGTAGAAGTTGAATATCAAGGCACTTACGCTTTGGCATCAGCTCTCAAGCAAGGTGCACAATATGATGAGGACGGCGAACCTGAGACATTCATTCACGAAGTTCCTCAGTCATTGCGCGGAGCAAAATATATTCTCTTCCCCCTCTCGCAGAAATCGGCAGGCAATCTCACTTCCGACGGCAAGAAACTTCTGCAGAACGTGATTGACTATCTGCTCTCCAATGAAGAACCACAGGTTACACTGCCCGAACTCCGCATCACAAGTTTCTCTATCAATGGTGCTCAGGCTCAGATTGACGAGGCGGCGCAAGAGATACGGCTGGAGATGCCGAAAGGCACAGACCTTACTGCACTTCAGCCGCAGATAACTCTGGCAGACAACAAAACCAAAGTTACTCCTGAATCAGGAGCCACAGTCAACTTCAGCGACAATTATTTCGGGGTTACATTCACGGTAAGCGATTTTATCAACCGCAAGGTTTACACTGCCTACATCACCACCGCCACAGGCTTGGACGAGACTGCCATTCAAGGTGTCTGGTTCGACGGCAGAATACTTCGCAATCCCGAAGGCAAATGGCTTTATATATATAATGTCTCAGGCACATTGCTTACCACCACCAACTCCGAATTTTCGTTTGAGGCTCTTCCCCACTCTATCTACATCATTCGTAGCGAGACAGGCACCATGAAAGTGTTCAAGTAGGGATATGAGGAAAACAGAACAATTCCGGCAAATAATTTGTCAAGCATAACATACAATTTTCTGTTTGCTGAAAGAAAAGTTTTTTGTAACTTTGCAGCGTGAAGACATCTGCAAGGAAAACTGCTAAAAAGAGACATCTTACACCCAAACAGCGTAAGCAAAGACGTATCAGAGTGGCAATATCTGTTGTCGTTCTGATACTTGTATTACCTGTTTTGCTTGCGGCCGTACTCTGGTGGAGAGGTCTGTTGCCTACCCGCGAGGAGATGCCGCGATACAAGGAATGGCTTGTGCTTATGTTCACCAACTGGAAACATACACGGCTACCCGAAGCCGAAGTGATAGGCATTGACATCTCTCACTATCAGGGCGGTATCAACTTCGACGAGCTGTGTTTCCACCTCGATGCCTCCCGCCGCATGTACAGCTCCCAACAGAAAGACACGAAGCCCCGCCAAGTGGATTTCCTCATTGCCAAAGCCACTCAAGGGAGCCGGATGCAGGACAACTACTACAACAGCAACAAACAGGGTTGTCGCGAGAAGGGGATACTGTTCGGCGCCTACCATTTCTATTCACTCAAGTCAGGGGCAAAAGCGCAAGCCGACAACTTCATCCAATATGCCGGTCTGCAGAAAGGTGACTTGGTGCCCGTGCTTGATGTAGAGCCTGCCGACGGCAAACTGCCGGAAAGAGACTCCGTGCTCCAATGGCTGCAGATTGTGAGCAAATACTACGATGTCAAACCGATGATTTACACCAACGAGAAGACTTATACCAACTATTTTCTCAAGTCCGACAAGTTCAAACGTTACCCCTTCTGGATAGCCAGATACGGAGGCAAAGAACCCAGCAAGCACCATGCCATGTGGCAGTGCGCCGAGAGCGGACGGGCAGGAGGAGTGACCGGACCTGTGGATGTTGACATCTTCCGCGGCACAAAATCTGACTTGGGATTGTATGTTATTAAGTGATTTGGCAAATTGAGATTATTTTACTAACTTTGCAGAAAAATTATATGTATGGATAAACTTGTAGTTATAGCAGAAGAGCAGGAGAGACAATTAGCTGAACAATACTTTCCCGGAATCAAGGTGCTTGTCACCGGTGTAGGAGCATTTAACATAATGCGTTCGCTGAGAAACATAAGTCTTGATACTGAGATATTTAACATAGGCTATGCCGGTAGTAGCAATTTTGAGATAGGTACAATGGTGGAAGTGACAGAATCACGCCTTAACCATCCTAATGTGCAATATCCTGAACCCGAATACCATCTTAATGAGATACCACAAAACGAAGAAACGAAAAAACAAACATTAATAAAGGCTATATGCTATTCGGGTGTGGACTTTGTTTTACAATCAGACTACAGAGACTGTGTGTTCGACATGGAGTTGGCATTCATCTGCGGAATGGGATTTGAGAAAGTGCACGCCCTGAAGTATGTGAGCGACAATCTTTCTCTGCACGACTATCGCAAAGTGGGAGCAGGAGTGTAGTGAAGGAGTTTTGTTGAAAGTGGAAAGTGGCAAGTTGAAAGTTGAAAGAAGTGGAAAGTCGAATGTTGAAAGTATAAGATTATACAAACAATAAATATATATCATCATGAAGAAAGCAAAGCAACAAGGCTACAAGTGGACCTTCCAGAACATCGGAGGTGCCACCAGAGTTAAAATCCAGTCAGGCGAAGACTTGAAACATCTCGCCGAACTCGACCAGAAGATGTGGACAGTGCTCAGCTGCCCCGTGTCAGGACTCGAGATTGACGACAAGAGTCTGCAATACATGGATGCAGACGGCGACCAGAAGATTCACGTCAACGATGTCATTGCCACCACCAACTGGCTCATCGACGTAGTGAAAAATGCTGATTCTCTGCTTCTCGGAAAAGACGGTATTGCCCTTGGCGACATCAATCAGGAGAGCGAACAAGGCAAACGCCTCTATGCTTCAGCCAAGCAGATTCTCGAAAATCTTGGGAAAGAAGGGGAAGTGGTAACAGTTGCTGACTCAAGCGACAGTATAGCCATCTTCGCCCAGACACGCTTCAACGGCGACGGCATCATCACTGAAGGCTCTACCGATGATGAGAACCTCAAAAAGGTGATAGCAGCAGCAGTGGCTGCCACAGGCGGCAGTCAGGACCGCAGCGGTGTACAGGGTGTTAATGCCGAGCAGATAGAGGCCTTCTATCAGGCACTTGCCGACTATGCAGCATGGCAGGCTCAAAAGCCCGAACTGCCCTACGGCGACGACACCGACAAGGCTATCGAGCTCTTCAATGCACTCAACGCCAAAGTAAAAGACTTCTTCCTGAGAAGCAAACTCGCTGCTTTCAACGAGGACAGCACCGCCGCACTTGATGTTCAGGTAAGCCGCATCGAAGCCATCTCCGCCGACAACCTCACAGAGAAAGGCGATGAGATAGCATCCTACCCCATTCAGCGCGTTACCGGCAAGGCTGAACTTGACCTCACAGCTCCTGTCAATCCGGCATGGGCTGCACAGTTCGGTGCTCTTGTCGCCATTGCAGTTGACAAGAAAAAGAAGACCCTCACCGAAGCCGAGTGGGACGAGATAGGCGCCAAGACCGGTGCTTACACTGCATGGGTGGCTGCCAAGGCAGGTGCCAATGTGGAGAGCCTCGGCATGGAGTGCATTGATGCCCTGCTGAAGAACAACGTGAAAGAAGAACTGCTGAAACTGGTAGAAGAGGACAAAGCCCTTGAGGAAGAAGCCAACGGCATTGACTGCGTGGATCGCCTGACACACCTCTATCGCGACTATTTTACCGTTCTCAAGAACTACATCACTCTGCAGGATTTCTATGAGAAAGACCAAAAAGTGAAAGCTATCTTCCAGGCAGGTACACTCATCATCGACCAGCGTGCATGCCACCTGACAATGAAAGTTGCCAACGCAGGGGCACACGGAGTCATGGCTCCAGCAAGCGGAATGTATCTGCTCTATTGCACCTGCACCAGCAAGCAGAAACCTGCGCCTGTAGAGATAGTTGCAGCCATGACAATGGGTGAGACAGGCGACCTCTATGTAGGCAAGAACGCCATCTTCTACGACCGCGAAGGTGTGGACTACGATGCAGTGGTAACCAAGATTATTGAGAACCCTATCAGTATCAAGCAGGCATTCTGGTCACCTTACCGCCGTCTGGCTAAGTGGATTGAGGACATGATTAACAAACGTGCTGCCGAAAAAGACTCGAAGATGATGGCTGACACCACTGCCAAACTGCAGGAAGCACCTGCAGCAGGAGCCGACGGCAAACCCGCAGCACCACAGCAGTTCGACATCGCCAAGTTTGCAGGTATCTTTGCCGCCATAGGCATGGCATTAGGACTCATTGGTGCCGCACTTGCTTCGTTCTTCGGAGCCTTCACCGCTTGGTGGCACTGGGTAGTGTTCTTCGTTGCACTGATACTCATCATTTCCGGTCCGAGCATGGTTATGGCATGGCTCAAGCTCCGCAAGCGCAACATCGCTCCTCTGCTCAATGCCAACGGCTGGGCTGTCAACGCTGCTTCGATAGTTAACATTCCGTTCGGAGCCACTCTGACCGACCAAGTGAAATTCCCGCTTGTGAAAGCCAAAGACCCGTTTGCAAAGAAAGGTCTGCCCGCATGGGCAAAATGGCTGATAACCATACTCTGCATTGCTGCCGTTGTATGCGGTCTGTGGTTAGGCAACTGCTTTAGCAAGTGGGGCTGCCAGTCACCTCTGCCCTGCTTCAAGACTGAGGCTGAGCCTATAGAGGAAGTAGCAGAGGCTCCCGCAGAAGAACCTGCCACTGAACTTGAAGCTGCACCTCAAGAAGAAGGTCAGGAGTAAGCAGGATTAACAACGTCAAACGACGTCAAACAACATCAAACAACGGAAATCTCTGATTCCGTCAAACAAAAAAAGAAGCACAACCATTTGTGCTTCTTTTTTTATTCATGGTGATATGGTTCACCTCGCAATATGGTCATTGCCCTGTATATCTGCTCCACGAAGAAAAGGCGTACCATCTGGTGTGAGAATGTCATCTTTGAGAGCGACAACTTGCCGTCTGCCCTGTCATACACTGCCTTGCTGAAGCCGTAAGGACCACCCACCACGAACACCACGTTTCTGCCTGCCGACATCAAACGCTGCATGTAGTCGGCAAACTCGATGCTTCGGTATTCTTTGCCGTGCTCATCGAGCAACAGCAGACAGTCCGATGTCTGCACCTGAGTCAGCAGCAGTCTGCCCTCCTCCGTCTTCTGCTGTTCCTTGGTAAGGTTCTTGGCGTTTCTCAGTTCGGGGATAACCTGCAACTCAAACTGAATATAATGTTTCAGTCTGCCCTGATAGTCGTCAATGAGTGCCTGTATGTTTTTGTCGGCAGTCTTGCCGACTACAAGTAGTGTGAACTTCATGCTGTCATTGCCGGTTTGTTGAGTCTTCTGCCTGTATGGCCTGCTGTTCGCGGAGATGCATTGCCTCTATCTCTTTGTCACGCTTGCGCAACTCTTCTCTCAGCGAGTCTATCACTGCATCCTTGTCGGAGAGTTGCTTGCTGTGATACTCGAATATGTCTTTCACTAATGCCTCTTGGTCGAATCCTTTGGTTACCGCGTCTTCGTGGAACACAATCTGGTTACGCCTGAATCCCTGCTTCTCTGCCTCCTGATAGAAGCGTTCACGGTTTTCGTCCGACAGTTTCTCCCCTGCCATATACAGCTCCACCATGTCATCGCTGCCCGATGTGTCAATCTTATAGTCGTATATATAACTCTTGCCAAGCGACTTGTTGTTGCTTATCAGGCGCGAGGCTGCCCGGCGCATATTGTTGTCCTGAACTATATCTATCGTTGAGAACACGCCCGGCACTATCACTATAGCCAGCACAATGTATATCATCCACTTGCGTCTGCGCTCTATCTTCTTGTCCTCCAGTTGTACCGACGGATAGCGGAAATACTTCACCATGATGAAGGTGGCAAGCGAAATGAACACGCTGTTGATAAAGAACAGATATAGTGCCCCGAGAGCATAATGCCAGTTGAGTTGCGCTATGCCGTAACCTACGGTGCAAAGCGGAGGCATGAGGGCTGTGGCTATGGCTACACCCGACATCACCGTGCCCTTCTCTTTCCTTGAGGTCTCCACTATGCCTGCCAGACCGCCGAACAACGCTATCAGCACGTCATATATGGTAGGGTTGGTGCGGGCAAGGAGTTCGGTCGGGTGTTCCAGGTCAAGCGGCGTAAGCACGAAATACAGCGTAGAGGCGATTATTGAGATAACCACCATCACTAATAGGTTCTTCAGTGCCTCTATTATGAGGTCTGTGTCGTTGGTGCCCAAGCCCAGTCCGAAACCTATGATAGGACCCATCAGCGGACTCACCAGCATGGCACCTATAATGACGGGTATCGAATTGACATTCAGTCCGAGAGAAGCTATCAGTATCGCAAAGAAAAGGATAAACACATTGGGTCCGCGAAACGGCACATTGCTGCGGATGTTCACCATTGCCGACATTACGTCGATATGCTCCGACAGGTTCACCAGATTCCTGAAATAGGTACCCAAACTGCGAAAAGACTCCTTGACATTCATCTTCTATTGTACTAGTTATATATATCAGATTCTATTTGCGTGGCAAAGATACAAAAGAAAAAATATATTCACAAGTGGTTTGCATATTTTGTGAAGATTGAAATTGACTAATTGAGGAACTGAATAACTGTGAAACTATTCGGCAGAGCCTATTACCAAAAACCATAAACTAAAAACCACTTGTGGAACTGAAGTATTTGCTTATATGCAAAAAAAGTTGTATTTTTGCAGCGGTAAATTCAAGTGAATATACAAAACTTTCATATTCTAAAGTTGTGAGAAATGTCCACACGCAGTAACGAAATATCATTATTCCTTGCTTTTTGTATTGAGCAATACAAACAACGGCACAACTTAACAGGGGAACAATCAATGCTTACCTTCAACAAATATGGTGTCTTGAATTATCTGGAAACCAACTATGAGCCTTTGCACTCACAAAGTGCGCAGTGGATTTTGGAGGATATTGACGAATTTATAAATAACAGGAAACAATGAGAGTCTATCACGGCAGTTTAGTGCGCGTTCATGAGCCTGAAATACGTCAGTCAACACGAACACTTGATTATGGAACAGGCTTCTATACTACAACGTCCTACAAACAGGCAGAAGACTGGGTGCGCAAACGCATGAGGGAAAGTAGTTCACGCAAAGGCTATGTTAATGAATATGAATTGGACTTGGAGGTGCTTAAGCAGTTTCATTGTATTTTCTTTGACTCTCCTACAGATGAGTGGATTGATTTTGTTATGAGCAACCGCTTGAATAAAGATTTTATCCATGACTACGATGTAGTGTATGGACCGGTTGCCAACGATCGTGTTTATGCCTGCTTCACTTTGTATGAAGGCGGGGTAATGAATAAACAAAACTTATTGGCTGAGTTACGCACCTACGATTTGGTGGACCAATATTTGTTTCATACTGAACACGCACTCAAAACCTTGACATTCGTAAAAGCGAAAGAGATACTACTATGATAGAGATAACACAAGATAATCTGTATCTGCTCTTGCCATTCAAAGTTAGTCGGGTGGCAGATATGTTGTGTGAAGACGAACATATCAGCACCATCGAGGCCATCCGCCGTGTGTATTCATCCGACATGTACAAACAATTGGAGCAGGAAAGCACCAAACGTTGGCACGAAGGCCCGGTATCATTGTATCAATCATTATAACAAATAACCGCCTATGACAACACTATCATCGTAAAGGCGATGCAAGACATACTATAAAATAAAGCATTCAGCTATGAACTTGGGTTGTTGAAAACTGCACACTTTCAAACAATTCTTTTACCAAGACAAGGCTATGGAGTGCTCATGCGTAAGCGTGAGCCTTGTCGTGGATATTTGGTAAAAGAAGGTAGTGCAGAATCCTCAACAACCCGAATAGAAGCTAACAAGCCTCACGTTTTTTATGTCCAAAAGTGAACTGATTCAAAACATAATTCGTTCGTCTAAACTGAGAGAGTTTATTCGCTTTGCAATAGTCGGAACTGTTGCAACAGGCATTCATTACGGCATTTACTTATTGCTCTTGTGGATTTTTCGTATTGAGCAAGACGAAACATTCTCGACCAATATAGCCTATTCAATTGGCTACGTAATAGCTTGGTTCTGTAACTTCTACATGTCTGCACATTTCACATTCAAGAGCCAAACATCCGTCAGACGCGGAATTGGATTTGCGCTCTCACATGGTGTCAATTATTTGCTCCATTTAGCATTCCTGAATCTTTTCTTATGGATGGGTATGTCCGAAACATGGGCACCTGTTCCTGTATTCTGTATAGTTATTCCGATAAACTTTATATTGGTAAGATATGTCTTTAAGTCCAAACATTTCCAATGATATGAAACTGAATATCGTTGTACCGTGTTATAACGAGGAAGCGGTTCTGCAAGAAACGACTAAGCAATTATCTGCGTTGATAGATTCGCTTGTTGAGAAGGGCAAGATTAAAGCTTGCGATATTGTATATGTGGATGACGGAAGTCAAGATAACACATGGACACTGATTGAACAATTACAAACCGCAAACAAATATGTTCACGGTCTCAAACTGGCACACAACGTCGGGCACCAAAACGCATTGTGGGCAGGTATGGAATGGTCAGACGGCAAGTGCGATGCGATGGTGAGTATTGATGCGGATTTGCAGCACGATATACGCAAGATAGAAGATATGGTTGATGCCTACCATAAAGGGTTTGAAGTGGTGTATGGTATTCGTAACAGCCGCAAGACGGATTCTGCCTTCAAGAAACGTACGGCGCTCGGCTTCTATAATCTAATGCGCAAAATGGGTGTGGATATTATTCCGAACCATGCGGACTTTCGGTTGTTGGGCAGCAAGGCTTTACATGCTCTGATGCAATATCCGGAACGCAATATGTTCCTGCGCGGCATGGTACGGCTTATCGGTTTTCCTTCCGTGGAAGTGTATTTCGATGTGCATGAGCGTTTCGCAGGAGAATCCAAATACACACTAAGCAAAATGATTAACTTTGCAGCCGATGGCATTACCTCTTTTTCCGTACAACCTCTGCGGATCATTTCTGTTATAGGTATGCTTTGCGTATTACTGTCCTTTGTAGAAATAGTTTACATCCTTATTGCTTGGATAATGGGCTCAGTTGTTGCTGGTTGGAGTTCACTCTTGTTCTCAGTATGGTTTTTGGGAGGTCTATTGCTCCTATCGGTCGGGATAATAGGTGAATATATCGGCAAAATATACAAAGAGGTGAAACAACGTCCACGTTATATAATAGAAAAGAATATATGAATACTACATGCAATCAGCAAAAAGTATCTGCTACTATTTTCTGGAGTTTATTAGTCGCCCTGCTTGGGGTGTTAGGTTACTTTATGGTTCATAATGCTTGGTGGCTTGGTGGCGATGAAGCCATTGTTATTAGCCATACAGGCATGGGCATCCCGTTTTTGCCAACCGGTTTTCCTGATGCTATTTCTCGATATGGTAGGTTGTATCCTTTTGCATACAACTTGTATGATGTACTATTGCTATTTGGTAGTGGGTATTTCAGTCCCGAAGCACACTATGCTTTGCAGGCAGTGGCATTGACTGTATTCACCATCGCATTTGCTTGTGTTAGTTTGCGGATATTAAAAACTGTACCTGCAATTTGGAGATATAGCATTGCTTTTTGCTTTACCGTAATATGTGTTTGTCGGGTATATACTGAATTTACTACGTGCTACACTGGTATGTGGATTGTCTTTATGTTCTTGCCGATATTTCTATATTGTGCTATTCGCTTTGACGATACGGAACATTGGGGATATGGTATATTTGCATTGCTTGTTATCAATTATATTTGCTACTGCTATGAAAATATCTGTGTCATTCCCGTAGCATTAGGCACTTGCTCGCTTATATTTAACTATAAGCAATTGGACAAAGACAAAAAGATATTTAACTGGTTGCTTATTGCAAGCGGCTTGCTTTTCTTGGTTTTATATGCTATCCTTGTTCTGCCACAAGCAACAAACTTCTACGGACATCATTCCGATAATTCGTTATTGAAGAATGCATTGAAGATATTCATTGCTCAAAAGATATATTGGCTTGCTCTAATCGCACTAATCTATAGAGCAGTTCAAATCATCCGCCAAAAGAGTGCCTATTCATTCTTTGATTCTCTTTTGCTCACCTCATTTGCATATTTTGTAGGAACGACAATGCTCAAACTTGATTTTACGTACTACTACAATATTGGGGCACTTATAGCCTTAATTGCAATACTATACTATAGTAAAGAGTATCTTTCGCCGAAATGGATACTTGTTCTGTTTGTTGCGTTGTTTGCGTTCTACGGAAGGAAAATGCCTTCAAATATCAAGAAGAACCAAGCAGATAGAATGGGCTTTCGGGAAGGAGTAACATGGCTTGCCAAACAATCTGATTCCACTGCCATTTACTGGTTCACACCGGAATATGAAGACCCGATGGATTTCCAAGTGGACTTGCGTAACTGCCATAAATATAGTTTGGAAACAATGATGCAGTGGTATTTGCAAGACAATAATGTCAAAGTAACTGAATGTGCAGAGTTTAATCCCACCTTAAAGGGTATTTGGTTATTCCCAATTGAGAATACCAAACTCTTCCCTGACATGCCAATGCCGGAAGAATGTCAAAATAAAGTATTTGACGCGTATGACATTAAAGGTTATATGGTCGAATAACTCACACATGACTGTTCACTTCTTGGTGCTATTCCACCAAGACAAGCGCGACACCACAAGTGCAGCGCTTGATTTTTCTATGTCCTTTTCCCGGAATGTTATTCCGGCTTTCTTCTCCGTTCATTTCGTCGGCATAATGCCTACATCGGCTCTGCCGACTTGTGCGCTTCACATTTTCTCTTTCAGCCTCACTTAAAGATTTTATTATACAATATCCGTCTCTCACATTGTATCATTGTAGTGCAAAAAAACTGTTGCAAATATCCGTCCGCTAATTAGTGCAATTTTCACCATATTGCGAATATCTGCAGAAGCCGGCTGTACTCAGGACAAGAAACAGCTGTATATCTGCACAATCCAAACATTTCTTGTATCTTTGCCGTGTCATTTCCGAGGAAGTGACAAGACATATTAAAAAAGGCGTTTATTGAACGCTGTAGCGACTTGCAAAAAACTTCGCAACTTTTTGAACCCAGTGTCGCACAGAAGACAATAGATGTTCTCGTGATTGTATAATCTGCAACTGTAGAGACTGAACATGTTCAGTCTCTACAGGAGATATGGATTATATATCAGCGTGGGGCTTCGTTTGTTTTTTATACATTGGGTAGGCATTGCGAAGGCCTTGGCAAGCGTGAAGAGCAAATTGAACTCCACGCTTTTTTTGTATGCCTGTAGATACGAGGCTTTGACTCGTCTCATAGGTGCATCCGTATTTTTCCGTGTTTAGGCATAGATATTGGTGAGTCTGTAGAGAAAAAATGCAGGTGCTCCGAAATAACCTGTGACCAATTGTAGAGACGCTATACCATGACGTCTCACACCCGCATCCGTATCAATCAGAGGTTGCCTGTATGGCAGCCTTTGATTGTTTTGATTTTGCACATGTCAATTATTTCCACTATCTTTGCGGCAAATTACTGACGAAATTCACAAAAACATGCAATTTTCGTCAGTATAAAACAAAGGCAGTACTATGGTAAATCGAGAATCGTATCTGTCGCAACTCATCAAATTGCGCGATCAAGACCTAATAAAGGTTGTAACCGGTATCCGCCGTTGCGGAAAATCAACATTGCTGATGGCATTCAGGCAGTATCTCTACGAAAACAGTGTGCAGAAGGAAGCTGTGATTTCGCTCAATTTTGAGGAACGTGAGAATGCACGTTTTACAACATGGGAAGAAGTATATGATTACATCATTGCCCAGTTGCCGGATACCCCCAAGCGCTATGTTTTTTTGGATGAAGTGCAGATATTACCGCATTTTGAGAAACTGGTGGATGCGCTTTTTGTAAAAAAAGATGTGGATCTGTATATCACAGGCTCTAACGCTTATATGCTGTCAAGCGATTTGAGCACTTTGCTTTCCGGGCGTTATATCAACATTCATTTGCATCCATTCTCTTTTGCTGAATATATAGCTTCTTTCCCGGACGAGCATGACACAGGCAGGCTGTTCCGTCAATATATGAATACCTCCTGTTTCCCGGAGGCGGTCAATTTGTCCCGCACTGCACCGGAAATGGTTAATGCGTACCTGCAATCGGTATATGACACAGTGGTGGTCAAAGATATTGTGCAGCGAAATAAACTGCGCAAGTTTGACACGTTGCAGCGTGTAATCAATTTCCTGTATGACAGTATCGGCAGCGTGGTTTCTCCCAATAATATTGCAGATACGCTGAACCGTACTTCAGAACAACAGCTTTCGCACAACACCGTGCTGAAATATCTGCGTTACTTTACGGAATCGTATTTGATTTATCCTGTCCGTCTGTATAACATCAAGGGCAAACGCTTGTTGGAAAGCAATTACAAGTATTATGCAGTAGATTTGGGGTTCCGTAATCTGCTGCAAACCAATATGCCCGCTATTGATTTAGGGCATAAGTTAGAAAATGTGGTGTTCTTTGAACTCTTGAGACGAGGCGGTGAGGTATATGCAGGCAGAACAGATGCCGGAGAAGTGGATTTTGTGGTTATGAGACACAACGGAGAGCGTGAATATTATCAAGTAGCATACACCGCTAATGACGAAAATACACTAAAACGGGAAATTTCGTCATTAAGAAAGATAAAGGACACGTACCCAAAATATCTCTTGACTACAGACTTTGATAATGCTAATATAGATGGTATCCGTAAAATCAATGTGATTGATTGGTTATTGGGGAACCGACTTAACTGAAAATTACTCTCTCGGTGATGAAAAGCGGCAATCCGATATGATGCTGGTTGCCACAATGGCAGCCTTTGATTGTTTTTGAGAATATGAAAGTCCCATAATACTTGACTTAAGTAGCATTTTGCAGGCTGAAAAAAGTGTAATAAGTGTCTAAGTAGCATTTTGCAGGCTGGAATATGGTTTAATTGCCGAATATTACTATATTTATGACTAATTCAAACGTCAAAATTAGTCATAATGAATAG
>JAFVBR010000032.1 GCA_017479885.1 Paludibacteraceae bacterium | reverse complement strand
CCTCTATGTTGAATTCCAAATAAATTGAGCACTAATATACATCTTTTTGCTCGAATGACCTTAGAACAGACAACAATTACCCATCCGGCTATGGGCCGGAGCAGTTGATCAGGATGGACAACGGACCTATGAGACAAACTTCTATAACGATGTACAGGCCGTGGCCAGGCATCAAATTACTTTTTCAGAGAAATAGGGTAAGCGCAACATTCTGATTTGAGACGGTACAGTTTTATTGCCCGTCAGGAATTTGTAGGAGCCGCTTAGATTGAAGTTGTCTGATAGCCTGATAGTATTCTGTATTATGCGTTTGCCGGCACATAATGATTCCCCGTTTTCAGCATTGAGAAAATAATATTCGACAGTTTCCGTGCGACCCGGATGATGGACTCTTGGGGCATCAGTCCTTTCCTCCTGTAGTTGGTAAATGCAACGGATAGAGCGTCGTCCCAATGGATGGCAACCCAGCTCGCCTCTATCAAGAGAGGCCCCAGATGCTTATTCCCTCTGAAAGTCATCTCCCCGAAGGAGGCTTTCTCTCCACTGCTGTGGCAAGTCGGAACCAAACCCAAATAGGAGGCGAACTGTCGTTCATTCCTGAAACGCTTGATATCGTATATCTCGGTAAGCAGTGTGATAGCACATATAGGGCCGATGCCTGGAATACTGGTCAACGCGTCGTACTTCTCGGCATATTCATCTTTAAGCCTCAGGTTGCGGACTTTCTTAGTCACAGTCAACAAGTTCTGTCTTAAAGACTCAACTTGTTCGATCAACATGTCCAAGGATGCCCGGGTAGAAGATAACAGCACCACGTCGTCTCGTAGCCAATTGATAAAGGCCTTGGACCAGTTGGGCGAACGGTCGAACAACTCTGGGATCGCCACCCCATTTGCATGCAGGAGGTGCTTGACTCTGTTCTTGTATCGGGTCAGATCTTGCTGTATCGACTTTCGAAGACGGACCAGTCCTCGGTCATCAAGGTTATCCTTCTCGCGAATGTAGATACCTTTAATCATCCCCGCCCGTAATGCTCTCGCCATCTTATCGGAATCGATAGGGTCGCTCTTCATCACACTCTCATACTGCGTGGTCGGGACATCTGCCGCATTCACCACAGTACACTCTATGCCGAACTCTTTAAGTGCATAATAGGTCGAGAAACCTGAGAAACCGGCTTCATAGACAGCATGATATTCTGCCTCCGGGTAGTGTCTGTTCAAAAAGTCAAAGAGCTCTTTTGCTGATGCCTTCTGACTATGCGTCTTTGGCATTCCTACTTCCAACAAAGTCGTAACAGACCATGTCTTTTTGTGGACATCGATTCCTATGAAAACCTTTTGTCCTTTGAAACTAATTGCTTTACTTTGCATTGCATTCGCGTGTTATAATTAAACTTATTTGTGTTTGGCTTCACAAATATAGCACTCAATTATGACACGCTTTTTCCTTCCTGGCAACAGCCGTCAGAGCGGAGCGGGCCTTCCCATCGAGCCCGGCGCAGCTCTGGCGAGCTGTAGCCGCCGAGGGGCGTATATCGAGGCGGCGGTGCCAAGTGAGTCCTCAAGACTCACTCTGGAATACAAACATAGTAACTGATTTAT
>JAFVBR010000031.1 GCA_017479885.1 Paludibacteraceae bacterium | reverse complement strand
TATTGTTTTATCCGGGAAGCCACTCAGGTTGGTGGGAAGCTTCTCCGATTTGAGAGATGTTCAGATTGGAGGGGAAGCTGTTCAGATTGGGAGCTATTCTGCTAAGGGAGTATTGGTTTTCGGTTTGGCAAGGATGAGCATGAAGATGAAGGTGAGCAGGGCATTGAGGATAAGCCGCTCATGAGAGAACTGACAGCAGCACAACAACGCGACATCAGAGTTTGAGAATCTTATAGGAGGCGGGCAAGGGAGACAAAGGAGAATAGACAGAAAGAAAATAGACGCCGGCAGGAAGAGAAGACACATCGAGAGAAACCAAACCTGAGGCAGCAGTAGAGAAGGAACGGGAGAGAACAACGCCGCCAAACATATCGGTAAGAGTGATGCCGAAAACAGATGAGGAAGGCATCTCAACGTAGAGGAAATCGCGGACAGCGGAAGGATAGACACGCAGAGACGAGGACAAGGCATCAACAGAAGAAGTTACTCCATTGACAACAACAAGCACAGGATTGAAATAACCTGCACTACCCGCCATGCGCCACAAGACACCATCGGAATACTGCAAAGCCAAAATATAACTACCAGCAGGAACAGAAAGGACACCACTGAAAGTCAAATCGACAGCGGCAGAAGAACTGTCACCAGAGAGAGTTTGCGAGAGCAAGACCTGCTTAACCTCATTGAGAGAAAGGGAGAGAAGAGCCAGGCGGACACGGCAGGAAGAGAGAGTACGCGAGATGAAACCTGCAGAGACAGAAATATGCGCAGCCTCACCAGACATGAGCGAATCGGAGAGAATGAATGGGGAGAGAACCGTCAGTTCCGATTCGGGAAGAGCTACCTCAAAGAAGTCCTGATTGCTAAAATACTTGTCACCGACAGGCATCTGTACCCCTTCAGAATCGAGGCTATAAAGCATGACCGAATAGGCGGCAGGAAGCAACATGAGAGAAGGATAGCCTGAAACAGAATAGGACTTATCCTGCGCAGACGAGAGTTCGACATTGTTTTTCCAGATGGTATCAAGAGGATTGCCAATACTATCTGAAATGACAGCAAAAAGCGAACCGGCAAACGGTTTCTCACCATAATTGCGAACATGAGCCATGATACCGAGGGGTTGCCGAGTAAGACTACTGATTGAAGGGTTGGAGATAGAAAGATCGGAATACATCTGCAAATCGTAGATGTCTTTAGTTATTATCTCTTCTTGCCCTGAGTCAGGTTCAAGATTGAACAACGCATGCTGGTAGTAGTTGAAATTGCCGTCTCCCCCACCCGTTCCCACTTCATTGAGGACGAGTGCATTGAGAGCAAACCATCCATCGAACCAGCCACTCCATCCCCAGTTGAAATGGAAAGTGTCGTCATCGCGATAGCCGTCACAGACAAAGGCATGACCACTATCATAGGAATCTCCATAACCCGAATAGAGGACAGGGCGACCGGCATCAAGGTCCTCCTTGACAAGGTTGGTCCACTCCTCGTCGGAATAGCCGGAACGTTGGGTTTTATAATCGCGGAAACGCCCCTTCATACGCGAACTATAGCCAAAATGGTTTTTGAATGCATACTCAGCGCAATCATCTCCGCGTTGGGATCCGATTTCAATGAGATAGGTGCCACTGCCGGACGGGCTGTAAGTCATCATAGAAGCCACACCACAATGATACATAACTGTAGCGACAGCAGTTTTTTGATAATCAGGGCTGCTACCAGTCAGTCTGGCCGGCATAAGAGACCAGTTGTAGGTTACATGCTCGAAATCAGCAGAGAGAGAATAGCCATTGGCAGAATAACTGCGGCTACCCGTTCCACGTTTGGGGTAAGACCAGAAACGCATAATCTGCGCCATAGCAGTAGCAACGCAACCAGTAGGCATAGAGGCCGGCACAAGTTTGTTATATGGAGCATCCTGATCCCACTGTGTTTTGAGAAGAGGAGCGACAACAGTCTTAGGTTCAGCCATTTGTTCAACACTCCGCCAACGTGCACGCACCTGCGGTGAGGGCATGAGATTGTTGTCGCGTGCATATTGAATCTGTCGGCGATAGCCATCGAGCCATGCGCGGATATTATCGGGTACGGAGTCTAAAGAAGGCAGCGGACGGTCGGTGAAACCGAGTACAGGATAAGCACAATCGTCAGCAGCAACGATGACAGAAGAAGTGCTGTCGGAAGAGGTAAATATATAGAAACAGTCGGAAGAGACTGACCGGGATGACATACGAGGGAGTCTGACAGACTGCGAAGCCGCAGAGACAGACCGTGAAAGAAACTGCTCGGCAACAAGTTGCGCACGCTGAAGAGACACAGGTGCAGAAAAAGCCGAGAGAAGAGAGAGAACAAACAATATGAGGAGAGAGAAACGTTTCATGCAGAAAGCTGTGACAGACAACGGAGGATTACGGGTTAGTGTCAGAGGTTATGGTTTTGATTACACGGGCGGGATTGCCTACCGCAACGGAATTGGCAGGTATATCATGAGTGACCACACTGCCGGCACCAATGGTACAATTGTCGCCAATGGTGACACCGGGAAGGACAGTGACGGAGCCTCCGATCCAGACATTACAGCCGATGGTGACAGGCTTAGCCCACTCCATGCGAGTGTTGCGCTCAACGGGGTCGGTGCTGTGACAAGCAGTGAGAATACTGACATTAGGACCAATGAAACAATCGTCACCAATGGTAACGAAAGCCTCATCGAGGACAGTAAAACAGAAATTGGCGAAGAAGCGTTTGCCGACGCGAATATGCCTGCCATAGTCGCAGTAGAAAGGCTGATTGATAAAAGTATCAGCATCGGCAGCACCGAGCATCTGCTGCAACATGGAGTTGCGGGCAGAGAAATCGGTGGGCAGGAGATTGTTGTACTGCTGACAGAGAGTCTTGACGTGATTGAGTTCGACAAGAAGGTCGGGGTCGCAAGCATTATAGAGCTCGCCTGCAAGCATTTTCTGTTTCTCGGTCATAGGGAGGGCGAATGGGGTGAACAGGTAAAAGGGTGATTTGTAAAAAAGAGGAAGAACCTTGCGGTATCCCCCTCTTTTTACAAAGTCGCAAGACCAGATTATTCAGCCTTAGGAGCATCCTCTGCGGGAGCATCTTCGGCAGGAGTTTCATCAGCCTTCTTGGCAGCCTTTTTCTTGGGAGCAGCTTTCTTTGCCTCTTTAGCAGCGAGTGCCTCGAGAGCAGCAGCATCCATTTCAGCCTTGAGGTCAGCGAGTACGCTGAGGTCACCGAGAGTAGTTTTCTCTACTGCAGGCTGGGCGGGAGCAGCTTCTTTCTTCTGCTTCTTAGCCTTAGGAGCCTCTTCCTCCTTGGGAGTTTCCCAAGTACGGAGATGGCTGAGGAGAATACGCTTAGCGTCCTTGTTGAACTCAATGACCTTGAACTCGAGCTTGTCGTCAACCTTGACAGCTGACTTGTCTTCTTTCTGAAGATGACGAGCAGTGCAGAAGCCCTCTACGCCGTAAGGCAGAGCAACGACAGCACCCTTGTCAGTGAGTTCGGTAACGGTACCCTCGTGGATGGTGTCAACACCAAAGGTTGACTCGAGAGCATCCCAAGGATTGTCTTCGAGCTGCTTGTGACCAAGAGAGAGACGACGGTTGTCTTTGTCGATTTCAAGGACAACGACCTCCATCTGAGCACCAATCTGGGTAAACTCATTGGGGTGTTTGATTTTCTTGGTCCAGCTGAGGTCGCTGATATGGATAAGACCTTCAACGCCTTCTTCGAGTTCAACAAACACACCGAAGTTGGTGAAATTGCGAACTTTGGCTTCGTGCTTAGAGCCGACAGCGTATTTTTCCTCGATGTTCTCCCAAGGATCAGCTTTGAGCTGCTTGAGACCGAGCGACATCTTGCGCTCATCGCGGTCGAGAGTAAGGATAACAGCCTCAACATCCTGTCCGACTTTGAGGAAGTCGTGAGCAGAACGGAGGTGCTGGCTCCAAGACATCTCACTAACGTGGATGAGACCCTCGACACCGGGAGCCACTTCAACGAATGCTCCGTAGTCAGCGATAACGACAACCTTACCATTGATATGGTCACCCACCTTGAGGTCTGCGGGCAGAGCATCCCAAGGATGAGGAGTGAGCTGCTTCAAGCCGAGAGCGATACGTTTTTTCTCTTCGTCGAAATCGAGGATAACGACATTGAGTTTCTGGTCGAGTTGTACAATCTCGTGAGGATCGGAAACGCGTCCCCAGCTGAGGTCTGTGATATGAATGAGACCGTCAACACCACCGAGGTCGATGAATACGCCGTAGTTGGTGATGTTCTTAACAGTACCCTCAAGCACCTGACCTTTCTCAAGACGAGAAACGATTTCGCGCTTCTGAGCCTCGAGTTCAGCCTCGATAAGAGCCTTGTGAGATACGACAACATTGCGATATTCCTGATTGATTTTAACAATGCGGAATTCCATTGTTTTGCCAACGAATACATCGTAGTCGCGGATAGGCTTAACATCAATCTGCGAACCCGGGAGGAATGCCTCTGTGCCAAGCACGTCAACAATCATGCCGCCTTTGGTTTTGCACTTGATGAAGCCTTGAACAATCTCCTCGTTGTTGAGAGCCTCATTGACACGCTCCCAGCTGCGAGCAGCACGAGCCTGCTTGTGAGAGAGGATGAGTTGTCCGTTCTTGTCTTCCTGATTCTCGATGTAAACCTCTACTTTGTCGCCGACCTTGAGTTCGGGATTGTAGCGGAACTCGGCAGCAGGAACAACGCCGTCGGACTTGTATCCGACACTGACAACAACGTCACGTTTGTTGATAGCCTTAACTGTACCTTCCACTACTTCGCCGGTCTTGATGGCGTTGAGGGTTTCGTCGTACTTATTGATCAATTCTTCGTTTTGTTTGCCTTGAGCTTCAGCTTCAAAGGCATCCCAGTCGAAGTTCTGGAGAGAAAGATTTTCTGCCATTGTGGTAGAATTGATTGGTGAGTTGGTCAACCGGTTAATTGGTTATCCGATAATACTAAATCACCAGAATTAAAGGGTTAAACATTATGTTAGACCGCGTTCTCAATAACGCAGTTTGCCAAAAAGCGTGCAAAGGTACAACAAATATTTGAAACACACAACAATAAAAAGAAAAAGGCAGCATTTTTGCCGCCTTCTTCTGAAAATCGGATGCTGTATTACTTAACCTGTGCGCCGAGGATGTTGTAGCGAACACCGTCTTTGAGGATAAAGATTTGTCCGTTTTCAACGACTTTGACAGCCTTGACAGCATTGGAGACAATATTCTCAACAGCTGTTGTAGGATCGGTGAGAGAGACCTTGCCGTTAATCATTTCAACGATGTCAATCTCTTCCGTTTTAACTGTTGTACCATCTTCTTCGTATGTTGCAGCCTTATAGTAGTGTTGAAGCTGACCGATAACAAACACTTTGTCACCAACCTTGAGTTCATTGGTCGGGTAAGAACCACGGAATACTTCGAAGTAGCGTTCCTCACCGTTCTCATCATCTGTCATATAGAAGCTGAGGTTTTTGTATTCTTCGCTATATTCAACAGCTATCTCAGCAATATAGCCCTCTACTACGTAGGTATTTTTCTGGTCTATAGCTCCTTGAGCCAGTTTCTGACCAATCTTAACTGCTTCAGAAACAGAAACTTTTTGTGCTTCTGCCTGCTTTGCCTTACCAACGACCCAAGCTTTGGGTTCTTCAAACTCGATTTGCTTGTTCTGATAGTTAGTTATTTTACCGAGAACTTTAACGGTATCACCAACAGCAGCGAGAACGCCGTCCTGCATTGCGGCATTGTAAGCCTGCAGAGTCTTGCCGTTATCACACTTGAAGAAGAAAGTCTGCTGCATATTAGGCTCACTTGTGTAAGTGAGAGAATCAACAGTAGCTGTGATTTCAAAGAAGTCTTGTGAATAGGTACCTTTATTGAGTGATTCACCTTCCTCGATAATCTCGCAAACAGTGAGATCATTGATAGTATCTGTTTTTACAGTGACACGATCAAGCACTTCAGCAGTAGCGTACACGAGTTCAGCAACATCAGTTGTTCCGCTACTATTAACATAGTGCATAAGTTTACCGGTAACTTTTACCTTGTCACCTTTGTTGACAGCAGCTTCACCTGCAGTTATACCGCATCTGTAGCACTGAATGGTTTTGGTTGTTTCGTCCTTGGTGGCTCCAATATAGAATGTCTGCTGATTTTTGTCATCAACAGTACCATTACCACCATTGGTAACATAAGCGGTAACTTCAACGATTTGCACGACACCAGCTGCGTCTGTCAGTGTGTCACCTGCATTCAAGGCTATAGCTGCGTTATAAGCCTCGTCGCAAGTCATAGTAACTTGAGCACTCATGCTCATTGCAGCCATGAGGGCTGCGCAAAAAAGAAAAATCTTTTTCATACTTGAAATGTTTTTAAAAGTTAATTGTTTTTATTATTGTTTAGTCAACTATGTTTCTTTTCTCGTTGCCTGCCTTTATGAAGGCAGTAACCTCGTCTTCTTCTGCCACAAGCAAGTCCTGAATCTCCCAAGTAGGAGCAGAGGGGACCTCACCGATAGTGGTGTTATATTCAAAGCCTATAACTATAGTCTCGCCATTGTACTTCGACAAGTCGAATCTGCCGGCATTGCGGAACACCCAGTTGCTGCCGTCAGGTATTGAATCCGGGAACTCCAAGTGTTCCCACTTTGTTGTGATCACATCGCCGGTATAGTTGTCGGTAACACGCACTTTCAGCCATTCCAGATTATCAATAGGATTGCCGAATCTTACTGCATGATAGAATGTCAGTTCCGGTTTCTCGCTCTTCTTGAGACGTATCTTGGGAGACACGAGCCAGCCTTCCACGGGGTGATTGGTGCCGCTCACATATGCCGAAGCCGTCATTCCGTATGATGCCTGATAACGCCAGATATAGTTCAATCCGTCAAGTGCCACCGTATGCATTGTAAAGTCGGCAGGTCCGTCTCCTACAAAGGGAGTAGTGTAATATGTTGATATATTTGCGACCCAAGCACCAGGATTATGAACAAACGACATTACATCATAAACGAAACCTGTGTTCATAACGAAGTCAGTGCCATCGAAAGTCCATTCATCTGCAGTTAGACCGGAAGCCCCCATATAAACCATCATATATATCTGTTTTTCCTGCGCATATGGATAGTTGCGACGAAGGTAGTCTCCTATAGTTTTGTCAGCATTGTTGATATTGGTATTACCAAGAGCATCATAAACACTCTGCGGAATGATTTCGAACACATAGAGTTGTTCGTTTTCATAAAGTCCCCATTCACCATTCTTAAACTGATAAACAGCCTTCTTCACACCATTTTCAATTTTATAAGTCTGCGCTCTGCGAGGAGCAGGAGAGGGAGCAGAAGTGTGAGAGATATAAACAGCATTGGCAAACTGAGGCTCGCCATCAAATTCAGTGTAATTTCCTTTTATTGTTATTTGGTCGCCCTTTTTTATGCCTTTGTCTTTCCACACACGATTACCAGCTTCATCTGTCACACCATAAACATAAATAGAATCCGACCCGTCAACAAGATAGAAACGGCCATAAGTAGTTGACTCGACAGAGCCTACGAGACCAGAGAGCTGATGTTCCTCTTTCTCCCGAGCCTCAAGGAGTTCACCGACAGTGCAGATATAACTCAAAGCAGGATAGATAGTGTCAGGCTCCTGCTCTTGATATTGATAATCAAGGACCATTATTTTGCCCTCACTAACCATGGTAAATGTCTTCTTGAGGAAGTCAGGAATCTTCTCCTCAGATGATTTGGTCATATACGACGCTCCTCGTCCTCCCCAGATAGCACGATAGTCATCTTCGGTGAGTGTATATGCAGAAGCGTAATTGAACGGTTCCTGCCTTGTTGACTTGCCCTCATAGAGGGGGTAAGTGACATTGCAAATCGTGCCGGCATCAAGGTACGGAAACTTTGTTGCCATGAACATAGGCAGATAGATGTCGGGGCTTGCATCTTCGGTGAAGGCTTTAAGGGAGGCTATTTTCTTCCACTCAATGTAGGCAGCAGAGTCTGTTTCGGTACAAAGCGAGAGTGCTTTCTGCTCATAGACCGAGGGTACAGTGTCATTACCTTTGTAGGTGCACTGCTTGCCTACTGATGCCACATCGTCAGCAGTCATGGTGTAAGTCATAGAAGTGCGCACATCTGTAGGACGGTAGTCAACATTGTCGAGTTGCTTCTCGTCGAAGAAGTTTTCGCACGACACCAGTGTCAGCGCCAGAAGCGCAACTGAGGAAAATATATATTCGGATGTTTTCATAATCATACAATTTTCAAATATTCAATTCATCAAATTACCTTAGAAAGCCAGTTTAAGACGAATGTTCCACTGACGGCCTTTGTTGTAGAAGAAATAGATATTGTCTTTGGTGTTCTCGGTGACAACCTGTGAGGTAGCCTGAGCACTCCATGCTTTCTCAATGTAGTGCTGGTCAAGCAGATTGGTAACGTTTGCTCCGAGAGTGGCACGCAGAGGTCCGATGTCGAAAGTATAGCTGGCACGCAAATCCATATCGCCTCCAACCGGACACTTGTAAGGCTCTACGACATTGACGGTCTTGCCGACTGTAAGGTTGCTACCCGTGAAAGAATAGTAGGAATAGTTGCGTGCATAAACCGTATATTCGGCTCCGATGCGGAAACCCTTGAAAGGTTTGAAGGTAACACCGAGGTTGGCGGTAGTCTGAGCCTGACCTCCAACGCGAACATTCTCCAAGTTGATTTTAGCCCAAGCATGCTCTTCGGAACCTGCCTCCACTACAGCACCTTTGCTGTCAACGGCATTGCCGTGCTCGTCGTACATATAACCGGTGATATCTTTGCCTTTCCAGCGCCAGTCGCCGAGAGAGAGCATGGCGTTCAACTCCACCCATTTGGCAGGACGCGCCTTAAACTCAAACTCAAGACCCATGTGCTGTGCACTGACGCCTGTCATATTGACGTAGCCGGTTTCCTGAGTGTCGAAAGTAGTGTATTTGGACATGGTTTTGTCCATCCAGCGTGTATAGTAGGCATTAGCCATAATGTTAACATACTCGTTGTGGAAACCATAACCAATCTCGACAGAAGCAATCTTCTCGTTCTTGGCATCTTTGTTGAGCATGTGACTGGTGTTGGACGACATGAAGGCGGCATTGAACTTAGGTGCACGACTTATGTAGCCCACATTGAGGAACACATTGTTATTATTGTTGATTTCGTAGTTGACACCACCCTTGATGGTACCTCCGAAGAAACCGGCGATTTCGGACTTCTGATGCTCTTTGTCATAGTAGAAACGGTCAACACGCCAATAGTTGGTATAAGAAAGCGAACCGTTGATGAAAGCGGAGAGGCGGTTGTAGGAATACTCGAGAGTGGCAAACACACCCTCCTGCATAACGTGACCGGTATAGTCGCGATAGACAATATCACCGACATTGAGTTTCTCATAAGTCCAATCGGGATTGGCACGATTGATATTGTTTTTCTCGGTTACGCTGTTGGCACGCGTGGCATCAATGAAATAGTCGCCGCTCATGAGGTCGCTAATGACAGCGGTGTGAATGCCCTGATAGTAGCGCACATCAAGACCTGCAGTCAGTTCGAGGCGATCGAGGAAACGGTTGTTGTAGGTTGAAACCAGACCGTACCAGTTGTGGTAGTTGCGGTTCTCGGCAAGAATAAGATGCGAACCCGTTTCGGAAGCGGCATTCATATCCTCGACAGCACCATAGTCGAAAGTGCCGTCAGCTTTGCGGAAAGTGGTGGTAAGAATACCGTTGTAGGCACCACGTGTAAGGTCGGAATAGGTCAGTCCGTCAGGAGAATAAGGACTGCCTTCGGCAGTATATCCGAAGCCGCGACCGATACTTGTATAGAGACTGGTGGAGAGCGATGACTTATAGTCAATCTGCCAAACGTGGTTGAGAGAAATCTGCGGTTTGTGATATTTATTGTAGTTGGCACCTTTCTGTTTGCCATTGTTGCCAATGCCATAAGCAGGGTTGTAACGGCGATAGTCCATACCGTCGGTCATATACTTCTTTACCTCGTTCCACTGGGCGAGGGTGAGAGCACCACTGTTTCCGCTGGGACGCTGCCAGTGCCCCTGAGGAGCACCGAAACCGGTGAGAGACAACTGGTGACTGTCGTTGATACGCTTGGAGATATTGGCGAAATAGCTGTATCCGCTATAACCTGTACCTTGAATATAGCCATCACCCCAAGACTTGGCGCCCATGACCGTGATAGCCCAACCGTTTTTCATCAGACCTGTACTTACAGAGAACAGCAGTTTGTTGGCACCGTCGTTGCCCATAGAATAGGAGAAGACGCCTCCGCGTTTGGCATCGATACCGCGTGTTACGATATTGATAGTACCACCGACAGAAGGAGCACTAACCTTGCTGGCACCCATACCACGCTGAGTCTGCATAACGCTTGTCACATCGCCCAGACCCTGCCAGTTGGACCAATATACGGTACCCCCCTCCATATCGTTCATCGGCACACCGTTGATCATGGTAGCTACATTGGTATTGTCGAATCCTCGCATCCAGATCTCGGAGTCACCCCAACCGCCGCCCTGGCCGTTGGCATGCACACCGGGAGTATTCTTCAGCACCTCGGGGAACTCAGAGCCGCCGAGACGTTCTTCTATCTCGAGAGCAGTAACCTGACTGACTGCTACAGGAGTCTTGCTCTGGCGTGCCATCTGACCGGTGATAGTAACATCCTGAAGAGTGACCGCCTCGCTCTCAAGTTTGACAGCTCCGAGGTTGGCTTTCGCCTTCAGTTCTTTTGTAGCATAGCCTACGTAACTGAGTTGAATGGTAGCACCGGTATTCACTTTGATAGTGAAATTGCCATCGAAATCGGTAACGACACCGTTGGTAGTGCCTTTCTCAATGACACTGACGCCAATAAGCGTTTCGCCGGTTTCCGAATCGATCACTGTGCCTGACACCTTGAAATCCTGCGCATACAAAGACATAGTCAGTAGCGCCGAAAGAAACAGAGATAGAAGTTTCTTCATAAAAACATTCTTTGTTTGTTAGTAGTTTTTTTATAGTTTATCGGCTGTGCCGATAAACTAACCAGCTGGTTAGTTTTTTTCTTGTATTTATATTATAAAAGACAGAGGCGACAATAAATGCCGTCCCTGTATGTGCTTATTTGAGTTGCTTTTTCAGCACCTTTTTCAGTATCTTTTCCAACTTTTCTGTGTATGCACGAAAACCAATGTCTGTCAGATGGATGCCGTCAACAGTGCCTTCCTCCTCAAATCCTGTCATACCGTCAGTGGTCATGTAATACAGATTCTTTGGATTATCCTTTTTCAAACGCTCGTAGTTTTTGCGGAAAGCAGCGTTCTTTTGAGGCAGATATTCCGAGAAATAAGAGTCGTATTTGGCATAAGGATAAGTGAGTCCCTCCACCATCACTATCGGCACATCAGGATGAGCGTCACGAAGAATCTTGACGAAGTTGTAAGTCAGTGTGTCACACATATCTTTGGTGCAGTTGGGCACAGGGTCAATAACATAGCAAATAACGTTGTCAATACCGGCCATCAGCCGTGCCATGCAATAGTCTTGCTTGCCCTCGCCCGAGAAGCCGAGATTGACCACCTCAACATTCAGGTCACGCTGCAGCATTGTGGTCTGCGTCATACCGGTACGGGTGGCGCACCCGCCTTGCATCACACTTGTTCCATAGCATACAATACGCTTGTTGCTTCGCGGATTGTCAACATGCGGTTTGTCAAGAACGGCACTGCTGTCAACACCTATCTCCAACCAGTTGATGCCGTCGTAAAGAGGCAGATAGATGAGATACTCATGCATCCCGCCGTCCATATTCTCAACATAAACTTTGTGCTGAACAGAATCTTTGACAGGCCTGGCAGTGTTGACATAATGCCACTTACCCTTCTCGTCCATACGATAGAGGTCAGTACCCTTTATACCGGTCATAGCCATGTGCATCATAGAGAAGTTGTAGCGCAGATTGTAGCGGACACCGACGGTTTTGGAGTCGGTTGCAAAGCGGACACCGATACCGGCAGAGCAACCTGCAAGCCACCACAACTGCTCGCGAACACTATCTTTCATATAGGCAGGCAGACGGGTAAAATCGCCCTCTGTATCCTCGAAACCTTTGTTAACTATACGAAAATTGAGAGCGTTTTCATAACGCAACTCAGGTTTGTCTTCCGCACGCAAACCCTGCAAGAGGAGGACAAACAAACACGTGAATAACAAGATTGTTTTTTTCATAAATGATATTCGGAAAAGCAATGCAAAGGTACAACACTTTTTTCTATCTCACAAATAAAAAAACACATAAAAAACAGCAGAGACATGCCTAAAACATATCTCTGCATGATTTCTACTCTATCAGAAGGAGTTACTGTAAGGAGTTATCGTCTTCCTCCGCCGCCTCCGCCACGGCTACCGCCTCCTGAGCTGCCTCCTGAGCTGCGGCTACCTCCGCTTGAGCCACCTGAAGAGAATCCTCCGCCGGAGCGGGACGAAGACGCTGCTGAACTGCGGCTGCCGCCATAACTGCTTGAGCCTCCGTAGGACGAGCGGCTGCTTGAACCGTAGCTGCTTGAAGAACGACTGCCACTGCTGTAGCTTGACGAACTGCGCGAAGGAGTGGAACTCGAGCTGCGGCTGGTGCTGCTACTGATGGTAGATGAAGTGCGTGAAGGACTCGAGGCACTGCTGCTGCGGCTTACACTCGACGAACTGCGGGTCACCGTAGAGGTGTTGCTGCGGCTGGCAGAGGCATCGCTTCTTGTCCAAGTGCTACTACTGCGGCTTACGGTAGCAGAAGATGCGCGCGAACTGCCCGTGCTTGCGGAACTGCGGCTTACGGTAGCAGATGTGGAGCGAGAGTCTGCACTTGCTGCCGAACGCGAGGTGGAGGACGAAGCGGTGGCAGAACGGCTGCCGCCTGCAGTTGCGGAGCGGGAGGACGACGAAGCCGTTTGTCCGCTTACGCGTGTGTTGCTTGCCGCCTGACGCACGTTCTGACTCCCGAAAGTACGCGAAGTACCGGTATTGGAAGGAGTGAGAGCACTGCGGGTGTTGTTGATGTCACGGCTGCTCTGCAGATTACGGGCATTGCTCAAACCGCTGTTTCTGCTGCTGAATCCTCCGTTGGGATGAGCGGCTGCATAGTCGCTGCGGCAGACAGTGCGACGTATGTCGTAGTAGCAGGCATGGGGATAACTACACCAGCGATAGCTGCAATAAGGATGATAGTGATGGAATCCGTAGATATGATGCCAATAGTCATGCACGAGCCAGCAATCGTAGTAGCGCCAGTAGGTGGGGTAATAATCCCAATACCAGGGTGAATACCAAACCGTCCAATAAGGATTCCAGAACCAATCGTATATCAAAGGACGCGTGATGAAAACAGGCTCTATAACATAGTTGGTGCCATATACATACTCGTCACCTACAATTTGCACAGTCACCTCTTGCGTAGAGGGGTCTTTCTCAACAAGCACACTGGCAACATCTTGAAAAATGTCTTTGGCGAGAATAGCCTGAAGGACAACAAGATGGGTGGAACCTTCAGTGGTTTCGATGACGCGTATGTAGTCAACGTAGCCATCGCCGTTGAGATCGAGGTTGGAGATACGGTTGTCAGGGTCGTTGAGTTTCTGTTCAAACTCCTCGAGGTTCTTAGCCTCGGCAAAAATAGTAGCCACTGCCTTGAGGTCAAGGTTTTGCGATATGTCACCGTTGGTTGCGGTAACAGTTACCGTTTCGTCTGCACGTGCTACCGAAAGCATCATCAGAAGCAGACTCATCATGAGGGTAGTCATACGTGTTTTCATAACTTATAAATTTTTACGGGTTAAACTTCAATGAACGTATTGCAATTAGTGTGCCAAAGTAAGATTTGATGATTTGAACGCCCGTCGGCTGACAGACCATTTGAAGATTAGATGATTATACCATCTTCAGGTTGTGGTGCATTTTTTCTTTTTTGGTACGCATATAGCGCTCATTATAAGGGTTAGGAGTAATCTCAAGCGGCACATTCTCTACAATCTCTATTCCGTAACTCTCGAGACCGATCCGCTTTACGGGGTTGTTGGTCATAAGGCGCAACTTCTGTGCGCCCATCGTGCGCAAAATCTGAGCGCCTATACCGTAGTCGCGCTCATCGGCATCGAACCCAAGATGAAGGTTTGCCTCAACAGTATCTTCGCCCTGCTCCTGCAGTTTGTAAGCACGTATCTTGTTCATGAGTCCGATGCCCCTACCCTCCTGATTCATATAGACAATGATGCCCTTGCCTTCCTGCTCGATCATTTGCATCGCCTTATGCAGTTGTTCGCCGCACTCGCAGCGCTTGGAGCCGAAGATGTCGCCTGTCATACAGGAGGAGTGCACACGGCAGAGCACAGGTTCGTCGGGCAGCCAAGTGCCCTTGACCAGCGCAATATGTTCGAGTCCGTTGCTGAGTTGACGGAAAGGCGTGAGCATAAAGTCGCCGTAGGCTGTGGGGAGATGTACTGTTTCGCCTTTTTCAATTAGTGACTCGGTGCGCAGACGATATGCTATCAAGTCTTTTATCGACACCAGTTTTAGGTCAAACTCCTGTGCAACCTTTTCCAGTTGCGGCAGACGCGCCATCGTGCCGTCCTCGTTCATTATTTCGATAAGTGCAGCGGCCGGTGTGAGTCCGGCAAGCCGGCAGAGGTCGATAGCCGCCTCAGTGTGACCGGCACGGCGGAGTACACCTCGCGAACGTGCATAGAGGGGGTTGATATGTCCCGGTCTGCCGAAAGTGGCAGGAGTGCTGTCCGGGTCGGCAAGAGCAAGAATGGTGGCAGCACGGTCGGCGGCGCTCACACCGGTGGTGCAGCCTTCGAGTTTGTCAACGGTGACAGTGAAAGGCGTGCCAAGCATAGAGGTGTTGTTCTCCACCTGACGGGTGAGACCGAGTTCGACGCATCGTTCTTCAGGCAGAGGAGCACACAGCACACCGCGCCCGTGCTTGAGCATGAAATTCACTTTGTCGGGGGTAATCTTCTCCGCCGCGATAATGAAATCGCCTTCATTCTCGCGGTCTTCATCGTCAACTACTATCACGAATTTGCCTTCACGGAAATCGTGTATTGCTTCTTCTATAGTATTCATATATAATGTTTTGTTTATGTCAGGGGTTGGTCTCAAGCTACTTTGGAGAATTATTTATTGCCGGCCATCTCAACGAATTGGTATTTCATATCATCGCCGATGGTGGCAATCATGTATGCCGCTCCGGGTTCGGGGTCCTGGAGAGTATCGACGATAATGTATTTAACACCCTTGAAATCGGTAACTTCGCGATGGTGGTCGTGCCCGGACAGATACCATTCGACTCCGTATTCGGCAAGCAACTGCGTCAATTCGTAGGTTTCCTCCATACTGAAGTTGCTGGTGTGCCCCTGTGATGCATCGCGCTTGAACATGTGGGTATGTGTAAATACCACAATATGCCGATAACCCTCCTTGCTCTTCTCTTCGAGCAGAGAGCGCAACCAGCGCAGTTGCTTTGTACCGAGTGTGGCATCGCTGGTGTCGATACAGATGTAAAGGTCACGGGCATGAGGCGTCTGTGCTACAAAATAGTAGGTGGAAGAACCGACGTTCTCAAGAAAGTCGTTCCACTGACCGAAATAGATGTCGTGATTGCCGGCAGTACAGAACCATGGTTTCTCAAGAGGCTTTACCGCCTCGAGAAAATGCGGATAATTGCCTTGTGCGTTTATTACATCGCCGAGGACGAGTGCGAAAGGGGCATCCGCGTCAGCCTCTGCTGCCTCTGCCCACATGAGAGTGTTATGCCAAGTGGAGTCGATATGCATATCGGTTGCCACATAGACCTTGTACTCATCAGCAGGGAGAGTGAGTGTGCGGCAAACGGAGTGCTCTTCGTTGTAGCGGAGCGACTGCTCGAAACGGACATTGTTGCGCGGCGACTGACCGTAGAACATTCCTACCATATCAAGATTGGGGGTCAGATTGCATGCGGAGAAAAGAATGAGTACCGCTACAGCTGTATATTTCAGTATTTTAGTTTTCATTTTCATCAATAAAATATGTCAGAATCTGTAACTGATTCCCGCTCTTACTACTGCACCGTAGAAAGAAGCATTGAGGTGAAACATTCCGGTGGGTTTGCATTGCGCCTGAAGCAGAACACTCAGGCGTTCAATGGGGGAATAGCGTCCTCCTATCATAAAGAGAGGTTGCCACAGGCGCTCAATCTGATAGTCGTCGGTATCGGAGAAACGGAGACTCAGATTCCAGTTGCTTGTCCGGGGTCTGACAAAGACTTCTATACTATACAGAAAACCGAAGGGTTCGGCTACTATCTCATCCTCCGAGTGCCATCGGTAACCGAAATCCATGAGGAATCGTGAATATACTCCCAACTGGACATCCACATAGTCCATTCTGTATCCCAAGCCGAGAGCGGCGGCGAACTCGTGAGTACGGTTGCGAGCAACAGCCTTGTAGAGCAACCGGGTATCAAGATACATCTCACCGACAGGCAAGCAGAACAGTGGACGCGCGTCAAGAGAGAAAGTATAGACATTGGCTGTAGAGAGTTCGGCTGCACCGTCCAACTCGAAATGTCTGTTTAACGGGATTCGTGCCCACAAGTCAAGATTGCCGTAGTGGCTCCAAGTGTAGTTGTAGGCGTAGGCACCGAAGGCGCGCAACTCAACGGGGCGGGACTCGACCCTATCGGATTCCTGTGCGCTGGCTACTAACGATGCAACAATAATAAAACATATCAAAATCTTGTACTTCATCGGTATGACAATTTGAGTGTGCAAAGTTAATAAAAATTTTTCATATACGCAGAATTCATTGTCACTTTACGTTATTCACCTGTCACTTTACGTTATTCCACTAACGCAGACCGCTTTTCTTTTCTAAAATAATATTCCGCAGAAACAACATAACTTCAAATCTTTATTACTCTATGCTAACTCTTCTCTACATTCCTACATTTCTACATAAAATATAATGCTCTTCATTGCTTTTTGTATATTCACTTTTTTTTCGTATCTTTGCACGCTGTATTTTCGCGTGGATTCGGAAGTCAACAAGATATGACATTAATCAAAAAACAACATAAAACATGAAACTGAATATTGAAAAGGCTTACGGTTTTGTAAGCGCAGAAGCCGTAAAGGCTTACATGCCCCAAGTAGAAGAGTCACAGAAGAAACTTGTGGAGGGTACAGGTGCCGGCAACGATTTTCTCGGTTGGCTGACCTTGCCGGAAGACATTCGTCCGCAATTGGCTGACATACAAGCAACTGCCGACCTGTTACGAAAAGAATGCGAAGTGATAGTGTGCATTGGCATCGGTGGCTCGTATTTGGGAGCAAAAGCAGTGATTGAGGCGTTGAGCAACTCTTTTGAATGGCTGAATGCAGACAAGCCGAAGATTGTATATGCCGGTCAAAATATCGGTGAGGATTATCTGTATGAACTTCAGGAGTTGTTGCGCGGCAAGCGCTTCGGCATCATCTGCATCTCAAAGTCCGGCACCACGACAGAGCCGGCTCTTGCCTTCCGTCTGCTCAAGACCCAACTTGAAGAGCAGGAGGGCAAAGAGGCTGCAAGGCAGCTTATTGTCTGCATTACCGACAAGTCGCGAGGTGCGCTGCGTACGCTTGCGAACAAAGAAGGCTACAAGACTTTCGTGATAGAAGACAACATCGGTGGCAGATTCTCAGTATTGTCGCCTGTAGGTCTGCTCCCCATAGCCTGTGCAGGTTTCAACATTGAGAAGCTGATCGACGGCGCCGCCGATATGGAGCAGTTGTGCGGCATTGACACTCCTTTCGAGCAGAACCCCGCAGCGCAGTATGCTGCAGTACGTAACGCGTTGTACGCCGGCGGAAAGAGAACGGAGTTGCTCGTGAATTTCCACCCCAAACTTCATTATATAGCAGAATGGTGGAAACAGTTGTACGGCGAGTCGGAAGGCAAGGAGCACAAGGGCATTTTCCCCGCTTCGGTTGATTTCACGACCGATCTGCACTCTATGGGGCAATACATTCAGGACGGCGAAAGACATTTGTTTGAGACGGTGATAAGCGTAGCAGAGCCTGACAACACCGTGCTTTTCCCATACGACGAGGAGAACCTTGACGGACTTAATTTCCTTGCCGGAAAACGCGTTGACGAAGTTAACAAGATGGCAGAACTGGGAACGATGCTGGCTCACGTGGACGGCGGTGTACCAAATTTGAAAATCACGATAGAGAGACTTAACGAGTACAATCTCGGCAGTCTGATATATTTCTTCGAGCGCGCATGCGGCATAAGCGGGTATCTGCTTGGTGTGAATCCTTTCAACCAGCCCGGAGTGGAGGCTTACAAGAAGAACATGTTTGCCTTGCTCGACAAGCCCGGTTACGAAGCAGAGAGTGCAGCCATACGGCAAAAACTGCAGAAATGAGTTGAAATGCCAACTGAGTTGATATTTTCATAAAGAAACTATCTGCAACGTATTTGAGAAAGCCACTTGCGACATGCTCCAAGTGGTTTTCCCGTATAGAGACATGATGATAAGATATTGTAGAAATACACGGCCGGTTGCATGAGTTAAAAAAAATGACTATCTTTGCGGGCATTATGAGACACAAATTTTCAATCATTCTTATCTTATGGGCAGTACTATTGCCCGCCTGCCAGCATACAGACAAGGACAGCGGTCGTCAACCAATAGAGGTTGAAACCATGCGAATTGACTCGGCAGAGGCTGTGAATATGAACACATACGTGGGCAAAGTGGAAGAAGGCACTTCGCTTCAGTTGCGTTTTCCGCTTGGTGGCAAGATAACCTCTGTCAGGGCAAAAAAAGGCCAGCGTGTAAGGCAGGGCGAGCTGTTGGCTACCACTGACGACACCCAGCCCCGCAATGCTTTGCAGACCGCCGAGGCCACTCTTGCCCAGGCACAAGACGCCTACGAGCGTCTCAAGCAAGTGTATGAACAAGGGGCACTGGCAGAAGTGAAATGGATAGAGATAAAGACACAGTTGCAGAAGGCGAAGGCTACAGCCGATGCCGCACGTCAGCAGGTGAACGACTGCAAACTGTATGCTCCTCAGAACGGCATAATAGAAGAATGTGATTTGCGAACCGGTCAGCAACTGCTACCCGCTCAGACTGCAGTCACACTGATCAACACCGACGGGGTACAGATAGTTTTCCCCGTACCCGAGAAAGAGATTGCCGCCATCAGAGCAGGCGACAAAGCCGAGATAACGGTACCCGCACTTGACGACCTGAGGCTGACCGGCACCATAGGTGAAAAAGACATGCTGAGCAATCCTCTCACCCACAGTTACAATGCCAAGATTTACATATCGAACAAAGACGGCATGCTAATGCCCGGCATGATGTGCAAAGTGGCGTGTCTCGGTTCGCGAGTCACGGGGTACGTTATACCTGCGAGTTGTGTTCAGACAATGCAATACGGCATCAGCGTATGGGTGGTGAAAGAGGGCAAGGCAATACGCCGGAGTGTCACTTCATCTGCATACGTGAAGGGTGGAATACTGATCGACAGCGGTATTGAACAAGGCAACATCATCATCACCGGCGGCTATCAGAAACTTTACGAAGGAGCTGAAGTGAGAGAGAAAGATATTTGAGCAGAGTAACTATGATTTGATTATTTGAACGTCCGTCGGCTGACGGTCTATTTGAAGATTTGATAATTGAAGATTTGAAGGCACGAGACCACATACAAGGAGCAATGCGCAACCACGGAATAATCTTCTTCGTGGCGGGTGCATTGTGCCTGTTCGGTATCTGGTCGCTTCCGCAACTTAACAAAGACGAGTTTCCTCAGTTCACCATACGTCAGGCAGTTATAGCCGCCGTGTATCCCGGCGCCACAGCGCAAGAGGTGGAACAACAGGTAACCAAGCCTCTCGAGCGGTTTCTTTTCACTTATCAGGAAATCAACAAGCAGACCACCTATTCAATAAGTGAAGACGGCATCGTGTATGTCTTTGCCGACCTGCGTGTAGAAGTGGAGCGCAAAGACGAGGTGTGGAGCAAAATCAGGGGCGGACTCGACCTCTTCAAGAAGACCTCCTTGCCTCAAGGAGTGCTGCAGATTGTTCTCATTGACGATTTCGGTCAGACCTCGTCGATGCTGCTTGCTGTAGAAAGCGAAGAGCGCAATCCCCGGGAACTTGAGCAATACGCTCTCAGACTGAGCGACCGGCTACGCACTATTCCGGAGATGGGTAACATAAAGATTCTTGGTCAGCAACAGGAAGAAATAACCGTATGCATCGATGTGGAGAAGTTGTCGGCATACGGCATCAACCAGTCTGTGCTCTTCGGTCAACTCGCCATGCAAGGTTTCCGCACTGCGACAGGCAAAGCAGGTGAGACAATGCTGCACGTAATGGTGCCTTACCAGACTGAATATGAGATTGGCGAGCAGATTATTCTCTCCGACCCTGCCACAGGCAGTGCTGTACGATTGAAAGACATCGCAGATATACGCCGAGGCTACCAGAAGGCAAAGAAATACGTAAACTACTACGAGCAGTCGCTTTGCGCACCGTCAATCATCATTTCAATGGAGATGTACCCGGGCAACAACATCGTGGCATTCGGCGACGAAGTGGAAAAGATTCTCCGTGAGGCGAGAGCCGACTTTCCTCCGGACCTCAAGTTTCACCGTATCACCGACCAACCCAAAGTGGTTGACCATTCTGTCATGTCGTTTCTCGGCGACCTGCTGATAAGCATACTCATTGTGATTGCCGTAATGATGATGCTCTTTCCTTTGCAAACGGCCCTGGTAGCATCTACAAGCGTGCCTGTATGCACCGCTGTTTGTCTGGGGTTGATGTATCTGACGGGCATAGAACTCAACACGGTGACTCTTGCTGCATTGATAGTGGTGCTTGGAATGATAGTTGACGACTCAGTGATAGTAATAGACGGCTACACCAGTCTAATTGAAAAACGCCATTCGCGCTGGTACTCGGCGAGCGTAAGTACCAAGCAGTTGTTCATACCAATGACCATCGCCACCTGCTCCATATCGGGCATGTTTTTCCCTATGACGAAGATAATTACAGGCCCTCTGGGAGAGTTCGTGCAGTTGTTTCCGTGGGCGGTGGCTTTCGCCCTCACGGCGAGCATCTTCTATGCCGTATGGGTTATTCCGTTCCTTAGTTTCAGATTTGTAAAGATACGCCAACCACAAGACCTTACACTGTTTGAGCGGGGTCAGGAAGCTTTCTTCAGTGCACTGCAGAGAGGCTATAGAAGACTGCTCACATTCTGCTTCAGAGTGCCTTGGCTCACAATTATCTTCGCCATACTGATGGTAGGACTCGGCGTATTTGTATTCACACGACTCAATGTGCAGATGATGCCCAAAGCCGAGCGGGA
This sequence comes from Paludibacteraceae bacterium, assembly GCA_017479885.1. GTDB lineage: Bacteria > Bacteroidota > Bacteroidia > Bacteroidales > Paludibacteraceae > Colicola. The sequence continues at coordinate 15,843 of JAFVBR010000031.1, read as the reverse complement.
GGTGTTTGCGGTGGAGATACATCTGACAGAAGGCAGCACCCTCGAACAGACGGCTGCAGTAAGCGACTCGATGGCGAAGATTCTGCTGAATGACAAGCGCATACTCTCAGTGACATCTTTCGTAGGGCAGGCGTCTCCGCGTTTTCATGCAACTTACCAACCGCAAATGGCAAAGCAGAACTATGCACAGTTCATAGTCAACACTGTCAACACCAAAGCCACCGCACAGGTGTTGCAAGAATATGCGCCTAAATATGAGAACCATTTCACCAACGCATACGTGCGTTTCAAGCAAATGGACTATCAGGCTGTGCGCAACCCGATAGAGATTCGTATAGAAGGAGAAGACCTCAACCAGATAGAGCATGTGGCAGACTCTATCAAACTGTTGCTACACGACATAGACGAACTCACCTGGATTCATTCCGACTACGATGAGACAGCGCAGACCATAGGAATCAGACTCAAACAAGACGAGGCAAGCCGACTCGGAGTGACCGAAGCCATGCTCTCGGTGTATCTGTCTGCACTAACGTCCGGACAGACACTGACTACCGTATGGGAGGACGACTACCACATACCGGTCGTATTGACCAGTGCAGGCAACGACACATTATCTCAAGAGCAGGTTCGCAACCTCATGGTGCCCACCGCATTCCCGTCGGTATGGGTACCTCTGAGACAAGTAGCCGACATCGTGCCGCAATGGAGACACTCGTCCATTCCACACAGGAACAACATCAGAACAGTCACTGTTGGCGCCGACCTCAAAGGAAAAGCATCGGCTCCTGCTGTGACAAAGAAGATTGACAAGTTGCTTAAACAACACAACAACTTTAGCAACGGAGAAGTAAAAATCAAATACGGCGGTCTGGGAGCTATCAATGACATGGTTATTCCCCAACTGGTATGGTCGGTGGTAGCTGCATTGCTCGTGATGTTTGCATTGCTGCTCTTCCACTTTGCAAATGTCAAAATTTCCATTCTGTCACTCTCGATGTCGATTCTCTGCATCTTCGGCACCTGTCTCGGACTGTATATCTTCAACCTCGACTTCTCCATCACCGCCCTGCTCGGTATGGTGAGCCTCATCGGAATAATTGTGCGCAATGCAATTATCATGTACGAATATGCTGAAGTACTGAGAAAAAACAAACATCTCAGCGCCAGGGAAGCAGGCTTCAAAGCGGGTCTCAGGCGAATGAGACCCATCTTCCTCACATCAGCCACCACCGCACTCGGAGTTATTCCTATGATAATCGCCCACACCGGACTCTGGATGCCGATGGGCGTTGTCATCTGCTTCGGTACAATATTCACATTGCCACTGGTAGTTACTGTTCTGCCGGTAGTATATTGGAAAGTATATGGTTACAACAAGTGATACATTATGAAAAGAATATACCTATACATATTCCTGATAACTTTCACCATTTACGCCGATGCGCAAATTCTGACGCTGGATTCATGTCTGAGTGTGGCACAAAGAAACAATCTGCAGATGAAAAATGCAGACCTCGAGATACAGAAGGCACAGCAAGTGAAATATCAGGCTTTAACCAAATATTTTCCAAACATATCGGCACAAGCGTTCGCCTTTCATGCTCTTAATCCGCTAATAGAGATTGGTGCCAAAGACATTATCAACGGCATAGAGAACGAAGACGTAAGAACCAATCTCACACGAGTGTACAACGAGTATGCCACAAGCACCGACCTCGACAAAATGCTGGGGTTCTTCCAATACGGAGTAACAGCAGGTGCGACCGCCATTCAACCGGTATTCATGGGTGGGCAGATAGTAAACGGCAACCGCCTTGCAAAGCTTGGTGTGGAAGCGGCAAAACTACAAGCCGATATTACCGGCAGAGACATACGCAGAGATGTCGAGCAGACATATCTAATGATTGTTGGTTTGGAGGAGAAGAAGGCGACATTGCTATCTGTAAACGAACTGCTCGACACTCTCACCAACAACCTGCAGACCGCCATTCAAGCAGGACTTACCACTAAGAATGACATACTGAAAATAGAACTCAAAAGGGGAGAGACCGAGAGCCAACAACTGCAGCTTGAGAACGGTATCACCCTTGCCAAACAAGCACTCTGCTCAAGACTCGGAATACCCTACTCCGACTCATTGCAGGTGGACACAGCCGGCATCCTCACCGTTTCTTCCTCCGCTCTCCCACGACCGGAGAAAGAACTGCTCGAACTAAACGTAAAAGCAGAGCAACTGAGAAAGAAGATGGAGATTGGGAAGGCCCTTCCCCACATAACTGTGGGAGGCTCGTATGCATACAACCGCTTGTTCAAGGACAAGAACCAACACAACGGATTGCTGTTTGCCACGGTGCAGGTACCAATAACCTACTGGTGGGAGACCGGACACAAGATAAAAGAGAAGAATCTGCAAACCGAACAGGCCGAGAACAACCGGCAATACCTGAACGAGCAGATGGAATTGCAATCTCTGCAGGCGGAACAAGAAGTGCTGCTTGCCGAAAAGAAAATAGAAATAGCTGAGAAAGTGGTGACCAATGCATCAGAAAACCTGCGCGTGGCAAGAGTTAACTACGAAGCAGGACTTGAACCTCTGAGCGAACTTCTGGAAGCACGCACAGTGCTAATGAAGGCAGAGAACGACCTGACTGATGCACGACTGCAGCTGCGTCTTGCACAAAGGAAAGCAGAGGACTACAAGTAGTTTAACATTGTTTGACGTAGTTTGATATCGTTTGACGTCGTTTGATGTCGTTTGACGAATTGACGAGACATGAGATTCCTGTAGTTTGAGACCTGTTTATTTAAGTTCGGCAATGGTTATGCCTGCTCCGCCTTGGTCAGGATGAGCGTCATGATAGGAAAGAACATGCGGCTGCATCTGCAGATAGTCGCGCACCACCTGACGCAAAGCACCTGTACCTGTGCCGTGAAGAATACGCACTTCTGCAGCACCTACCATAACGGCATCATCTATATAATTGATTATCTCCGTCAGAGCCTCATCGGCACGCTTGCCGCGCAAATCAATCTCTTGGGAGAACTGCATCTGCCTCTTTCTTATATTCTCACTGACATTGGTAGGCACAAACAACTTGCTCTGCCGGCGAGTCTGCTGCTTTGCCTGCCGTGCACTTACATACTCCAACTGCTTGAGCGGAATATATGACTGAATGCTTCCGAATGCCACAAGAGCCTGTTTGTCGGTAAGCGTTAGCACTTCGCCGACCATAGTCTGCCCGCGCTTGCGTACACGGCTGCCAACGGTTATTTCTGATATTGCCGGCTTCGGAACAGTATTGGCAGGCTGGGCAACGACATTATTTTGCTTACGGTTATTGGCTTTTCGTCTGTTATCAGAAACAGGAACATTCTTTTTATCGGTGAGGTTTGTAGCGTTGAGTCTCTGTTTCCAATCATCAAGTTCCGCCCTGACTTCACGAGTCTGCTCACGGTCGGCAGCCGACTCTTTGATTGTACGTATAGCATTCTCTATCAGAGCATTGCTTTTGCGCAGCAACTCCTCCGCCTCCTGTTTGGCATTCTCAAGTATCTCCCTACGTTTGTCTTTGGCTCCTGCAAGTTTTTGTTCATATTCGGCAATCTGCTCTTCAAGACGTTTCTCCCGCTCATGAACACGCTTGCGTTTGTCCTCCCAATAACGTTTGTCTCGGGCAATATCCTGCAAATGACGCTCATAGTCAATATGCTCTTCGCCTGCAAGTTCTTTGGCATGCACAATAATATCTTGCGACAGACCTGTTTGCTGCGCTATCTCAAGTGCGAACGACGAACCTGCCTGACCTATAGACAATTGGAACAGAGGACGCAGTTGTCCGCGGTCATACAACATGGCACCATTAACCATACCTTCGGCATCTTCCGCATAGTGCTTGAGGTTGCTGTAGTGGGTTGTAACCACACCCATTGCTTTGCTCTCATTGAGTTTCTGAAGCACTGCTTCTGCTATTGCGCCACCCGTCAGAGGTTCAGTGCCGCCACCCATCTCATCGATGAGAATCAGCGTCTCGGCATTGCTGTAACGCAAGAAATGCTTCATGTTCCTAAGATGAGAACTATAGGTAGAGAGGTCGTCCTCGATAGACTGCTCGTCACCTATATCAATAAAGATATTGCGGAATACAGATGCTGTAGAGTCCTCGCGCAACGGAACCAGAAGCCCGCACTGAAGCATATACTGCAAAAGGGCTACAGTCTTCAGGCAAACACTCTTGCCGCCTGCATTCGGACCCGATATTACCAAAATACGCTTCTCTGGGGTCAGTTTGATAGAGAGCGGTACAACCTGCTTCTGCTGTTTGAGCAGTCTGGCTTCGAGCACAGGGTGACGCGCCTCGCGCCAGTCGATACCCACACTCTGTGAGAGTTGCGGGGCAATGGCTTTCTGACCGAAAGCTATTTGAGCCTTTGCCATCAGAAAATCCACTTTGCCGAGAAACAACTGCGAGAGAGATATCTCAGGCAAGGAAGGACGAATAGCAGCAGTGAACTGCAAAAGAACACGCATCCTCTCACGCCTTTCCTCACTCTCCAACTCACGGATACGGTTGTTGGCTTCCACTACCTCCTGAGGTTCTATATACACCGTCTTGCCTGTAGCTGACTCATCGTGAACAATGCCTCCTATTTTGCGTTTGTTCATCGGAGGCACAGGAATGACCAGTCTGCCTTCGCGCATGGTAGGAGAGACATCACGGTCAACCCACCCTTCTGCCTGAGCCTTCTTGAGCACACTGCCCAATGCACGTGAAGCCGCCCCTTGGGCAGAGAGCAGACTGCGGCGTATCTGTGCCAACTCGGGCGAAGCATTGTCGCGCAAACGACCATACTTGTCGATAATACGGTCTATATCAGAAACAATCTGCGGAAGACTGCTTTCGGGAGCCTCCGTCAACTCCGGCATAATGACACTCAGGTCGGAAAGCAAGGGGAAACGCTGTCTGTCAAGCGAAGTAAAGAATGCCGTAAACTGAGCCGCAGCATCAAGAGCACGACGAAGTTGGTACAACTCCTGCTCGTCAAGAAAGAGCCCTTCTACACGAATCCTGCCCAGACTCTGCCGCATATCATACATCTCACAACGCGGCACATTGAGCGAACTGTCGGAAAGAGTATTAACCATCTCCTGCAAAAGACGAAGCGAAGCATCCACCTCGGAAAAATCGTTGACGAATGCCATCTTCTCCACTTCTTCGCGACCTATAGGAAAAGTGCACAGAGAGAGCAGTTGTTCACGAATAAGGTGGAAATCAATCTTATGTTCGAAATCTGAAGGATATATCACGGGAATAGATAGTTGATAAGTTGATGGTTGAAAGTGGAGAGTTGAGAGTATAGAGAAGTGGAAAGTTGAAAGTTTTATCCGAGGAGACGAATGTCTGTGATTATTTCGGCTCCCATCTCTTTATTCAGTTTTTCAACAAGTTGTTTTCGCGCAATAAACAACTCCTGTCGAAGAGCAGCGGAGGTTATCTGCACCAACATGACTCCGTTCTTTATTTCAATCTTGCCAGTGTATTTCTGTACAAGAGGGCCCATAAGCGAGGGCCATGCCTCGATGAGACGATGCTCAAGCAATGGTTTTTCCAAACCCATCTCACGAAGCACCTGAGCCACAACGGCACCTACGGATTCTGTATTCTTGCGTTTCATGCTTATAACTTATCTCAACCGAAGTTCCTGGTTCACGGTTACATTCTGCCCTTCCTCAATTCCGTTGAGACGATAGACAGATTTCAGTTTGATACCTTTGTCTTGCGCTATCTGCCAGATGTTTTCACCGTGTTTCACACGATATTTCGCATACTTGCGGGCGGCACGACTGCGCTTGGGATAGAGATATACCTTGTCGCCCTCACATAGTTCGTAGCGAGGATTGACTATATCGTTGTATCGGCGGAGCGTCTTCTCATATATATTATATTCGTATGCAAGACTTGCAAACGTATCCCCCTGACGAGCAACCACATAACGGCTGCCATTATTGCGACATACCTTATGCTCAAGCACGAGATCGACAGCGGACATGTTCTTCTTGCCTTTCTTGGTTTTGAAGGCAACAGCCACTACATCTTCCGGTTCGTCAAGGTCAATGTCTGCATCTGCATTTTTAGCGGAAGCATCTGTTTTTGATTTCTGCACGGCAGGTTGCATATTCGACTTTACTGGAGTCTGTTCCTTCTTTACCTGAGCCACATCATATTGGGTAAGATTGTAGTCCTCAATGATTTTTATCAGTTTGCCTGCATAACCGGGGTCAGTGGCATAACCGCATTGCTTGAGACCGTGAGCCCAACCTTTGTAGTCTGTTACATCGAGTTGGAAGAGAGGTTTGTATCGGTCACGGAGCAGAAACTGCGAGTGGTCCTCGAAACTCTGCGACACATGTTTGTATTTGCGAAAGCAATCGTCTTTCTTGTCATCATCCTTGAGGAAAGTGTCACCTGTCCAACCGCCTGAACATTTCACTCCGAAATGGTTGTTAGCCTGTGTAGCAAGTTCACTTCTGCCAGCAGCCGACTCCAAGAGTCCTTGCGCAAGAGTGATACTGGCGGGAATGCCATGCTTCTTTTGCTCGGTCTGCGCCTGCTTATAGTATTTCTGAATATATGCGATATAATATTCATTAGTGCCTTGCGCAGAAATGACAAGACTGAATATCAAAAAGATGGCAAATGTAACTGTTCTTTTCATATACTGACAATAATTTCGTGCAAAGGTACTGCTTTTTTCCTAATAATGCAAATTAGAATTAGCAGTTTCAGACTTCTACAGATTGTAGAGTAAAACAAAACTGAAACTACTGGCGGAATTAAATTATAGCCGTTGTCAGAATTATACTACTGCAAATGTTTTCTTCTTGCAGTTCTTTAACTTGCAATATCCGAGTATTCTTTGTTGAGAAACGTTAGAAGAATCAGGTATCGCTGGTTTTATTCTGTCAAAGAGTGTTTTTTTTATAAAAAATATGCAAATGTTGTAAGATTTTGGCACGATAATCGTATTACATATAGAGAACAATCCGGACAACGTATGACGCACGAGCAATTCACAGCGACCTATCTGCCGTTTAGCGGAAAGATGTATGCATTGGCATATAACTTGCTCCGCAACCGTGACGAGGCGCGAGACTGCGTGCAGGATGTGTATGCGGAACTTTGGAACAAACGCGATAGCATTGAGCCAGACAAACCGCCACTTGCCCTTCTTTTGACGATGGTGCGGAACAACTGCCTTGACCGTCTCAAAGCCCGATACGCAGAGCCAAACGAAGAAATTATCGACACATTTCTGGACTACAACACCGAAAACCGAATCGAAGCTGCGAGTGACCTCAGCGCAATAATAGAACTGATAAAGCAACTGCCCCGTGACCAGCAATTAGTACTGCGGCTTCGCACCATTGACGGATTGGAGATAGAACAAATACAAGAACTGACCCATTTCAGCCGCGAAAACATCTACACCTTACTCTCACGAGCGAGAAAGAAATTACGAGAATTAACAGCAACATACCAAATATGAAACAGATTTTGAACAAAGAACAAGCAGGTGAACTTCTTGCACGCTTTTACGAGGGGCATACCACACCGACAGAAGAGAGGCAACTCGCCGAGTTCTTCCGTTCTGGCAATATTCCTGCCGAATGGGAAGCGGATTACAAACTGTTTCTTGCCATGACAGAGACAACAGATGTGCAGTTGCCGACTGACATTGCCGAAGAAATAACCGCTTTTGTGAATAATCTCGGGCAAGAGAACGAGCAACAACCTATGCCGATGTCGGAGCCACGCAAAGGCATCATCTACCGTCTGAAAACACCTCCGAAGATGTTTTACCGCGCAGCCGTTGTGGTGGCTGTTCTGATGGCACTGGGCGGCAGCATCGGATGGTATCAAAGCATGAATAACCCATTCCGCGACACATGTGCTAATGCCGAAGAAGCAGCACAAGAAATCCTATATGCCAATGACATCATAAACCGTTCCACGGCTCCCTTTCTACAATCTGCCAATATCGCAATGGAGCAGGTAAACGAAATGAATAAAACCATTCAGAAAGCAACCCAATATCAACTATTAAAATAATAAATTTATGAAACGTATTTTTTTAGTAGCAGCCATCGCTCTCTGCGGCATCGCTGCACAAGCACAAAATAAAGTATTTGAGAAATACGCCAAGATGGAAGGCGTGGAGTATGTATGTATCAACAAAGCCATGTTCAGCGCCGGTTTGTCTTTGGCTACAGCAGGGCAGGTGGTATTTGATAGCATCGACACCAAAGGCACAGGTCTTGAGAAGTTCGCCAATTTCAACAGAATGCTTATCATTACCGCTAAAGGAGCCAAGAAGCATCAACTCTCCAAAGATATTCAGAAACTTTCGAGCGAGAAAGGCTACGAAATCCTTATGGAGTCTCACTCCAACGGTAACGATGACGCGATATTCCTGTCTTCCGATACTGAGTTTATTATCTGCAATACTCGTGAGGGCGATTGTTCGGTAGTTGTAATGCTCAAAGACAAATAATCTGTTCTTTTCCATAAAGGCTTTGTAGCGACCGTTCTGCGGCTATCAAAGTTTTTCACCAAATTTCTTCATACCATAGTATGTAGAACGGTTGCTCTATGCCCTTTACGAAGCAAAATATCCGATTATTAAGATTCAACCATGGTATCTCGTCGGTATCCCGTCGGTCTATCGTTCCGTAGGTGTCTCGTAAGTGTCTCGTAGATTGCTCGTAAGCGGCGCGCGGTCGGTCATGACGCTCGTAATTCTTATTGCTCTTTTGTCAAATACTTTTCTTTTATACTTTGGTATGTTTGTCCTTGAACCATTCGTTCTTTAGGTATATAGGATTGACGAAATATACTTTTGGTGGAATCATACAAATGGTATTGAATCCCTGCCAAGTCCATCATTCCATAGATAATATCATCTGTACACACAGGAATAGAAGAATCCAAATGTAAGTTGCTAATGGCATTGTATGCATCATTAGTCCAAAGAACCAAGGGAGGTTCACACATAGAAGGAGAAATTCCTTCACCAAACGAGCGTCCTGCATTTTTCATACAATCATAAACTTCTTCCCCATGATCAGAAAAATATAACATTGCACTTATACCTTCTTGCGAACGAAGTTGCTCAATGCAAGTGCGAATGATATAATCATTATATAAAGTTCCATTGTCATATGCGTTAAGAATCTCTAAATCACGCTGCGTTAATTCTTCTGCAAATGGGCTATTTGTACCTTCGTTTGTGGTAAATTTATTGAAAGCACTATCATAGCGCTGTCGGTAGTCAAAATGATTTCCTATAAGATGAAGGAAAATCACCTTTTGTTCCGCTGTGTCACTTAATGCTTCGCTCAATTCAATGGGGATGACTGAATCCATGGCACAACTTCTTTCATCTTCATAGAAATCACTTCGTTTCGCCATTGTGCGATAGGAGGTCGGTGTGTAAGAGTCAATTGCAAATGCGCCATTTCCTGTTTTTCCTTGATTGTCATACCAGAATATCTTATATCCGCCGGCATGTAACAACTCTATGATATTGGCTTCTTTTTTATATAAATCAGGCTTTTCGTAATTAGTAAAAGTCAATATCTGTTTCATGCAGGCTAAAGTTTGTATTGCAGGAGAACATACATCTGTGTAAGCAGTCAGTTCGTCCTTTATTTCCATTAACATTGGATTAGTCGGACGAGTATAGCCATATAATTGCATGTGGCTTCTGTTTTGACTTTCTCCGATTATAATCAGAAACGTTTTCTTTCCTACTGGTAGCGTGTTTATGACATCCAAAGTAATATCATCCCTGTTCTTGTAAAACTCCGCGACTTCTCTCATTTCACTCTGATACTTATAGAAACTCTTATAGAAGTCAATCATGGGAATTTTAGAGCGAAAAGGATTGATCGCGCTCAGTCCTATTAGTATTACAATTGCCACTATTTGTATATAGCGTGGAATGTGATATTCCTGCTTGCCTTTCTTAAATAGCAAGAGCAATGATGAAAACGCTGATAGCGCATATATAATCCCCCAAATAAATACTTTGGCGGAGAGTGTGGCAAATAGGTTTGTCGCTTCAGAGGGATTCGTGTTAAAAACCACCCAAAAGTCTGTGCTTTTCAGTATAACATCATTGCCCATTAATATAAAGGATTGCACGATAATATTAGGAGCAAAAGCTATCAACAAAAATGCGACGGCAAGGATTTTTCGTAAATTTCCTTGGCATAAAAGCAAAACAACATATGCGAAAAACGTATAAAACAAGTTAAGTGTTATCCTGTACGAAGTATCCCAATTATCTGCTGAGAATGCAAAAAGGAAGGGAAAAAACAATAATACTAAGGCATACAAAAGTACATAGTAGTTGCTTAGAATGTAGTTAAAAATCTTTTTCATGAGTTTGAAATATACAACAAAAAAAGCGAATAACTGATGTTATCCGTTATTTGAGGCCGTAGGAAATGCCTTGAGAATCAGATAAACAATGCAGTTACTCGCCGTGTGTATATTATACCCCAACATGCCCAAAGGACTTTCGTCCAAGGGCATGGGCGGGTGTTAATACACTCCGTGAGCATCTACTTGTCTTGTTTCCAGATTCTCGTTTTTGAAAGTTCCTACGTTCCAAATAACTGGTCAACAAGCGTCGTAAACGCTTAAATTAAAATATGTTATCGCGCGTCGCTACGCGCTATTTTGTTCTATGTTTGCGCTATTCCTCGTAGTGGGAACTACCCGGGCGCTTCATTCGAAGTGCCATCCGAGGCACTTTTTCACCTCATCTAACGTCCCGGAGCAGGGATGGTAGTATTTATTTCGCCATCAGTTGGCGTTGGACACTTCCGATGGTGGCACAATGGATAATCGGCATATCGCCTGCCGTGTGCTGGCGAGGCAGGAAACGACCTTTGATAACAGCAGAGAGCATCTTCTCCACAAACGGCTCCAGATTAATTAAATCCACATGCATATCGCTATGCGTGATGTTATAAAGTTCGTCTGCCGCAGAGCGTGAAATCTGCTCAACGCCACTCATATCCAACAGATATTCATTTTCCGGTTGCAAAGTCGCAGCCAAACGCTCCATCATCTGACGCGTGTGCAGTTCCGCGCCATATTGTTCTTGTATATTGATAATCTGTTTCATACTCAACTCATATAATCATAAAGGTTAAAGCCATCAGGCACTTGCGCGGGAATACGTACCATGATCATCGTGCCCTTGAAATCTATTTCGGACGGTAAAGCCAATATCTTACGGTCTTTGACCGTTTGCAGTAACAAGGCATTTCCTGACAAAACGGCAAACTCGCCATGCAAACCATCCACCACCATCTTCATGTTCGACGAAATGCCGTAGCCTCGGTTCTCCGTTTCCGGCAGATTCTTCACGGAATAGCCGTTCTGCGCGAGATTAAGCGCATCGGCATCACTATCTCCTAATTTATCAAGATGCTTTTGAGCGGCTACATAACTACCATAGATGGTTATACCAAAATCGGCTATCATAATCTCTATGGTTCTTGCAGTCTTGTTGTACATCAGATATGCATAGCCCTTGTCCGTTCGGGCGTGCTGTTGGATATTACAGATCAGTTCGTCCAACAGATAGGTCAGTGGCATATTAAGGGACTTTAGTAAGTCCGGAACATAAGGTTGCAGATGCTCCTTTAATTCGGCAATGACTTTGGCTGTTGAATCATCATCCAAGGCGAAGGAGATAACTCCGAGTGATGTCTGTCCCCGAAAAATAGAAATCATTGCATCCAAATATGGATATGCAGACCCGTTTTGATTGCTGGTGACACAATCAAAAAATGCCGACAATGTGCTTTCCAACGAAAATATGTCTGTGTCGTCTCGCATATCCTTGCAACTTTAGACTGCAAAGGTACTGCTTTTTTTTCGACATATGCAAATGTTTGATGCGATTTGGGCGATTTTTCTTCTGTAGGTCTTCTCTCGGTCGTCTCTCGGTGGTGAGTCGGTGGTGTGTCGGTCGTCGCTTGGTGGTCGGGCGGTGCAAAACTTATTCCAACCTTTGTAAGAAAAAGCCGTTTCGTTCGTATTACATATAGAGGCGCACTCTGACAAACAACATCTAAAACAAAAACGATGAAACACACAATATTTCTTTTCGCGGCAATGCTCTGCGTAGCAATGACCGCAGCGGCGAACGATGCCAAAATATCAGGGCGTATCAAAGACGCAAACGACAAGTCTGCCGTCATTGGTGCAACGGTCTTGCTGATGCAGGACACGGTGCAGATAGCCGGAACAACTACCGACAACAACGGCAAATTTATTCTTAATGCAAGTAATGGCGATTATATTCTGGAACTTTCCTATATCGGCTATGAAACCATCCGCATGGCTCTTACCGTGAACGGCGATACCCACATCGGCGACATCCTCATGCAAGAAGGCGCAACGGAATTAGGTGAGGTGGTCGTGGAAAGTCAAGCCATTATTCAGAAAGTGGACCGGCAAATCCTTCTGCCGTCCAAAGAACAAATGCAAGCGTCCTCGGATGGCGTTTCGCTGTTACAGAATTTGCAAATCCCGCGCATCGTGATTAATCCTATAGACAATTCCGTCAAAACGCTTTCTGATGAGAGCGTGCAACTGCGCATCAACGGTGTAGAGGCAAGCACGGCAGATGTAAAAGCCATCAACCCGAAAGATATTATCCGCGTGGAATATCACGACCAGCCCGGTGTGCGCTACAATGGTGCGGCAGCAGTCGTTGATTATATCGTGCGCCACCGCGACACGGGTGGTTCGCTCATGCTCGCAGGTAGTAACGGACTGACACTCCCTGGCATGGGTAGTTACTACATGGTTGGTAAACTGCACTTTGGCAAGTCCTCACTGCAAGCGGTAGCGACCTATTCACCCACGGACATCTATTGGACACGCACCAACAGCGAAACCTACCTTTTCAGTACTGGAATGGTTGAGAATGAAGAAATAGGAAGCCCGACACGCTACAAAACTTACCCCGTAAATATCTCATTGAATTATAATTGGACGAACGGCGATAAGAATATCCTAAATATCCGTTTGCGTGACAATATGAATTACACGCCATACGCACAGACCGACCGCGACAGCCGATTGATACAACAAACTGATTCATTCGAGATTCATGACCACGAGAGCAGTCGGTCGCAGTCGCCTTCGTTAGACATTTACTATCAACATAATCTACCCCACAAGCAACGCCTATATTTCGATGTGTTAGGCACTTACATTGGTAGTAAGACCGACCGCCATTTTTCGCAAACACCACTTTTAGGGTCGATTGCCACCGACACGACTAATGTTATTTCGTCGGTAAAAGGCAATAAGTATTCGCTTATTGGTGAGGCTATTTATGAAAAGGAATGGGATAAAATTATGCTTACCGTTGGCGCACGCCACTATCAGCAATGGGTGGAAAATACCTATCTTGGCGATGTGGATGCTACCGTCAATATGACCACTGCTGAAACCTACGCCTTTGCAGAAATGCGGCATCGGGTTGATAAGTTTTCGTATGTTGTTGGCATTGGTGCAATGCACACCTATATATCACAGGGCGGACAACGGCAATCAACATGGATTGCACGCCCACAACTGACTATGAGTTACGACTTTGGCAAAGGTTGGTTCTGGAAATATAAGGGTTATGTGTCGGGTTATCAACCGTCCTTGTCGCAACTGTCAGACATTACGCAGCAGATTGACAAGTACCAGATGCGGCGAGGCAACCCCAACCTGAAATCCGTCATGTATGTGTCGAATGAGATGGAACTCTCTTGGCAGTCCACCCCGTCCGCGGGGAGCGGTACAAACGTCAATCTCAACCTCTGGGCAAACTACAGCTACGACCACAAGCCTATTATGGAAGAGACCTTTGAGGAAATCATAAACGGGTCGCCTTATGCCATCCGCATGTATGACAACCAGCGCGGCTATCACAAATTGCATGTCTCGCCGAGCGTGCAGGTCAAACTGCTTGATAACAAACTGATGTTCAATGTCACGCCGTTTGTCAAATACATGGTAAGTCTGGGAAATAACTACACGCACAAGCATGTCAATTATGGTGCTCGTGCAGGTATTTTCTACTTGCTGAAAGGTTGGCGTTTCTATGCCGATGTGGTTACTGCGCAGCATAACTTATGGGGCGAGACACTCTCTATCGGTGAATTAACACACGATTTAGGTATCAATTATAATTCGGAGCATTTCGGCTTCGGAATTATGATGGTTAATCCCTTCTCTCCGCACGGCTCTACCACCGTCACCAAAGATTTGTCTGCACTTGCTCCAACAGCCAATACAGCCGTTATGCAGAACTACCGCCAAGTGCTGATGCTCAATTTCAATATCAATCTGGACTTTGGAACCAAGCACAGCGAGGGTTGGCAGCGTCTCAATAACGAAGATACCGAAAGCGGTATTCTGAGTGGCACGAAATAAAATTCACCAACTAATGACATAACCACTGAGGCATGGCAAACTCACCTCAAGCAGGCAATCGTCTGCTTGAGGTGCTTAATACTTAAATCCGAGTGAACATGGAGGGAAACTTGTAATTGTCGGAAAAAAATGAGATTATGCTAACCTTTCTACGATATCTTCGCCTTCCGGCAAGCCGAGTTTCTGGCGGACTTGGGTCTTGCGTTGGTAGATAGTCTGCATGCTCTGGCGGGTGAGGATGTTAATCTCCTTTGTCGAAAAGCCTGCACGCAGCAGACAGCAGAGTTGGATCTCCTTTTCGTTCAGCACCTCGCCATGCTCGCGAACCAAACGGCTGTAGAAGTCGCTGTATGCGCCGTCTATCGTGTGGTAAATGCTCTGCCAGTCGATGAGTGCCGAAGCCTTGTTCTCATCAAGGGCGGTCAGCTGTTTGAGCAACTGCTGATTCGCCTCTGTCGGCGTGCCGGCAATCGTCTTGATGATACCGAGTTGCCGCAGCATCAACTGCTGTACAGTGTCGCTCGGAACGCGGGTGCCCCCGCCCGCATTTTGCTCTCCTGTAGAGCTATGACATGTTATGGCTCTACCCGCTGCAGAATCCGCCTTAGCCCTCTCTATCATGCCCCTCAACACCTCAATCTCCTCTTCTTTCTCCATCAGCAGCCGTTTGCGGCGGCGGGATAGATACAGGAACAAAGCGCAAAGAACGAGGACTGCCATTAAAAGCCCGACTACCACAAACGCTGTGCGCTGACGGCTGATAGTCAGATACAGGTTGCGCTCGCGCAAGTCACGCATGGAGCGTTCTTTGGCTTCGGCGATGCGGTAACGCACATAATCCTTCTCCGACCAACGATTATGGAACTGCGTCAACGGAAAAATACGGTACGTTCCCTTTCGGGCATAATCCAAGACCTGCCTATGCGCTAACATCGCCGCTTCGGTGGCAGGGTCATACTCCTGACCTTCCGCTTTATATCCTTTAAATAACTCTTCCGCTTCGCGCATACATCGCTCCGCGCGCTGTTTGTCACCTTTGTCGAGCCACAGACGCGACAGCGAACACAGGCTCTCCACCAGCAGCCAGTTACCGGCTTGACGGTATTGCCCGGTCAGTTCTTCGAGCATTTGGATAGCGCGGTCTGTCTGACCTATCTCACCCAATAGATCCGCATAATTACGGCGAACCACATTGACAATAAACACCGAATCCGAGGCGTTGGCGATGGCTTTTTCAAAAGCCTGCTCCATCTTCTCATATTCGCCGAGCGAGAAGTAAACAATGCCTAACGCATTATAGACGCGCTCCACCTCATCCAGATGAATC
>JAFVBR010000030.1 GCA_017479885.1 Paludibacteraceae bacterium | reverse complement strand
GTTGGCGTCCGTCAGCGTGTAAGAGCAGTTGGGGTACATCTTCATCCGCTCCACGATGTAATCAATCTGCGCACTCGCCGTGCTATCCGCCATCTCGTCCACCGACAGGTCGATGTTGCGCAACTCACTTTGTACGATCTGTTCGGAAGCGATTTGGATGATGTGCTCCGCGTAGTAGTACTGCAGCACGGCGGTTGTCTCCAGTATCACGGCGGCTACGATGAGTATCCATAAACCGCCTTTGTTGCGTTTAAGGTCTTTGAAAGAAGCCATAGTTATCGTTTATTCATGCGTTTGGCGAGGCCGATGGCGCCGGTCGGGCAGACGAGGCGGCAGAGGTGGCAACCCACGCACTTGGGTCCGATGATACGGGGCTGGCGCAAACCGTGGGCGCTGTCTGCGGCAGGGTCTGTTTCAAAGAAAATCGCCTGGTGTCCGCCGTCCATGCAGGAGGTGTAGCAGCGTCCGCAGCCGATACATTTCTCGCGGTCAATCTTCGGGAAGACCATCGTCTCGCGGTCAAGGTCCGACGGACGTACGAAGTTCTTTATCTCTTCGCCCACGATGTCCTGCAGATGTGCGATGCCGCGTTCCGTCATATAGTGCTGCAAGCCGGCTGTCAGGTCATCGATGATACGGTAGCCGTACTCCATGACGGCGGTGCAGACCTGCACGTTAGAGCAGCCTAATTGGATGAACTCTAATGCGTCGCGCCATGTCTCGATACCGCCGATGCCGCTAATGTCCATCTTGTGCTCCTTGGCAATCAGCGGGTTGGCGGCTATCTCCAAGATAAAACGCAGGGCAATCGGTTTGACCGCACGACCCGAATAACCGCTTACGGTCTTCTTGTCACTTACTGCCGACGTGTCGCTCATCGTGACGGATTTGATGGTGTTGATGGCGCTTATTCCCTGCGCGCCGGCATAGAAACTCGACATCGCCATCGGTCCCATCTGCGCCACGTTGGGCGTCATCTTCGGGATAACAGGAATCGACACGTTGCGGCGCACGTATGCGGTATAGAAAAGTACCAACTCGGGGTTCTGACCGATGTCGCTGCCGAGGCCTGCGAGCCGCATCTGCGGGCAGGAGAAATTGAGTTCCACCGCGTCGCAGCCTGCCTGCTCTGCCATCTTAGCCAGCTCTATCCACTCTTCCTCGGTCTGCCCCATGATAGACGCCACGACGATCTTTGTCGGGTAGTTCTGCTTCAGGCGGTGCAAGATATCGAAGTCCTCTTGGTAGGGGTTCTCGCTCAGCTGCTCCATGTTCCTGAAGCCGAAGAAATCGCCCTGCTGTGCCTTATAGACGGCGTCAAAACGCGGACTCACTTCGCGGATGTCCTGCTTGCTGATGGTCTTGTAGAACACACCACCCCAGCCTGCCTCAAACGCCCGCGCCACCATGTCATAGTTAGTGCAGACAGCCGACGAGGCAAGGAAGAACGGGTTCTCGCATGGAATGCCGCAGAAACTGATTTCCAGCGGAGGCAACTCTCTACTTTCTACTTTCGACTCTCCGGCTTCTTTCAACTTTAAACTTTCAACTTTCAACTCTTTTATCCGTATCGGTCTGTCACAATGGATACACGCCTGCTCTGCGGCTGAGGTTTCTTCGTCATTGAGTTCGTCGAACAGCTCGCGGGCTGTCCAAAGGTTGTCGAAACGCAGGGCACGGATGGCACGTGCCGCTTTCTCGCCACACGGTGCTGCTACGCATAGCAAACAACGACCGGCTTCTTCTTGAATGTGAATCATGGTATTCTATTTGGCTTTTGTTATATGCTGGCTACGGAACTCGGAAGGAGTGAGGGTGTAGCGTTGCTTGAAGTTACTAAGGAAAGTGGTAAGGTTGGCATAGCCACAAGCAGCCGCGATGTCGCCGATGGTCATCTGCGGTTCTTCAGTCAGCAGCCGGACACTCTTCGCAAGACGGCACTCGTTGATGAACGCAGGCAGAGAGCCGTATTTGCTACCTCGTGCAAAGGCAGCACCTATGCGTTCTTTGCGAAGACCAAAACGATCCATGAGTTGCTGACGAGAGAACTGCGGGTCAAGGTATAACTGCTCGTTGACAATAACCGTGCGCAAGAACTCAAATAGTTCAGCGTCGTTCATACCATCCAACGCAGGCATGGACTCGCGGTCTTTCTGTTCCGAAGGCAATTCGGGATGCCATTTGAGCGTAAGGTACTGCGCCTTGTTGCGAACATTCTCGGCTATTTCTTGCGAGAGCACGTCATTCTTGCGGCGTATCATACGGAGCTGATAGACCAATAGTACCACAAAGAGAGTAATGAGAACCACTCCGGCAGCCAATGTAACCGCAATGAGCGTGATACGCCGTTTCTGCGCTTCTGCCTGCTCCAACGCATACTGCTGTTCCTGCTCATGAAATCGTGCGGCACTCTCTTGCGCGGCAGCCAAGCGTTCAGCGTTGTGTAGTTGATTTTGCAAGGCAGCAAACCGTTTCCAGTAATCGGCACTCTGCGTTTTGATGCCCCGCTCGTCGGCTATCAAAGCACGGTTCTTCAGCATGACGGCATAATCTCCATGAATAGTGTCAGTTCCCCAGCGCGTCTGCAACTCGTCGTAGAAGGGCAGCAGACGATCGTACTGGTCTAACATGAACCATGTAGAGGAAATGAGTTTTTTGCCATTGAATGTATTACTATAGTTGGTTTGCTCAAACAGCCGCAACGCCTCGCGGGCTTGGCTTTCGACTTTTGACTTTGGACTTTCTACTAACGATGCATAAGCATACGCCATAAACGCGTACGCCTGACCTCTATAGAAATCGATATATCCGGGTCGCCGTTCGTCGGTCGGAAGTTCATTGGAACCATCAGCATAGACTTCGGGCTGTGCTTCGTAGTCCTGCAAGTAGGTGATGATGCTTTCGCAGAAAGGGATAGCCTCATCGTAACGCGCTGCGTCTAACAACGCACGAATCATCGATTTCTTGGCAAGGATACCGGCATCCAGCGCGGCGAACTGCCGCACGCCGTCCGCCTGCTCTATGGCTTCATTGATAGCCTGCATCCCCTCTTCGGTGCGCCCGAGACGGATGAGCGCGGCACCCATCCTGGCTTGTGTGGCCAGTGCTTTGACGCTCTCACCCATTTGATGGCATAAGTCAATGTACTGCATGCCGTATTGCAGCAAACGCGCATCATCGTCCCGCAGCCGTGCGGCATAGATGAGCAGGTCCAACACCTCCGCCTGCTCGTCCAGCGTCAAGTCCAGTTCCAACAAAGGCGCACAGCGCGTCTGCACCTCAGCGACAGTCGCCTCGTCCGATGCCAGAACATGCGCCCGTTCTATCTCTGCTGACACATGCGACAAGGTACCTGCTGCCTCCGCCGAATCAATCACCATCCTTGCGCGGTCATACTCTTCCGCCAACAAATAGTTAGTGACCACCTCAATGATGCTGTCATTCTGCGGGTAGTCCTGCCCGGCCGTGCCACTACCCATACAGCCCGTCAGCAAAATTCCGGCAGCCGACATGATACCGACAAACAGAGCAACACACACTCCAAGCCGAGTAATATTTTGCTTCATGCTCAAAAATTATTTATAGTTTTTTTGCAGTGCGTATGTACGCCGATGGTATGTGCGTATGCACGCGAGACTTGCTTTTGAAGTGCAAAATTAAGCTTTTTTCTGCATTTTTGTAAGGCTTGTGACAAATCCTAACCTATTTCGTGACAAAATATAAGTCGTACAGAGGCATCAATATTTTCATTCGCTGTTCTTACGCTTTTTTGTGCAAGAAATACAAGAGTTCTTCTCCTGCCATACTGTTGAACAACGGCACTGCCGTATAAATATTATCAAACCTCGCAGCGCGCAAGGCACGCGACACTGCTTTACCGCAAGGGGCATTATGGTACAACAGGCACCGTGCCGCTTCTTCATTTACATGAATCATATTGCTGATAGTTTGATAGTTGTATCATTTCTTCTTTACTCAAATTTCGGATATCAGATATAGTTGTTTTGAAGAATATTATTGTAAAGACTGCAAGCGGAACTGCTCGTACTCCTCTATGGTGAAACGGGTATTGAGCAATGGCAGATTGACATCGGTAATAGGCAGGATTCGCGCATTTTCGCGTTTGAGAAGGGCAGAAAGTTCGGCGTTGTCAAGCATAAGAGATTCGTACCAGAGAGCTTCGTCGTAGCTCTCGAAACCGGAAACCACAAGTGCTCCATCGGTCACACTGAATGTAGGAATAATCTTTAGGTCGAAGTCTTTGATAAGGAACTGCGAGAAGTTGAACAGAGCCACTTCGTAGAGCAGGTTGTTGAGAGTTTTCTCGTCACCATGCACGATGATGAGCACATTGCTCTTGTCTGCACGTTCGGGCGAGAACTGCTGCTCAAGTAAGGCGGAATCGACCGGCTGGGATTCCGAACGGCGGTCAAGCAGACTGCTGTTGTCGCCTTTCTGGCTTTCAAGGCCTTCGTTCATCATGGCAAGCATGTCTTTAGCCATGGCACCTGTTTCGCTCTCAGGGTAGCGGCGCACCATGTCGCGCAGTGCTTCCACAAAGTTCTCCTGGCTCTCTGTTTTGGCAACAGCAATGGCATTGAGGAAGAGGAAGCGCGGCATAAGGCGGCTCATAGGATAGTTTTCTTCAGCATAGCTGTTGAGAGTTTTCACAGTTTGGAAATCGCTTTTGCGGAAAGCACGATAAGCCTCTTCATATACCGAATCCTGCTCGGCTTGGGCACGCTGAAGCTGGCTGAAATAGTCGGGGTTGGCAGCAGTTTGCGCCTGCCGGCTGTCAGGGAAACGTGTGACAAGCTGCTGCCTTGCCAGTTCGGCTTCTGCCTTATTGCCCTGCTTGAGACAGGAGAGGTAGCGGCGGTAGTAGAGTTCGGCAAGATGACTGTCATTTGGGAAACGGCGGTTAAGTTCCTGCATCGTTTCATCTGCCAGTTGAGCGTCCTCCACCTTGTCCTCGTAGATGCACACCATATTGTAGAGTGCGGTGGCAATCATGGTGTCGGATGCCGCCAACTGTTCTTCTGTTTTGGGTATCTGCTGGAGGTAATACTGCGGATTTTTGTTGTCGCTGACAAGTTGTGTCTGCTGCAGTTTGGTTGTGTCGGTCTGTAGGCTGTCGCCTTCGCCGGTGAGTTCGTTGTCATCAGTTGTGAAGAGAGGTGATGAGGTCTGCTTGATTTGCCTGCGCCAGTTGTCCTCCAGAGTGCGGTTGCCCCACCGGCGTGCAAACTCCTGCTTGCCTTGACGCATGAGTTGTGCGTTGTAGAAATACCACTCACCTGTAGCTGCACCGCCACCTATCATGTTACGGGTATTAACGCTGACAGGACCTTCGTTTCTCTCGGCATCACGAGCAGCCTGTGCGGCTTTCTCCGCCTCCTCTTTCTCTGCTTTCTCGAGGTCGGCGATAATCTTTT
This sequence comes from Paludibacteraceae bacterium, assembly GCA_017479885.1. Lineage (GTDB taxonomy): Bacteria > Bacteroidota > Bacteroidia > Bacteroidales > Paludibacteraceae > Colicola. The sequence goes on along the minus strand of JAFVBR010000030.1, from coordinate 187,072 downwards.
CCGCCACGCGCAGTTGCTCTTCTTCCGATAGTTTGCTCAATGCCTGCAGGCTGTCCTGCAGTTGCACTGTGTTGACTTCGGTAACAAGAAGGTCGAGTGTTTCGGCGCGTTTGCGGATTCGCTGGTAGTCGGCTGTTTCGGCGGAGATGATGTTGGCCGCCTCTTTGTAGCATGGTGCAGCGTTCTGATAGTCGCGCTTGTCGTAGTAGATGTCACCGGCCTGAATGAGCACGGATGCTTTCTGTTGTCCGTTTTGTGTGCTTTTCTCAGCAGCAAGAGCGAATTGCTCAAGAGCTTTGGCAGTGTCTTTTTTGCTTAGATAGATATTGCCCAGACTGCCATGCACATAGTCGAGACGGTCTTTGTGCTTGGGTTGTTTTGCCATTCGTTGTAATGAACGGATGTCGCCTGACAGTTCGGTGCGCCGGAGGCGTGCATTGAAGTCCATTTCTGCAGCAGGGCTCATGCGAATGACTTTACGATAGTACTCGGCAGCTGTCTGACGGTCACCTTGCCTTTCGCTCAGTTGTCCGAGCAGGTAGAGGTATCTGATGCGCTGCTGCTTTTTTTCCTCAGGCATGGCAATCTTGAGGAAGGGCACTGCCTCTTTGAGTTGTTTTTGCTTGAGTCTCAGGTCGGCCACCGTGGCTGCATAGAGCCAGGCATGCTTCTGCGCGAGGTCGTCCTGCTGCACTTTCTGGAGCAGGTCTTCGGCTTCGTACATCCACTCCATCTCGGCGTAGGCCCGCACCTCCCACAGTTGGCACTGGGCAACCATGTCTTTGTCATAGCTGAAATGGCGGATGATGTAGTTGAAAGTGCCCACGCTGCCAAGGAAATCACCTTTGTGGAACTCGGCTTTTCCGAGAAGAATCCATGCCTCTTTCATTTCGCGGTTGAACTCTTCCTGCTGAAGCCATGCTTTGTATTTGGGGTCGTTTCGTTTCTTAGGGTTGGGTTTGGGTTTGACTTTGATGCTGTGCAGTTTGATACACTTGCGACACTTCTCGATGGTGCGCTCCATCTGGCTTGTTGCTGCTTGTGCTGCAGTGTGGTTGCTGACACTGTAGAGAGGTATCAGTTCGGAAAAATCATCCTGATTGGCATCATCGATGGCTTTGATGCCTTCATCGTATGCCAGTTCGCCGTTGAAACGGATGTTGTACTTTGTTTTCATGGCATGATAGGCACGGGTAGCCCCCGTGTTCTTTTGTGTAGAACACGAGGGCATACCTATCAACAACATGGTTAATGCCATAACGGCAAACAGTATATTCAACGTCTTTAATTTCATCTGATACTTCAAGGAAAGTGATGTCAATTAAACAAACTTGTATACGCACTGCTCGAAATACACCTCTCCGGGTCGGAGAACCGGCGATGGGAAGGAAGGTATATTGGGCGAGTTGGGGAAGTTTTGTGCTTCAAGGCAGATAGCGGTTTGAACATCGTATTCTCTGCCTGACTTGCCGATATTCTTCTCCACCCAGTTGCCTGTATAGACCTGCAAACCGGGCATAGTGGTGAGCACCTGCATTGTTCTGCCGGCAGCGGAGACTATAGCAGCCAGTTCGGGTTTCTTCTTACCGTCTGTTTTGCGGAGTACGAAGTTGTTGTCGATACCTCTGCCTGGGACAAAGAACGGAAGGTCTATTCTGTCGCCCACGAGTACAGGTTCGCGGAAGTCCATAGGAGTACCCTCAACTTGGGCAATCTCGCCTGTAGGGCAGGCAGTGTCGTCGAAAGGCGTATAACAATCGGCAAACACTTGAAGGGTATGGTCTTTGACATCACCCTCGCCTTCGCCCTTCAGATTGAAATAAGCATGGTTGGTGAAACCGAGAATAGTGGGTTTGTCGGTCTTTGCCTCGTAGGTTATTTCAAGGGCGTTGTCGAGTGTCACGTTGTAAGTAACATATACGTCAAGTGTGCCGGGATAGTTCTCTTCACCGTCCACAGAACGATAGCGCAGACTGACGGAATGTTTGGTCTGGCCGACAACATCCCACACCTTCTCGTTGAATCCGACAGTGCCTCCGTGGAGATGGTTGGTGCCGTTGTTGACCGCCAGTTCGTACTCCATGCCGTCGAGAGTGAAACGCCCGTCTTTGATACGGTTGGCATAACGCCCGATGACAGCATTGAAGTAGGTTTCCTTGTTGCGCCACTCATCGAAAGTGGAGAAACCGAGTACAACGTCAGCCAGTTTGCCTTCTTTGTCGGGTGCATAGAGTGACACAATCTTGGCTCCGTAGTTGGTTATCTGCACTTTCATTCCCTGCGGGTTGCAGAGTGTGAACAGACTTATGCGTTTGCCTTTTATCAGACCTGTGAATGTCTCTTCTTTAATCATAATGGTAGCTTTAAATGAATGGTTTTTCGCTATTTGCTATTAACTATTCGCATGTTTTTTGACGTTGGTGGTCAAAAAATCCTCCTTGCTCCGTCGCCTATTTCGGCAATATAGAAGTCAGCCTTTATGCCTGTTTTCTCTTCGTAAGCCTTGCCCACTTTCTCGATGAATTCGGGAATAGCCTCGTCTTTTACGAGTGAAACAGTGCAACCTCCGAAGCCGCCGCCGGTCATACGAGAACCGATAACGCCGGGTATCTTCCAAGCCTCTTCTGCCAGAGTGTCAAGGTGCAGACCTGTCACCTCGTAATCATCGCGAAGCGATACATGACTCTGATTCATCAGTTTACCGAAGGTCTCAATTTCACCTGCCTGCAGTGCTTTCACTGCATCGGTTGTACGCTGCACTTCGCCTACCACGTGGCGGGCACGACGGTGAGCGACAGGATCGGTGATAGCTGATTCTATCTTCTCAAACTCAGCCTCTGTGAGTTCTGCGAGGTTCTTAAGTTCGGGACGAACAGTGCGGAGTTGCTCAAGAGCCAGTTGGCATTGTGCCACACGTGCGTTGTAAGCACCTGAATCCAGTTTGTGAGGAGAGTGAGTGTTGCTGATAACCACTTTGATACCTTCGAGTTTGACAGGCACAAGTTCAAACTCCATAGTGTCGCAGTTGAGGAAGATAGCATGATTCTGTTTGCCTTGTGCGGAAGCGAACTGGTCCATAATACCGCAGTTGACTCCTGCGAACTCATGCTCTGAAGCCTGACCGATAAGAGCGAGAGTTGTGCGGTCGTAGCCGGTGCCAAGAAGTTCGTTGAAGGCATAAGCGGTAACTACCTCAAGTGCAGCACTGGAACTCAGACCTGCACCGGCAGGAACAGTGCCCCAGATAAGAATGTCGTAGCCCTGAGAAATCTTAACTCCTTTCTTCAGGAATTGTGCTATACAGCCGAGCGGATAGTTAACCCAGTGGTTGTTTGGCAGGGGTTTTGTGAGTTCTGTAAGTTTGAGTTCTGTCACTTCGGGCATGTTGAGCGATTTGAAGCGCATGAGACAGTCCTCGTTTTTGCCTATCAACAGATAGGTGCCGAAACTGAGTGCACAGGGGAACACATAACCGCCGTTGTAGTCGGTGTGCTCGCCAATAAGGTTGACTCTACCCGGGGAGAAGAACACTCCCTCAGCTTCTTTTCCATAAGCGTCAACAAACGCTTTCTTTAATTCTTGAAGTTCCATGGTGTTTGTTTTTAGTTGTTATATATATGTTTTCTATATTCCGAGTACGTCTTGTGCTTTATGGCTGACTGTGGCATGGAATTCCTTTAGGTAGAAAGGTGCAAAGTAAGCGATATCAGCAAACTCATTGTTTAGAAGTTTTTGTTCTGCCAAGGCTCCCATATAACGTGCATCAGGTATGATATTGTCGATAAAAAGGGCATTTTTGCGTTGTATCACGTCTTTGCATTTTGCTGAGCCATTACCAAAGAAGACAAGTGTGGTATCCTCAGGAATCCTGCTGAAACTATCAGAGTCTATTATCTTTGCCTCAACAGAGGTTTGGGCTTGAAGTCGCAGAGAATACAATGCAGTATAAACCTCCATACGGCGGGCATCAAGCATAGGGCAAAGCAACGCTGAGTCAGAAATATCTGGATCTTGAGCCAGAAGAGAAGCGGAGAGAAGTTGAAGCGTATCAATAGCAAGTAGTGGCACATCGAAACCGTAACACAATCCTTTGGCAGTAGCTACGCCTATACGAAGACCTGTATAACTACCAGGACCTTGTGATACTGCTACTGCATCTATCTTCTTGTTGTCTTCTTTTGCTGCCTGCAGAAGAGATTGCACAAACAACGGCAAATCATGAGCATGATTGCCATTCTCACTCCTTTTTGCCCATAACACCTGACTGCCTTCAGTCACCGCAGCCGAGCACACATTCGTCGATGTTTCGATATTCAGTATCATTTCAATTCGTCAGTTATTCAAACAAATATTACTCCTGCAAAGATACGGTATTTTCCTGACTTTGCCAAATACTGTCCTGTCTTTGCTTGCTTTCCGCAAGATAATCTATCTCAAACGCACTTTTCTTCTCTATGTATTTCTGAAGCGATGAATTGCTCAACCATGTGATATAACCATCCTGACAACCCGCATCATACAACCCGCGAATCTCTTGCGCTATGTTATACCCGTTGTAGTCTATTCCGTTCGGGTCAACATATCTCATCACGTGATAAGCCTGCACCCAAGTCCTCACCTTTGCCGGTGTCGGGCATTCCTGTTGTCTTGCCTGAGCATTCTTTCCCCACACATGTAACGTCTTATAAGGGTTATTCCACGGATTTCTTATTCCTCCGTAGCCTTGTGCAAAGTGATCCGGATACGGCATTCCGCACATCACGTCTGCCACGTTGCTCAATGCCGGCCAGTATTGCCCGTAAGGAGTGGTGTAACCTTTGTTGGTTGTTTCCCCGAAAACATCGATGGAAACGTAGGCTCCGAGAGCGTGCAACTCATCGCAGGCATACTGGACGAAACGCTGAATAGCCTGCACTTTGCTTTCGTTGTAGCGGTTGTGGTAGTTGATTTCGCCTTCTACGCTCTGCATCTTGTCGGGGAAGCGTACATAGTCGAAGTTGATTTCGTTGAGACTGAACTTCCGAATGCACTCTTTTGCGAGTTCGACATTGAACTGCCATACGCGGCGGTCGTAGGCGCTGGGCCAATAAGCCTTGTTGTGGAAGAACGGTTCACCTGTGGCACGGTCAGTGATGGCGCAATCCGGGTTGTCTTTCACAAAGTAACTGTCTTTGAAGCAGGTGATACGACCGATGACGTAGAAGCCCTCTTCGCGCAGACGGCGCACAGCGTATTCGTACATTTTCTCTTTGTTTTTGCCACCCCATTTGAAGTTGGTGGGAGAGTAGCGCTCAAAAGTCTCCGCCTTGAATGCAGGACACTCGTTGTCTTTCATGTCAAGTACAAACGTGTTTATCTTCGTTTGCTTTGCCAAGTCTATGAAAGAGTCTATCTTGCCTACTACTGCAGGAGATATATTCAGATACAGACTATACACTTGACCGGGCATTTTATTGTCGGTGAAATCGGGCTTTTCTACAGGGTAATAGTCACAACCTATTGCCTCTCCCCCGCCAAAAGTGTTTCTCACATTTATGTGAATAGAATCGTATTTCTCTGCCATATACCTCTCTCTTGCCTCTTCTTCTGAAAAAACCGTATATTTGCCGTAAAGCCAGCCCGTATCTTTTCCGCATACAATTCTGTATCTCCTCACTTTGCCGTTTGTAAGCAGATTGTCATAACCCACGACTTCATATTGCTTGCCTTTTTCTGCAAGTCCGCAGATATGGGAAGCAAGAGTGTCATCTATCACCGATGCCGGTGTTCTCACCCACACCGCTTCCTCCTTTACGCACTCCCTTCTGTCGGAAACAGTGTTGTCTTCAAGCACATAAAACTGGCCCCTGCCGATATTCGTCTGCACATACTTCTGCTTCTCGTATTTCACCCTTTCTCCGGGAAAAACCACCACTTCTTCGCCTCGTGTCATCACATCAACTGCCACCGGCACATTGTCTTCACCCATTTCATAAACAACCACATTGGGCCCGGCAGCAGCTATATACCGCAACTCCTTCTCTTGTTTCTGGCAACTGAACAACACAACCGTCACGCAACAAATCAATACATAACTCGATTTTTTCATATTTTCATTTTGTAACTTTTTCGCAGTTTTACTTTACAAAGTGTAAGCTGAGAGGTCGCTAAAATCAAGCTAACTCTAAGCTAAGTGTAAGCTATCTCCTCCTTCTGACATTTTGCTAACCATTTGCCGCTTTTGCCTGACAAAATGTCATTCTCAGAGTACTTATTCACTCCTTTTCAAAACACTCGTTCAAAACACTTGTTATTTTTCCCTGCAAAATTACAAAATCTTATTGACATTATCAAGAAATTTCCGTATCTTTGCACCGAAATAAGACTTTTAACCCAAATCGGTCATTGGAATTTTAGATTAGAGTCTTATTATTTTTGAGTAGATTTTTGTCTTTAAGTGAAGGAGCAATGCGGGCATTGTGACTGAACGCAAAGCAAAAAGATGCCAAAAAGAATAATACTATAATCAAAATAGAATACAAAAGAATCATATTTTATTAATATTCGGTCTAATGACCGATTTGGGTTTAACCAGTTTAACCTTCAAATATTCAAACAATGAAACACCATCTTGTAGTTTTCACCGGCGCCGGTGTCAGCGCCGACAGCGGTCTCTCCACTTTCCGCGATGCAGACGGATATTGGGACAAATACCGCATTGAAGATGTATGCACGCACGAGGCTATTCTCCGCAATCGCCCTCTTGTTATTGACTTCTACAACCAGCGTCGCCGCGAGATTCTGGAAAAACAGCCCAACGCTGCTCACATGGCTATTGCTGAACTGGAAAAATACTTCGATGTTGATGTCATTACACAGAATATCGATGACCTCCACGAACGTGCGGGTTCTACCCGCATAACCCATCTTCACGGTGAAATAACCAAACTGCGCAGCAGCAACGACGAACTTGCAACCGTGCCTTGTCATGGCTGGGAACAGCCTCTTGATGCCCGTCACCCCGATGGTTCGTTCCTCCGCCCCTATATCGTCTTCTTTGGTGAAGGGGTGCCCATGTTTTCTAAGGCCTGTGAGATAGCCTCCCAAGCAGAAATATTCCTCGTTGTCGGTACTTCACTCAATGTCTATCCTGCCGCCTCTCTCCTTCAGTATGTTGACGATAATGTGCCTATCTGGTTCGTTGACCCGGGGCAGCCGCAGTTCGGTATTTACGCCAACCGCATCACCCATATTCAGAAACGCGCTGCCGAAGGAGTCCCCGAAATCTGCCAAATTCTAAAAGATAAATATTGCAAATAACAAAATTGTCAATTGTCAATAGCCAAATTGTCAATTGTTAAATAGTCAATAGCTAAATTGTCAATTGTTAAATAGTCAATAGCTAAATTGTCAATAAAATGAGTTCTCCCCTTACCCGAAACCAATGGATTGGATTAGGCATAATGTTAACCCTTATTGCTGTTTTCATCGGGAGTTTTTACCTCATCGACCATCTGAATATGCCTTCGGGAGAGGTGTCTGCAACAGATGCTGTTTCACCCGAAGAGATTAGTGTGCTCATGGAGAAACAGAAGCAGACGGAGTATTTGAACTTCAAACATGACACGGTTGCACTATATCTTCATAAGTTTGACCCTAACACAGCCGACAGCACGGAGCTGTTGCAGTTGGGACTCCGTCCGTGGATGGTAAGGAATATGCTCAAATACAGGGCGAAGGGCGGCAAGTGGAGGACGAAAGAAGCAGTGAAGAAAGTGTATGGAATGACAGATGAGTTGTATGCGCAGATTGAACCGTATATTGAGATAGTGCAGAACGAAGACAGTACGAGAGTAAGACAAGACACTGTTTTTGCGATGCATTACCGGCAGAAGAAAGACACAATGCTCAACTTGAACACCTGCGACACTGCTGAATTGAAATATATTAAAGGTGTAGGAGGCGGTTACGCAAGGCGGATAGTTAGATACAGACGGGAGTTGGGAGGTTATGTATCAGCAGAGCAGCTGAGAGACATAGAGGAGATTCCAGATGAGACATTAGATTCGATTATTCCCCATTTCATCGTAGATTCTGACAGCATAAGAACCATTAACGTAAACCATGCGTCGGCAAGCATGCTGCAGAGGCATCCGTATTTGAGTTTCAGTCAGGCTAAGGCTATATACGAACTGCGCCGGACGAAGTTCAGACTGAAAGATATAGACGATTTGCAAGAGCTGGATTGCCTTACAGAAACAGAGATAGAGCGATTGGCACCCTATCTCAGTTTTGAGGAGTGATTATCTCGGTATTTATTCCACTGATTTGTGCGGATTAGGACAGGCAGGTATGATTACTCGTGTATGGTGAACTCGTAGTAATAGTAGTCGCAGCACGACGTCCAGTAGCCACCGTATGACGAGTTGTAAACCGAGTGGTATTCTGTATCCATAGTTATCTTGTTGTAGCCATAGTGAGCGGTATACTCTCTGTATGCCCACTTAACCTTGTATGCTCCAGTGTAGGTGTTTTTGTAAGCATCTACATCATTGTCAGTATATTTATTTGCCGTTCCTTTAGTAGGGCAATACCAATATGGCAAATAGCCTGTTGCCCGCACCTTTACCCATTCTTCAGTAGGAGTGGTTGTACCTCCACCGCCACCTGACGAACCTCCGCCGCCTGAGGAAGAACCGGAAGAATAGGTACAACTATTGGTTGCAGAATATTCGCCATAATCGTTGTGTGCAGTGACGCGGAACATGCAGAAGCCGTCGTCAGGATAATAGTAGGTATAATAGGTGCCGGTTTCATAATATGCCACCGTCGTATAACTATATTCGTCAGGTGCTTCGTATTCGACGGTGTAGTAGTTGGCATAATCGCTTGTTGTCCACTCAAGCACAATATTGCTGCCGGACTGTTCGCACTTAGAGATATAGAAGTAGCCCGGAGAGTTATGTGAGGAACTGCTGCCTCCGCGGTCTCCGCAGACGAGGCAGTACTGGTTATCGCAACTTGAGAGCATCAGCAGGATAACCGATGCGCTGAGGAATAAGACTCGTTTCATAATGGTTATGTTTTAGAGGATTCGGCATGGATTGGAGTGATTTATGTAGTATTCTGCTCTTATGAGGGGTAGATGCAGGTGCGGTTCTACCGGTAAGGACAATATTTCTTGCCATAACCGCAGTATATACAGCCCATGTAGTTTCATTAACTATAAACCAGTAAGCAGAATTAGCATAATACCCACGTGAAGACGGGTTTTTGCCTGAGGTATATACAATCTGATTGTCCATGTTCATTACCAAGCGTGCTTCGCCCCAGCCAAGTGTGTCCCCGTTTTCTATGATAGCATCGCTATCATCAATGAACCCTTCATTAGTTAAACCGATAAAATATCCTTGCATCGTTTCAAAATCAGTCAGATAGAGGGGGCTGAAAATAGCATAGTATGCAGTATCTGCAATATACATCGGTTTTTCAGAATATAAGCCGCCGAAAATTCTTATACACTTCTCTGTATCGTCCCATATTCCCCAAGCAGTAAAACTATCCTTGACTTTCGACAGATCGCCATACAATCCGTAGATTTCAATCCACCCGTCATTATACGCCTTAACAACAGCAGATTGATATGAGAGCGGTTCCCATCCGCTATCTGTTCCACTATATATATCTTCTTTCACGGACCATGTACCGAGGAAGTCGTCAAGTGTTACGTTTTTGTTGACAACCAACTCCTGTTTTTCAGGATTCCCCGGGTTTTCAGGATTATCAGGATTTTCGGGCTTATCGGGATTCTCAGGATTCTGCGGGTTTTCAGGAGTTACCGAGCCGTTGCCGAAGGTGAATGTTTTCGCTTCGCCGTAGGCAGTTCCTGCCTCGTTAACAGCATAGGCGCGGTATGACCACGTACCGTTGCTGAGGTTGGTGAGAGAGCAATAGAAGAGCCCTGTACCTGTGCCTGACGCTACATGTGTATTGTTGATATCGGGCACGGCATTGCCTTGCACATAGCAGATACCGCGTTCAGTAACCTTTCCACCACCATCGTTGGTAACATTACCGTCACAGGTGGCGGTTTGTGTTTCAGTGAAGAGTTGTGCATCGCCGGTGGTAACTGTAGGCAAAGCAACGGGGGTATTGTTGCAAGCCATGAGAGCGAATGCAGCAAAGATTAGATAGTTTAGTTTTTTCATATAATATAATGTTTAGTTCTTGATGCACCTGAGGCTCATAAAATGGGAGTTGTGGAAAATCTCGAATTGGAATCCGTTGTCATTGTTCTCAATCGACATCACTTCATGTTGTTCGTTGTAGGATTCAGGAACGGTCTGCGTCCAGAGGTAAGCACGTTTGCCTGCATACTGAAATTCGCCGACATAGTTGCCTGCGGGGAGGAGATTGAATCCAGAGAAGCCCCACTCGGGATGATTATTTTTCAAATTTTCATTTTTCAAGTCAGAAGATGCCCAATCGATACCTATAGATGCCGTTTTGTCGGAAAGCAAAGCTACCACGGCAAGGTTGCTGATATTGCTTCGCATGCGTTTCCCAAGTTCTTCTTCAAGATATGACTGAAGTTTCTGATAGTCCGCCTGTGTAGGGATACGCCAACCCTGAGGCACGGCAGCCTGTGCAGCACGGTAGTTGTAAAGGACTCCGAAATTAGGATATACAGCGAATCCTGCAGGCACGTTGTCGTTGGATGTTTCTGGTGAGAGTCCATACGAGCGGGCTTCGTTAGGGTTGGAGCCTGTATATCCGTACACACGGTATTGGTCGTCATCGGAGGTGTTGTTGACTTTGGGCAAATAACGCATGTTTTCAGTCATCCAAATCTGGTCGCCTATCTGAACATATTTATACACCTGCCCGTCTCGCATATCGACAAACTGGTCGAAATTAATGTTGTCGGTCTCAGACTTGTCGATAGGTATCTCTGCATAATTGCATCCTGTGAGCAAAAGCAGAACAGCGGAGAAATATATTAGTGAGTGTTTCATAGGTCTTTGTCTTTAGAGAGTTTGTCGGTTTTTCTTTTGGGTTGAACATCGAAATGATAGCCAAATGACATGGTGACGGTAGTGGCAGAGCGTTGGAAGATATTGCTGTTGCTGTTGACCTCGCGGACGTACCACTTGTCACCGGTTTCGTAGCGGTCGGTAATAGATCTATAGAAAGCCGGGAACCAAGCAACATCGAATAGCATGTAGAAATGCTTCTTTGTAGAAAATCCGAGTCTGAGAGCAGGTGCGGCTACGGGTGTTTCATCGTCAGCATTGTAAGACACCCAACGCGTAACGGGAGTGCCATGGTAATTGAACGAATGGCGGCGCGGAAAGTCAGTATAGCTGCTCCACTCGCCAGAATCCTTGTATCTCCAACTCATGGAGATTCCCAGTCCCCAGATGAAGGTTGTCTTCTCTGCCATAAAGTCACCATTTACGAACTGTAATCCCATTGAGAGATTTTCCAAGGCAGCCCATTCATAGTACATACCGATTGCCCATTTATTGTTTTTCTTGAGGGAGACAGCCCAATCGAAGCCGAGAGAAATGTAATTGGGATTGATGATATAAGGATTGAAAGTGGCTCCGGTACCAATGTTGAGTCCTATGAATGCTGATGGCAACGGTTTCTTTGGTTTCTTGGTTTTTTCAGTTTTTTTAGGTTTCTCCTTTTTATAGTCAGAAGGCAGATAGTAGTTTTCTTGCGGATAGTAGCTGTTGCCCTGAGGCACAGAGTAGTTGCCTCCTTGTTGTACGGACTGCTGCACGGGTTGCTGCTGTTGCACGGATTGTTGCTGCGCATTCTTGGTGAAGACCTGTACATCGCCGTTGTTATACAGAATGGTGTTGATTTCAGATATATCAAGTACGAAAACTGGTCCGCCGGGATTGTCGGCTTTAATGTATCGCACTTGGGAAGTACCTACCTCCTGAATGATGGCATCGACACGTGTAGAGTTGCGAAGTACTATTATGTCTGCAGCCTGTGCAATGAATGCAAGCAGCAGCAGAATCAGTGTCAGTTTTTGTCTCATAAGCTGTGTATGTTAATGTTTTATTTTATGAAATATGCACCAAACATTTCGTTATTGTCATTATATACGTGCTTAAGTCCGCATATAGTGACGGTAGAACCATCACTGATATTGAGGTTTCTGAACGAGCCGTCGTTGTAGGCTTCTCCATCGTACATTAGGGGCTGATAAGTTTCGGTCAGACCATAAATATATACAGTGCCGGTAGCATCCGTAAGGTCGAATCTGCCACGGGTTGTATTTGTGATATTGCTCACTGTACCTGTAAGTTGGTAGTATTGGGTAAGGTTTTCGGGAGCGGCAAGGAACTGAGCAACGGTAACGGCCTTGACGGCAGCAGGCGGTGTCATGTCGATGCCGCGGCCTTGAGTAAGCACTTCTTCGATATATCCGTTTTGCAATTCGTAATAAATTGTTCCTTCTGTTGTGGAGTAGTTGCAAAGATATGCCTTCAAATATATCTCTGAGCCTTCGAGCGGCACCTGTGATGAAGAAGTAAACGGTTGATTATCTAAATATTTAGTATAATATGACAGAATGCTACCTGTTTCGTCATATACTCGCATATTGACATCATTATAGGGAGAAGGAATAGTTGATAGCAGAGTCATCAATCTGTCTATCTTTACTTTGAAGCGGTACATCTCTGTTGATTTTGCTCCCGGAGACGAGTATTTGCTATTTATCTCGTTTATAGCCCACTCTATAGTCTTTATCTCCTTTTGTGTGATATTACCGCCGGTGTTGTCACCTCCTGTATTACCTCCCGTATTGTCTCCTGAAGAGCCTCCTGACCCTCCGCCCGGGACGGGCGTTACATCGGTGTTGCCGTTGCTGTCGGCAGTCATAGTGAAAGATAGAGCGTCACCATAAGCAGTGCCGGCTTCGTTGACAGCATATGCACGGTATGACCAGGTGCCGGGACCAATATCAGGCAGAGAGCAATAGAACTGCCCTTTGCCTGTGCCGGATGACACGTGCGGGCTGCTGATATCAGGAGTGGCAATGCCTTGCGTATAGCAGATGCCACGTTCTATAACTTTTCCGCCGCCTTCGCTGACGACAGCGCCGTCACAAGCGGCAGTACGCGAGGAAGCAAACAATTGTGCATTGCCTGTAGTGACTACCGGCAGGTCGGCCGCAGGATTGTTGCATGCGGAAAACAATGTGATTGCGAGAAGCAGCAAGTTGAATATGTATAGATTTTTCATATCAGATATTTTAGTTTTAGAAACTGAGGGCGAAACCAAGACCATCAGAGTTGAAATCTTTGGGTTTGAGGCGGAACGAGAGTTGTGGTTTGACTCCTGAGCGTTCCATATTATATACAGTTACACTGTTGCGCTGGCGAGTGATGCCGAAATAGAGCAAAGGAGCACTCTCCAAAGCAATGATACCTCCGATGATAGCTCCGGGCCAGAAGAAGGGAGTAAGAACACCGATAAAGACAACGCCTGTGCCGAGTGCACTCCAACCGCAATATTCGAGAATAACTCCATCTCTATACATAGAATATGCAAAGGCAGAATTGTTGCGTAAGAAATCAGCATATTGTTTTCTGTTCATCTGAATGTTGCCGCATGCAAACTTGCTATAGCCTATCTGTTGCAAAGGATAGCCACCAGTGCCGGCAACCATGTAATTGTTATGCTTATTCTTAGATGTTTTTGCAGGGGCCGGCTGTTCAACGATGACTACACTTTGCTGTGAAGGCTGACTGTCGAATGCCTGCACATCACCGTTTTGATATATGATACTGGCTATATCTGCAGTAGTAATAACAAAGGTCGGACCATCAGGATTAGACGCCTTTTTGTAGCGTACCTCAGAGGAGGACACTTCTGTGATTAAAGCCTCTATTTTTTGACTCTCGAGAGTGACAATAATGTCGGACGCAGACAGATAAATTGCACTTGAGAATAAGACTAATGAGAGAAGAATTTTAAGTTTCATATTGACATCAAAATTGTTTTTCGTTTATATTATAGTATATATAAATAAAAAAACGGTATCCGCATAACAAACGGACACCGCTAAGTGCTTAAAATTATGACGAATAGGCAGTTACTTGATATGGGGGGGGTGATTCGCATAATTATTTTCAATTTTGTCGCTGCAAAGATAGTGAAATATTTTCTATTTCGCAATATAATTCAATATAATTATAAAAATAACCCATCGCGGAATCAAATTATTGTGTTATTTTTAGAAGTTAACGAAGAAACCGCAGCGTCTATATATTTTTACAGATATTTTGGTGTAGAAGTGTTATCATGCTGTCTTAATGACGGTTAGCAACAGCACGGAAATATTCTTTCTTTCGTAGATTGCAGTTTGGCGAACATTTTTGCAACTCTGCGGAGAATATGTTTGCGAATTTTATGCCATTCTATGCAGAATGTGTTCGCCAAATGTCTGAACAGGGTGATATGAATTTGCTCAAATATCTCTTTTGCAGAGAGTTGTCTTTGTGTCATTGTTTTTGATAGACGCTGCGGTTTCTTCGTTAAGCCGGATTTTGCCTTTTGCAGCATCGGGAGAGTGTCAGGCTGTTGATGCGTCTCATCCTGAAAAAAGTTCAGTCACAGGATATAATAGAGAGAATATAGTAGAGACTGATTGCAGTAGAGACTAATTGCAGTAGAGACTGAATATATTCTTATCTCGCTTCGCTCGAACGATCTAAAAGTACAGTCTCTACAGTGATAGTACGGTGATACTGCGGTGATACTACGGTGATAGTACGGTAGGGAGAATATACAAGTATTGCAAGTTAAAGGACTACAAGAAGAGTCAAATGCGTGGTTTAATTCCGCCAACGTGCTCGTCTCCTAATTTATAAAGGCAATTATAAATTGTCTATCAGTTAAAATAGTAATACCAAGCACCTCCGACCGGGCTATAGTCAACAAACTTATAGTCGTAACTTGACACTATATGCCCTTTGCAAGTTGAGTCGTAGTTTTTAGACGCTACACCTATCCAATAAGCACTATTTGAACTTGAAATACTAAGTATCACTCTGCCGGAAGATGATACCCACTTGTAGTATGATTTGGAATATTTGGTGCCGGTGCTTTGATTGTCGAGGGCATAGATAGCGCACACACTGGTGCGTGTGATAGTGTAACCCTTGGTATCATCACTTGAGGACCCGCCACTCGAGCCTCCGCCGGAGGAACCGCCACCACCGCTGCTTTGCTCGCCTAACGGACCATCTTGCACCAATGTCTGAGTTGCAGACTCGCCATTATCCTTGTAGAAAGTGATTGTGGTCATACGGTTGTAACTATAGTTTTTAGTGACACTAAAGTCAAACCTCCATCTATATCCATCGCCGGCGGGTACATCATAGAGAATGGTTTTGGAATATGTACACCAAGAGGCTCCTGTATTGACATATATGGTTTTATTGTCGTAATTATCCACCCATGCAGCACACGCAGGAGAAGCGGCATTGGAATTGAGCTGCCAACCTGTGTATGTCTGGCCATTATACGTAAAATCAAAGCCCATCATGCTCATCGTAGTGATTCTCTCTTGAACAAGGGGATATATATGCACTTCTCCCGACTTCTTACTCATTGTAATCGTTGCACTTCTTTCTTCGCCATAGTTGTTTTCGCAATCTATTAAATATCTTAGTCGGGTATATGTTTTACCGGAAGATGTTCTTACACCATCATTGATTTTCTCCCGTACTTTTAACCATGTCACATCAAATTGAATATCAATTTCATTGTCATTATCATAATTGTCGATAAAGAGGGCAAAATATTCGACAAAAGATGTTACTTTTATCTTACTTGTGCCATTAGAGGTAGCCACAACAAAAGTGGGGTGACTATACATATACGGTCTTTCCTCCAAATCACTTAAATACCACCATTTTTCATTATCCAATGATACCACGAGTTTGTACTCTTCCGTGTCACTCTTCTTTGCCGACAAGTTGAAAGTCTCATATTTCTTCACCGTACTATATGACTTAGTGAAAAATTGATAATTAGCATCAGGACAAGTACAGGAAACAACACCCGTATATTCATCCAACTGCCAATTGAAATATGCGGTGTCGGCACCGACATTCGGGTTGTCATATTGGCTGAAATACTCACCTGTATTGTCTTCATGAAAGATAAACAAGTCGTTTCCTTCCTCTTTGTCTGTTGTGAAAATACCGATGATTTCGTCAGAAGTGATTAGTATTTCTTTTGGAGTTTCCTCTTGTGGAGTGTTGTCATCGGGTTTCTCCTCTTGGTTAGAAGGAGAACTGAACAGGTTGCACCCTGAAAAAACGAGTGCCAAGACGAGCATTGAAGACAGATTGCGGAAATTGTTCATAGAAGAGGGACATTAAATATTATTATATATTATTGATAACAACATGCAAAAATATAACATTTATTTAACACTCGCAAATATAATTTGTCCTTTCGCAAAAAATGCAGTAACTTTGCACGCTAATTCGGGCATAGCATATACAATTATGCACAAGAAGTCAGACGTAAACATAAAGAACAAGCGTGCGTGGTTCGACTATGAGATACTGGACCGCTACACGGCAGGCATTCAACTATTCGGAACAGAGATAAAAAGTATCCGTGAGTCGAAAGCCTCGCTGAGTGATACGTATTGCCAGTTTTACGGGACGGAGCTGTGGGTGAAGAACATGCATATTGCGGAGTATGCGCTTGGTACTTACAACAACCATATACCACGCAGAGACAGAAAATTGTTGCTTCAGAAGAAGGAGTTGCAGAAACTGCTGAGGCAAACGAAGGAGACCGGAAAAACAATCATTCCGCTTAGGCTTTATATAGACGAAAATTCGCGTGCTAAAGTGGAGATTGCACTCTGTCAGGGCAAGCACACATACGACAAACGGCAGTCGCTAAGGGAGAAGGATGACAGGAGGGAATTAGACCGCTATGCTAAAAGATAAAAGACCTCTGCGCTGAAAGAGTATTTCACTATAAGAGATAGGATAAATAAACAATAAAGATATGAGTAAAGCATTACTGATGATTCTTGACGGCTGGGGAATCGGAAAAAAAGACAAAGCCGATGCAATCTATTCGACATCAACCCCTCACTGGGACAAACTGCTGCAGACATATCCGAACTCTCAGCTGCAGGCTTCGGGTGAGAATGTGGGTCTTCCGGACGGTCAGATGGGCAACTCTGAAGTGGGTCACCTGAATATAGGTGCAGGAAGAGTGGTATATCAGGACCTGGTGAAAATCAACCGTGCCTGCAAAGACGGCAGCATAATGCAGAACCCCGAGATTGTGAGAGCTTTCTCTTACGCACAGCAGACAGGCAAGAACCTGCATATAATGGGTCTTACTTCAGATGGCGGCGTGCATTCGAGCCTCGAACACCTGTTTTTCCTCTGCAACATAGCCAAAGAGTACGGTCTTGAGGGCAAGACTTTCATACATTGCTTTATGGACGGCCGTGACACCGACCCGCGCTCTGGTATAGGTTTTATAGACCAACTGGAGGAGCACTGCAAAGAGACGGCAGGCGAGATAGCCAGTATATGCGGGCGCTTCTATGCTATGGACAGAGACAAGCGCTGGGAGAGAATAAAAGAGGCTTACGACCTGCTTACAGAAGGCAAGGGTGCTGAGTTTGAGAATATGCACGAGGCGATGCAGGCAAGTTATGACAATGACGTGACTGACGAATTCATCAAACCGATAGTTCACACCAGAGACGGCAAACCTATTGCCACAATAGGCGAAGGTGATGCAGTGATATTCTTCAATTACAGAAACGACCGTGCAAAAGAGATAACGATAGCCCTAACCCAGCAGGATATGCCGGAGCATGGAATGCATACCATAGCAGGTTTGCAGTATTTCTGCATGACACCGTATGACTCGACGTTCACAGGTCTGCATATACTTTTCCCGAAGGAGAATGTGACGAACACTCTCGGTGAAATAGTGTCAAAAACAGGTTTGAAGCAACTGCGTATTGCGGAAACGGAGAAATTTGCACATGTGACCTTCTTCTTCTCTGGCGGCAGAGAGGCAGAGTTCCCGGGCGAAGACAGAATATTGATACCCTCTCCAAAGGTCGCAACCTACGACTTGCAGCCTATGATGTCGGCTCCCGAAGTGACTATAGCTCTGAGAGATGCGCTTAACTCGCAGAAATACGACTGCATCATACTTAACTATGCCAACGGTGACATGGTGGGCCATACGGGAGTGTATAACTCTATTCAGCAGGCAATAACTGCGATAGATATATGCGTGAACGAGACTGTGGAGGCGGCAAGAAGAAACGGTTATGAAATAATCATCATAGCCGACCACGGCAACTGCGACCATGCCATCAACGAGGACGGCACTCCCAACACTGCTCACTCGCTCAACCCTGTGCCTTTTGTATATATAAGCGACAAAAAGGACGCGAAGGTGGAGAACGGAATACTGGCAGACGTAGCACCTTCGCTGCTGCACATAATGGGCATAGAACAACCTGCAGAGATGACAGGGCGATGCCTTATCAGTTGAGAGTTGAGAGTTGAGAGTTGAGAGTTTAGAGAATTTTAGTTTAGCGTGCTTATCCTCTCCGTCAGCCGACGGAGCGGAACAATCAGCAAAGCCATGGAGAGTTAGAGTTATGAGACGTATCTTTAACTATATTCCGACATTTCTGGCAGCAGGTTTGATAATGTATCTGAGTTTGCTAAGAGAACCCCATTTTCAGCTGCCTCCGATGCCGATACCTTATATTGACAAGTGGGTGCATCTGGTGATGTACGTGATTCTGTCAGCAATATTGTCAGGAGACCTTCTGCGCGACAGGGTAAGACCCTCTATAGTATTGGCAATAGCGATAGCGGTTTCTGCAATATACGGGGGTGCAATAGAACTGCTGCAGGAATATTGTTTTCCTCCTCGGACGGGAGAATGGCTTGATTGGGCGGCAGACATAGCAGGCGCGACAACAGGTGCACTTATGGTGCAGGCAAGCCGCTATTGTATTCGCAAATAACTTTTGCAAGTCTCGGCTCTATGTTTCACTAATCTATCGTGAATCTTTCGCAAGCGAGATTGATATGACGGTATAATGTTTTTCAAATGAAACAGTTACGAAAGGTTACGAAACAACTCATTCTTGACAATAGACACAACAGGCTGTAAAATAGTGCCTTGCAACGTCAAAGCACCTGCATAAACAAGGATATCCGAAACAGAATCAGGAAAAAATCAAAATTTCATGGCAAAAAAGTTGTATTAGTTTGCTGCAAAGAATAACTTTGCATCATATTAATTATGCGTAAAACATAAAAAGATACGATACAATGAAAAAGCCATTCGCCCTTGCTATTGCAGTGTGTGCTATGATTGCTGCAAGCGAAATGTTCGCATTCACACCGACCATAATCTATAACGGCGACACATTGTTGCTCAACAACGAGTTTGTAAGGAGACAATGCGGTGCGGTAAAAACCTCTACCGTTTTGCCTGAGATATCAGGAATTGCCTGTTCGCGAGTAACTCCGGGTTATATCTGGATGGAGAGTGACGACTACCGTCAAGTGGTAGCAACCGATGAAAAAGGCAATACCGCTTACATGAAAATCAGTTTCAGCAACCTACCCTCCCGCTGGGATTGGGAAGATATGTGCGGCGGTGTATTTGAAGACAAGAATTATCTTTTCGTAGGAGCATTCGGAGACAACAACGAAACCACCGGCAACTACCACATTATATATTTTGAAGAACCTGCAATAACCACCGGCACCAATACAGAAAACAAGAAGATAGAAGCATCATACATAAAATACGAATATCCAGACGGACTTCACAACGCCGAAGCAATAATGTATGACAATATAGAGCAGACAATATATGTAATCACCAAAGTATATTATAATGTGTGCTCTGTTTACAGTCTGCCGATGAGTTTGGACTATGGCACAGAAGTTCAAACTTTGAGCAAAGTATGCGACCTTGGCGTAAAGAGCGACTTGGGTTCAGACGGCAAACGCGGATTCCATCTGGTGACAGGTGCAGATATTTCCCCCGATGGCAGCAAGATACTGATAAAAAACCACAACAACAATCTTCCGAGTCTGTCCGCAACACTAATCTGGCATAGAGACGGCGAGGAGAGCATAAGCGAAACGCTGAAGCGACAACCAGAGCAGATAGAATGCTACAAAGAAGAATGGCAGGGCGAAGCGATATGCTGGCTTGACACGACGACCTTCTATACCACCAGTGATGAGGATGAAGGCGAGCCCCCAATTTACAAATACATCAAAAAGACCGCCACATCGGTAGAGAACACATGCACAGCGAGCGAACTTGACAGCCAGCTCGTGATGATAAACGGGCAACTGTTTATCAGGCAAAAAAACAGATACTATTCTTTGCAAGGGCAATGTATAAGCACAACAAGAGGACTCAGATGAGTCCTCTTTCTTTCGCCAGTTGCATCAGATACGCTTTGGCAGGTTCGTATTCGTTGGGAATGACGCCATCAAGAATAGCATCTTTAATAGCAGACTTGAGTTCGCCCACCAAACTGCATGGTTCTAAAGATAGCAGTTGCATAATCTCTTCTCCTCTGACCGGGGGCTGGAAATTCCGGATACGGTCTTTCTCTTCCAGTTCTACCATTTTCTGCTTGACTAATTCGTAGTTTTGGTGATAGCGGCGCACTTTGTCCTCGTTCTTTGAAGTTATGTCGGCATTGCAGAGCAGCATCAGGTCATCGATGTCGTCACCCGCTTCGAACAGTAAGCGTCGCACAGCACTGTCGGTCACAGTGTCTTCAATCAGATTGATAGGGCGCATGTGGAGATCAACCAGTTTGATGACATAATCCATCTTCTCGTTCTGCGGCAGTTTCATCTTTTTGAAGATACGCGGAATCATGCGGGCCCCGAGATAGTTGTGGTTACGGAAAGTCCATCCTGCGCCCGGTTCCCACTGTTTGGACTTGGGTTTACCTATATCATGCAGCAGAGCCGCCCAACGCAGCCAAAGGTAATCAGACTTCGAGGCTACATTGTCAAGCACCTGCAGAGTGTGAAGAAAGACATCTTTGTGTCCGCGACCGTCTTTGGTCTCCACTCCTTTGAGTTCGGCAAGTTCAGGGAATACCAGTGGCAGCAGCCCCGTGCTATCAAGCAATTTCCAGCCGACAGAAGGACGGCGGGAGAGCATAATCTTGTTTAGTTCGTCGGCAATGCGCTCTTTGGTTATGATGTTTATTCTCTCGCAATTTCGCTTAATAGCCATGAATGTTTCAGGAGCGAGACAGAACCCGAGTTGTGAAGCAAAGCGAATGCCTCGCATCATCCGTAGCGGGTCGTCTGAGAAAGTGATGTCTGGATCAAGAGGCGTGCGTATGGTGCAGTCCTCGAGGTCGGCAATACCTCCGAACGGGTCAAGCAGTTCTCCGTATCTGTTTTTATTGAGACAAAGAGCAAGAGCATTGATGGTAAAATCGCGGCGATTCTGGTCTTCTTCCAAGGTACCCGTTTCCACAATCGGGTTACGGCTCTCGCTGCGGTAGCTTTCGCGCCTTGCCCCAACAAACTCCAGTTCGGTTTCCCCTTTTTTCACCTGTGCAGTACCATAGGTTTTGAATACAGCCAGATGTGCACCTTTGCCGAGGCGTTTAGCCACGGCTTCAGCCAGACTTATACCCGAGCCAACGACAACAATATCAATATCTTTAGAAGGTCTATGAAGCAAGAGATCGCGTACCCAACCTCCAATGACATAACATTCGAGACCAAGACGGTCGGCTTCTTCGCCAATAAGACGGAAGACCGGGGTTTGTATGGAGTTTTCAAGATTCATGCGACATTATTATTTCCAATATATTGAACAGATTTATCCCTGTCAGGCAGCTATAGGGGTTTATAGTTTATGTTTTGAAATGCACTGCAAAGGTAATAATTTTTTATAATTGGCACAAATGTTGTATCTTTGCAGTCAAATGAGAAGCAAAATACTTCATATTGCACTGATTATTAGCCTCAGCATGGTGGCTATAACGGGCAATGCGGAGGAGAACACCAAAGCACATCTCGACTCGCTTGCTGTCCAGATACGCGGCACGGACACGTTGTTCCTTGCGTATCTGCACGATGTGTATGTATTTCCTCCCATGCGGTTCAAAAGCAAGAAGCAGGAGAAATTCTACTGGCGCACAGTGCGTGACGTAAAGAAGACTCTGCCAATAGCCAAGATTCTGAACAAGGAAATGATAAAGACCGACCAGGTGATGTCAAGAATGTCGAAACGCGAGCAAAGAAAATTCTGGAAGCAATATGAGAAAGTGCTGTACGACCAGTATGAGGACCAATTCCGCCAGATGACAGCAGCCCAAGGTCAGATGCTGATGAAACTGATAGACAGGGAGTCGGGCAGAACTTCATACGAAGTGATAAAATACTACAAAGGTTCGTTTGTCGCGAACTTCTGGCAGGGAATAGCCAAAATGGTGGGCAACAACCTGAAAGAAGAATATGACGGTAATGACAAAGACAAAATAACCGAGCGCATTATTCTGCTGGTGGAAGCAGGACAATTATAACAGACAACAGATATGTCAAGCAAGATACTGCCTAATTACCTCTGTGTTGACCTGACGACGTTCTTTATCAAAAAACCACCCGTATTTGTTGAAATAGCGGCACATGTTGGCAATGTGTATCTTCAACAGTTTTCCCGATTTATATGACCCGTGTTGATGGTTATGCACTATAGTTGCATAGGGATAAAACATTGTTTTGAAACATCTGTGCATGCGGCGAGTAAGATCAATATCCTCGGGGTACATAAAGAACTGCTCGTCAAACAAGCCTACTGTTCGCAGCGCCTCTGTACGAATCAGCATAAAGCAGCCTGACAGATAGGGTACATTCATCGGTTGGTTGTAGCCGGTGTCTCTCAATTCAAAGCGCTGCATTCTTTTCTCCATCCATTTCTTTGGCAGGAAACGCCTGCCTATAAGGTCAAGCGGCGTAGGCAGAAGTTTGCACAGATACTGCAAACTGCCGTCCGGATAGAGCACTTTGGGCATCAACATTCCCACATCCTTGTTCTTCTTCATATACTCCGCCATCTCTTCGAGAATCTGACGGTCGAAATCGATATCGGAATTAACAACAAGATGATATCCGATTCGGCTCTTTAGGGTTTTTTTGATGCCAATATTGTGAGCGGCGCCATAACCAAGATTACTGCCGTTGAATATGTATTCTGTTTTCTTTGTGTAAATACGTTTGTAGTCTTCGTCGGACTGCTCTGAGTTGTCAATCAGATAAATATGCCCCACTTGAGCGGACGGCGCCAAAATATCGAGCAGATGTTTCACCTGCTGTTTGTCAGAATTGTACAATACTACCGATACGTTTATCATAGTTTGATTGGAATTAAAACGTTTCGCCGTCAGCCATATCATGATCTGCCGGCAATGCTGCTCAACAGAACAAATTATTCAATTTGTCTTTATAGACTTGAATTGTAATATCCTCATCATAATATTTAAGTACATGTTCTCTTCCGTTTTTACCGAAAATATCACGCTCTTCTTGAGATATTGACAGCATGTGCATCATACATGCAATCAGACTGCTTGCATTCTGCGGTTCGCACAAGAACCCGTTTACTCCGTCAATCACAATTTCTCTGCAACCTGGCACATTGGATGTGATAATAGGTTTTTCCATAGCAGCCGCTTCGAGCAGTACACGTGATATACCCTCTCTGTAAGAAGGGAGAACGATACATGACGCATCAGTAATATAAGGCACAACATCGTGTGTTTCCCCAAGATACTTAACTACACCAGCATGCACCCATTTCTCCATCTGCTCCTGAGAGATGGAAGCAGGATTGTTAGCACCAAGAGGTCCAAGCAAACGAAAACACACGTGCGGGTATTGCTTTCTAACGACACGTGCAGCTTCTACGAACTCGCCTACCCCTTTGTCCCATAAAACACGACCAACAAACAGGAAACTGAAGTTCTTTGACTTGTGCGCAGGTCTTGGAGCATATTTTTTAAGATTGACACCCTCACCGTTCAAGATACGCGTTTTATGCGCGGAAACTATTTCTTTCTCAATAAACATTATCTTATCTTCCTGATTGAGAAACCACACTTCTTTTGCAGACTTGAGAGATGAACGGTACATGCGGATAACCAGTTTGTTGATCCAACCTTTTGAAATAAAGGCATATCCGAGTCCGGTAATAACGGAAATTTGCGGAACACCGGCCAGTCTGGCTGCCCAAGAACCATAAATAACAGGTTTGATAGTATAGTGAAAGACAAGGTCGAAATGTTCTTTCTTGTAAATCTTTTTCAACTGATTCACAAGTTTTATGTCTGAAAACGGGTTCATCCCCTTACATTCGATATCAATAGGAATGAAACGTATATTGTTGTCGCGAAAATCTTTTATATCGTTGTCCTGTGGGGCCAGTACTACAACTTCGTATTCATCGCTTTTGGCAAGCTCTTTCATCACTCCCATGCGGAAGTTAT
This sequence comes from Paludibacteraceae bacterium, assembly GCA_017479885.1. Taxonomy (GTDB): domain Bacteria; phylum Bacteroidota; class Bacteroidia; order Bacteroidales; family Paludibacteraceae; genus Colicola. The sequence goes on along the minus strand of JAFVBR010000030.1, from coordinate 162,501 downwards.
GCATGGTAGTGCTACTGTTGCCCACAAATGCCAGTTTCTTTTTCCGGTTCATATAATGACAATTACAAGTTCAGCAGCAGATTATCAACCTTCTCTGCCGTTTTAATCCAACTATATAATCCAAGTTGCCGTTTCTGAGTCTCAATCAGTTTGCCGTGGTCGGCAAATATTGCTTCAAGAAGTTTTCTCGCAATATCATCTGCATCGTATGGATTGAAATAAATAGCGGCATCCCCAGCCACCTCAGGCAGAGATGCATGGTTTGACAACAGGAGGGGTATGCCATAATAATATGCCTCAAGAACAGGAATGCCGAATCCTTCGGACAAAGAAGGAAAGACAAAAAGTGAAGCCCTGCTGAAACACCCAGCAAGTTCTTCTTCTGACAGCCAGCCTGTAAGCTCAATCACTTTCCTACCTGCATTCACATTACATATCTTGGTCTTCTGCTCCCGGGTGAACATACTGTTGTTGCCTGCAATAACCACACCCCACCCCTCCGGCAGTCGGTCCTTCAATATACCTGCGGCATCTATCAGTCTGTTCAGATTCTTGTGTCCGCGCGAACTGCCTACATACAAAATATAATGTTCAAACGGCGCAGTGTACAATGCAGGTCTTACGTTTCTCAAGTGTTCCCACCCTTCATAAACTACCTCTATCTTGCCTTCATCGACATTCGGATGATATTTTTTAATCTCTCTTTTTGTGTATTCAGAGACGGCTATTACTCTTTTCGCCTTTTTCAGTCCTTTGTGAACATTCCAGTGCAGATACCACCTTTTCAAACCACTCAGTTTGCCCAGTTGCTCAGGAAATTCTTCATAAATAAGGTCATGCACAGTATATACACAGGGCAGACTGGTTGCCACAGGGAACTGGTTGCTCGGAAAGAAAGCCGCATCAAACCTCTTTTCGTTCTTACTCAGCCAACATGCGAACTGAAAATCCCGCACAGGACCTATAGGGCGAATGTCAACCTCTTCTGTCGCAATATCTTTCTCGGCAAACCATTCCGCATAGTTCTCCGGGCACTCACCTCTCCTGAAAATCATGGTGTATGCAGCCTTCGAGGTATCCAGATAGAGAGCTGTGTTAAGTATATATTGAGTCAACCCGTCTATACGACGGGAGGCGGTGGTGGCATCTATCAATATGCGTTTTTTCATCAGCATGTATTTCAAATATATCGTCTCAAACACAATTTAGCAAGCAGAAGAAAAGTAGAACCAAATATGCAGAAGCGGTATTTGCATATATAGTACACTCTCATTGCAAAATTCTTCTCAGGTAACGACATGAATACTTCTATCACTTCTCTGTCATCGGCAGTCAGATGGTCTCTCCACACGTCATAAAAAGCACGCAAGCCCTCCAGATGTTCCCTGCTTACTATCGGCACATGCCTGTTTTGCCACATCTGCATGGTTTTCTTCTTCATGCTACCCGGAGCATTGCCTGTCACATTGCGGTCGTGCTGACGATAATACATCAGCGGCTCGTTCATATAACTTACTCCACCCATTGTTATCATGCACAACAGCAGTGTATGGTCGTGCATTGCATAATACTGCAACGGACGCATCAGCAGTTCTTTCGCACACTTGTTGAATATACTTGCTGCCCCTTGAATACCAGTATTCAAAAAAAGCATCTGGCGCAACGTATTCGGATACGTGAGCGTATTCTTATCGGAAATAATCCCTTTTGTCGGACTCCAAAGATATGCGTTGGAATATACCACCTGCGGTATATTGTTATTCTTTTTGCCGATTTCATCGGTCATTTTTTCCACCTTGCATGGCAACCATATATCGTCCTGGTCGCAAAACATTATGTACTCCGCATCTGCATAATTAAGCATATGAATAAAGTTTTTTGCGACACCCAGCCCCTCTATTCCGTCTTCAATCAACCTTATCCTCTTGTCCTCATCCGAAAATTTCTTCACTATCGCCTTCGTGGCATCTGTCGAGCCATCGTCATGCACCAGCAACCGCCAGTCGGCGTATGTCTGCTTCATGATTGACTCTATCTGTTCTCCCACAAAAGCCTCTCCGTTATATGTCGCCATCAGAATATCAACCATTTCTGCGACTCTTATACTCCATTTTATTTTTCACGAATTCCAATAGACCAAGGGGCATTATATCTCTTGCCTGAAGAACAAACGCCATGTTCTGCTTTATTATCGCTGGTATATGCGTCAGTCTGAACCAAACCAGTTCTGCCCCTGCTCTGTTTCTCGTTGCACCTACCACGTTGTCTCCATGCTGGCGATACAAGATGTCAACATGATTATTCTTCACCAAATGTCCGCCATTAGCCACCACTTGCAATGCTATCACATGGTCGTGCATCATGGCATGTCTGCCGAAAGGCAGACTCACGCGTTTGGCAGCCTGATTAATCATCATCGTACAACCGGTAACACAATTGGCACCTGCCAGTGTTGCAAAACAGGTTATGTATTCAGGCGCTATACCAGCATAGTGCCAAAACGACTCATCAATGACATTCAGATTGCAGTCGGTTACTTTCAGGTCTCCGAACACAAGCAAAGGAGTTTCTTTGCTGTATTTTGACTCCGCATTGTGCATCTCTTCCAACGTATTGCTTATTTTATCAGGCTGCCATACATCGTCGTGGTCGCAAAACATTATGTACTCAGCATTGCTCATCCCAAGCAGCAACTCAAAGCTGTGCATAACCCCTACATTATAACCTTTAGCCGCAACGACAAAGCGTTTATCGCGGGCGGCATAATTTTCATAGATATCCGCCGTCTTGTCAGTTGACCCGTCATCACGCCATAGCACTCTCCAACCGTTTTCTTTCTGAGCAATCAAAGAGTCCAACTGCACCGGCAGATACTTTTCGCTGTTATATGTTGAAAGCAATATGTCAATCATCACTTAAAACCCAATTGCAAACCTTTGTTATTATCGTATTCCCAGAACAAGGTTGCCTGCTCCATTTGCCTGGCAAGAATGTCCTTCTCCGGATGTTTGCGCAATTCCCACACCCAAGATGTTCTGTATATCTGACCGTGCATGTTCTTGTATCTGTGTGGCAACTCGATAACAAGTGAGAGCGAGAACAACAATATTACCAGGCAAGTCATTTGCTTGAGAAGTTGTTCTTTGTCTGCCTTTGCGGCAAAAGTGTTCATCACCCAGACTATGATAAACGGCAACATATAAGAGCGTATCCGATACAATATGAGATAATACTGATACAACACAACTATAACTCCAATGCAGGACCATATCATCCAGTGGTAAACACGTTCTCTTTTATCTGCATTTATCGGGCGGGTGTAATAGCCCATACATAATATTGCCATAAAGTACAAGATAAAAACCTTCTGGAAACGCTTGCCAACCATCAGATGATACCCTGCCGAGTCTTGCAATGAGGACGGCAGAAACAGAAGAAACCGCTGCAAAAGCGGATGCAACGAGAATATCATAAAAGAGAACAGGAGTACGGCAAGCATGAAATACGCCTTTTTGTCAATTTCAAGTCCGCTGAACACCAAGCCAAGCAGGAGAAAGAACACGAAAGGAAGAGCAGTTTTATGCATTGAAGTGCTCGCAACCAACAACAGGACAGGAATTATTTTCCATGAATAACGATGGTAAAAACAAAAGGCATAAATAATCAGAGCGACCGCAATACATTGCCTGAGTTGCTCAAGAAACAACGCATTATCAAGCACCACAATAACCAGCAAGGCAAACATACGGTGATATTTGATGTTGCTGAACAACCAATATATCGCCCCCCAGTAGAACAAAGATACGATAACAGTCATCCACCAATAAGACAGGCCTATCAGCTTGCACATCGTACAGAACCACATAAATCCCGGCTCGAAATTAGTCAGTCCGTTGGCAACGTTCATGGCATAAGAGTCAGTCAACTCTTCATAGAAAGAATAGTAATGCTTCACGTCCGCCCCATAGGCATATTTACATGTACACAAGACAACAATCACTATAAAACAGATGTTGAACAATTGTCTTTGGATATTCCTATAGCCTTCCGCCATCAAATCCATGATACAGAACACCAAGCAGATTACTATTAGCAATACAGGCATATACATATTATGTAACGCCAATAATATCTCCCTACAATACAATAAGGAAACTATATCAGCCTTCAAAATTACTACTTTTCTTTCAAATAGTAAAATTCCATATTGGAATATCACGTTTTTTTACTAATTTTGCACCAAATTTTATATATTCAAACATGTCTGATATTACAAAAATTTTATTGCGGGCTCTTCTTTTTGCCGTTTTTGCCTTTATTGTTTTTGCAAAGTGCATTCTTTTCCAACGTTTTTGTATAGGAATAATTTTGTTCAATCCCTTACATTGCGGTTGGTCAACATACTTTGCTTTCTGGCTGCCCAAGTTGGCAGTGTCACTGCTTGCAGCCTCTCCTCTGCTCTTCACGCGGACCTCGTGGTGGAGCATTGTGTGGATGATGATTATAGACTTATGGATTATTGCAAACTTCATTTATTTTCGGGCTAATTCGCTTTTGCTCTCTTCTGATGCTATCCGTATGGCAAGCAATCTGAACGGATTCGGTTCTTCCGTGTTGCTGTATCTTGACATACATGTCTGGATTTTTTTGCTTCTTACAACACTTTATACTGCGATATGGTTTGTTTGCAGAAAATCTGTTTCCTCATGGAAAACGGGTGTATGCATGTCATGTGTTGCCGTTATTTGCTCCCTAACAGGAGGGTGGTGCAATTATTTGTCTTTTGCAGAAGACATGAGTAAAAAAAACAAAGAACTTGAATTCAGGCTGTCATGGCTCAATCCGTTTGTCATTCCAGAAGATATTGCACCAGAGAACTGGCTCACCGAACATGGTCAGTTCAACTACATAATGAACCACAGTATTGTCGCCTATTCAGTTAACATGGTTGTCGAAGGTGTCAAGCTCGACAAATTGCGCGAAAAACCCGCTCCTCGTAATCAGCATGAAGAAGCCTTCTTGCAAAACTTACCCGACATTCACCGTTCCACCGACCTCATTCCTGACAAAAATCTCATACTCATTCTCGTTGAGAGTTTCGAGAGTTGGACTCTCCAAATGACCTGTGCAAACGGCGAAGAAGTGACCCCTTGCATCAATCGTTTCCGTCAGAATCATCCGCATCTCTATGCTCATCGCATCACCTCACAGGTAAAGCAAGGAATGTCTGGCGACGGGCAGATGATTGTCAATACCGGACTCTTACCAATCTCTTCAGGTGCAGCCTGCCTTCTCTATGCACACAACACTTACCCAAATTTTGCGCAGTTCTTTGCATCAAGCGCTCTCATCAACCCTGTCAAAAACACTTGGAACAAGACAGATGCCGCACGTAACTATGGCTATCGCAAACTTATTGAACCTGAAGATAATATAATTAAGTACAACCAGACTTCTCACCGCAAATTCTGGATTGACAACACTATATTTGATGAAGCAGGCAAGACCACGATACAAATGTCCGACAACATGCCATTCTGCAACATGATTCTGACAATATCAACCCACCTGCCGTTTGACCTTTACGACAAAAGGTTCGATATTCCTCTGCCTGACGATATGCCACAGGCTGTCAGAAACTATTTGTGCGCAATGCATTATTCGGACTATCACATAGGAAACTACCTCAATCTGCTTGCCGACAACAATCTGCTGCAAAATTCAGTGGTCATAATTACGGGCGACCATACTGTGTTTCATAATATAGATTTTCAGGAGTTGCAGGAATGGGCAAAGTCAACCAATCTCTCTATTGCCCACGAACCGAATTATTGCCCGCTAATCATGTTTTCACCCGACATTACGGAAAACATATCAGTAGTTGACACTTGCTATCAAATGGATATATACCCCACCATTCTCTCCGCTGTCGGACTTCGGGATTATCCTTGGCACGGCTTCGGTAAAGACCTCTTGAACACATCTTCCGACACCCCTCTGCCAAGCATACAACATGATCAGTGCAAGCAATCGCCATCTGTCCAAGAAGCATACTCCTTGTCAGACCTTATTATCCGTTCCAATGCATTCGCAAAATAATTTTGCATATATAAAATTAAAATACTACCTTTGCAGAGTAAAAATATATTCAATTTTCAAATCTCTTCTCTATGAATACCGTCCTTGTTATTATCCTTGTTCTTGTCGGTGTTGCACTTCTCGTCACTGAATTGTTTCTTATCCCCGGTTTCGGGTTGCCCGGAATAGCCGGATTCATATCCATCGTCGGAGGTGTCTTCTGTGCTTATTTCTATCTTGGTGCCACTGCCGGACACATAACTCTCGTCTCTTCGCTTATTCTTTGTGCTATAGCCATCTATATATTCATCCGTAGCAAGATGCTCGACAAAATGGCACTGCGTGAAAACATAACCTCAAAAGTTAACCTCATCGACGGTATCGACATCAAAGTCGGTGACAAAGGAATCACTATCAGCCGACTTGCCCCGATGGGCAAAGTCCGCATCGCAGATTATGACATCGAGGCTAAAAGTTACGAAGCTTTCATCGACCAACAGACACCGATAGAAGTAGTAGCTCTCGAAGGCAACACAGTCATTGTCAAGCCTTGTTAAACTGAACTAATTCTAACGTTAAACCACAAAAATATCTACAACCATGGGAGTATTTGAAATCGTGATGCTCGTTCTTCTGGGCATCCTGCTTATTATCTTCATGTATTATGTGCCGTTCCTTCTCTGGATATCGGCAATAGTTTCAGGCGTACATATTTCGCTCATCCAACTCTTCCTTATGCGTATACGTAAGGTGCCGCCACGCCGCATTGTTGACTGCATGATTGAAGCACACAAGGCAGGTTTGCAGGACGTTCGCCGTGACGGACTCGAAGCGCACTACTTGGCAGGAGGACACATAGAGCGCGTTGTTCATGCCCTCGTCAGTGCCAACAAAGCCAACATTGACCTCTCTTTCCAAATGGCTACGGCTATCGACCTTGCTGGACGCGATGTATTCGAAGCAGTACAGATGTCTGTCAATCCCAAAGTCATAGATACGCCTCCCGTTACTGCCGTTGCCAAAGACGGTATCCAGCTTATAGCCAAAGCACGCGTCACTGTACGCGCAAATATCAAACAACTCGTCGGTGGTGCCGGAGAAGACACTGTGCTCGCCCGTGTAGGTGAAGGCATCGTCAGCTCTATCGGCTCAAGCGATACTCACAAGTCAGTGCTCGAGAACCCCGATTCCATCAGCAAACTCGTACTTAAAAAAGGTCTTGATGCAGGCACTGCTTTCGAGATTCTGTCTATTGATATTGCCGACATTGATGTAGGCAAGAACATCGGTGCACAACTGCAGATGGACCAAGCTGAAGCCGACAAGAACATTGCCCAAGCCAAGGCTGAAGAGCGACGTGCCATGGCAGTTGCTCTTGAGCAGGAAATGAAAGCCAAAGCACAGGAGGCCCGTGCACACGTGGTTGAAGCAGAGGCGGAAGTACCCAAAGCAATGGCAGAAGCTTTCCGCAGCGGCAATCTTGGCATTATGGACTACTACCGCATGCAGAACATCAATGCTGACACCGACATGCGCAACGCCATCGCCCAGCCGGGCAAAAAAGGCAAAAAATAACTCCTCCCCAAGTTCTTTAACCTGTGAAAATAGCCCTCCTTCAATACCCAATCGAATGGGCAGATACTGAAACCAATCTGCGCCTTACCGAGCGCCGCCTTGCCCCACTACGTGGCAAGGCGGATGTTGCTCTGCTACCTGAGATGTTCACCACAGGATTCTGCACCGACCGTCCCGAACTGGCAGAAGACATATCAGGCATGACTATGCAATGTCTCCTCCGATGGGCTAAGGATTACGATATCGCCATAGCAGGCTCTTTCATGGCTGCCGAAAACCAGAATCTCTATAACCGCGGATTCTTTGTAAAGCCTGACCAAACTGCCGTATTCATCGACAAGAAACACCTCTATGCTCATGGGGGAGAAGCCGACTTCTTCACCGCCGGTACAAAGCGGGAAATCTTCGAATACAAAGGATGCAAGTTCTGCCTGCTTATCTGCTATGACCTCCGTTTCCCCGTGTGGAGCCGCAACCGCTCAGGCTACGACTACGACATCCTCCTCTATTGTGCCAACTGGCCTGAAATCCGTATTCAGTATTGGGATGCGCTACTGCCTGCCAGAGCATCTGAAAACCAGTGCTACATTGCTGCTGTCAATCGTGTGGGAGACGATGGTCTCGGACTCCATTACAACGGGCACTCCATTGCATACGACACTCATTTGCGACCGCTGGCATGTTTCAGTGATAATGAAGCAGGCACCAAGATAGCTGATTTTGACATTGATGCACTACGGCACTTCCGCCTTCGCTCACCTCTGTGGCGCGACATCGACCGGTTTGAACTGTTATAATCCCACTCGTCTAAGCAAATACTCTTTCCTTACCATTTACATCTATTCTATCCTCACATTATGAAAAAACTATTCTCCATTCTCATCCTACTTTTTGCCGTCATAACATTCGTTATGGCAGACACTCAGTACACCGTTACTGCCAACAGCTTAAACGTCAGAAAATACGCTGATGCCAACTCTGAGGTACTATTCAAAGTAACCAAAGGTCAGACTGTGACGGTCAAAGAAATAAACGGTTCTTGGGCTTTCATTGATGTACCCAAAGGCGGAGGCTGGGTGGCAAAGAAATATCTGAAGAAAGGTACCGCTACATCTTCTGACAATTCAACAGCCAAACCACTGAAGAAACACCGAACCACCGAGAAGGTAATGGACGAACCCGTCCATAAAGCAATGACGTGGATTATACGTGTAGCTGCCGGTTGGGCTGCACTATGCTTTCTCATCTTCTTTATTCCTGCAATAAAGCGCAAGAAACTGCTTGTACATCTGTTCGTTTTAGGGTCTCTTATGGTTGTACTTGCTATTTGCAGTGATGAAAGTGTACATCTGCTACGCTTCATAGCACCTGCCGCTATAATATGTGTCCTGCTTTGGCCCCTGCTTTACGCCCGCATCCCGGATGGCACATTGTCTCTTGTCGGACTCATACTGATGGCAGGCGGTGCAGTAGCACTCTACTTCATGTTCCGTGTGGAGTTTGAAGGCAGTTTCTGGGTGTGGCTTTGGACTATAGTACTCGCTTTCGTCAATGTCGGAATACTTGGTGCGACAATCACTACTCAGGACAATGACCGCTGCCCGTCGTGTAACTTCTATGCCGACCATCCTGTTGTTGACTCAGAGTATCTCGACTCTCACATGAGCAGCGAAACAAGCACACGCGATGAGTATTCCCACAGTGTGACAAGCGGCAATGTGCGCACCAACTACTACAACCGCTACCACGATGTCAAATACTACCGTCATGACCGCTACCGCGACACACACCGCTGCATGAACTGCGGCAACGGCTTCACCCGCCAACGCACAATGAAAAAACTGGTCGGCACCGAAACGTATTGATTCGAGTGGATACTCCCACTTGAATATATAAATACTTGTGTCGGATTATATTGATGATGTTTGCCTGAACAGAGAGTATCAAAGCAGTCTCACTATTTGTATTTTTCCTGTCAATCATTTCTATGTCGCGCAGCCTCTTCCCATGCGTCATGGTCTATTTGCTGCATGGTTCTCACACCCGGCGGAAGATCGCTCGTTCTAACAAAATGAGGCTTCTGACTAAATATCTGACGATTGTCTGAACCATACAACTCTTCTTTCCATGATATGTCTGCCACAAGGTCGAACTTGAACGGCGGACGCATCCATATACCGTCCCAGTTGTGGGTAGGTGTGACATGTACATCTGTTTCCAGCGTGGCGGAGTGCGGCATGCCGGGTTGCATCGATAGTGTAAACAATTGTTCCCTGTAGCGCAATACAAGATTGAAAGAGTCGGCATGCTCTACTATGATTGGCGCTACCGGGCACTCAGCATCATCACCGAGCGAGAAATGCCATGGTTCATACCAGCAGATATTGTCACCCTCATGGATGTCGGGTCTGTCAATACTATAGTCTCGGTCCGTAGAACCAGGGTTATCATATCTTCTTATCTCCAACTGATTCCACTGACGCCTCTCACCCGTATCGGTACACTCGAACAAAGTTATTTCGTCTTCCTTCAACAAGTTTTCGCCATTCACATGAATATAAGGCATATAACGCAGAGCTACAACATCACCCATCTTGTTGGACGACTCAAGGTTTCCCCAGTAGAACAAATACTTGACCGCCTCCGTGCGGTTACGCCAATCACTTGTGGTCTCCCATGTGAAGTGAGTGAATGGTATTTGTTTCAAAAAAAACCACTCATCTACTCCTGCCACACGGTATTGAACATACAAGCCGCGGTCACACATGTACATCGACTGTCGGTCTTTCTCGTCAAGTCCAGACTTAGCCCATTCCTCAACACTTTTGCTGATAGCGATACTGCCTTGCTCTCCGATAGAGTTGAGCACACTGATGATTCTTTGTTGTTCTTCCTGAGTCATAACTTTAATTTTGTATAATACATATATGATGCAAAAGTAGTATAAACTAATTGAATTGCAAAATAATTTTTATTAAAAAGTACATCCAAACACCAATTATTGCAAGTTACTCTGCGAGATATGACGTCTCACTATAGAACTATAACTTTATATCTGGAATCTTATGTCCTCCCGCCAAAGAACCGACATGCAGAGAAACCACTAATAAACCACTATAGCCCCCTTAGAAGTATTATCTATAGAAACAGCGTTATGAACAGAAACAGTATAAGTCTGCTGTCTGTAGCGTGGAAGAGCAGAGAGAAATATCACCTGTGCAGCGGATGTTCTTTGCAGTGCCTCTTCAACATCAGCATTGCCTCTGCCCCCTAACAAGAGCACATCGGCAGGTATGTCGCCCTTAAACACTGTTTTGTGTCCTTTCCAAGGTGCAAGATACAGAAAATGTCTGTTACCGCATACAAACGATGCAGCCTCTTTATCTGACAAAACGACCGTTCTCACCTGTCTTGTCATCATCTGTTTGCGAAGCGGTTCACTTACATCCAGTGCCGCCTCTATGCTGTCAGTATATAGCACGCAACTTCTACCCTCCTGATGCAGAATCAATGAATAAGGGTAGGTATTGTAAACTATTGTTTGCTCCGTTTTTTCTATCTCCCTCAAATGCACGGTATGAAGCACCGTCAATAACGCCAACACTGCAGCCACACTTACCCCCCACTGCCATTTCAGCCGATAGACCCACACTCCGAGCAATACTATAGCCAATATCAACAGCACAAGCATAGGGGGAGTAAGACTTAAATTGCCGGTTGAACCGGGCAGATTTTCTATCTTACCTACAATCCAATTTAGTGCAAATGCGCAATGTTTCAACGGGAATTGCGCAACTATTTTCAACGGAGTAGGAGCCAGAACTACCAAAGCAGCAGTAAAATAAATAATCAGCGAAGCAAGCGGTATGACAAACATATTCGTCAAAGCAAACCAGTTGCTTGTCTGCAGGAAATACCATAAAGTCACAGGAATCGTACCTAATTGCGCTGAAACAGACACAGCCAGCAGTTGCCACATTCGTCTCGGCAACTTATGTTTGAAAACCACGATACCAGCTATCTTCTTGTAGAACACCAGAATCCCGAGTACAGCTGCATAACTCAACTGAAAACTGACACTGAACAACGCCTGAGGTTCTATTATCAGATTAAGGAACGCAGCGGCAGCAAGAGTATTGAGTGGTACTTGCCGTCTGCCTAATGCGTCAGCACCATAAAACAATGTAATCATCAGTGCGGCGCGCATCACACTGGGCGACATTCCGGTAAGAAAAGCATATACCCATATTATGCATATACCTGCAATATTAACCGCCCATCTCCGCCATTTCTGTCTATATAATACAGGAAACATGCCGAACCCTGTCAACAGGAACATTACGGCAGCAAACACTACTCCTGTATGCAACCCGCTCACTGCAAGCACATGAGCTGCTCCTGCTGCGGAAAACTTTCGGCGGGTTTCTGCATCAAGTTCCTCACGCTCGCCAACTGTCATTGCTGCCACAATAGCAGACTCTTGGTCGGAAAGACCGCTTTTCTTCAATAATCGCACCAATCTGTGGCGTAACATTTCTGCCGTAACACGCAGAGTACGTTTGTCACACGAATCCACACGCAACCACTCGTTTTCATCGAGAAAAACCACCCCGGCTATGCCGTGTATGCGAAGCCATTTGTCATAATCAAATTCGTAAGGATTTCCTTTGTTTGAGTGAGAAACAGCACCATAAAACAGCAAACGGTCGCCGGCTTTAAGCTGCTCGCTAAGTGTGTCTCTGCGGATATACAATAGCACATGTTCTCCACGTTTTTCCATCCCAGTTGAGTCGCTTCGCCAAACAAGCCATGCCTCTGCCCGTACTGTTTTTTCTCTTATTTGCGGCATCTGAAGCAATTCCGCCTGCCACACCGCTTCTGCTTCTGCTGCAATATCATTTTCTCTATATATCAGACTGTAGTACACAATTATTGCTGCTATCAGCGGTAGCAGCAATATCACAAAAGGAATTTTCCTCAGTCTTTCCATCTGTATGTCAGTCAAGACATTTGAGTCGTATTATCTCTTTCTCAGGATTTTTAGCCTTGAATACCGCACTGCCTGCCACGAGCACGTCGGCTCCGGCATCCCACAGTTGCTTTGCATTGCCTGTATTAACACCTCCGTCTATCTCAATGAGTGTTTTCAGACCGTTTTCATCGATAACTCTGCGTACCATGCGCAGCCGCTCATAGGTTTCTTCTATAAAACGTTGTCCGCCATATCCTGCAAACACAGACATCAGCAGCACCATGTCCACTTCGGCTAAGTATGGCAACAAACGGTCAAGACTGATATCCGGATTTACAGTAAGGCACGTTCGGCAACCTTTCTTCCTTATCAACTCTATCACGGGCATCGGGTCCTCCACTGCCTCAGAGTGAAAACCTATACTCCAAGCACCCGCATCGGCAAAACGCTCCACATATCGCTCAGGATGAGTTATCATCAGATGCACGTCAAGCGGTTTCGTACATTCTTTTTTCAGCACTTCCATCACCGGAAAACCGAAAGAGATGTTAGGCACAAACACACCGTCCATCACGTCAACATGCAGCCACTCTGCCTCACTGCGGTTGATCATCCTTATATCATCTGCCAGATGCCCGAAGTCAGCCGACAGCATAGATGGTGAAATTATTCTGTTTGCCATGTCAGTTCATTCCCCTCAGAGATTTTATGTATTCGTATGCCTCATTGACAGCGCGGAACTTCTCGGTAGCCTTCTGCTTGACGTCCTCTCCTGCCGATGCCACCTTGTCAGGGTGATACTTCATTGCCATCCTGCGGTAAGCTTTCTTCACTTCCTCGTTCGTTGCGGAAGGTTCTATCTCAAGTGCCTGATATGCCCAGTTGGGATCACGTTTCTTGCCATACATTGCAAGCAGAGAGCGATAGTCCGCATTACTCAGACCGAGCGCCGTAGAAATCTGCTCTATCACATACTCTTCCCCTGAGGCATATTCACCATCGGCATGTGCCAAGTCAAGCAGAAAATGGAGTATCTCAAGCCTTGTGGAGTAATTCACATTCACCCTTATCTGTTGAGCCACACTAACATAGTTGATATTCTGCTTTAGCAGACTCTTCAGCATTTGTAGGGCTTCTCTGGCTTCATCATCATGATAGTTCTTCCTCAGAAAACTCTTTACCACATCCAGTTCCTGCTTCTTTACGTGCCCGTCTGCCTTCATCACACACGATATCAGCACAAGTATGCTCACCCGTATGTCACCTTGTGTAGGGCGAGAGCGCTGGCTCTGCCTGCCACGCGAGGTATATTCAGGCTCTGCTTCGCTGCTGCCGGAAAAGAATCCACCAGAAGGCAGCGACTTCAGACCGCCATCGAACAGACTGCCTACCACCACTCCGATGACAGCACCAATCGGGCCTCCGAGCACGAAGCCCAACCCGCCTAATATCCATTTACCCCATGACATTCAGCTGCCAAGTGTCAACTTATCTGTTATCCTTTTCTATATCGAGGAAATATCTGTATGTACCCACCTTCAGTTCGTCACAAGCTGCCTCGTCACACACTATTATTGCACGCTGATGCATCTGCAGAGTCGAGATGGTCCACATTTGAGATATAGAACCTTCTACGGCATGCTGCAATGCGCGTGCCTTATTGTGACCGTTAATCATGACAAGCACCTCCTTGGCATCCATTACTGTACCGACACCGACCGTAAGTGCTGTCTTGGGAACGAGATTCACATCTCCTCCGAAGAACCTGGAGTTGGCAATGATGGTATCCGTATTAAGTTCTTTCTTGCGTGTACGTGAAGACAAGGACGAACCCGGCTCGTTAAATGCTACATGTCCGTCCTGACCGACACCGGTAAGGAATAGGTCTATACCGCCATAATAGCGTATTTTCTCCTCATAGCGGGCACACTCCGCCTCAAGGTCACGGGCATTGCCGTTCAGAATATTAACATTCTCTTTTTTTATGTCTATATGCGAAAAGAGGTTGTTCCACATGAAAGAGTGATAACTCTCGGGGTGCTCTTCGGGCAGACCTACATACTCATCCATATTGAATGTTACAACATTGCGGAAACTTACTTCCCCCGCCTCATACAGACGGATCAGTTCTTTATATGTCCCTATCGGAGTGCTGCCGGTGGGCAGACCAAGCACAAAAGGTTTGCTTTCCTTGGGTTGCGCCTCGTTAATACGGCGGACTACATAAGCTGCTGTCCATTTAGATACAGCGTCATAATTCGGTTCAATAATTAGTCTCATGGTTTAAATATATTTGGTTTTTTAACGTTGATTATTTCCATGTAACGGTTTCAGTTTGCAAAGGTAGCAAATAATTTGTATCTTTGCAAACTGAAAACTAAAAATCAAGTGCCAAACTCAAAAACCAATAACAAAACACAATAAAAAACATCCGATTATCCATAATTATCTGTTTTCATGAACTGGCAACAACTTATCACCCCCCTGCGTTTCGGTCTTGAGCACTACCACACCCATAACCACGACACGCGCAACGAGTTCCAGCGCGATTTCGACCGACTGATTTTCTCCGCCCCTTTTCGCCGCTTGCAGAACAAGACACAAGTGTTTCCTCTTCCGGGGTCAGTGTTCGTGCACAACCGTCTCACCCACTCGCTGGAAGTGAGTTGCGTAGGGCGCTCGCTTGGCAACAACGTGGCTGCTGCTCTCAGACAGAAGTACCCTGAGATGACTGTTCCGTTCGATTCCATCGGGGAAATTGTATCTGCCGCATGTCTGGCACATGACATGGGCAACCCTCCTTTCGGGCACTCTGGCGAGAAAGCAATACAGACCTATTTCTCCGAAGGCAAAGGAATGCAATTTCAGTCGGTTCTCAGCCCTGAACAATGGGCTGATTGCACTCATTTCGAGGGCAATGCCAATGCTTTCCGCATACTTACCCACCAGTTTTGCGGACGCAGAAAAGGCGGGTTCGTACTCACTTATTCCACCATCGCATCAGTTGTCAAATACCCTTATTCATCATTACTTTCGCCAAAGGGCAAGTTCGGATATTTCGACTCTGACAAGCAGAACTGGGAACTCATTTCTTCCACACTCGGCATTCCCGAAGGTTCTCGCTTCCCGCTGGTCTATCTTGTGGAGGCTGCCGATGACATCTGTTACGAAATAATGGATATTGAGGATGCCCACAAGCTACGCATTCTTACCACAGATGAGACCAAACAACTGCTATTCGCCTTCTTCAGCGATGAAAGAAAAGCAAGAATAGAGGAAAACATGAGTCTTGTAAGCGACACGAACGAACAGATAGCCTACCTGCGATCATGCGTTATAGGCTGCCTCATCGATGCCTGTGTCGCCACCTTCATGCGAAACGAAGAAAACATTATCAACGGCACCTTCAACTCATCTCTTGTCAAGTCATGCACAGACAAGGTGAGAGATGCCTACCGCCGGTGCAGCCGACTCGCCGTTGACAAAATATATCGCTCACCCGAAGTTCTGGACACCGAACTTGCAGGCTATAAAATCATCTACATCCTAATGGAGGAACTGATGCAGGCAGTCATGACTCCAGACAAGGAGTACTCACGCCGCCTGCTCGACCGTATTCCGCAACAGTACGATGTAAAATCAACCGGTGAATACAACCGTATCCTTGCCGTTCTCGACTATATCTCCGGAATGACCGACGTGTATGCACTCGACTTATACCAGAAAATCACCGGCATGGCGCTGCCAAAAGTCTAAGACACGAAACCGACAAACAGAATAATCACTGATAATAAAAAAATTGTTCAAATAGTTAAGAATTGTTCTTATTGCACGAAGTGCACGGAAAACAGAAAATCAGCATAATCTGCAATATCTGCACAAGAATAGACAGCCTTCCCGCAGCCGCTACGATAGAGACCTGATAGAGACCTGATAGAGACCTGATAGAGAGCTGATAGAGACCTCAAGCAATCGTCTCTCTATAACTTGCTGTCCGCCAGCATCTCGCTTGTTATTCATGAACCCCTATTTTCTCCGTTCATGAGGTGAAACTTCTTTATGTCCTTGTTTTTGACCTGCAATGTATTATAAACATACAAATAGAGCCATTTGTTTAAATGGCTCTATAAGTGTACAAAACGATTATTATTTACACACTCGTTTTGTTTCTTCTCTGCAGCACTTCTCAGAGATAATTCTCCCACTTGGTGTTGCGCATGTCGCCGGAGGACAGGAACTCCTGATGCATGGCTGTGGCAAGACGCAGATTGTGAGGTGTATGCGCTTTCTTGGCATTGGCAAGATAATCACGCAGCATCTGCTTGTACTCTGGTGCCACGCAGTTCTCTATGATACATTCGGCACGCTGAATCGGACTCTTGCCGCGCAAATCGGCTATACCCTGCTCTGTTATTATCACCTTGACGGAGTGCTCCGAGTGGTCGAGGTGACTGACCATAGGCACGAAACTCGAGATGGCTCCGCCCTTCGCGGTGGAAGGAGTGGTGAAAATGCTGATGTAGGCGTTGCGAGTGAAATCGCCCGAACCACCTATACCGTTCATCATCTTCGTTCCGCACACATGCGTGGAGTTGATGTTGCCGAAGATGTCAGCCTCAAGAGCTGTATTGATGGTTATCAGACCCAGTCGGCGTGCCACCTCAGGGTTGTTGCTTATCTCTTGCGGACGCAGCACAATACGGCGGCGGAAGAAATCCATGTGGTCGATAATGTCCTGCAGTTTGTCTGCACCAACGGTAAGCGAGCAACCCGAAGCAAAGGTCACACGCCCTTCTTTCATGAGCTGGACCACAGAATCCTGAATGACTTCGGTGTACATCTGGAACGGCGGAATATGCTTGTTCTCACCAAGAGCGGCGAGCACGGCATTGGCGATGTTGCCCACGCCCGACTGTATGGGAAGGAACGACTTGGGTATGCGTCCTGCATGCATCTCTTCCTCAAGGAACTTGGCTACATTGGCACCTATCTTCTCCGTTGTCTCGTCCAGCGGAGAGAACTTGCCCACCTCGTTCGGACGGTTGGTGCGGACTATGGCGATAATCTTTTTCGGGTCAACCTTGATGCAGTCGGTTCCTATTCTGTCACCTACATGGTAGATAGGTATCTCGCGGCGCATGGGAGGATCTGCAGGCTCGTATATGTCATGAATACCGCGCATAACGGGAGGCATGGCCTCATTCAGCTCCACTATGATGTGGTCCGCCAGACGGCAGATGGTCGGCATAATGCCCACTCCTGCTGTGGGGACGATCTCACCAAGTTCCGTTACTTCGCATGCCTCTATTATGGCAAACTTGGGTTTGGGCAGAAAGCCGTAACGCAACTCCTGTGCAAGCTGGCTCAGGTGCATATCGAAATAGTGTGCATCCTGATTGTTGAGTTCGGTGCGCAGGTCTTTGTTTGACTGGTAGGGGGTGCGAAACAGGATAGCGTGTGCCCGTGCAAGCATACCGTCACAACTGTCGCCTGTGGAGGCACCTGTGTAAATACCTATTTTGAACTCTTCGCCTCTCGCGTGCGCTTCTTCGGCACGCTTGGCAATAGCAGTCGGCACGTCCTTCGGGGCACCTGCCGGAGTGAAGCCTCCCATTCCCACTACGTCGCCGTTGTTGATGAATTTTGCAGCCTCATCGGCTGACATGAACTTATACATGATTGCTGTAATGTTTTATAATTGGTTGTTTTTAGTCTTCTTTCTTCAGCACAACGGCACTTCGTGCAGGCAGATAAAGCCTCAGCCAACCCTTGCCGTCTTTGTCATATAGCGGGTCAGGCTGAGTGAAATGCTCCACGCTGTCGTCTGCTATGCCGAAACCGGCAAACTCGGGCGAGTCGGTATTGAGCACCACTTTGTATTTGCCTGCCGGAGCCAGAAGCCCGTAGTCGGGAAACGACTGCTGACCGTTCCAGTTGAATACGAACACGTAGTCGCCGCGCATGAATGCAGCCACCTGGTCGCCCTCCTTGTCCCACAGATTCCGCACAGGCAGGTTTTCAAAGCCTTCTATACTTCCTATCAGGTGAATCATACGTTCGTCAAAACGGTTGAGGTCGGAGAAATAGAAGTTCGGGTTGTCCACCAACTCCCACTGGCGGCGGGCATACTTGTAACTCCAGCCGTTGCCCTCGCGCGGGAAATCTATCCACTCTGGATGACCGAACTCATTACCCATGAAGTTCAGGTAGCCGCCGTTAATGGTGGAGGCAGTCACTAAACGTATCATCTTGTGCAGCGCCATACCGCGGTCAACCATATAGGTGTTGTCGCCATGCTGCATGTGCCAATACATCTCAGCGTCAATCAGGCGGAAGATAATGGTTTTGTCGCCTACCAGTGCCTGGTCATGGCTCTCGGCATAACTGACAGTCTTCTCATCACTGCGGCGGTTGGTCATCTCATAGAGTATATGACCTGCCTTCCAGTCCTCATCCTTAACTTCTTTGATATACTTTATCCAGAAATCAGGTATTCCCATTGCTAAACGGTAGTCAAAGCCCATTCCGCCGTACTTGAGGGGGTAAGCCAGACCCGGCATTCCCGACATCTCCTCTGCTATGGTGATGGCATGCGGATTTACCTGATGAATAAGCCTGTTGGCAAGCATCAGATAGCAGATGGCATCGCCGTCCTGATTGAGGTTGTAGTAACTCTCGTATCCGTTGAAGTCCTCACCCAATCCGTGCGAGCGGTATATCATGGAGGTCACGCCGTCGAAGCGGAATCCGTCGAAACGGAACTCCTCGAGCCAGTACTTGCAGTTGCTGAGCAGGAAATGCAGCACCTGAGGCTTCTGATAGTTGAAGCACAGAGAGTCCCATGCCGGATGTTCACGGCGCGGACCCGTGTGGAAATACTGATACGGAGTGCCGTCAAAATTGCCCAGTCCTTCCAGTTCGTTCTTCACTGCATGCGAATGAACAAGGTCCATTATTACCGCTATGCCCATACTATGGGCGTCATCTATAAGGTGCTTCAGTTCCTCGGGTGTACCAAAACGCGATGACGGGGCGAAGAAGTTGCTCACATGATAGCCGAACGAACCGTAGTAAGGATGCTCTTGTATAGCCATTATCTGCAGGCAGTTGTATCCTAACTTCTTCACGCGGGGAAGCACATTCTGCCTGAACTCCTCGTATGTACCCACCTTCTCCTGATTGGTGGCCATTCCTATGTGGCACTCGTATATCAGCAGCGGCTCCGTGTTCGGGCGGAAACGCTTGGTCTGCCACTTGTAAGATGTCTCCGGTGCCCACACCTGAGCGGAGAATATCTTGGTCTGCTCGTCCTGCACCACTCGCTTCGCATAGCTCGGAATACGCTCACCATAGCCTCCCTGCCACTCCACAAGCAGCTTGAACAGCTGCCCGTGTTGCATGCTGTCAGCGGGAAATATGCCCTCCCAGTTGCCGTTGTCCGCAGGCTGCAATCTGTAGTCTTCCGACTTCTGCCAGTTGTTGAAATCGCCTTTTAAGTAAACAGCTGTAGCATTGGGCGCCCATTCACGCATCACCCATCTGCCGTCTGCCATCCTGCTCAATCCGTAGTACAGATGACCGTTGGCAAAGTCCTTGAGTTTCAGCCTGCCCTCGTCGGTCAAACGCCATTCCATGTGTTCATAATAATGCGTACGACCTTCTATTGCACCTTCGTAAGGTTTCAAATAAGGGTCGTTCTTGAGAATACGGAGAGTTGCTTTCATCGTTGTATCCGGATATTTGCTTAAGGTTGATTATTCTTACTTGACGGGTTATCTTACCTTCACTTTCACTATTATCTTCCTGTAGTGCATACCGGGTGCTATGCCGGGCTGGTGAGCGTCTGTGGGAAAGAATACTGCTGCCTGACCTGAATGCACTTTTACCATAGTGTCTGCTTTGTCTTCGTAAAACTCCACGTCTTTTTCCTCATTGTAAGGTATAAGCACATTCTTGCAGTCGTCGGTAGCTTTCCAGCCCATAGTCTCTTCTCCGCCGCCGAGCACTATCTGAATGTCGGCATAATCGCGGTGAGCTTCCATACGGCAGTCTTTTTCTTCTTTGCCGTCAAAGTCTTGCACGTTGACCACAAGGTCATCGCCTAACAGGCGGATTTTGCATGGGGGAAGTGACATAAGGTCGTTGTCACGAAGGAATTCTATTGCACGGGGAAACAGTCCGCCCAGCTCGTAGTATTCCAGATTTTCAATGTTGTCGAGTATCATAATCAGTGATGTTTTGATTCTTCACTTATCGGGGATAGTCTGATAAATGACGTAACTATTGTTTATCAGTCTGCAAAGATACATTAAATTTTTCAAATAGTAAAATGTAAGTTGCAGAGCATTATATTTATTAAAAACACAAAGAAAAATCAACTTTCTCTTGCACGAATGAAAAATTTGCAGTACTTTTGCACCCGCTTTCAAGAATCGGGATGTGGCGCAGTCCGGTAGCGCAACGGTCTGGGGGACCGGAGGTCGCAAGTTCAAATCTTGTCATCCCGACAAAAGGAGAGAAACACTGCGGTGTTTCTCTCTTTTTTCTTTTTTTTATTTTATTAATCTTTGCAGTAGCATCTGCCGTTTCGCATGCCTGATACGTCTTACTTTTTAGGCAATGCCACAATGATTTTCCGTGCTGCCTTGAAGCAGTCGTAGCAAATATCAACGTAATCTTCTCTGCTGTGCTTCAGTCTTTTGCCGTTTACTACAGTTCGTCCGCAGCAGGGACAATCGAATGCTTTCTTCTCCTGACGTTCGAAAGTGTGGTCGCGGTCGATGTCTTTAATTCTGTCAACAAGCCACTGCATGTTCTCGGCACGGTTCTTGGCAGGGTCGGCATTCTTCTTTTTCGGCTCTGAAGCAACACTCTGCTGTTGACCCTTCTGGAGGTCGTTGCTTACTTCTTTGACAAAAGCCTTGGGTACACGGCGTATGTCGGCTCCGTTTTTGGCAAAGACGGAGAAATGGTGCTTCTCATAGTGCTCTGCTACAGCAGATGGTGTCGGTGCTACCGTAGCACCGCAAATCTTGCATTTCCACATGGTTAAGTATCTAATTGATTATATATTCCACTCAAAGCCGTCTTTGGTGTCTTTTATGTTGAATCCTAAAGCCGTCAGTTGGTTTCTTATCCTGTCAGATGTCGCCCAGTCTTTCTGCCGCTTTGCCTCCAGCCGGATATTGAGAAGCATGTCAACCGCACCCTTGTAGGCATCGAGCGACGTGTCAGCATTCTCCTGCGTCATACGCAGACCCAATATGTCTTCCACAAACAAGTACCATGTGGCCTGCAGTTCCTGCAAATCGTCTGATGAAATAGTGCCCTTTCCGTCGAATACGGTATTGATAGCACGGGCAGAATCAAATAAATGAGAAATAACAATAGGCGAATTCAAGTCATCGTCCATCGCCTCGGTGCACCTCTCTCTGAGACCCGCCACATCAACCGTCGTTTTGTCGCCTGCCTTTAGTTTGAATAACCTCGTATATGCTTCTGTAAGTCTTTCCAGACCCTTTTCGGCCGCCTGAAGAGCCTCGTTGGAGAAATCCACAGTAGAGCGGTAGTGCGCCATCAGTATGAAGAAACGTATCGTCATCGGGGAGAAGGGCTGCGAGAGCAGAGGATGTGTGCCTGTAAAGAACTGCTCCAACGTGATGAAGTTACCGTAGGATTTGCCCATCTTCTTGCCGGCAATGGTAATCATGTTGTTGTGCATCCAGTAGCGCACGGTGTCATGACCGAGAGCGGCACAACTCTGCGCAATCTCAGCTTCGTGGTGAGGGAACATAAGGTCCATTCCTCCGCCGTGAATGTCGAACTGCTCGCCAAGATACTTTGTTCCCATAGTCGAACATTCAAGATGCCATCCCGGGAAACCCTCCGACCAGGGAGACGGCCAATGCATGATGTGCTCGGGTGCTGCCTTCTTCCACAATGCAAAATCGAAACTATGGCGTTTCTCCTGCTGACCGTCAAGTTCTCTTGTCTCGCTGTACAACTCGTCTATATTCCTGCCCGACAGTTTGCCGTAATGGAAATCCTTAGCATACTTCTCTACATCAAAATACACGCTGCCCTCCGACACATAGGCATAGCCTGCGTCCAGAATCTTCTGAACGAAAGCAATCTGCTCAATAATGTGACCGGATGCATGAGGTTCGATGCTCGGAGGAAGCACGTTGAGCAACTCCATGTCATGATGATAGCGGTTGGTGTAATATTGCACCACCTCCATCGGTTCCAGTTGCTCAAGGCGGGCTTTCTTGGCTATCTTGTCCTCACCTTCGTCGGCATCGTGCTCCAGATGCCCCACATCGGTTATGTTTCTGACATACCTTACCTTGTAGCCCAGATGTGTCAGATAACGATACAGCAAATCGAAAGTGATGGCGGGACGGGCATGACCAAGATGGGCGTCACCATAAACAGTAGGACCGCATACATAAAGTCCTACATGCGGAGCATTGAGTGGTATAAACTCCTGCTTTGAACGTGTGAGAGTATTGTATATTTGCATAAGCGGCATGGGCCAAGCCCAAATTATTGTTGTGCGGCTGACCTACGCCGCTCTTTCATACAGGCAATATCCTAACATCGGTATTCACACAGAACACAGGCTCAGTCCTCAGGAATCACAAGTTTGTAGCCTTTGCCGTGCACATTCATCAGTTTGACGGTGTCGTCGTCTTTCAGCAGAGTACGCAGATGGTTGATGTACACGCTCAGTGAACGACTTGTGAAATAACTGTCATTATGCCATACAGAGGTCAGAAGCAGACTTCTTTCCACCAACTGGTTGGCGTTTTGAGCAAAGATAAGCAGTAGCTCGTTTTCACGCGACGACAGGCGTTTCTTTCCGCCGTCTTTGTAGAGGAACTGCTGCGAGGAGTTGTACTCGAACGAACCCAACTGATAGGTAGTGATGTCGTTGAGCTGCTGACGGCGGAAACGCTGCAAAATACATTCAATCTTGCACATCAGTACGTCCATTGAGCACGGCTTGATTACGTAGTCATCGCATCCGTTTTTGTAGCCCTCAAGCACGTCTTCCACAGCCGAACGCACTGTAAGAAACAATATTGGCACTTGGGAGCCTGTCATTCTGATGGCATGGGACAATTCAAAACCGGTTTTAACCGGCATCATCACGTCAAAAATGCAAAAATCGTAATGATTCTCATTGAATTTTTGCCATCCTTCCTCGCCGTCCTGAGCAAAGTCCACTTTGTAATTTTTCTGACGGAGATAGTCGCTCAACAACATTCCGTAATTCACATCATCTTCACAAAGAAGAATAACATTTTGCTTTTTCATAATATATTAGAAATTTTGTAGTTTCAATTTCATTCAGAGAACAAACAAAACACACAAAGTCAAGATAGAAAATGCTATCTTTCTCATTTATGCTGCAAAGATAATGCAATTTTGATTAATATGCAAACTCTGACAAAGAAAAAAATCGAATAAAATTCAATATATTGAAACAAGACGCTGTTTTTGTCCCTAAAATTGTGTGTTTCACCCCTCTGATATACTATTGCTTGGACATTTAATCACACCTTAATTATAATAAAGCAAAATATACGGAATGCCCGAGCGTAGCGAGTGCCGCCTGCCTGACACCCCGCAGTCAAACACTTGCGTCTCCTGTCAGACCATAGATATTTGCATATTCAAAACATTTGGTGTAACTTTGCACACTACAAAACCAACATCAATACTGATACAGCAATGACCAAACGTTATGATTTTCTGATTATCGGCGGCGGGGTAGCCGGTATGAGTTTTGCCCTCAAAGTGGCAAAAACAGGCAAGTATAAGATAGCACTCTGTTGCAAGACCACTCTTGATGAGGCCAATACCGCCAAGGCACAAGGAGGTATAGCAAGCGTTACCAACCTGCTTGTAGATGACTTTGAGAAACATATTCATGACACAATGGTAGCGGGCGACTGGATAAGCGACCCCGCAGCCGTAGAGCAGGTGGTAAGGAATGCTCCCGCTGCAATAAAGGACCTTCTGCAGTGGGGTGTGAACTTTGACAGAAAGAGTGACGGCAGTTTCGACCTGCATCGTGAGGGAGGACACAGCGAGTTCAGGATTCTGCATCATGCAGACGACACAGGTGCCGAGATACAGCGCGGACTGATGGAGGCTGTGCGTCAGCATCCGGACATAGAAGTTCTTGAAAACCACTTTGCTGTGGAGATAATCACCCAGCACCATCTCGGAGTACGAGTGACACGCCGCACACCCGACATAGAGTGCTACGGAGCATACATTCTCAATCCGGAGACACAGAAGATTGACACTTACCTGAGCAAGATTACACTTATTGCAACAGGAGGGACGGGTGCAGTATATGCCACCACGACCAATCCGAACATAGCCACCGGCGACGGCATAGCCATGGTCTATCGTGCCAAGGGTCAGGTGAAGGACATGGAGTTTGTGCAATTCCACCCGACTGCTCTATATCACCCGGGTGAGACTCACCCCGCCTATCTGATAACCGAAGCCATGCGCGGTTACGGAGGCATATTGCGTCTGCCCAACGGCGAGGAGTTCATGCAGAAATACGACCCGCGTCTGAGTCTTGCTCCGCGCGACATTGTTGCCCGTGCCATAGACAACGAGATGAAAATCAACGGTATCGACCACGTGTGCCTTGATGTCACTCACAAAGACCCGGAGGAGACCAAGCACCATTTCCCCAATATCTACGCCAAGTGTCTGAGCATAGGCATTGACATCACCAAGCAGTATATTCCCGTTGCTCCATGTGCGCATTACATGTGCGGCGGCATAAAGGTCAACCTCGATGCGCAGTCAAGCATCAACCGTCTGTATGCAGTAGGCGAGTGCAGTTGCACAGGTCTGCACGGCGGCAACCGTCTTGCCAGCAACTCGCTGATAGAGGCAGTTGTCTATGCTGACGCGGCTGCACGTCACGCATTGTCCGTGGTTGAGATGTACGATTTCAACGACCGCGTGCCAGCCTGGAATGACGAAGGCACAATGTCGAATGAGGAGCAGGTGCTTATCAGTCAGGACATAAAGGAAGTGGGACAGATTATGTCAACCTACGTCGGCATAGTCCGCAGTGATTTGCGTCTGCGTCGTGCATGGGAGCGGCTTGACCTCTTATACGAAGAGACAGAGGACCTCTTCAAGCGTGTAAAAG
The DNA here is from genome assembly GCA_017479885.1 of Paludibacteraceae bacterium. Lineage (GTDB taxonomy): Bacteria > Bacteroidota > Bacteroidia > Bacteroidales > Paludibacteraceae > Colicola. The sequence goes on along the minus strand of JAFVBR010000030.1, from coordinate 136,687 downwards.
CCACACGTGACATCTGCGAACTGCGCAACATGATAAATGTGGGCTATCTCATTACCCGTCATGCACTTGAGCGGAAAGAGAGCCGCGGATTGCATTTCAACATCGACTATCCGAAAGACCCGTCACTCAATACACAGGAAGTGTGGTAAGGGGAGGAAGGTTTCAGGTTTCAAGTTTCAGGTGTATAGCCACTCTAAACCACTCTTAACCATCCTAAATAATTAACAGAATAAGTTAAACTCAAATAAATATCAATTATGAAAAAACTGTTTTTCTTTCCATTGTTGGCATTATACCTGATGGCATGCGACCATGCCGATTTGTACGTCTCCCCGACAGAAATCTATTCCTACAGCGAGGGCGGCACGTTCCAAATTTATGTGTTCAACGCTCAGGAACTCAAGGTTGAACCTGACAAAGATTGGATAACCACTTCAGTCAAAGTTGACGAAGAGCATGCGGGAAACGCAGAAGTGACAGTTCAGATTGCCCCTGCATCAAGCAAGGAAGTCACGACAGGCAATATCGTTATCACCGACACCAAGCAGCAGCAGGCAGTGACGGTTGCTGTCACCCGTGAGGGCAGGAACGAAAACTCGTATATCACCATTTCTCCCATCGAGTTGGCTGTCTCGAGCGACGGCGGACAATATAAAATACAGGTCAATTGCGAGGGCAAATGGACTGTTGACAAAGACGTCAACTGGGTTTCGGTCAATCCGGGCGTAGGTTCAGGAAACGGCACTTTCACTCTGACAGTTGAGCCGAGCGACAAGTATGAAACAACCATGGCGGAGCTGCGGGTCAGCAGCTTTGGCGGGTCAAAAGACGTGACAGCCATCCTGCACGTAACTCGAGCCGCTCTTGAGGTGAAGACCTTCTTTGTGAGCGCAGTCAAGCAAGTGATTTTCTCGACGGGCAACCTGCAGTACAAGGCATCAACCAACGAATGGCGCTTTGCCGAGGAGCAGTACGACATAATAGGGGAAGGAAACCGATATATAGGAGAATACAACTCCGGTTGGATTGACCTCTTCGGCTGGGGAGCGGGCAACAATGGTGTAAAGCCATACCAGAGTTCTACCGACAACAATCTTTATGCCCCTATCGGACAAGACATTGCAGGTACTCCTTATGACTGGGGTTATGAGCGTGTGCTCAGGGACGAGACACTCGGCATAGAGAGTGACCAATGGCGCACACTGACTTACGAAGAGTGGAAATTTATTATTGACAACAGGAAGTATTCCACTTTTGCAAAAATCAAGGGTGTATATGGTCTGCTTATGCTGCCTGACGGAGTGGAGCCTCCGGAGACGGTGAAAGTTGAAATGACACAGGGTTCAACTATGGGTCTTTATGCAGTAACAAAATATTCCGATGCCGAATGGAAACTGCTGAAGAGTGTAGGTGCGGTATTTCTGCCCTGCGGAGGCTACAGAGATGGTACTACTGTCATTATGAAAAGAATCCCTGACGGCCTCGAGATCTATAGTGGCAGTTATTGGAGTTCTACTTCTCATTATAAATTGGATGCGGATGAATCCTACAAAGAAGAGGCAGCAGGAATAGGCTTTTTATTTTCTGAAACAGATGAGGCTATGATGATATCTCCTGTTTATTCTGATTTCAGCCAGGGACAGTCAGTCCGCTTGGTGAAGGACTTTTAGGTTTCAAGTAGAGACTGAATATATCCAGTCTCTACAAGCGGTGAAGTCTTCACAAGAGACGGGTTACGGGTGAGAGTTTCAGATATAACAATAAAATATATTTTTCAATATGTTATGATAAAGCACATTGTATTTTTCCGTCTTGCCGAGACGGCAGAAGGCAGGACAAAAATTGAGAACGCACAGATAATCAAAGCAGGTCTCGAAGGTCTGATTGACAAGGTGCCGGGTCTGAAAAGCATTGAGGTGGGCATCAACGTACCATACGCTCCACAGACCGACTACGACATCGCCCTCACATGCCTCTTCGACACATGGGAGGACCTCAACACCTATGCCACGCACCCCGAGCACCTGAAAGTGGCGGCATACATAGGCAAGTGCAAGACCTCACGTGCAGCATGCGACTACGAAGTGTGAGGGGGGGGAAGAGGTTTCAAGTTTCAGGTTTCAGGTTTCAGGTTCTTATATGATGACACGTATATATAATATTGCAGTTCTAATTGCTGTTTTGTTAGTCTATTGCGGTGTTATTTGCGCACAGACACCCGCTTTTCCGGGAGCGGAGGGTTTCGGGCGCTACGCAGTGGGAGGCAGAGGGGGCAAGGTCATCACCGTCACCTCTCTTGACGACTACACCTCTGCCGAAACACCAATAGAAGGCACGCTGCGCTGGGCACTCGGCCAATACGTCAGTCAGGAGACTATTGACGGCAAGACAGTGACCGTTTATGAGCCGCTCACCATAGTGTTCAACGTGGCAGGCAACATTGTTCTGAAGGAAGACCTGAAGGTGAAGCGCGACTACCTGACCATAGCAGGGCAGACGGCACCGGGTGACGGCATCTGCATCTGCGGGCACTCCATGACTTTCAACGGTGCCACGGGAGGCGAGATGTGGCACTGGGGACCACGCCGCCATGATGTCATCATACGCTATCTGCGCTTCCGGCCTGTTCCTCCGCCATCTGCTGACAACAAATACGCCCTATACGGCACTGACATAGAGAACTACGAGAACGTCATTCTCGACCACTGCACCATGACGTGGGCAAACGAGGAGTGTCTTGCCATCTATGACACCAAGAACACGACAGTGCAATGGTGCATAGCCGCCGAAGGACTCTACAGCGCCAACCACCCGAAGGGCAACCGTTCCTACTGCGGAGTGTGGGGAGGGCAGTTCGCCAGTTATCACCATAACCTTATTGCCCACAACGACAGCCGCAACATACGCTTCAACGGCGCACGTGCACACGACACAGTAGCCGTGGTGGAGTTCCGCAACAACGTGGTTTATAACTGGGGCAGCAACAACTCGGGCTACGGTTTGGAGACAGAGATACAGGTGGAGGGAGTCACGCGCAACGAGCTGAACATGTTCTGCAACTACTACAAGCACGGACCTGCGAGCGGCTACAACAACAAAGCAGCCGGTCCGACGAACAAGGTGAACCGCCTTGTGCGCATTGACCAGACAAAGGAAAGTGTGGATGCAGGGTTTGCAGGGCGGCACTACATAGCAGACAACTACCTGAGCAACTACCCCGATGTGACCGCCGACAACTGGTGGTGCGGAGTGCAGTTCAACAACTACAAGGACACAGCTCTTGCCAAGTCAATTTTCCGCTCGGCGGACTACTCCCCTGAGGTGCAAGCCATACTGCCTGCCGAAACAGAGACAGCGGAAGAGGCCTTCCTGAGTGTGCTGTCAGGTGCAGGTGCCTGCGCTCCACGACGTGACTGGCAGGACGCAAGGATAGTGGAAGAGACACGAACCGGCACGGCATCCGGAAAGAGAACGAGACAGGCAGACGGCATCATCAACCACCCGAGTGCAGTAGGCGGCTGGCCGTTGCTGCAGGGCGAGCCTTACACCGACACCGACCTTGACGGCATACCCGACAGTTGGGAGACAGAGCACGGTCTTGATCCGGAGGACGCCACCGACGGGGCAAAGATAACCGAAAGCGGCTACAGCAACCTTGAGCTGTACATCAACTCCATTCCTCAAGACTTCTCGCCCATGAATCCGATAGCCGATGAGACACTTATTCCGCAAGAGGCTGCCGTGGAAGACATTATTATTCACGACCAAGATGGAAAGTTGCTGATGAGGGACGGCATTATTCTGCTGCAAAAAGACGGCAAAACATACACTTTCAGAGGAGAAGAAGTAAGTGCAACGCATTGAAGCCGCACTGAACAGTAATTATGAGAACAGGCTATTCCATATACTGCTGCATATTACTTATGTGTTTTTCTTCCTGCGGGTTGTCTGAACGTCAGGAGGCATTGCGTTTGGTTCATCATGCCGACAGTCTGTTTTCATCGGGCGAGTTGTACAATGATACGGCACAACTCATTTCTGCCGTCAACACGCTTGAGCGCAGCAGCCGTTTTGATCACAACGAACTGGCACATGCCTACTACTACCTTGGCCGCAATTACGACATTATGCATCTTGATTCTAAAGAAGTTCCATGCTTCTTCCGCTGCATAGAACTCAAACCTCAAGATAGAACGTATGTTGGCAGGTCATACGTTAATCTTATGGCAATATGCACACATTCAGGAGATAACGAATTGGCTCTAACTTTATCTAAAAAGGCTATTAAAAACTACAAGAAATCAAAAGATAATAAACTATATTATGAGAGTAAAATACATTATGCAGAATTGCTTGTTAATTCAGAGTCAAGAATAGACGAAGGTATTAAGATATTAAAAGAACTGGAGCCGCAAATAGGTACAAATATGCAAATATCAACACTGTACCACTCTGTATTGTCATCTGCTTATTGTAATAATAAAGAATATGACAAAGCGCTATCTACAATTAATGAGATACACTGCGATTCCATAATACTTTGGTCTTACCAATGTCACCGATTATTGGTTTTATGCAATATTTATGAACATCTTAACAATAGTCAGGGAGTAGATTCATGTATAAATGCAATACTAAAATGTACAGACAATTCTTTATTTACATCTACAGCGTGTGATTATTTACAAGACTCATCATTCATTGAAAATTCAAACAAATATGAAAGATTGTATGAAATAATAAAAATTAAGAACAAACGAATATTAGACAGCTCGGAAGAAAGTAAAGCTGCAGAACTTATTAAAAGATATATATCTTCAAAGAAAAAAGATAAGATTACAAATATTATTATAATATTCGTTTTACTGTCTTTATTCATATTGTCAATAATAACGATAGAGCGTAAAAACAGCCATCTTTCAACAATAAACTATTTACGAGATAATATTACGCAATTATTTATTCAACTTAACAATGCAGAGAAATCTATTAGACAAGAATATTGCCAAAATAGGAAATTGATTGTTGAAAAAAGATGCAACGAATATAAATCAAGAAAAACTATAAATTGGAAAGACTACGACAATTTCAGACGCATTATAAATACCGATTTTTTTGAAATTGTGGATAAGTTGGAGATGAATTATAAATTAAATGAGAAAGAGATAAAGTTATGCATAATGGTCATGATAGGTTATGACAAAAAATATATAGCCGAACATCTTTTTATGGCAGAAAATTCTGTTGGAAAGACAAAGCTTAGAGTGGCAAAAAAGCTCAATACGACAATTGCAGAATTGCCTGTTTTCCTAAAAAAAATGGCTGCTGACTTTATTCAGAATTAAAATGTCTCTCGCGTTTATATATATTAATCTGAATATCAGTTTTATATGTAAATCAATTGTCTCTCTGTTTTTTTGTGAGTGCAGAAAAAACATGATATCTTTGCAGCGAAAAAATTAACTCATGTTTTACTTACTAAAAAACAATAAAATGAAAACGCGAATTATTATTGCACTGCTACTTACAAGCGCCGTGACAAGTGCACAAGTCAAATGGACATTGGAAGGTGGTTACGACCTGACTACCCACCTGTCAACCAATAATGCGGTCATACAGCCTTTACATGGCGGTCATATCAACACATCGATGTATTGGAAATTCAAACCTGACATGCCCTTCGGACTGAAGACAGGGCTTAAACTTCAGTTTACAGGTTATTACGGTCATGAACATAAGGTTTTGAATGAACCTTCGGAATTTGATCTTCCTGTTGAATACGATGAGCATATTTCTGACTTTGCAGTGTCTATTCCTCTAAGAATATGTTTTATGCATGAACTTAATGATTCATGGGGAATAACATTCATTGCCGGCCCACAATTATCTTATCATTTTGCGACTTTAGGATGCCGGGACTTCAAGTGGTGGAATGAAGATCACAATAAAGGCACCAATTGGCATAACAATCTGGACGGAAAGATAGAAGTAACGGACAAAGACGGGAATGTTGTTGGTCAGGGAACGTACAGTTCGGACAATTATCACGGTATGAACTGCTCAATGGGTGTGGGAATAGGCGCACACTACAAGCACCTCGTGTTTTCCGCCACCTGTGACTTCAGGTTATTTGGCAAAGGCAGATACACACAAAATAGCTATGACGCAGGCGACCACTTAATGTATTCGAGAGAACTGGAGATATCGGTCGGATATTGCTTCTGACAATATTTGTAAATAACCATAAACAAAGAAATCGGGGAGCAGCACTCAGCTGTTCCCCGATTTGTTTGTTCTGCGCAGGTATATTCTGCGTACAAGGTATATGCCCAAGCCTGCAAAGATGAGGCTTATTTCTCTTGCAGACATTCTACTCGCTTTTTGCTTTCAGTTTATCCATATATCCTTCAGTAACAGGCAAAACATAAGCCCTCACACGCCCTTCTTTTTCTATTTTCTCAATGTCAAACGAGATATACTTATAGTCCAGCGACATTTCATCCTTGTTGAATCCTACTTCTGTATAGTTGCTGCTCCAATAGGGACTTTCCTTTATTGCCCTGGTGAAATGAACCATTTTATATTCGTCATGAATACCATATTCTGTCTTGGTTGACGGTCTCTTTATCTGAATATACGTATCAGGAATATCTGGCCATATAAGGCTGTCGCCTGCTATTTCGGAAAAGTCGCTTGCCAATATTCTCACCAGATAATACTTTTCAGGTTGCACCGAATGAATATAGACACTATTGTCTTTGTCATTCCGTATAGACATATCATAAGAAGTACTGTTCAAAATATAATACATGTGAACATACTGATTGTCTGCCACATTGATTTTCTGAGAATCCGGTTCTACATAGTTGTCGCAGGAATTAAAAAGGAAGGTTGCTGTGCATACTACAGCACATATTATAAGCTTTTTCATATATCTCTTGTTTTACGAGTTCAACTTAATTTTTGCTTGTTTCTTTCAGTTGGTCGAGATATTCATCGCTGACGCTTAGAACATAAGTTTTAACATGACCTTCTTTTACTTCGCCTCTGTATTTATATACGAAATCAGGTATATCGTTGGTGGACACAGGTAAGTAGTTGGCACTCCAATACGGACTGATATCCACATCGGCTGACAGAGGTATGTTTTCACTGTCGTATTGCGTCCAACCGTTAGCATCCTCTTCTGTCTTCGAGACAGACAAACTCATGTATTTGGTGGACTTGGCAGCGCCTTGAGTGAGTGACAACTTGACGTTATCCGTAATTACTTCCAGATTGTTGATTATCACTTCCGCACATATATATCCGCCGGGCTTTGCAGCCTCGCCGAAACCTCCATCGTTGTCGATTGCCCTAAGGGCTATTCTGCCTGTGGCGTTGTTCTGAAGCAGAAACTGATGTACATACTGATTTTCGTTCTTCACCTCAGGGTAGTTGTAATAGCACGAAGTGAGCAATAACGAAAAGGCGCAAGTAATTGCGCATAATATCGGATTTTTCATAAAAGATAATTGATTGTTGGAATTAAACATGTTATCAGGCTACCTGACTTTTATTCGATATAAGATAAATTACCAAGAAAGATGCTTCATAGGCAAACGCAATTTAATCCATATAATTCTCAACAAAAATTATACCATACTATGTTTTGAAAGCGAAAATAATCAATGTAAGGCCCTCAAATGTTCATAATTTTTTTCATGTAGGCATATTCTGCGTACAATGTATATGCCCAAGCCTGTGAGGAGGAGGCTTATCAGTCCGAGCCACCATGTGTCCCCTGCTCCAAAGGCGTCGATTTCATCGACGTTTTTGCCCTTCATGTAATACATGTTATAGAGCAGCACAGCCATAGCATTGTTGGTGAAATGTGCCAGCACAGGTAGCCACAGCGTTCCTGACCACAACAGCAGATAGCCGAACAATGCCCCGAGCAGCATACGCGGAACAAAGCCGTAGAACTGAAAATGAATGGTGGAGAATATTATCGCACTCACCCATACTGCCGCATGATGCCGGGCGGTAAGTCCGCCACCGCTGTTCTTAGCCGGCACACCCTCATGCCTATAAACGGCAGGAGTATAAAACAACTGCTGCAATGTGCCTCGGAACATCGTCTCCTCGCACAATGCAGGCAGCAGTGCCAGCAGCAGCAGGTTGAGCAGCAATATTCCCGCATTGTCAGCCTTGATGAAGCGCTCGGTCAGTCCTGCAGCCGCCTCCTCTTGCGACTTCATCAGTTCCTCCAGTCCGCTCAGGAAATCAGGCAAGGCTATCTTCTCGTTTAGCCATGCCAGCAGGTTGATTCCGGGGGAAGCGCACACTATCAGCAGCACCACAGCTACTCCTTCTTTCCAGCCTACACTCTTGTCCAGTTTCAGCCATTCCACCGGTTTTTCGCTCCAGAGATACACAGCCGCCAAGCAGGGCAGCAGAAAAGTGCCGACACTCTGCAGCATCTGCAGCACCTTGAGCGATACTGTAGTCTGACTGCTGCCAAAGCACAATGCCCATATAACCATAGCGAGCACGGTCAGCACCAGCATCAACGCCAGCAAGAGCAGCACTTTCCATATAATGCCGCTCTGCTGCATACGTCCTTTCAGTCTCAGGCTCATAAGTCTTTCATCAGTTGTATCAGTGTCTGTTTGGCATCTCCAAGACACAGATAGACACCCTTCTTGCGTGTATAAAGCGGGTTCTCCACTCCTGCATAACCGGGTTTGAGGTCGTAGTTGCACACAATGACCTGTTTTGCCTCGTCCACATTGAGCACGGGCATTCCGTAGATAGGTGTGCCTTCGGCATTACGGGCTGCAGGGTTGAGCACATCGTTAGCGCCTATCACCACCACTGCATCGGTCTGCTTGAAGTCGCCGTTGATAGCGTCCATCTCATACAGGTCGTCGTACGGTATATCGGCTTCAGCCAGCAGTACGTTCATGTGACCGGGCATACGTCCTGCCACAGGGTGGATGGCGAATCGCACCCTTGCTCCGTTGGCTGCGAGGCGGTCGGCAAGCTGCTTTACTATGTGCTGTGCCTGTGCAAGCGCCATACCGTAGCCGGGAACAATGATTACGTCCTTCGCCTTGCGGAGCACATCGGTTGCTGTCTCTTCTTTTTCAGGTTGTGGTGCAGCCTCTGCTGCAACGCCTGCACCTTTCAGCGCTGCCAGTTCCTTGCGCAGTCCGGCAATCTCGCCGGTAAGGGAATTGAGGGCGTCAAGTAATTCTTGTATTTCCATATCAGACAAGTTGTTTATTAGTTCTTCTATTGTTTCAGGATTGACCGTTGCCGGTTTCACCATGGGTTTGACCGTTATCTTCGGCGATTTACGGAACAATATGCTGCCAAGGCTGCGGTTCATCGCCTTGCACATTATCTGCGTCAGCAGCAGTCCGCTTGCGCCCACAATGCCGCCAACCGCCACCAGCAGTATGTCGCCGGTTGCCATACCTGCTATTGCCCCCGCCACACCTGACAGCGAGTTCAGCAGCGAGATAGTGACAGGCATATCGGCTCCGCCCACGCGTATGGCAAACACCCATCCGAACAACCCCGATAGCAGCAATGCCGCAAGGCATATCCAGATGTTGCCGCCATAGACCGTGCCGACAGCAATGGCAGCGAGAGAGAGTACCAGCAGTGAAAGCACCATCAGGTTGTGCCCTTTGTACTCCACAGGGCGCTGGTTGAGCAGTCTCTGCAGTTTGCCTGCCGCCACGGCACTGCCCACCAGTGTCAGCATGCCTACCACCACTGCAAGCATGGCAGTGGAGCGGGTGAACATTGCATATTTGCTGCCTGCCTGCACGCCCCAGTTCATATAAATCATCATGCCCACCAGTGCCGATGCTCCTCCGCCCAAACCGTTGAAGCATGCCACCATCTGGGGCATCTCTATCATCTTGGCTCTTGCCGCTATCACTCCTCCCGATAAGAAACCGAGGATAAGCATTGTCCAGAGCGAGGGAACATCAAGTATATCGTTGAACCACAACGTGGCAACAATGGCAGCGAGCATAGAGAGCGCAGAGAGCAGGTTGCCCGCCACGGCAGTCTTCACCTTGCTCATCATGGCAATGCCGCAAAGCACCAGCAACGCAAGCACGGCGCTTATTGATATCTGCACGACGCTCATTTTTTCTTCTTGTTTTGTTTGAACATACGGAGCATGCGGTGGGTGACGGCAAAACCTCCTGCCACGTTGACGGCTGCCAGTGCAATAGCCACGTCGCCTATTATCCGTGCAGCCGCACCTTCACCCGCCAGCACTGCAATGCCTGTTGCCGAGAGTGCACCCACGATGGTCACTCCCGACAACGCATTCATGCCCGACATCAACGGAGTGTGAAGCAGACTCGGCACGCGGCGGATGATGAAATAGCCTGCCACCGTTGCCGCAACGAACACTCCCACCAGTATCCACGGATTAATCATAATCCCATAGCTTTTCTGGCACCTGCATGCAGCAGTTCGCCGTTATGGCACACCAGACTCCGTGCTATCACCTCATCCTGCATGTTGAGTTCTATAGCATCGTTCTTTACGAGATAGCGCACCAGGTTGTACATGTTGTTGGAGAACATCCATGTTGACGATGTGGGCAGTTCGCCCGGAATATTCTTCACTCCTATCAGCGTCACTCCGTGCTTTACCTCTATGTCGCCCTTGGGTGTTATGTCGCAGTTGCCGCCCTGGTCGATAGCTATATCCACTATCACCGAGCCGCGCTTCATTCCCTTCACCGTGTCCTCGGTGATGATTACGGGAGCCAGTTCGCCCGGCACCAGTACGGAGCAGAACACTATGTCCATCTGCTGTATAGTAGCTTTCAGTGCCTCGCGTTCTGCGGCAAGCACGTCTGCGGGCAGAGCCTTGGCATATCCGCCTTCGCCTATAGCCAGTTCTGCAGGTACACCGGTGTCAATTATCTTTGCTCCGAGCGACATTGCATTCTCGGCTGCCATCGGACGTATGTCGGCTGCGTACGTGACAGCTCCGAGACGCTTGGCTGTTGCCAATGCCTGCAAGCCTGCCACGCCCACACCTATCACCATCACCTTCGCAGGTTCTATCTTGCCCACTGCGGTGAACATCTGCGGAATGAAACTGGTCATGTGGTTGGCTGCCATCAGTATGCCTTTGTAGCCTGCGCAGGTTGACATGGAGGTCAGTGCGTCCATCGACTGTGCACGCGAGATGCGCGGTATGCAGTCCAGCGTGAAGGCGGTCACGCCCTGTGCAGTCAGGCGCTTCACCATCTCATGATTGACGGGCGAAGCGGGGTGAATGAAGGTAATCAGATACTGACCCTTGTGCATCATCTCCACCTCGTGTTTCTGCTTCTCTTCGTTGAAAAGAGGCTCCTTCACTTTCAAAATAAGTTCGGCGTTCTGATAGATTATTTCGGGGTCCTGAACCATGGTTGCCCCTGCTTTTACGTAGTCCTCATCGTGATAGAGGGCACCGTCGCCTGCGTGGTTTTCTACGAGAACGGTAAATCCGTCGTTCACAAACTTGCCCACGGTCTCGGGCGTACATGCAACACGGTTTTCACCGTGCATGATTTCTTTTGGAATACCAATAATCATAATGTTGTGTGTTTTTATTATGGATTGAAATTTATGAGGTTTTCTGCTTCATATAACTCCGTATATTTTTGCACTGCAAAGTTACAATGTTTTTCTAAATTTTCAAATAGGAAATAATCAAATATTCTCTACATCGGGTCCACGTCAACCTGTATCACGGCACTTCTGGCTGTTTCGGTTTGTCTCACCTCCTGAATCTGCTGCTGCAGCATCTGCTTGGCTGTGCCGTAAGGCGCATCCGCCTCTATCTTGAGCAGGATATTGCGTATATACATGTTCTGCATCTTGCCTATTGCGGGTTGCATCACTCTGGAGCATCTGCGGGTGAACACCGCCTGCAGTCGTGCCTGCAGCATGCCGGCTGCAGCGTCAGCCTTCTGCATGTCCCTGTGCTTGACAGTGACAGCTATCAGCCTGTAGAACGGCGGATAGCGGAAGTCGCGCCTCTCCTCTATCTGTTGCTCGTAGAGTGCCTTGTAGTCATGCGCCGCCACCTGCCTGAGCAGAGTGCTGTCAGGATCCATTGTCTGTATGATTACCTCTCCCTGACGCTGTTTCCTGCCCGCACGTCCGCTCACCTGCTCCAGCAGCTGGAAGGCTTTCTCGTAACTACGGAAATCGGGTTGGTTCATCAGACTGCTTGCATTAAGCACCGCCACCGTGCTCACATCGTCGAAATGCAGACCCTTCGACACCATCTGCGTGCCCACCAGTATGTCGGTTCTGTGAGCCGCAAAATCGTCAATTATGCGCTGGTAGCTGTTCTTGCTGCGGGTGGTGTCAAGGTCCATTCGCGCTATCCTTGCCTCCGGAAACAGTTCGTGCAGTTCGTCCTCTATCTTCTCTGTACCGATGCCGTGGTCTGCCAGCGCAGGCTGTCCGCACGCCGGACACACTTTCGGAACAGTAAGCGTGTAGCCGCAATAGTGGCATACCAACGTACCCTGGCGCTTGTGCAGCGTCATACTCACATCGCAGTTGACGCACTTGGGCACGTAGGCGCACTCCCTGCACTCCACCCACGGAGCGTAGCCGCGCCTGTTCTGAAACACTATCACCTGTCTGTTTTCGCCGATTTCATCGGAAATCTTTTTTGCCAGCGGGTCAGAGAAATGACCTGTTATCTCTTTCCTTCGGTATTGCTCTTTCAGGTCGATGACGCTCATCTGAGGCATCTTCACGTTGCCGTGGCGTGCACTGAGTTCCACTAATCCGTATTTGCCCTGCAGAGCATTGTAGTAGGTCTCTATGGCGGGTGTGGCTGTACCGAGCAGCAGTCGTGCCGAGAACTGATGCGCCAGCATGACAGCTGTGTTTCGGGCATGATAGCGCGGAGCTGGGTCCTGCTGCTTGTAGCTGCTGTCGTGCTCTTCGTCCACTATAACCAACCCAAGGTTATCAAACGGCAGAAACAGCGAGGAGCGCACTCCCAATACTATCCGGCATTTGCCGCGAAGCAGACTCAGGTAGGTCTCCGCACGCTCGTTGTCAGAGAAACGGGAGTGATAGACGCACAACTGCCTGCCGAACACCGCCTGCAGACGCTCTGTCAATTGTGTGGTAAGCGCTATCTCAGGCACTAAATACAGCACCTGCCTGCCCTGCTCCACCGCCTCCTGTATCAGGTGGATATATATCTCCGTCTTGCCGCTCCCCGTCACTCCGTGCAGCAACACCGTCTCTTTCTCTTTCCACAGCTTTCTTATCCGTTCCGCCGCTTTCTCCTGTTCGGGGTTCAACGCTTTTGCCGCCGATGTCGCGTCCGATGTCTGCCGCCGCTCGGTCTGCCTCTGCTCCTGCTGCAGTATGCCGCGGTCGGTCAATGCCTTCAGTACGGAAGCGTTTATGCCTGTCAGCGACAGCAGTTCGTCTCTTCTCACCGCAGGTCTGCCCTCTGTCATACCAAGGAAAGCAAGCAGCAACTGCTGCTGACGCCTGGCTTTCTCAAGCGAATTGAGTATGAGTTGCAAGCCCTGCTCGTTATCGGCAAACTGCGGGGCGAGACTTATCCATGCCTCTGTTTTGGGTTTGTAGCGGTCCTCCACGCGCTCACCTGTCAGCACCGCCTTCATCTCTTCCAGACTGCGCAATGCGGGCAGCACGTTCTTTATCTCCGCCCTGCGGCTCAGTTCTTCTATGGTGATGTCCCTACCGTCGGAGAGCAGGTCGAGCAGCAGTTGCTGGTTCCCTGTCAGTCTGCCATCCGCCTTGAAATCCTTGTTGCTGCATACATGCGTCTCACTCTCCGGTTTAAGTGCCGACGGCAATGCTGCTTTCATCACCTCGCCTATGCTGCACATGTAGTATGCCGCCACCCATTCCCACAGCCGCAACTGCGCCGCTGTCACCGTAGGTTCATCGTCAAGCAGACACAGTATGTCTTTTATCTCCATCCCGCTATCAGCAGGCTCCGTGTGCCGGCGGTAAATGATGCCGGTATGCATCTTCTTCCTGCCAAGAGGTGCAAGCACACGCATTCCTACGACGGGTTGTCCGCCGATGTCTTCGGGGATATTGTAGGTCAATACCCCCTCTATGGCAAGAGGAAGAATAATGTCGTAAAGCATCAGTCGGCGTTGGCGGTTGGCTCAGCCTCTGCTGCACGCAGGGCTTTCTCGTAGCAGTGACGGCAGAGGGGTTCGTATTTCTCTGTCTCTCCCAGCAGCACCCGCTTGTCGCTTTCCACCAACCGGTGCGAAACGTACGCCAGATCGCCGCAATGAACGCAGATAGCGTGAGTCTTGTACACGTCCTCGGCTATGGCAAGCAGAGCGGGCATCGGACCGAACGGAACACCCTTGTAGTCCATATCAAGACCTGCAACTATAACGCGTATTCCGCGGTTGGCAAGCTCGTTGCAGACCTCCACTATGCCCATGTCGAAAAACTGCGCCTCGTCTATTCCCACCACGTCAACATCGTTGGCAAGCAGAAGTATGCTGCTCGAACTCTCTACCGGAGTTGACTGTATGGCACGGCGGTCATGGCTCACCACCTCCTCTTCTGAATAGCGCACGTCTATGGCAGGTTTGAAAATCTCCACCCGCAACTTGGCAAACTGCGCACGCTTCATGCGGCGTATCAGTTCCTCGGTCTTGCCAGAGAACATGCTCCCGCACACCACCTCTATGCTGCCTCGGCGCAAACGTGGTCCCTGTCTGTCTCTTTCTGAATACATATTGATGTTCTGTTGATATTACTTACCCGGCTACAAAGGTAATATAAATTTTGTTAGTTGCAAAATCATATTTCAATGTCATATCACCTGCGATTTTGCAGTACCTTCGGCAAACTGTGTCTGAATGATGTCGCCGGCACTGAGCACCGATGCATCACGCACTATCCTGCCTTCTTTCCTTACAAGGGCATATCCCTTGCGGAAGATGTCTTCAGGAGAGTGAACACTTATGGTTTTATCTATCAGCGCAAGCCTGCTGTTCTGCATGGCAACATATTTTCCTGCGGCATTCACAAGCCTGAACTGCAACATTCTGATTCTTTCCTTCTGTAACATAATACGCCTGTCGCCACTCGCATTCAGGCGCACAGACAACCGGTTGAGCCTGTCTGCCGCCCTCTGCATGAAAGCAATAAAATACTCAGCGGTCGCTGTCGGGGTTTTCACGCTTTCAAATGCCACCATATCCGCTACAGATATGTCGCGCTGGTGACCTATGCCTGTCACCACAGGCAGAGGAAACTGCGCTATGCACGATGCAAGCTCATAGTCGTCGAAGCACGTAAGATCAGTACTCGCACCGCCGCCCCTTATCAGTGCCACCGCATCAAAATTCACGATTTCATCATATATTCTGCTTAGTGCCTCTATTACAGATACCGCTGCCCTGTCACCCTGCATTATTGCCGGAAACAACTTTATTGTGAAGTTGTAGCCCGAGTCACGCAACTGGCAGCAGAAATCACCGTAACCCGCTGCATCAGGGGATGACACTACGGCTATGCGCTTGGGCAGAGAGCATATACCGAGCATACGCTGCATGCCCGCCACTCCTTCTTTCTCAAGGCGCGCAATCGCAGCATGCCTGCGGCGGGCAAGGTCGCCCAATGTATAAGAGGGGTCTATGTCCGTTATTTGCAGACTGAGTCCGAACACAGGATGAAAACTAACACTTGCCTCTACCAGCACCTGCATGCCGACTGCAAGCGTTTGACCCGTTTCATGAGTAAAAAAAGCAGAAAGCACAGTCCAAACACTGCTCCAGCACACAGCACGCATCTTGGCGGCAAACAGGTTATCGCTCTCCGAAGCTTTTTCCGCAAGCTCCATATAGCAATGACCGCCCTTCGTGCTCAAACTGCTTATCTCTGCACGAACACGGAATTTTTCAGGCATTGTCATCTGCAGACTTTTGCCGATGAAACCGCATACTTCCGACAACGAATAACTGTCTTTCATCTATCTTACAAACTGCCTCATTATTCGACTGCAAAATTACTCCATGTTTGGCAAATATCAAAATGTTTTTTGATATTACGATTTTTTATACTAACTTTGCAAGTTGATTAGCGACATTTGGTCGGGCAATGAACAACCGTTGGCAAATAAAAAGTCTGAGCAATGAGCAGCGCACTGCTGCCGAGCGTCTGGCTGCCGAGCTGAATATCAGTATAATATCAGCTTCCATGCTTGTGCGCAGAGGGCTTCTGTCCGCCCAAGATGCCCGAAACTTCGTTTCACCGCAACTCGACATGCTCCACGACCCGTTTCTCATGACGGACATGGACAAAGCTGTCGCCCGACTTGACAAAGCGGTACAATTCGACGAGCATATTCTTGTATTTGGCGACTATGATGTGGACGGCACTACTGCCGTTGCACTGATGTACACTTTTCTCAGTTCCGTTGTTCATTCGCCAGAACTCGTTGACTATTATATTCCTGACCGCTACACCGAAGGATACGGCATCTCGCGCAAAGGCATCGACTATGCCGTTGAGACCGGCTGCAGCCTTATTGTCGCGCTGGACTGCGGTATAAGAAGCACCGAAGAAGTGAATTATGCTGCAGACAAAGGCATCGACTTCATCATTTGCGACCACCATCTTCCGGGACAGGATATACCCAAGGCTGTGGCAGTACTTGATGCCAAACGGTCAGACAGCACATATCCGTTCAGCGAACTATGCGGATGCGGAGTAGGGTTCAAGCTGGCACAGGCATACTCCGCTGCCAACTCTCTCCCCTTTGACAATCTCAGGCCGTGTCTGGCACTGACCGCCATGGCTATAGCTTCCGACATCGTTCCTGTGGTGGGGGAAAACAGAGTCTTGGCATACTACGGAATACGCATGCTCAACTCCGCCCCCCCCGTCGGCATCAAAAACCTCATGAACATTGCAGGTATAGAATCAGGCAAACTCAATATCAACGACCTTGTATATAAAATAGGTCCCCGCATCAATGCCTGCGGGCGTATCCGCTCAGGCAGAGACGCCGTGCGTCTGCTCATCACCGACAACAACGATGAAGCAAAGCAGATGAGTGAGGAAATAAACCATCAGAACGAAATACGCCGTGACCTCGACCAGCAAATAACCAACGAAGCACTGCAAATGCTAATGTCAGACCCGTGCAACCAGCAGAAACATACAACCGTCGTGTGCGGCAACGACTGGCATAAAGGAGTGGTAGGCATAGTTGCCTCCAGACTGATAGACAACTACTACAGACCGACTATCGTTCTTACACTCACTGACGGTATGGTAAGCGGGTCGGCACGCAGCGTAGGAGGCTTCGACATTTACAGCGCCATCGACTCATGCAGCGACCTTCTGGAAAACTTCGGAGGACATATTTTTGCTGCCGGACTATCCATGAAACCCGAAAACCTCGAAGCCTTCAAACAGCGCTTTGAAGACTATGTAGGCAAGCACATTCTGCCAGAACAGACGCAACCCGTACTTGAGATAGAAGCCGAAATAAGTTTTGCGGACATCACAGCCCGCTTCTTCAATATCCTCCGTCACCTTGAACCGTTCGGGCCTGGCAATCCAAGACCCCTGTTTCTCACAAGAAACGTGACCAACTACCGCTATACACGCCGAGTGGGCAAACAAGGCGAACATCTCAAACTTGACGTAACCGACAGAACAGGGGCACTGCAGGGAATAGCATTCGGCAAGGGAGAATATGCACTGCCGCTGATGAACGGCGAGAACATCGACATCTGCTACGAACTGCAGCAAAACACTTTCAACGGGCAGACAACCATACAGATGATGGTTCATGACATCAAAGCCGGCAACAACAAAAAATAAACTATAACCGAGAAATATTTTCAAGCATGGAAAAGCAAAAGTCAGTACTTATAATATTCACAGGAGGCACTATATCCATGGTTCAGGACTCTCAAACGGGAGCACTGAAACCTGCTGACCTGAGCAAGTTCCACGAGTTCATGCCCGAACTGTTCAATAGTGACGTAAAAGTTGAATTGCTGCCTTTTGATCCGCTCATCGATTCATCCGACATGAATCCCCCTATTTGGAGCAAACTCGCCAACATCATCTACGACAACTACAACTCTTACGATGGCTTTGTAGTCACCCACGGCACCGACACTATGGCATACACTGCTTCGGCACTGAGCTTCATGCTTGAAAACCTCGGCAAACCGGTTATTCTTACCGGCAGCCAGCTGCCAGTAGGCGTGCTCCGCAGCGACGCAAAGGAAAATCTGCTTACCGCTATTGAGATTGCTGCCGAGCAGGACGAGGAGGGCAATGCAGTGGTGCCGGAAGTGTGCATCTTCTTCGAGGCCAATCTCTATCGCGGCAACCGATGCACCAAAATGAACTCGGAGCATTTTGCCGCTTTCAAATCGTATAACTACGAGCCGCTGGCTGTGGCAGGAGTGCATATCCATTATTTTCAGCATCTCATACACTACTGCGACCTTGACAAACCTCTGCGCCTGCGCACCAAAATCGACCAGCATGTCGCTATTCTCAAACTCTTCCCCGGTATTTCCGAGCAGACAGTAAGGGCAATACTCAACATTGAGGGACTGCGGGCTGTTGTGCTTGAAACCTACGGTTCGGGCAACGCACCAAGCGACCTCTGGCTCTTCGAGGCCTTGCAGGATGCAATAAAAAGAGGCATCATCATTGTCAACAAGACCCAGTGCGTAATGGGAAGCGTAGAAATGGGCAGATATGAAACTTCGCTCCACCTGCTGCAGGCAGGAGTTCTCTGCGGATACGATATTACAACCGAAGCTCTGCTCACCAAACTGATGTATCTGCTCGGAGAAAACGCAGACAACACCGACGAAGTCATCCGCCTGCTGCAAATAAATCTGTGCGGAGAAATGACTGTAGAATAAAAATAACGGACAATAATATCAAATACGCTATACAATGAAACTTGAAGAACTTAATCCGCAAGGAATTTGGAAAAACTTCTATTCCTTGACACAGATTCCCCGTCCTTCGGGAAAGAAAGAAGCTATCGGCCGTTTTCTTTTTGAATACGGCAAGTCACTTGGTCTTGAAACCGTTCAGGACGAAATAGGCAATGTCATCATCCGCAAACCTGCATACCCCGGATATGAAAATCATCCGGGAGTTATTCTGCAGGGACACATGGATATGGTTCCGCAGAAAAATTCCGATGTTGACTTTGATTTCGAGAAAGACCCTGTGCGTGCATACATTGACGGCGAATGGGTAACCGCCGAAGGCACCACTCTCGGCGCTGACAATGGTATAGGTGTTGCTACGGCTATGGCAATCCTTGCAGACACAACTGTTGTTCATCCGCCACTTGAAGCTTTCTTCACCGTAGATGAAGAAACGGGTATGTACGGTGCCTTCGACCTGAAAGGCGGAGTGCTACATGGAACGACACTGCTCAATCTTGATTCAGAGCAGGAAGGCGAACTTTACGTCGGTTGTGCGGGAGGTGTCGATGCCAACATCAGTTTCGAATATTTTCTGCAACCTGCCGAAGCCGGTGATACAGCACTGCGGGTCATACTGAAAGGCCTGAAAGGCGGACATTCAGGGTGCGATATAAATCTGCAACGAGCCAATGCCAACAAACTGCTCTTCCGTTTTCTAAAAGAGGCAGTGGCTGAATATGAAGCACGTCTTGCATGGGTGGAAGGAGGCAGTCTCAGAAACTCCATTCCTCGCGAGGCACAGGCTGTCATCAGTGTTCCGAAAGACGGAGTGGAAGACCTCAAACAACTCGTTATGGACTATGAAGACCTGTTCATTCGCGAGTTCGACGGAGTAGAAGACAATATCCAACTCTTTGCAGAAGAGACAGCTGCACCGGCAGGACTTATGCCAGAAGAGATTCAGGACAGTCTTATTCATGCCGTCACCGCCTGCCCCGATGGAGTCAGCCGCATGATTCCGGAAATGCCGGATGTTGTGGAAACAAGCAACAACCTTGCAATGATAAACACCATTGCCGATGATTCCGACGGCAAACGCATGAGAATTGAAATATGCTGCCTTACCCGAAGTTCGGTTGAAAGCAGGAAAGAGGAACTGCAGGAGATGATTGAAAGCGTGTTTGCCCTTGCAGGCGCCAAAGTGGAGTTCTCCGGCAGCTATCCGGGATGGAAACCCAACCTCAACTCCCGCATTCTCGGCATCATGCAGCAAACCTACAAGGAAGAGTTCGGAGAAGATGCACGCATCATCACTATTCATGCCGGACTTGAGTGCGGAATAATCGGACGCAATTATCCCGGCATGGACATGATAAGCTTCGGACCTACCATCAAACATCCGCATTCACCCGATGAGAAAGTGAATATTCAAACCGTTCAGAAGTTCTACCGGCTGTTGCTCGCCACTCTCCGCAAATTGTAATCATATACTATGGCAGAAGAAACAATCAATCCATCGACAGCCGAATATACCGATGCCAATGTCAGGCATCTGGAGGATGTGGAGCACATCAGGTTGCGACCTGGTATGTATATCGGCAAGCTTGGTGACGGCAGTCATGAGGATGACGGTATTTACGTACTGATAAAAGAGACCGTGGACAACTCTGTTGACGAGTTCCGCATGAACGCAGGCAAAGTAATTGATGTGAGAGTGGAAGACGGCAAGGTTTCCGTTCGCGACTACGGACGCGGTATTCCGCTCAACTCGCTTGTGGGCGTAGTGTCACAGCTCAACACAGGCGCCAAGTACGACTCCAAGGCTTTCAAGAAGTCAGTCGGTCTGAATGGTGTAGGTCTGAAAGCCGTTAACGCACTGTCATGGAAATTCACCGCACAGGCCTTCCGTGATGGCAAGACGCGGCGTGTGGAGTTCAAGCAGGGCAAACTCGTCAGCGACAGCGGGGTGATGGATGCTCCTGCCGAAAAGCAAGGCACACTCATCGAGTTCGAGCCTGACAGTTCGCGAGGTCTGTTCGAGAACTACAAGTTCCGCGAGGAAACCATAGAAAAGATGATGCGCAACTACGCATATCTCAATACCGGTCTCACACTCAACTTCAACGGTCAGCGTTTCCTCTCCCGGAACGGATTGTTCGACCTGCTGACAGAGAGAATGACGGTGGAACCACTCTATCCTATTATCCACATCAAGGGCGATGACATAGAGGTAGCGCTCACACATGCCGACCAAAGCGGCGAAGAGTACTACTCGTTTGTGAACGGACAATATACGGTGCAAGGCGGTACACATCAGGCTGCTTTCCGCGAAGCGATAGGCAGAACCATTAAGGCATTCTTCGGCAAGGATTTCGAACTATCTGATGTCAGAAACGGCATTGTGGGTGCTGTGGCGCTCAATGTGGAGGAACCAGTGTTCGAAAGTCAGACCAAGACCAAACTGGGTTCCAGAGACATGTCACCCAAAGAGGGCAGCGTGTCTGTCAACAAATTCGTCAACGACTTCATTGCCCACGAGCTTGACAACTATCTGCACAAAAACCAGGAGATGACCGAGATTATGCTGCAGAAGATACAAGACTCGGAGCGCGAACGCAAAGCCATTCAGGGCGCAACCAAGATTGCCCGTGAGCGTGCAAAGAAAAACAATCTCAACAACCCCAAACTGCGTGACTGCCGCGTGCATCTCAGCGATCCCAAACCGGTTTACACCTCCAAGGACTCCGATGAAGACCTGCGCGACCTGAGCTCTATCTTCATCACAGAGGGTCTATCCGCAGCGGGCAGCATCACCAAGAGCCGTGACGTAAACACGCAGGCTGTATTCCAACTCAGGGGCAAACCCAAAAACACTTTCGGACTCACCAAGGAGATTGTGTACGAAAACGAAGAGTTCTTCTGCCTGCAGTCGGCGCTTAACATTGAAGACGGACTTGACAACCTCCGCTACAACAAGGTTATTATTGCAACCGATGCCGATGTTGACGGCATGCATATCCGGCTGCTCATGCTGACTTTCTTCCTTCAGTTCTTCCCCGACCTCGTCAAGAAAGGGCACGTGTATATACTTCAGACACCGCTCTTCCGCGTCAAAAACAAAAAAGAGATACGATATTGCTACTCCGAAGAAGAACGCCAGCAGGCAATCACCGACCTTAAACCCAACCCAGAAATCACGCGGTTCAAAGGTTTGGGAGAGATATCACCGGACGAGTTCAAAGGATTCATAGGCAAGACTATGCGCCTCGACCAGGTCAGTCTCAGAAAAGAGGATGCAGTGCACGAACTGTTGGAGTACTACATGGGCAAGAACACTGCCGAGCGGCAGCAGTTTATTATCGACAATCTGGTGGTGGAAGAAGACGATGCCGACGGCTTGGATTTATAGCAGTTTCATTTTCCTACCGAAGTAGCACTGTTTCATAATATGGGAGCACTGATAGTTTTTGTTGCATTGGCGACTGTCATTGTCGTTGCAATAGAATGGCGTGAGCGCAAAAAGCAGAAGCACGACACCGGCAAACCCAAGCCGGAGGCTGCTCCTCGGAATGTACGCCCTGAAGGCTGCTGCGGCGAGCACCTCGTATGCGAAAAAGAGACACTGCTCATCACCAAACCCGAGATTGTGTACTACGACGACGAGGAACTTGACCAACTGGCAGGTATCAATCCGGAAGACTATACTGACGCTCAGAGAGAACTTATAAGCTCGGTGTTTTACACACTGCAGGAAACGGATGTGGCAGGCTGGTGCCGCAGTCTGCAGATGAGGAATATAGGCTTGCCCGAAGACATCAGAGAGCAGGCTCTGATGATAGTAAGAGAGATGCGGGCTAAATGATCAGAGACGCTGTTCAGGCGTCTCTGATTTTTATTTACAGATTCTTTTTACAAAATGCACCAGACGCTCTGTTGCCTGTTGCACTATATCCGCAGATGTGGCAAGGTTGATGCGCACATGACCCGTCGTGCCGTACATCTCCGAAGGATTCAGCAGAACGCTCTCCTGCTCCGACAGTTGACGGCAGAACTGCTCGGCACGCATACCCGTAGCCTCTATATTTACCCATGCAAGGTAAGTGCCCTCAAGAGTGGTGAGATGCAACACGGGCAGTTGCTCCTCCAGAGTGTGCTTGAGATACAGATAGTTGCTCCACACCTGCTGCTTGAGTTCGTCAAGCCAGTCTTCGCTCTCGTTGTAGGCGGCAATGGCTGCTACAATGCCAAAGGGATTCAGGTCGCATACTTCGTGAACATTGATAGCACGGTCTATCTGCTCGTACATAGGCAGGTCAGGCACAAAAATACATGCGCACTGCAAACCTGCTATATTGAATGCCTTTGAGGCTGAAGTGAGAACACAATAGTAGTCATCATCGGACTCCATGAGCGAGGCATACGGAATATACTTGTGTCCCGGCATCACTATCTCGCAATGTATCTCGTCGGAGATGACGAAAGTGCCGTAAAACTCACATATTCCCATGATGTGTATCAGCTCGTCATAAGTCCATACTCTGCCTGTCGGGTTGTGAGGATTGCAGAATAGAAACACATCCGACTGCTCTATCTTCTTCTCAAAATCTTCCCAGTCGATCTCATACCTGCCGTTTACCTCTATCAGCTTGCTCTCCACAAGTTCGGCACCTATGTTGTTTATACTGCTGAAGAAGCAGTTGTATGCGGGTGTGAGTGTCAGCACTCTCATCTTGCCGTCTTTCGCCCACGGACGCTCGCGCCAACTCAGTGCCCTCAGTACGGCTGACAGTGCCGGCACAACTCCTATTGTCGGTATCAGTTGTTCGCGCCTTATGCCGTGCCAACCGTGGCGGCGGCTGAACCAGTTGCTTACTGCATCGAAATATTGTTGGGGCACAATATTGTAGCCGAACACCCCATGGTCCAACCGGCGCTGTACTGCGCCGAGTATGGCGGGGGCAGCCTTGAAATCCATATCTGCCACCCAAAGCGGCAGCTTGCCTCTTGCTTCTTCCGAGTCCCACTTGTAGCAGTCGGACCCAGCACGGTTGACAAATTCAAGCATAAGAATATTGTTTAGGGTTTTTCGTTGTTTAATATCGTTATTTCGCAGTCGCCGGGTTGCTTCATGTTGTTGTCGATAATGACCTCACCTGCCGATTCCACTGTGATGTGCCCTGAAGTAGGGTTCTTGATGCTGACTATATGTGAGCGGACGGTGGCCTCTACTGTGGAATATTCGAATGCAAGGTCGGCGTCATCGCCGAAGGTGCAGTCCTCAAGTATCAGGTTCTCGCAGTAGCACAGCGGCTGCGTGCCTGTTATATGGCAGCGTACCAGACGCAGACTTTTCGAGTACCAACCCAGATACTCGCCGTTGATTTCGCAGTCGTACAATGTGCAGTATTGCGACTCCCAGAACGAATCCTTGGAATTGATGACGGCATTGTGTATCACCACGTTTCTCGCGTATTGGAAACTGTAGTTGCCGTCCTGGCGGTAGTCCTGAATATCAATATCGCACGAGTGCATGAACAGATAGTCCGCTTCGGCTATCTGCACGTTTCTCAGTCTTATGGAGGAGCAATCCCAGAATGTCTCTTCGCCGTGGGGTATCTGCACGTTCTCGAGGTCAATACCTGTAGCCCGGCGGAACATCTTCGGCGCATCCACCTGGCAGTTGCAGTAGGTGATATTCCTGCTGTACCATACCGACGAACGTGCCGACTCTGCAAACACGCAGTCGCGGCATACCACTCCGTCGTTCTCCCAGAACACGTACTTGCCCTCAAACCGGCACCGGTCGGCATGTATGTTGCGACATTCCTTCACAGACGACTCCCCCGGGTGTATGGTGACATCTGTAAGGTGCAAGTCTTCCGACTTGTATAGCGGACGCTCTCCGCCGAACTCATGATTGATTATTTCTTTCATGGTGATGATATGATATTGTGAATAGGTTATGTAGTTGACAAATGAACGGGGGCCTTTTCTTTTCTTAGCAGTCTGACTATAAAGATGAACCCGCGGAAGCACAACTCGGCGCACATGGCTATCCACACTCCGCGCAGTCCCAGGTGCATAGCCAGCAGCCATGCCAACGGCAGACGCACAACCCACATACTTCCAAGATTCATGGCGGCAGGCACCTTGGTGTCGCCTGCACCCACAAAGATGCTGTAAATCACTATTGATGCCGCATACATCGGTTCGGCAAACGCCTCTATGCGCAAACACTCCACCGTGAGCGCCTGCACTGCTGCATCTGGTGTCATGAGTGGCATCAGGTAAGGCACACCGCAGTACATCAGTATGCCCATGAAAGTCATGAATGCCACTCCAAGAAACAGCGTGATATACGAGAACGAATGTCTCAGGTCAGCGCGCTTGGCTCCTATCGACTGCCCTACCAGTGTGGTGGCGGCATCGCCTATGCCGTAACCTGGCATATAGCACAACCCCTCTATCGTGATGCCGAACGAGTGGGCGGCAATGGCGACCGTACCAAGCGGCGCCACAATAAGTGTGGAGACTATATGTGCCGAACACATCGCTATATGCTGCACTGCCATCGGTACTCCTATGTTGAGCGCCGGACGCAGAACGGGAGACGACTCGGCAGAACCTGCCTCTTCGGTCTCCCTGCCTGTCAGTTTCAGTTCTTTCGAGAAGAACACCACATATACGGTCAGTACCGATGCAGAAAGAAACATCGAGCAGAACGTGCCCAATGCTGCACCAAGCACACCCATGCCAAAAACGAAGATAAACAGATAGTTGAACACCACATCAATCAGACACGCGCACACGTTCACCACGCTCGGTACTACCATGTTGCCCGCACTGCGAAGCATTGATGCCATAAGGAAATTCATTTCCCAGACAGGTATAGAGGCTGCAAACACCAGAAAATAAACCGTTGCATCATGGCGTATGTCTTCACCGCCGCCCAACCATGCTGGCAGCCAAGGCGATATCACCACACCTGCCACACCTATGGCACTGCTCACCAACAATGTAAACAGAATGGCCTTCTTTAGTATCTTTCGTGCCCGCAGGAGATTTCTCGCTCCGATGCTCTGCGCCACCAATACCGCGAATCCGCCTGCCAATGAGGAGCAGAGACCTCCCATCAGCCATGTGGTGGTGCTCACGAGTCCGATAGATGCAGAAGCGGCGGCTCCAAGGTGCCCCACCATGGCAGTGTCAAGATACTCCATCACGATGGTCAACAACTGCGAAATGATAGCAGGCAGTGCCAACAACAGAGTAAGGCGGGTCTGTTCTCCTCTGCCAAGAGCTCCGCCCGTCTGCACCTTGCCAAGCAATATCTGTGCCCTCGATTGTGCCATTATTATCTATATGCGCTCTCACGACAGCCGCCTTTGTGTTTCCTATATTTCGCCCTATCAGTTTCCACAATCCGACATCTATCTTTAATCTTATGCAAAAGTAGTGCTTTATTCTGATATGTGCAAGATATTATTAACCTGTTGGCGGAATTGAAATTCTGGTTTTTTTATGAGTTAACGAAGAACTCGCAGCGTCTATATTTTTTACAGGCATCCCGGCATAGATATGTTATCATATTGTTTTAATGACGGTTAGTGACAATTAAGAAAAGTCCGTTCATTTGTATAGAGTAGTTTGGCGAACATTTTTTGCCGCTCTGTGCACAGTATGTTCGCGAGATGTCAGAATGGAGCGATGCAAATTGCTCAAATGTCTCATTTGTAGAGAGTTGCCTTTGCGTCTTTGTTTACGATAGACGCTGCGATTTCTTCGTTAACTCAGATTTTGCCTTTTGTGGTATAGAGACTGGATATATACGTTGTAGATATTGGATATATATGTTGTAGATGTACATTGTAGAGACTGAATACATTGTAGAGACTGAATACATTGTAGAGACTGAATATATTGTAGAGACTGAATATATTCAGTCTCTACAGTGATACCATAGTGATTGTACGGTGAGATTACGGTGAGATTACGGTGAGATTACGGTAGGGATAATATGCAAATTGACTAAACCTGAAAAAGGTTGATGACTAAACCTGAAAAAGGTTGACTCGTTTACTGAGATAGAATCTTAAGAATCGTAAACTTTTGACTTGTTTACAGAAAAGGTTTACTCCTGTATTAAGTAGCATTTTGCAGGCTGCGAAGTGGTCTAAAGTCCGATAAATACATGGGAGATTGATGGTTAAAACGTTTTTGACGCAAAATTCACTGTAGGAAATACTACTTAAGTCCATTTTTATCGGACAGCAATAAAAAAGAAGAACCACAAACATTATGTTTGCAGTTCTCTTCAGAAGTGACCTTTCCTACTAATAGAACAGTATTTATTGCTTAATAAACTTTGTCTGAAGTGGTTCACCATCGGCAGTCACAGCTCGTAACAGATAGATACCATCATGTAGTTCGGAAACATTGATTTCTGTTTGTTTTGTTTGAAGCACACATTGCCCGCTAAGATTGTAAATGGCGATATTTTTTAATGTTTCTGTTGAACTGACAGTCAGAATATCATGTACCGGATTGGGAGATATAGAGAATTTTAATACTTTTATGATATCAATATTACCCGTATTGAGAGATTTAATAAATTGCGGGTAAATATGATCATCTGCATTATTTCTAATAGAAGCTCTAAAATTAGAACCGTACTTTATATGTGTGTTTGGCAATAATTTGATTTCAGAGGCTGCTGCCATATCAACAGTTTGCCCTGATTGAATTTCATAACCTGCTCCTGTTACTATATTGGTTGTTGCTTCGTAACTTTCATACAATGATGATGTATTATTGTCATAAACCGTTAATGCAATGCTATTATCTTTTGTTCTAAATGCACTTACAGTACTTGCACGTTCATTCCAAACACGGGCGTTATTTGCGATACCACTTGTGCCCATCGCATAACCATCAGAATAGTTAACATTCGGATTAGACCAATACAAAATTCTTTTACATTTATAGTCATCATTGTCACATTTATTCTCATACGACATCATTGTCCTCCAAGAAGTAGAAGGACTACCCTCTTCATAATGATAATATCCATGTCCGTAGGCATAAGGCACCAAGTTAACATCTGCGGCATAATTATGTCTACAACCAATCAAGTGACCAATTTCATGTACTGCTGTAAATTTGCGATTACATCCACGTGCCGGACGAACTAAACAAAAAGCAGTCTGTGCACTTGCTTTGATTTTTTTTGCTTCACCACAATAATCATCTTTGTCAAGAAATAGCACACAGATATCAGCGGAATATTTTTCTCTTAAAGAGTGTACTTCGTCTATATAACCATCATTGTCCTGATAGAAATAATTCAAAGTGTTAGACCATGATTGTGAGGTTTCGATGTAGTTTGTTGACCCTAAATATGCTAATTGCATGTGTGCATTAATATTACTATTGTTAAAACTTTCATTAGCATAATTGATATAGTCATAGACTATTTGGCGCATTTGCATCTCATATAAAGAGGGGATGGTTGTATAGTAATTCATTAGGTTGAGAGCTGCATTCGTATATAAGAATAAAACACGAATAATTGGAGTAGACGTTGGTACTACATTGGCGATTTCATCTGTAAATTCAGGAGCCTCCTCTAATTCTTCCAAATATTCAATGTACTCTGGCTCTTCTTCTATATAATTGTATTCATATTTAGCTATAGAAAGTATATTTTCTTCAATTGAAAACATTCTATATGTGCCGGATAATGCATGTATATTTGCTTCTATATGACCATCTAATATTGACAAATACACATCAGTATTAGTATCGGTAGAAACGTAATGCATATATCTATAGTTATTTTCTTCATTTTTATAAACTATAGATACTTCAATGTTTTCATTGTCCAGCCCAATTTGTATAGTGTCGGAAGATATTAACATATTGACATCTATACTAACAACACTATTCCAAATCACTTCTGGTTGAGATATAAGGTTATTATACCTCTCTAATGTTTCCTGTGATAAAGTAATGCTATCCTTTAATTCAATTGAATATACTTCTGCTCTTACGTTCAGGGAAACAAAACAAAGCAATACGAATATAATGACAAATATTGATATCAGTTTTGATAAAGATTTCATTTGTCAAAATATTTATTTTTTATCATTTGATTTAATGTCTCAACATACATAGACTGTAATTGGTCAATTTCTTTGACACAATTATTATACATTTCTTTATCTTGAGAATATAAAGAATATTCTGCCATAACACTATCATATATGACAAATCTATTTTTTATTCGGATATTTCTTATCGAAGTTGTAAAATCTCCAAATTCCTCAATTTTAGTACAATTGATATAATGAATTTCCGGTTTCTCGATTTTTCTTCCTTCTTCTATTCCCCAAATATGTTTTAGATCTGTTATTTCATTCCAATGTATAGGAAGCAGATAATATTCTTCATTTTCTAAAGCACCATTCGCATAGTAAGCATTTGTAGTATAAGCTGTTTTATAATCGTAGCGATATTCCCAGAGATGTGCCTCAAGCCCCACTATTCCTCTAAATGCACCAAACAAAGGATGAAAATGTCTCCATTTCCAATCAATTATAGCATATCCATCTTCTAACAAAATGTAAGGACTTGTACCTAATAGTTGAAATTGAGATTGGATAAAATCCGAGTAGATAGAATCAGCTTTAGTCGGATTACATAAAACTAAACCATCTCCATAAAAAAGTTTGTAGCAGTAATAACTATTTATATCAGTAATTATAACCGAATCTACAATAGGTGAAACGAACACATGTTCTTGTAACTCCGGTGTCATTTTTATAAGTACGAGTTGCTCAGCAGGCATCTCGTCTCCCCCGGTAGAAGGCGGGTTAGAATTACCACAACTAACAAATGTCAATATCGAAACAGATACTAACAATAAATAAATCTTTGTTTTCATAAAAATCCTCCTTATATTTGATTGTTATTATTTTGATTGTCATTATTTTGTGTTTTCCAACTCTTTTATTCTTTCTTCCTGTTGAATGGTGTATAAAGTCAGTTCTTCCACTTTCTGCAAAAGTTGAATGACCAAATTATCCAAACTTACGCCTTCTTCCTGCATCTCTGTTGCAGAAGGAATTTCTGGCAAATGATGATTGTTTTCTATGTATGATTTCACCTCTTGCAGCGGACGAAGATTATAGCCTTCGTCAAAAACAAAGTCGGCACCAACTGTATTCACATATATTTCGTTCGCTCTTATCGCACCACGTACATCCAACTTCGCAACAGGAGAACTGGTACCTATACCTACGTTGCCATTGTTATTAAACCAACAATTGCCTTTTGTCTGCAATTGTATCTTTAGTTCTTGGACACCTGGTGAAGGAGCATTATACATTCTGAATATAGATTGTAACGTATCTTGCGTACAACCTCCGGGACGAATATCCACACTATTATGAGCCCATGTACCTTGAGGAGTGCCTAACCACAAACCGTTTGACTCCCAATTCAGATAACTATATCCCCAATTGTTTACTTTGTCAACATAACCAAGATATACCTTACCGTTTACTGATAACTTGTAGTTCTGATTCAATGTGCCGATGCCGACAACACCATTTGTGAAACTATATCTGCTTGCCTTGAATGACAGCATATCATCCGCTTCCCATTCCCCTATCTGTACGTAATTACCGTCACCGAATTTCAATAAATTTTTAGCACGATCGGTAGCTGAGGTGGAATTGCCTATTTTCAATGCTCCATTGTTAATGTGTAACCTTTCGGATGGATTGGTTATTCCTATACCAACCTTTGTTGTGTCAGGATTGGTATAAAGTATATGAGTTCCTGCTTGCCATGATTGGGCATACATAATTACAGATACAACAAAATAATGTTGATATAAATAATTTTTTCATGTCTTTTATACAATTTAAATAAATATAGGCGTTCTCTTATATATTTTAATCTATGTATTATTCTACTAAACATTTTACTCCTCCACTTCGAAGAAGCCCTGCAACGGAGCATAGTTCTCGGGGAAGATTTCTACTCGGTAGTTGCCGGCAGGAAGTATCTGCTCCAACTCGTCAACAAGCTCCATTGACAACACGGTGCTCTCTGTGGCAAGGTCTTTTACCACTACCAACGCTTCCTCATCCGAACGGTTGTACACATTCAACACATTGTCCGTGATGGTAGCCGTGAAACAATAATCACATGGCGGAAGACCACCTGTTCCCTCTTGAGGACCACCCTGAGGGCCATAAATGATAGCCTCACTAAGATTAATTACTTGCGGAACACCCGCATTAATTGCCAATGTGCCAAGACATAAAATGCATAGACACGAAAATACAATTCTTTTCATTTTTAATATTTGTTTAATATTATGAGGTTCTAAAACGCTGCAAAGGTACAACGTTCTGAGCATGTTAACAAATTTTTCGTGTGACAAATGCATTTTGATAAATATCTGTATTTTAGTCATTTAGATGTTTTGCCGTGTGACAAATTAACATGAGGGAAAATAATGATTTTAGCTAAAATCACACCTTTCTATGGCATAAAGCACTGCATATTAATTAAATACAGAGAAATTGCCGTGTAAAAAGACTTTTTAGGGAAAACACAGAAAATATTGAAGATTTTCTACTTTCTCACAGATATTAATGAAGAGCTATCTCTATCAATTTGTCGTGCAATTTTGCGCTTGTTGTGCCTAATTTTTCAGCAATACGAACTTTGGTTCTGCTTATACTTTTTGGGGAATAATTCAAATATTCAGAAATAACACTATAACTGGTATATAGCAAGACAGCAATACACAACTTTAACTCGACTACACTAAAACATTTCTTTGACTTCAGTTTGTCAATCAGTTGAAAGCACGTTGCATTGACTTCATTAAATAGTTCCTCTTCGTTCCTTTGGGCAAAAGAACTTGCGGATAATGATTCTCGTAAAAAAAACAATATTGTCTTCCACCACCTGCTTCCTCTCGTCTATGCGATCTTTCTCATATTGAATTTGCTCTGTAATAATATTATCCTTTTCTATTAAAGATTTCTCCTGATTAATGATGATATTACTGGATTTTTTCTTTACAACATATATTATTATACTAAAAGCAAAAAGGAGTATTACTGCAAGTGATATTAACACTTTTTCTACAATTGTGAGAGGTGAACGTGAATGAAGAAGATAGTCTTCTATTTTTGCAATGGCTCGTATTCTTGTTTCGTTTTCTACATCTATTTGGTTTTGCATCTCTTCAACAAAGTCATGCAATTTTTGAGCAGTTGCAATGTCCTTGTCAATATAAGCTTTCTCTTAATACATTATATGCTATTATTTTGTTTCTGTATGAAGATTTGAATTCAAGAATATTGTTTGCATACCACGCTGCAGAATCTGGTTGTTCAGTATAAAACAAAGCAATAGCAAGTTGTGCACTATAAAAATCGAGGCTTAAAGATAGAGGAGATTCAACTTGATAAAGACAATACAATGCCGAATCGTACTTACAAAGACTATTATAGTAATAAGCCCTTATTCCCATTGCTCGAGAATGATAATAAGTATTGAGATTTGTAGAAATGATTTTATTCCAAACACTGTCTGCAGCATGAAAATCATTCACATTACAATACGCCAAACTTACATCCAAAGCAATAGAAAGAAGACGCAGAGAATCGTTTGCAGACTCATAGAAAGGAATAGCTCTTTTATACATTATAAGAGCAAGACTATCTTTGTTTTGCTGTTTGCAAATATATGCCATATTGCCATTAAGTCTGCCACGCAGTTGAGCATCTTTTGGTTTCAGTCGGTCAGCTGCTATATAACAGTCAGCTGCTGTCGCATCAAGATTCAACTGAGAATAGTTTCTGCCAAGATAATACAATGCCTTGGCTTTCTCCGTGCGGTGAGTGAGGCTACACAATGCCGATGCTGCTTTTTGCAGGCGTATAGTGTCGCCATATAGTATACCTTTTGCCCGCAGGCTATCTGCCTCAAGAATGGTCTGCTGCGCATCGTGGATGGAGGTGCAGGAGATAGTTGTAGCAATAAGAAATAATGGAAGCAATATTTTATTAACCTTTGTCATTAGTAGAAATAAAGTGCCTGCGGGGAGGTACTTTTGAAGAAATTAAACTATTTCGTAGAACGGTTGGCTGTATTCACCCAAATGGAGAATAATCTTCTGAATTAACTGCCATGTTTTACATCCAAAGAGAAATTAAATACTTTTCAATTATTGTTCAATCCTATTTGAAACAGTATAATACGATTTGACCCGCTAATGAAACAGAGTGCAATCCAACATCATCTGTTGATAAACAATTTTTCTCAAGACGCTGCAAAAATACTGTTTTTTCAATACATATACAAATTTCCCGTATTTTTTGAGCCGAAATGATGCGATTTGGTCTAAAAGTGAGCCGGACATATTGGACAAACAGTATTTCTCGAGCGAAAAATACATTCTATGGCGAATTTATGCGGGGACGTTGGAAAAAAGCGGTACCTTTACACTGCTATAGGTAGCGCAATAAGATACCCCATACGAAACAAGTTCTATGTGACCCCCATAGTTAGCGCATCCGTAGCGGATTGGTTGCTGCGTACAGCTATCGGACTTAAATATAAGGGCGCGTTAGGGACTTACCTCCATTAGAATACGTTCGTGACGGACAAACAAGAGAGCACCGCAGAAGTCTGCGGTGCTCGGGATTGTCTCTGTCAACGACTCTTGGAGCTGTGACCATTGATGATTTCTGTCAACCGGTTTTAGAAATTAAGACATTGGTCTTTAAGTTGCCGGTCGAAAGAGGTTAGTTTCAGGCTTTGCCGTCACTACCAAGCACATTGATGATTTTGTGCTTGTAGAGTTCTGTCATCAGGTCGCGTGCAGGACCGCAGTATTTGCGCGGGTCGAACTCTGCGGGTTTCTCTGCGAACACTTTGCGAACTGCTGCCGTGAAGGCAAGACGTGAGTCAGAGTCGATGTTGATTTTGCAAACAGCCGACTTGGCAGCCTTTCTGAGTTGCTCTTCGGGTATTCCCACTGCATCGGGCAGCTTGCCGCCGTACTGGTTGATCATGTCAACATACTCCTGAGGAACAGACGACGAGCCGTGAAGAACGATGGGGAAACCGGGCAGTTGCTCCATGATGGCGTCCAGTACGTCGAATGCCAATGGAGGAGGAACCAGACGGCCTGTCTTCGGGTCACGGGTGCACTGCTCGGGAGTGAACTTGTATGCACCATGGCTCGTACCGATGGAGATTGCAAGACTGTCGCAACCTGTGCGGGTAGCGAAATCCACCACCTCTTCAGGTTTGGTGTAGTGGCTTACTTCCGAAGCAACTTCGTCTTCAACGCCTGCCAGCACACCGAGTTCTGCCTCAACCGTTACATCGTACTGATGAGCATACTCTACCACTTTCTTTGTCAGTGCTATGTTCTCCTCGTAGGGAAGAGCACTTGCGTCAATCATCACGCTTGAGAAACCGAAGTCAACGCAGCTCTTGCAGAGCTCAAACGAATCTCCGTGGTCAAGATGCAGACATATCTGCGGGTTCTCCCAACCGAGTTCCTTTGCATATTCTACTGCACCTTGTGCCATGTAGCGAAGCAGTGTCTGGTTGGCATAGTTGCGGGCACCTTTGCTGACTTGAAGGATTACAGGACTCTTGGTCTCGGCAGAAGCCTTGATTATTGCCTGCAACTGTTCCATGTTGTTGAAGTTGAAAGCGGGAATAGCGTAACCGCCGTTGATAGCCTTCTTGAACATCTCACGGGTGTTCACCAAGCCTAAATCTTTGTAACTTACCATAATCTTTTTGTTTTATGTTGTTATAATGTTTTGTTTGTTATACGGAATAGTGTGCAAAGTTACACCTTTTTCACAAAATATGCAATACCTCTGCGTTGTTTTTATAACAGGATTAGAATGTCATCCGGCAGCTGGTAGATGTCTTGCATGAATCCGTTTTTGATATTACGGTGATACTACGGTGATATTACGGTGATACTACGGTGAGATTACGACAACATATTCCTCTTTGTTCAGCTTCTGTATCATGTCATACATATTCATGTGTGACAGTTTCTCGCAGATTTCAGGGATATCCATGCTTGATTCCAATACAGGATCGTTGCTATTGCAACCGCTGAGCATAATGGTATATATAAATATGCTTGCAAATAGTGTTTTTAAAAATATTCTTTTTATGGTATATTTAATTTTTGAGGGTAATACTTATTTTTTGCAAAGATAAAACATTTTTATATGCTATGCAAATTATTCTATCAATAGACTTCCAGAGGACTTAACTTCAAAACCGTCTGTGATGGTAGCTGTGAAACAATTGTGACAGGTGGGACGTTGCCCTTCTCCCAATTCCGGATTATCCTGAGGCACATAAGTAAAAGATTTTGATAAACTTATTTCTACAGGATTTCCTGCAAAAACAAGGAAAGATGAACTCGTAATAAACAAGAACATCAAAATAATAATTTTTTTCATTTGTATAAAATTTGTAGTTTTACATTGAAGATAACTATCACCTTTCTCAATAAAGATGCACTGTTATTTCGGGTGCAAAATTACTACAAATTAACAAGATGACTGCTATAAACTATATGACAATTGCAATAAGATATATATCTGATATAGAGGTATATAAACAAAAACGATTATGACATTTGATATCTAAAGAATGTCAATATGGATAGTTACAAGCTGTTCTGATAAGAAACTCTCTCAATTCTGCTCCGGTTGTATTGAGTTTCTTTCCCACCCTGTATTTCTTTTGGCTTATACTTTTTTCAGAGCAACAGAGAATATTCGCTATTTCTTTATGTGAAAAACCCAACAACACAACAAAACATACTCTTATTTCATCAATATGCAATTTATATGTTACTTCTAATTTGTCAGCCAAATGAAAAAAATGGGTATTCATTAACTCATACAAAGAAGAAGCATCCTTTATTTGTTTGGAGCGAGGCGTTACTATAACATGCACTTTTTCAATCTGAGACAACAGTATTTCCCTGTTTTCATTATATTTTAAAAACTGGTGCTCTCTGTCGGAGACTATTTGTTCTGTAAGGGTTTTGTTTGACTCGGTCAATGACATAATTGTATTCTCCTTTGTTATTAGTGCCAACATTTTGTCATTCAGATTTAATCGTTGTTCCTTTAAATGTTTTCCGGATTTGTAAAGACTACCTGAAAGCACTATGCTCAATAAGAACAATATTATTATAGAAATACCAACGACAAAATAATAATATTCTTCTTTATGAGATTCTGACAAATAAACACATAACTTATTAATTGCAACTGCTTTTTCTTTTTCCTTAACAGCCATTTCCGTTTTCATATCCATTCGTTTCGCCGAATATTGCTTTATCAATTCTGAATCTTCATTGTTGTTATTGTCTATCAAAATATAATATGCACTTATTTTGTGAGGTAGAACTTTTGATTCTTTAATGACTTGTAACGCATAAATTTCTGCTGAGTCCTGTTTCCCTTTATGGAAATAACATTGAGCAGCTCTTACTATTGAATACGAACTTTTTTGGTCAGTAGGAATTTCAGATATGATATTTAATACTGAATCATATTCTTGCTGCATGTAATAATATTCTATTCTCGTTTCAAGAAGTTCTGTTCTAAAAAAAACGTCCTTCGGGAACGTGACTGCAATATTCCACAAACTATCAGCTTCATGAAAGTGACGCAATTTTGATTGAATATAACTTCTTTCTGTTAGATTGTATCTGAAGTATTCACTGATATTACAAAAGAAAACACCTGACTTTTCGGCAAATACCAGAGCCAGACTATCACTATTACCTTCACGACAAATATATGTCATATTTGTGAGGATTCTACCTCTTAATATACTATCAGGAGACTGCAACTTATCTGCTTTTATATAACAGTCAGCTGCTGTCGCATCAAGATTCAGCTGAGAATAGTTCCTGCCAAGATAATACAGCGCTTTGCTTTCTCCGTGCGGTGAAAATAAGGGGAAAGAACATCGGCTGCACTGCGCAAAAGCACTGTGTCGGCGTACAACACACCTCGTTTGTCCAAACTGTCAGCCTCGGCTACCGTACGCAAAGCCGATGCACGCTCATCAGCAGTTGTACACGAACTCACGCACAACGATACAACTGCCACACAAGCAAAAAATATATAAAAACGGAACTTGAGCATCACGGTTTCGGTTTCAGCGCACAAAGATAATACTTCACTTTCAGAAAAGTTCAGTCAAAGACCTGTTTGCGATAGTCGGTAGGTGAAACACCGTAGAAGCGTTTGAAACTGCGAGAGAACGTGCTAACCTCGTCAAAACCGCACAGCATTGCCACTTCCGACACCGGCATCAACAGGTCACCACTTAGCATAGCACCCGCCTTCTGCATGTGCACGGCATTGATAAAGGCTCTCGGCAATTCACCTGTCAGACGGTATATCCGGCGGCGGAAAGTCTGCGGAGTCATATTGAAGCGTTCAGCCACGCCCTCCACAGAAACATTATCACCGGGCTTTGCATCGTTAATGACTGTTATCAATTGCTGCAGGAAGAGTCTGTCGTACTCAGAAGCCTGTGACTCTGCAGGCTGCCTTGTATCAGGTATCTTCTGCAGTTGCGGCATACTGACCGGTGCCTCTTTCAGTTGCTTCTGCAGCAAAGCTATCTCGTTCATCAGTTTCTCCTGACGGCGCAGATACCTGCGTCTGGAAACAACATACAACACAGGCACAAGCACAACAAGAACCAAAGCGACAACAAAGAACAGCATCATCTGTCTGCGTGTAGAGTTACGCAACTGTTCATTGGCTTGCAGCAGATGATAGTTGTCATATTCGGCGGCATACTGCGAAAGCAGCATACCTGTTTTGCTGTCATACAGCGAATCGCGCAGACTGTAGTATAAATCACCATGGTACAGAGCCATAGCCGGATCGGTATCTCGCAATGCGTCTTGCAGGAACTTATGAGTCTGGCACTGGTTAAATATATCCTGCTGCTCGGTAAAAATATCAAGCGCCTCGTTGTAGTAAACAACAGCTGCGGAGTCATTGCCTTGTATGTGCTTGAGTATGCCCATCTGGTTGCAGGATATTGCAAGCGAGTGGAGGTTGCCGTCCTTCCTGAACTCCGGAATTGCTTCCTTTTCCAGAGCCTCTTCAGCTTCATCATATCTTCCCATACAGATGAGTGATGAGGCACGCTGAGCCTGACGTATAGCTGCTTTGTCAGCCCTGCCAAGGTTCTTCTCTATCTCGTATGCCTCAGTGGCGTATTGCAGCGACTTGGCATCCTCGCTACGACGGTGATAAACCTCGGAAGCCGTACCTTTAACCAAAGCCACCTTGCTCACGTTACCGCTCCTCTCGGCATAATCTATTGCTTCCAATATATATTTCTCAGCTTCGTCCAACTGACGGGCGCACATATAGATGGCGGCAAGCAGGTTGAGCGATGAACTTATATTCAGCGCATCGCCGCCTTCCAAATCTATTGAGTAGCATTTGCGGGCATAAACGGCTGCTTCATCAAACAGTCCGAGACGCACATTGGCTATCGCCAGCAAATTGTAAAGGTCAGCCTGCTGTGATTGGTCATCAAGAAGTTCTGAAGCAGGCAATGCCTTCATTCCATATTCCTCCGCAGTCTTGTACTGCTGACGGTAACTGTACCACTCCGCTGCCCAATACCACACGTTGAAGTCAATCGTATTGAGAGGACTGTCTGCCTCGTATGCTATCTCTTCATCTAAAAAACCTTCCGAAAACAATACCGCGAAAAACCTGTTGGCATGCTCTGCCGACTGCTCTGAGTCATAACAACGCAGTGCCTGCTCCACCTCCTCAGGCGAAGCTATTGCCGTCTGCAAAAACAAAAGCAACAATAACAATATATGGCAACGCTTGCTATTCAATTGTCCGGATAATGTTTGTCTTAGGCATACGTACCACCAACGCCGAATCAAACACTGAGTCCGATTCCGCATTCCATGTTTCTACGCGCACGCTGTCTTTATACACTTTCACACTTTCGAAGAAACGCATATACGATGCATGGCAGTCTGCCTTTATCTCATCTTTGGGAGCATAATATTTCTCTGATGAATTCGTCAGAATATACACTGGTTTGCCACCGTCTTCCGTTCGCCGCATATAGTTGTGGTCGTGACCGCAAAACACGAGGTCGGCACTCTGCAGTGTACATCGGAAAGCAAAGCGCACAAGCGCGTTGTTGCGGTTCTTACCTGCCGAATAGACTGGGTGGTGCATCACCACTATTTTCCATGCGTTCTTTCTCTCCTTCAGCACCTTCTCAAGCCATGTCTGCATCACTGTGAAGTCAGAAAAACCATTAAGCGCATCTGTGTCAAGCACTATGAACCGGCATTGCGGAAAATCGGTATAATAAGTTGTGTACAAGAACCGCTGCGGACCATTGGCAGGATTGCCGAACACGTGAATCCAGCGGCTGTCAAGCGATTTCCTCAATCCCTTCAGATACTCGTGATTGCCTGTTGCTGCTATTACCGGCAGCCTTGCCGTCATATCTCCTGCCGCCGAGAAAAACACCTGCCAATACTTGTCGGTAGGGCGTTCTATGATGTCACCCACGAACACCATTGCTGCAAGATTGTTTCCTCCTACCACCCTGTCTGAGAATGCATTTGCAAACAACGCTTCGGATGCACCGCCGCCTTTGTCCTGTATGTCTCCGAACACTATGAACTGCTGCATTCTGTTTGCCGCCTGACGGTCGGGCACAAAAAGCGGATACCATTCTGACGAATTATCGCCTGTAGTGCAGCAATACGAGTAATTGCCGGACGGCAGCGAATCCATATCTGCTCTGTAAAATGCGGCTTTGCCGGACCTTGATTCCACGATGCTACCCTCCGCTGCATACTCTGTCGTGTCACGTCTCGACCAACTCAGCAGTCGCACAGCCGACAATTGCAACATCGTGTCGGCACGCCAACTCACTATGCGGCTGTTGGTTGCCTGCTCACCGTAAGAAAGCACTATGTTGTTCGGATACACAGGCACCGCATATTCCGCCTCAGGCTGATTGCCGAACCATGCCTTCCAGCGCAATACACAAACTATTGCTCCCGCCACCAATATAATAGCGGAAACAATAGTCAGCGATATCTTCACACTATGCCTCATGCACTTATATGCATAATGCATCAATGCATTACGTTATGTGTTAAAACGGCAGGTCTGTACCGTCGTCAACCGGAGCATCGTTCTTCACCTGATCGAATGTCTGCACATTGCCTACTGCAGGTTGGGGAGCCGCTGCAGGTTGGGCGGCTGCCGGCTGAGCCTCTGCAGTCACCACACCCTGCTGCACTTTCCATGCGCGGATGCTGGTGTACCAACGACCGTTGAACTCGCGGCTCTCTATGTCGAAACTGACTGTTACGATGTCGTCAATCTTGCAGGGGTTGGCTTTAATACGGTCCTCGCCGAATATTTCGAAATGTACTTTCTTCGGATATTGCTCCTGCGTCTCAAGCACGTAAGCCTGAAGTTGCCACGGGTTGCCCGTCCGGGCGCTGGTGCCCTGCTGCAAAGGCAACACCTGTATGATTTTTCCTGATACTTCCATGTGGTTGTGTCGTTTTAGTGTTGTTTATAACGGTTTAGAGTTGTTTATAAGTATCTTAAGAATCTTAAGTCGCTTAAGAAACTTGAAACCTGAAACCTGAAACTTTAAACTTATTAATTATCCTTTAATCGCAGCCACACCCGGAAGCACCTTGCCTTCTATTGCCTCAAGCAGTGCACCGCCGCCGGTAGAGATATAACTTACGCGGTCTGCCATACCGAACTTGTTGATGCATGCCACCGAGTCACCACCGCCTATCAGCGAGTATGCGCCCTCGTCGGTAGCTTTGGCTATAGCCTCTGCTATAGCGCGTGAGCCCGCAGTGAAGTTGTCGAACTCAAACACACCTGCAGGACCGTTCCAAAGTATGGTCTTGGCACCTTCTATTGCCTTCGCAAAAGCCTCCTGAGTCTCTGGACCTGCATCCATGCCCTCCCAACCATCGGGTACGTTGTTGGCGGGAACAACCTGACGGTTGGCATCGTTACTGAACTTGTCACCTGCCACGCAGTCGGTTCCCAGCACCAGATTCACACCCTTGGCTTTTGCCTGGGCTATGATGTCAAGAGCAAGGTCAAGTTTGTCATCCTCACAGATGGAGTTGCCTATCTTGCCGCCTTGTGCCTTGGCAAATGTGTAGGTCATACCGCCGCAGAGAATCAGGTTGTCCACCTTGTCCATCAGGTTCTCAATGATACCTATCTTGGTGCTCACCTTGCTTCCGCCCATTATTGCGGTGAAAGGTCTCTTTATGTTGCTAAGGATATTGTCAACTGCCTCCACCTCTTTCTCCATCAGGTAGCCCAGCATCTTGTTGTCTGCATCGAAATAGTCGGCTATGACGGCTGTCGATGCGTGTTTGCGGTGAGCAGTTCCGAAGGCGTCGTTGACGTAGCAGTCGGCATAGCTTGCCAGAGTCTTGGCAAACTCTTTCTGACTGGCTTTCATGGCTTTCTTTGCATCCTCATAAGCCGGATCTTCCTTGTCAATACCGACGGGTTTGCCTTCTTCCTCGGGATAGAAGCGGAGGTTCTCGAGCAATAACACTTCTCCGGGTTTCAAGGCATCGGCAGCGTCTTTTGCTTTTGCGCAGTCGGGAGCGAACTGTACCTCTGCACCCAGTGCCTTGGCTACAGCGTCTTTTATCTGACCAAGCGACATCTTCATGTTCACTTTGCCTTTGGGTTTGCCCATGTGGCTCATGATAATCAGGGCGCCGCCGTCTGCGAGTATCTTCTTCAGGGTCGGAAGAGCACCGCGGATACGGGTGTCGTCGGTTATCTGTCCGTTTTCATCGAGTGGTACATTGAAGTCCACGCGTACAATTGCCTTCTTGCCGGCAAATTTGTAGTTGTCAATTGTCATCATATATCTGTTGTTTTTGTTTTATTATGCTGGGTTGTTCTGCCGTAACTCTACATTTACAAAGAGCGCTTGCATTATCAGTCTGCAAAGTTACAATGTTTTTTTTGTTTGTACAAGAATTATCTAAACAATAAATTTCTGATACCGTCCCTTCTTCCGTACCCGCCATGCTCACCGTGTCTCCACTCACCCGCATGCTGCGCTTCTGCCTTCGGCGGTTTATACAGCAGAGAACCGCAAACATGATTGCGGTCCTCAGCTGTTTATCATAAATTGATTGCTATACAAACATTACTCCGTCATTATACCGTCAAGACTAAAAGATATAATATTATAGTGCTGTGGGAACAGGAACCACATAGTTTTCGTAATGATACCATAATCTCGGATTCGGTCTTTCATCGTAATATAAAAAATGTTCAACATGAGTAGTTTTGTCATAATAAGCAATCATCAAATCAAATTTTTCCGATTCTTTCTTTTCTTCTATAAAATTCCAAAAATCCTTCTCTTTTTCAACTATTTCCGATTTCGTTGAATTTTCTACTTGTATTGATATTCCCTCAGATTGAGTTGTTCCGGATTCATCGGAATAGTAGAAAGAGTAACTTATTGATTGTGCTGATTTCCTATAATGATCGAACATATATTTACTCCACGCTTTGGCAAACAATATTATAGTATCACGATTCACCTCATTAAAATACCTATATGCCGTGATGTTTTTATTGATATCTTTAGTGAAATTCTCCGTTGAAGGTTCATTGTATTTAATAACCCACTCTGTTGTATTATCAATATCAGAAATTGAGAACTGATAATAACTGTCCGAAGAAATGTCTTCCTTTGTTACATTGCTGACATCTGTCCATTGATTGTCAACCTTTTGTTTAATGACAACATATTCCTCTTTGTTCAGCTTCTGTATCATGTCATACATATTCATGTGTGACAGTTTCTCGCAGATTTCAGGAATATCCATGCTTGATTCCAATACAGGATCGTTGCTATTGCAACCGCAGAGCATAATGGTATATACAAATATGCTTGCAAATAGTGTTTTTAAAAATATTCTTTTCATTGTATATTTAATATTTGAGGGTAACACTTTTGGCAAAGATAGTCGTTTTATGATTCTGCAGATTGGATGAATATTAGGAACATAATAAAGAGAGCTATTAATCTTTAAAGGGAGGATTTTCAAAACGGGTTTGCTCACCAAATTCAAAAATATGTAAAGTGTCTCCTTTCTGGCGAACTTTGTCATAAATTAGGCCTCCAAATATTGCGAATCGATAATTGAGGATCAAAACGCCACGACTTGCATCCAGTTTGCATGTGTTATATTCATCAGGGAGATAGGGTCCATTATTACACTCCAATACTTCCGGAGGTAAATCTGATAAACTCTTATTTGGATAAAGAACAAATGGTTTATTATAGTATATGCACATTTCTATTGAATCCTTTCTTCTCCTATCGCTATCCAGAAGGTAATACATCGAACGGTCTTTCAAAAGGTAATATGTCAATCCGTTCATATCGGAATGGAAATCATATTTTACCTTCATTGCCACAACCGTGTCATTCGGATCATAAGGGGAAACCTCTGCGACAAGTTCTCCACAAAGCCAATCTGTTGGATTGATTGTCTTATAATGATAGTTGCATGATGACATAAATAATGTCATTGCTACAAATAAATAGAGTTTTTTCATAAAAATAAATTTATTAAATATATTACCGCACAAAGGTAATAGAAAAAAATATAATATACAAGAGTTAATATTCATTCACTATACAATTGCCGGGTTGTGCAAGAAAAGTTCCACCGGTTTTCACTCGTGGTTGCATATAAAGTGCCGTTCACTTTTGTCTGGCCATAGAAATATCCTGCATATTTGCCGGAGATGTAGGCACTTGTTTCTGATGTTGCGCCATAAACACCTGCGCCGTTTCTTGTTCCTG
Source organism: Paludibacteraceae bacterium (assembly GCA_017479885.1). GTDB lineage: Bacteria > Bacteroidota > Bacteroidia > Bacteroidales > Paludibacteraceae > Colicola. The sequence continues at coordinate 92,724 of JAFVBR010000030.1, read as the reverse complement.
TAATGGCACCAAATACCCCATAATTGTAGCCATCCAAAAGATTCCCTGCTGTTGCATACACTCCGTAGGATTTGGGTTGAAACAAATTTTGTATATATGAAGGCAACCCGGAAGGCAAACTAAAAGCAGCGTCAGGACCTGCTGATGCCCTCAACCCGATAGTCTTTCCCATAAATGACATATCTGCATGTGTTTTTATTCCGTAAGCTTCCTGACTCAGGATGTTATTGTTTACTGCATAAATGGCGGCACTACCGGGCCATGCGTTATAATTGCCTTGAGTAATATAAGTCAATACTTCGTTGATTGTTGTCGGACCTGTTTTCGAGACAGAAATCTCTGTTGTTGTGTCCCCTGTGCAGTTTATTGAAAGACGTGACAGTGGAGTATATGTCCCGATATTTATCCCGACCTTCCCGTTATTGGCGACTTTCAGTTGGGCATTCAAAATTCCTGCACACATTAGCAGGACTGTACAAATAAATAATTGTTTTTTCATGATTGTAAAGTGTTTAATTTGTTAATATTGATTGTGTTTTCTGTGTTACCTCTTGTTTTTCTTTTATGGTACGCGCACTTGCATACTCGCACGCATACACACACGCGCATACCATAATCATTCTGCTTACTCCACTTCGAAGAAGCCCTGCAACGGAGCATAGTTCTCGGGGAAGATTTCTACTTGGTAGTTGCCTGCAGGAAGTATCTGCTCCAACTCGTCAACCAACTCCGTTGACAACACGGTGCTCTCTGTGGCAAGGTCTTTTACCACTACCAACGCTTCCTCATCCGAACGGTTGAACACATTCAACACATTGTCCGTTACCATGGCTGTGAAGCATAATTGACACGGGGGCAATTTACCGGTTTCAATACCGGGTCCGCCTAACGGATTATAAACTGCCACATCCGTTAACTCGATTTCTTGCGGCGTACTTGCCCGCATTGTCGCGCCTGCACATGTAATGCACATAAGCACCACGAAAATTGCTTTCTTCATACGTTAAATAGTTTGATGTTATTGTTAATTATACTTGGATGTAAGTTCCGAAAAAACATACATCATTCATCTGTGCAAAGTTAAGAATAAAAGACGTGAACCACCAAATTTTGATGGTTCACATTTGTATTTGTTATGTGGCTGATGCCCAGAATATTGCCTCTGATAGTGGTTCACATTTTTTGTCAGTCAATAGGCTGACTGATGAAATCTATCAGAAATTGGCGGAGTTCGGCAGATGAAGTTCCGAGTTTTTGAGATGCCCTTGCCTTGGTGTTTTTTATGCTCTTCTCAGATTTGTTCATGTACTTTGCTATCTCCTTATGCGAACAATCCAAAATAGTCAGTACATACAAACGGAGATTGTTTATTGTGACTTCAGGATATTTGTCCAAAAGCCGTGCTGCAAATCCGAACATATACAAATTTATATCTTGTACCAGTTGTAGGTCGTCTTTCCAATGAAGAGATTTCAACAAATCTGTTTTGTCTATATGATTATTTATGCTGGATAGCAAGCGGTTAAGTTGGTCGTCTGTCGCAGACTGATTGAGCTGATTAATGAGACTTTCATTACCGGATATTATTCTCTCTTTTGATTTAACAACACGACGGTATCTAATCCGTTGATAAAACAAAAACAGCACAGACAGCAATATCAATATAACTGCACTCAAAGCAACTGAAACTATGATTTTACGCTGTCGGTTATAAGGTTTATGCATATAATCTGCAATTTTTTCTATAGCCAATATGCGCTGGTTGTTACTCGTACGTGCAATGTATTCCCAATCATTACGTTTGTCGGCATAATATGCAACTTTCTTAATATTCTCATCTTTCTCTGCCTTCTGTCCTAAAAAGAAATATGCATCCATCACATGAGCAGGAACTGAAGATATCTGCAAGATCTTCTCTGAATAGAAAGATGCTGAATCAATATTGGCAAGATTATAGTATGTCAGTGCATATTGCCAATAAAGAAACGACTTGTCAGGATTGGATTCACTTGATTTCAATAACGCCAATGCCGGCGCGGGACGATTCTGATGGTTATAGCTGCAGGCGCGGAAGGTGTTGGCACGGGCTATAAACAACATGTCATTGCTCGCTAACATTACAGCCTTATTCCAAATGCTGTCTGATATGGCATAATTCTGTAATCGATGATAGGAATAGGACTCGTTCAGCAGGGCATAAGAATAACGTAAAGTATCGCATGCTATTAAATATTGGGAAGATGCTTCCTTATATAATATTATTGCCAAACTGTCTTCTTCTTGCTGGGCACATATATATGCCATATTGCCGTACAAACGGCCACGAAGGCGCGCATCCTCTGGTTCAAACTTGTCAGCTGCTATATAACAGTCAGCTGCTGGCGCATCAAGATTCAGCTGAGAATAGTTCCTGCCAAGATAATACAGCGCTTTGGCTTTCTCCGTGCGGTGAAAATAAGGGGAAAGAACATCGGCTGCACTGCGCAAAAGCACAGTGTCGGCGTACAACACACCTCGTTTGTCCAAACTGTCAGCCTCGGCTACCGTACGCAACGCAGACGCACGCTCATCCGCCGTTGTACACGAACTCACGCACAACGATACAACTGCCACACAAGCAAAAAATATATAAAAACGGAACTTGAGCATCACGGTTTCGGTTTCCGCGCACAAAGATACAATATTATATTCATTCACACAACTAACAAGAATAACAGCAATTCGCGTCAATTAGTGTTAAAAAGAAAATTGAGGAAAAGAGAGCCACTGGCAGGTTCAACTGCAAAGTGCAAAATTAGAAAAAACAGATATTCGCGTAATTAGCGTAAAAGAAAAATTGTTCAGATTGTTCCTAATGCACGTAGTGCACGGAAAACAGAAAATCCGCATAATCCGCAATATCTGCACGAAAATAGACAGCCTTCCCGCAGCCGCCACGATAGAGACCTGATAGAGACCTGATAGAGACCTGATAGAGACCTCAAGCAATCGTCTCTCTATAACTTACTGTCTGCCAGCATCTCGTTCATTATCTCTCTCCTTATATACAACCACAGATATGCAGGCAACTTCATTTTGCCGTTAATGTCGTATGCGGCAGTACCACGTTTACGCAAGTCCTCTCTTGCAGCATCATATCGGCGCTGCCACTCAACACGCTTCTCTGCATCCGCATACTCCGCCTTGGCTCTTACGGCAGCCTCTCTGAATATTCTGCTCCTTTCCGTATCTCCATACTCCTTCTTTTTCTTCTTGCTCAGTTTTGGCTTTCTGCATTTCACTGAATACTCCGGCTTGCCGGGCACTCTGCGCAGATAATAATCGCCGTCTCCCTGACCGCTCAACTCCGAAAGAAAATCTGCTGTCTTTACTATCATAGTCTTCTCCTTTCTTAAAATATATTAAAAATACCTGTCTTCATCCTGCCGATTTTTCGGACAATTGCACGACTCTATCTCAAATTTCTAATTCTCAAGAGTCCCTTTTGCCGTGAAAATGCTCGTATATTGTTGCTGCTCTGCTTTTTCCCGCAACTTCCGCTATCTCATCCAAAGTGGCCTCCTGAAGGCGCTTCACGCTCTTGAACCTCTTCAGCAGTGCCGTCTTCGTCTTCTCACCTACACCGGCTATCTCGTCAAGCTCGCTCTTCGTCTGAGCCTTGCTCCGCTTCTGACGGTGATAACTGATGGCAAACCTGTGAACCTCGTCCTGTATCCTCGTCAGAAACTGGAACAACTCGTCTGTCACACGCAAACCTATCTCTTCCGGAGGAAAACCGTAAAGCAAAGCATTCGTTCTGTGCTTGTCGTTCTTCACAAGTCCGGCAATCGGCATCTTCAATCCCAACATGTCCTCCACCGCCTCTCTTATAGCATGCATCTGACCTACTCCTCCGTCAGCTATAATCAAATCAGGCAATGTAGCGCTTTCATCGAGCATTCTTTTGTACTTTCTGTACACTACCTCACGCATGCTGGCATAGTCGTCTTGACCCTCCACTGTCTTTATTATAAACCGCTTGTAGTCTGCCTTGCTCGGCTTGGCCATCTTGAATACCACACAACCTGCTACTGCATTGGTTCCCTGAATGTTAGAGTTATCAAAACTATCTATCACCACCGGCATTTTTTCTAAATGCAGCTTCTGTTGCAAAGCCGTCAGTATCCTCGTTGCCCTCTGGTCCGGATTCAGTTTGTCCTGTTGCTTCAGTATGTCATGAGCATACTGCTTCACGTTCTGCATCGCAAGGTCAAGCAGTTTCTTTCTGTCTCCTTGAGAAGGCACTGACACACGCAGATTTTCATCGATGAAATCGGGTACAAAAGGCACTATTATATCTTTTGTATCACTACCCAACCTACTCCTCAGTTCAACTATCGCCCTACCGAGTGTCTCCTCTTTCTCCTCTTCCACCATGCGCCTGTATTCCACCGTCTGCCCTTGCACTATGCTGCCGTTGTGAATCCGTAGCAGCGATACGTACACACTCTCATCCTGCTCCATGTATCCGAATGCATCGACATCGCGCATTGCCGTATTACTCACTATCGTCTTGCTCTTGAACCTCTCTATCAGGTCGTATTTCATCTTCAATTCCTGTGCCTCTTCAAATCTCATCTGCGATGACAATACCTCCATTTCATCTAAAAGTTTGCGGCTTATCTCGTGAGCATTTCCCCGTATTATCTGCCTCACTTCATCTATATATTTCAAGTATTCCTCTCTGCTCTGATACCCCTCGCATACTCCCGAGCAGTGTTTGATGTGATACTTAAGACACACTTTCCACTTGCCTTCCGCCACTCCTGCTTCTGTTAGCGGCAAACGGCAGGTGCGCAACGGGTACAACTCGTGTATCAGTTCCAGCACAAGGTCAACTGTATTGCCGAAACTGTAAGGCCCGTAGTATTCTCCGGCACCTTTTACGATATTCCTCGTTTTGAATACGCGTGGATACTCCTCTTTCGTTATGCATATACTCGGGTAACTCTTGCCGTCCTTCAGCAATATGTTGTAGTAAGGCTGATATTGCTTTATCAGATTGTTCTCCAGCAAAAATGCATCCTGCTCCGAATCCACTACGATGTAGTGGATATCTTCAATCTTGCTTACCAATTGCCTCGTCTTAAGCGACTCGTGCTCTTTCTGGAAATAACTGCTTACACGCCTTTTCAGATTCTTTGCCTTGCCCACATAAATTATCTCACCATCTTTATTAAGATGCTGATATACCCCTGGCTTCTCCGGTAAAGAACCCAGTATCTTTCGTATTTTTTCAGTCAAAGGCATTCTATCAAACCTCCTGCAGCGCAGCAATCCTATATCCTATAGCATAGCGGTCATATACCCTACAGCACAGCGGTCCTTTGTCTTTCTACGTAGCGGCCTTTGCTCTTTCAGCGTAGCAATCTTTGCTCTTAATAATGTATCAGTGACAGCACCTCCACATCATCCGCAAAAGCACGCCTGCCGTTCAATTCGTCAAGTTCTACCAGAAAACTTACGTATATTTTCTTCACCCCGAACTTGCGCACCAGCTCCACAGCCGCAGCCATTGTGCCACCCGTTGCCAGCAAATCATCATGTATCATCACCACATCATCCGCCGTAAGGCTGTCCTTATGTACCTCTATCGTGTCGGTGCCGTACTCCTTGTCGTAACTTTGCTCCACTACCTCTGCAGGCAGTTTGCCCTTCTTGCGCACAGGCACAAAACCAACATTCATGTTGTTGGCTACTATCGGGGCTACCACAAAGCCGCGAGACTCAATACCGAGCACCTTTGTTATACCCTTGTCCTTGTAAGCATCTGTCAGCTCCTGCTCAAACCAATGCATACAACCAGGATTGATAAACGCAGTGGTCAAGTCTTTGAACAATATGCCCTTCTTCGGAAAATCAGGCACGTCGCGAATAATTCTTTTTACTTCTTCTTGTGTCATAACTGCACACTTTTAATTGGTTTATATCTGTTGTGTTCCACGTGGAACAATTGTTTTGTTATTTCTCTTTGTATATATGTTCACATTAATAATACAACAGTCGTTATCTGCCCATCAGAACAAGAAGTACACTTATATCGTTCGGCGATACTCCGGGAATTCTGCTTGCTTGGCCTATTGTCTGAGGGCGGATCTTACCGAGTTTCTGTCTTGCTTCTGTCGAGAGTGACTGCAAATCATCATAGCTGAAATTAGTGGGTATCTTTATACTATCCAGTCGTTGAAGTTTATCAGCAGCAAGTCTCTCTCTTTCTATATAACCCTTATACTTTACATTGATTTCAGTACACTCCATTATCTCTTCACGTAAGTCAGCATCAAGCTTATGAGTCAACTCAGCTAATTCAGGAACTTGCAGAGCGAGATCAGTTAGTGATATCTGAGGCCTTAGCAGAAGGTCTATCAATTTTGTGCCATGATGAATATCGGGTGTCTGCTTTTCTCTCAGCAAGGGGTTTATTCTTTCAGGCTTTACAGTAAAAGATGAAAGAAATTCAGTTAACATAGCCTCACCTTGCTGCTTCTTGCCCAAGAACGACATACGCTCAGCATCTGCCAATCCTATATTGTACAATTTCTCCGTCAGTCTCGCATCAGCATTATCCTGCCTAAGCAATATTCTGTATTCGGCTCTTGAGGTGAACATTCTGTATGGCTCATCAACTCCCTTGGTCACAAGGTCGTCTATCAGCACTCCTATATAAGCCTCATCCCTCGACAACACAAAACTCGGAGAACCGGCTACATTCATGTGAGCATTTATGCCTGCCACAATTCCTTGACCAGCAGCCTCTTCATAACCGGTAGTGCCGTTAATCTGACCTGCAAAAAACAAATTCTTTACAAGTTTGGTCTCAAGTGTGTGCAACAGTTGTGTCGGGTCAAAGAAGTCATATTCTATAGCATAACCCGGACGATAAAGAACAATATTTTCAAATCCCGGCACTGTCTTCAATGCTGCCAGTTGCACATCCAAAGGAAGTGAACTGCTGAATCCGTTTACATAGTATTCATTCGAATTCACTCCCTCGGGTTCAATAAACAACTGATGAGCATCCTTATCGGCAAACGTAACAATCTTGGTCTCTATACTCGGACAATACCTCGGACCAATGCTTTTTATCTGACCATTATAAAGCGGACTCCTGTCCAAACCTTTCCTCAGCTCGTTGTGAGTAACTGCATTTGTGTAAGTAATCCAGCAAGACATCTGCTTCAACTGTCTTTTCACTGAAGGAAGAAACGAAAAATGGTGATTGTCGTCATCTCCGGGTTGCTCAGTCATCTTGCTGAAATCAATGCTGCGTGCGTCCACTCTGCAAGGAGTACCGGTCTTCATTCTGTCAGTCACGAAACCAGTTTCTTTCAACTGCTCGGTTATACCATATGATGCAGGCTCAGATATTCTGCCCCCTCTTATCTGCGTTTGACCGAAATGAAGCAATCCGTTCAGAAATGTGCCGTTGGTAAGAACAACAGCTCTCGCTTCTATGTCGATACCCAAAGCAGTATGCACTCCTCTAACCTCTTTCCCTTTGATAATCAGTGAAGTAACAACATCTTGCCATACATAAAGATTGTCAGTTAGAGATATTATATGTACCCACTCTTCTATAAATCTCTTCCTGTCGCTCTGACTCCTCGGACTCCACATCGCAGGACCCTTTGATCTGTTCAGCATACGAAACTGAATCGCCGACCTGTCAGTTACTATTCCCATCTGACCACCCATAGCATCTATCTCTCTCACTATCTGACCTTTGGCAATACCTCCTACAGCTGGGTTGCAACTCATTTGGGCAATCTTGTTCATGTCCATTGTAATCAGCAGAGTCTTGCTTCCAAGGCGTGCTGCTGCACTTGCAGCCTCACACCCTGCATGACCAGCACCGACAACTATTATGTCATATTTGAAATCCATATCTTTTTCTTATCTCATTTTTTCAACTCGGGAAGCATCCAACTTTAGCAATATAAACAGCAGAAGAGAGAATCCAAGCATCGACGAACCGCCGTAGCTGAAGAAAGGCAACGGAATGCCTATCACAGGCAGCAAACCGAGCACCATTCCTACATTGATTGCCAAATGCAGGAAAAATATCGATGCAACAGAGTAAGCATATATCCTGCTGAATCGGTCCTTCTGCCTCTCCGCAATATATATAAGCCTTAATATAAATATCAGATAAACAACCAATACCGAGAATGTACCTATAAATCCCCACTCTTCTCCTACCGTGCAGAATATGAAGTCGGTTGCCTGCTCTGGTACAAACTGCAGCTTGGTCTGTGTGCCTTGCCGAAAACCCTTGCCTGTAAACCCGCCCGATGCAATGGCTATCTTGGCCTGGTTCACATTATACCCTACTCCGCTCGGGTCATCTTTCAGTCCGAGCAACACTTCTATTCTCTCGCGTTGGTGCTTCTGCAGCACATGTGAGAACACAAGGTCGCAACTATGGCAGTACACTACCGAGAACAGCGAAAACAGCAGCAGAAACAAAATCTCCTTGTGCCTCCATCTTAATGCCAGAAAACCAAGGAATAGAACCGATAACCCGGCAATTACTGTGCTTGCTATGTCGAAATTCACATTAATCCATATAGACATTACGCAAACCACTGCATAGCATAGTGTCACTCCTCCTGCCAGTATCAATGCCTCCTTCTTTCTGTTAAGTATGAAGAAAAGGAAAAACAACTCAATTAGCATAATCAGCAGCATGGCGACCAACATTCCGCAGTCACCGGTTCCCAAAGGCAGTGCAATCACACCCAGACGTATAACTATGATAAAGAAGAAAATGGCGGCGGCACCGATAAGAAGCACATAGCCCGTCATTCCCTCCCTGTAAAACATAAAGAAGAAGGCTGCAAACACCAGTGCCGAACCCGTTTCTTTCTGAAGCACCATAATGATAAACATAGGTATTATCAGAATGACAAACGGCACCAGCAAATCACGCAAATCCCTTATCTTGTACTCATATCGGCTCATGTACTTGGCAAGTGCCAATGCAGTAAAACACTTGGCAAACTCTGCAGGCTGCATCTGAAGCGGACCTATAATCAACCACGAACGCGAACCTTTGATATCGTGCGTGAGGAAAGGAGTTGCCAGCAGAACCAATATCCACAAACCGTATATTATATACGCCAGTATGTCGTACGACTTGCTGTCTATAAGCATCACTATGCTGCCCATCAGCAGCGATGCGGCAATCCACACTATCTGTTTGCCTGAACGCGATGAGAAAGCGAAGAAATCGGTATGCTCAAAGTCATAACTGGCTCCGTAAATATTAAGCAATCCGAACACTGCCATAAGCATAAACAGGCCCACCGTCAGCCAGTCCACCGAACGCAATATGCTACCGTTTCTCGACATAATTATCTGATTGTTCTTTTGTTGCCCGATATACTGAAAACACTATTCTTTGCGCTTCTTCATGTTCTTTACATTCGGATTGATTACCGCTGTAGCCATACGTTTTCTCAGGTCTGTGCGGCGTATCTCACCAGTAAGATACTGCTCCATAACCAGACTGGCGATAGGCGCTGCCCATGTGGCACCGAATCCGGAATTCTCGACTACCACCATCACTGCTATCTTTGGGTCGTCTATAGGAGCAATGCCTATAAAGAAAGCATGGTCAACCCTGCCCTTGCCCGCTTGTGCCGTACCTGTTTTGCCGCCTGAACGTATGCTGTCAAGCTGATACCACCTACCTGTACCATTGGTCATCACACGCTCCATTCCTTCTTTCACTATCGGAAACCACTTCGGGTCAACATTCGTTTTATGCAGGTGAGCGAGCATGGTGTCGTTCTTCAGCAAGTGAGGAGTGATATACCAGCCTTCGTTGGCAATGGTAGCAGCCATATTGCACAACTGAAGCGGAGTAACCAATATCTCACCTTGACCGATTGACAGAGAACGTATTGTAATAGCTTTCCACCTTTTCTTCCCGAAATATTTGTCGTAGAAGGCAACAGTAGGAATATTGCCTGACGATTGTTCGCTCACATCAGTATCCGAGAACTTCTTTCCCAAACCGAAAGACAGCACATCATCACGCCAGATATTGAAACTGCGCTTGAATGTCTCATTGTCTTTGCCGTAACCGTCTTTCTCCAGCATGTCACGAAAGGCACAATGAAAATAAGGGTTACAACTCTGCTCTATAGCCCCGAGTAACGATACCGGCGAACCATGGAAGTGCGTACATGATATTGGCTTGGTGCCTTTTCCGTTGCAGGCATACATGGTGTTCTTGGTTATCGCACCCTCTTGCAGACATACAAGAGCCTGCAGGGTTTTAAAGGTGGAACCGGGAGGATATTGTGCCATAGTCGCACGGTTGAGCAATGGCTTGGTTGGGTCATTGAGCAGCATATTGTAGTTCATCGACCTCTCCCTGCCTACCAGCAACGACGGGTCCCATGTAGGATTGCTGGCAAGTGCAAGTATCTCTCCGGTTTTGGGTTCTATAGCTACCACACTTCCTATCTTTCCTTGCAACAATTCCTCTGCAAGCATCTGCAGATGCACATCAAGTGTAAGAGTGAGATCCTGACCTGCGGAAGCAGGCATATCCATCTCACCTTCCTTATAAGAACCTTGAATTATTCCTTTGGCATTGCGCATTAGCACTTCAACACCTTTCTCTCCTCTCAACACTCTCTCGTATGTCTTCTCTATTCCGTCGCGGCCGCTGTAATCGCCAATAGCATAATATTCGTCTCTCTCAATATCCCGCTGTGATACCTCTCCCACACTGCCAAGCACTTGTGCTGCAGTCGGATAAGTGTAATCGCGCAAAGTACGCTTCCTTATGCTTATACCTTTGTATTTGTAAAGAGATTCCTGAAGTACCACAATGTCTTCCTTGCCAAGTTGCGAAAGAAACACCTGGGGAGTATACTGCGAGTAACCACGATTCTTCTTTTTGTTCTTTATCTCCTCTACCCTGTTGTCAAAAGTCTCGCGGCTAATATTAAGCGCATCGCAGAAACCTATAGTATCGAAGCCGTTGCGCATCTCGCGCATTATCATAGTAACCTCGTATATAGGTTGGTTGAAAACAAGCAACTCACCGTTTCTGTCGTATATAAGTCCGCGCGGAGGATATACTGTCTGCTTTACAAGCGCATTCGATTCCGCCCTGTCACTTGCATTGGTGTCGATAATCTGGAGCGCAAACAAACGGCATATATAAACAACTACAACCATCACAATGATGGCTGTGAGTACATATCTCCGCTTGTAAAACTCATCATTTATCATAGTTCAGTCAAATTGCAGTCAAATATAGATAAGCATACATCACTACCTACATACTATCTTCTCAACAAATCCAAACCAAGAATCAAACCTATTGTGACAATGCTACTTACAATAATCTGAATCAGTGTCAACCACCAGTTATGAAAACTGAACGCTATCAAAGCGAACATTGCAGTATGATGCACAAGCACCAGTATAACCACTATCTTAAGGTAGGTTATAAATCCCAGTGACTTGGACGAAGGAGTGTCGGTAAGACGCTCATTGTCCTGCACCATATTCTTGATAAGCAGCGGTCTGATGTATGCAACCATCGTACAGGCGGCTGTCTGCACACCAAGTGTATTGCAAAATATGTCAAGAACCAATCCTGCAACAAAACCTGTCAGCAGTTCCGCCCAACGTGGCAGAGTGGGAGGCAGTGCCAGAAGAAACAGTACATACACACAAGGACTGCATACTCCGAGCAACTGCAAATTGTTAATCAACAGCACTTGCAACAGCAGCAGAATTAAATAGCGCAATATGTTTTCTACCCAAAGATTCATTTATCTTGCCAAACTATTTTATCGTCTCTTCCTCAAGCCTCAGTTTCTCTGCACGGTTCTTGTTTTCAATAACGGTTACATACTTTATATTTCTGAAATCAACCGCCAGACGAACACGTATATTGTAGTATGCATCGCTCTCTGTCAATGCCACTTTTTCTATTACGCCTATCAACATGTTTTCAGGGAACACCTCTGACAACCCGCTTGTTACCACGGTATCACCTTCATTCACCTCTATATGTCTTGCTACGTCCAGCATCTCGGCATATCTGTAGTCACGCCCATCCCAATGTAAAGCACCTATCTGGTTGTTTTTATGTAGTTTGCAACTTATTGTAAGCAGAGGATTGAGCACAGGTATTACCACCGAAAACTTGTCGGATACAGCATTCACTATACCCACAACCCCGTCTTTAGCCACCACTCCCATATCTGCAGTCACTCCGTCACGCATACCCTTGTTGAGGGTGATATAATTGCGCTGCAAGCCGGTAGTTGCATTTATCACTTTGGCAGCTGTATAATGCAAATCCTTGTCAGCATAAACATAACCGGCAACAGAATCTTCAAAGGCAGACTCGGCGATATTCTCGAGAGCAGTTATTCTGTTTTTCAAACTCTCGTTTTCAGCGAGTAGTATATCATTTTGTTTCTTCAGGCTAAAGTATGAATATATGTTGCTGCTTATATTATATAGTCCTGCTGAAACTCTGTTGGCGGAACTGAGAACGGCACTCTGCTGATAACTGTTATGACGCACCAACAGTATAAATGCTACTGTTTCCAACAACAGAAACAGCAGCAATATACTATAACGCGCCAAAAACTGCAACAGAGTCCGCATAATGCCAATTGTTTATTATTTATTAGCGGATAAGGAAGTTGAAGTTGTTGACGTTCTTGAGAGCTACACCTGTTCCGCGAGCCACAGCATGCAACGGATCATCAGCTACATGGAAAGGAATAGTTATTTTGTTGGTCAGACGGGTTGCCAAACCATGCAATAAAGCACCACCGCCTGTAAGGAAAATACCATTCTTCACTATGTCGGCGTACAACTCAGGGGGAGTCTGCTCAAGCGCCTGTAAAATAGCGTTCTCAATTTTAGAGATACTCTTCTCAAGACAGTGCGCTATTTCCTGATAAGAGATTGGCACCTCAGTAGGCAAAGCAGTAACTTTGTTCGGACCTATAACTATATAGTCCTCTGGTGCATCCTCAAGTTCGGTGAGTGCTGAACCCACTTGAATCTTTATTCGTTCTGCGGTAGGTTCATCAATACGCAGATTGTGCATACGGCCCATATAGTCTATTATATCTGCATTGAGGTCATCACCGGCAGTCTTTATTGACTTGTTGGCAACAATACCTCCGAGAGAGATAACGGCAATCTCAGTGGTACCACCGCCTATATCCACAATCATACATCCTTCAGGACTTTCCACATCAATACCTATACCGATAGCGGCAGCCATAGGTTCATAAATCATATATACATCACGTCCGCCAGCATGCTCTGACGAATCACGCACGGCTCTTATTTCTACTTCTGTGGAACCGGAAGGAATACAAACCACCATACGTATAGAAGGAGTGAACAGGCGGTTACGCTGTGGAATCATCTTAATCATACCGCGAATCATCATCTCGCAGGCATAAAAGTCAGCAATCACACCGTCACGAAGCGGACGTACAGTACGAATCATAGTACCACCACGGCCAATCATCTGTTGCGCCTTTCTGCCTACAGCAACCATTCTGTTGTCAGACTGACTTATAGCCACTACCGAAGGTTCATCAACCACCACTTTATCATCACAGATAATGATAGTGTTGGCAGTACCAAGGTCAATGGCAATCTCTTGAGTAAAGGAAAATAAACCCATTTTTTACAAAAATTTATATGTTATTATTATTAATAATCAGTCAGTAAATGTTTGTTTTTCAATACATAATTATCAAAAAGACAACAACCGCCTTTCATGGCAAATTATCACGTGCAAAACTACTAAAAAAAAAAATAACTCACAAGAGAAAAATATATTTTTTTTCTATCATGCGAATAACAAATCAAAATCAACGCTGAAACAATATTATATCACGCTGTTATCAGCAAAACGCAAGCACAAATTATCAAAAAGTAATGGAACAGTCGGCGGAATGGTATTACTATAGTATTACTCAATCATACACTTCATACAAAATATCAAGCGATTTAGGAGTAACAAAATCAGTTAGATGACATTCATAATAGCGACACAATTTAGTAAGTAGAGACTGACGAACATTACGGCTTATAATAACGTTTTCATCGGACAATATGTCAATAAGTAAATTTGTCTCTTCTACAGAAAAACAATTACTAATATCGGAAATAGGCGAGTCAACCAACAAACCTGAAGGTATATCAAGCATTTTCCGCCTATCATCAAGCGATGGCATAATGCCAAGAAAATAAGTGAATTTTAGGAGAAACTTAAGATGCATGTTTTCAGGATAAGGAGTTGAATCCAAATAATGAACCGCAGAAGATAAAAAATCGAAAAGTGTAGAATCTGGTTCTGGATGACGCAAAGTGCGCATTAAAATCTCTGATAAAAACACAGCAATAGTACGTCGGCGAATATCAGACAAAGTACTTACAGGTACATAAATCATGTTTATACTAACAAGCGTTTGAATATCTCTGCCTGCAGAATGATTTACTTCGATTTCAACGAGAGAAAACGGCTCTGTGGCAGCAAGCAGAGAAGAGCGTTTTTTTCCGTTTATTCCATAAACAATATAAGCCATTCTTCCGAATTGCTTGGTATAAACATGCAAAATAGCGGCCTTGTCAGAATACTTTGCAAGATGAATCACTATTGCCTGAGTAGTGGTTTTCATTCGGGTGCAAATATACAAAAATTTGTATATTCCCGCAAATTACATTACCTTTGCACAAAATTATAATATCATATATGAGACGATATATCACTATTGTTAGTATCCTTCTGAGTTTTTTTGCCTCTGTAAAAGCACAAGAATCAAAAAATGAAATAGATTTTTTGGCGGAAGAGAAAAGGAATACAAATACAGAAAATACATACAAATTTTCTGTTACTTACAGAGTACAAGGCGGCTTTGTGCAACAATGGCAGCATAGTAATAATAAAACTTATGCTGACCTTTATTTGTATGGACCTAAAATAGGAGTTACTTTTGACTTTAATCTACCATATAATTTCAGTATTCAAACAGGATTAAATTACAGTCTTACTTATGGTATTTCAAACCAACATTGGAAAAACGCAAGCACTGATGACTACTCTGAACAATATCTTAAGCATAGAATAATGAATCATGAGCTTAGTATTCCGGTGCGTGCTACTATAAGAATTCATCTGTGGAAAGAGTTGGGACTGATGTTCTACACAGGTCCTGAGATTTCTGTCGGACTTGCACAAAAAGACAATATTAAAAATTATCTCAACTATGATACAGAAAAATGGCTTCAAAGTATATATATAAAAACTGAACCTTACGACAGGTATGCAGAAAAAGAACTTTTCCGCACAAATATACAATACGGGCTCGGAGGCGGACTTGAATGGGCAAACTATCGCTTGCAGGCAGGTTATGACTTCGGACTTAACAATCTTATAAAACAGCAAACAGAAATATCAAGACAAATGCATTCATGGAGTTGGAATATTATTTTCAGCTATTCTATACCTTGACTTATGTTGAAAAGTTTGTTGAAAACTGTTGATAAAGCATCTAAAAATACAAATTAAAGAATTTAGTGAACAATATAATTTGAAAAGAATGTAATTATCAACACACAAAGTTAACTCAAAAAAAGAGAGTTACATTATTTATGAACAAAATTGACATTATATAACCAACAAAGGGAATTTTAAAATTTAACTTTTATATAAATGCTATGTTGAGAAGAGAAGAACTTATAGAAGAAATAAACAGGCTAAGAAAAGAAAAGAATGCAGTAATAATGGCACATTACTACCAGCGTGCTGAATTACAGGATATAGCCGATTTTGTTGGTGACAGTCTTGCTCTCGCCCGTCAAGCGGCAAGGACAGATGCTGATATAATAGTGCTGTGTGGAGTACATTTCATGGGAGAGACTGCAAAGATAATATGTCCTAACAAAAAAGTTCTTATACCTGATACTGGTGCTGGCTGTTCGTTGGCTGATTCATGCAGAGCAGAAGATCTTGCACGTTGGAAAGAGAGTCACCCAGGATACATGGTAGTAAGCTACGTAAACACTTCAGCAGCAGTTAAAGCTCTTACTGATATAGTTGTAACATCTAGCAATGCACTGAAGATAATCAACCAGTTGCCGGCAGACCAGAAGATATTGTTCGGTCCTGACATGAATTTAGGCAACTATATAAACAGCATAACTGGTCGTCAGATGGAGTTGTGGAATGGAGCCTGCCATGTGCATAGTAGATTTTCAGTAGAGGCTCTGCTGCAGTTGAGGAAGAAATTTCCTCAGGCAAAAGTGCTGGCTCATCCTGAATGTAAGAAAATAGTGCTTGATACAGCTGATGTGGTAGGATCGACTGAAGCATTGCTAAATTATGCCAAAAATTCCGATGAAAATGAGTTTATAGTTGCAACTGAAAGCGGAATTTTGCATAAGATGCAGGAGGCCTGTGCGGGCAAAGTGTTTATTCCAGTACCTCCCGAAGCTACAGAAATAATTATTGACGGCGAGTTGACGCCGTGTTCATGCAACGAGTGCGAGTATATGAGGCTGAATACGCTTGAGAAACTGTATGAGTGCCTGCGTGATGAAAAATATGAAATAAAGGTAGAGAGTTATGTAGCTCGTGAGGCGATAAAGCCGATAGAAAGAATGATGATTATGAGTTAAAAAATAAAAGCCTGATTACACAGGCTTTTTAATTATAATATATATTATAGCCACTTCTTTAGTTTGAAAATAAGCATAATGAATAGTGTGAAAACAATCATGAGTCCTATAGCAAACGGGTAGCCGAGTTGCCAATGAAGCTCGGGCATGAAGTCAAAGTTCATACCGTACATACTTGCAATTAGAGTTGGCGGCAGGAAGACGATGTTGACAATAGTGAAGATTTTTATAATCTTGTTCTGTTCGATGTTAACCAAACCGAGAAATGTATCCTGCAGATAGTCCAGACGGTCGAACCCGAAGCGGGTGTACTCGAAAAGAGAATTAATGTCTTTGATAATCATAGTAAGGCGTGCCTGCAGGTCCTTTGGAAAGAAGTCGCATTTGAGCACATTGCTTATAACGCGCTGTTTATCCATGACATTTTGACGTATGATGGTAACTTTTTCCTGCAAATCCTTAATCTGTATAAGAATATCTTCGTCCACATGGTCGCTTGCCTTGTTGATGTCGGTTGAAAGGTTGGTGATGAGGTCGGTAGTGTCCTCAATAAGGTCGGCATCGTATTCGACACGGGTCTCCATGAGTGCCACAAACACGTGAAATCCGGTAGGGAAATTGCGTGTATTTACAAACATTTTCTTAACCGTTTCGTTAAATGTACCCAACTCGTCGTCTCTGACAGTTACCAATACGCCTTGTTTTATGATAAAGTTGACAGGGCATATTTCGAAAGTATCTTTCAGGAAGTTTGAGTTGACAACGATGCTGTCATCGGTCTGCATATAGCGGCTTGACATCTCGATTTCCTCCATTTCTTCGTCTTCCTGAATATAGATTTTGAGAAACTGTTCGAGTTCGGTTTCGACTTCCTCCTTTACGTCAAGAAGGTCAATCCATATAATATCTTTCTTTTCTATTCTCTGCAGAATATCAAGACTTTTTGATATTTTTATTTTCTCGTTGTCTTTATAAAATATACGGAGTTCTGACATTGTCGTTTTCAATTAGATTGGTTAAACTGATAAATTCTTCAACGCTTAGTTGTTCAGGGCGTTTTTTGAATATGTCTGTTTCCAAAAGCGGATTGCCTTTTCCAAGCAAAGTCATGAGTGAGTTGCGCATTTGTTTTCTTCGTTGATTGAATGCAGTTTTCACGACTTGCTTGTACAGCTGTTCGTTGCAATCCAACCGTCGTCGCTTGTTGCGGGTGAATCTGACTACTGCCGATTTGACCTTTGGAGGCGGGTCGAATACATGTTCGTGTACGGTAAACAAATATTCAATATTATACCATGTTTGCATGAGAACTGACAGAATTCCGTATTGTCTGTTTCCTGGTTTGGCAGAAAGTCTTTCAGCCACTTCTTTCTGTATCATACCCGAGCAACACGGAATGCGGTCTTTGTAGTCAAGCACTTTGAAGAATATCTGTGAAGATATGTTATATGGATAATTACCAATAACGCAGAAATCGCCTTCCGGATAAAGGATATTCAAATCCAGGCGGAGAAAGTCGCCGTGAATAAGATGCAATTGCGGGAAATTTACTGTAAGATAATCAACCGATTCGCGGTCAAGTTCGATGGCAGTAAGTTCAATACGCGGATTCTGGAGCAGGAATCGGGTAAGCACCCCCATTCCCGGTCCGACTTCCAAGACAGGCATTCTATTATGTTGGAATACCAGACTTTCGGCTATTTGCCGGGCAACACCCAAATCCCGAAGGAAGTGCTGACCCAGCGCTTTCTTGGCACGTACTTTGAGCATCCGCGTGATAGTCCATATAACAGTGAATTGGTTAAACTAATTTGCATAGTCGCGGAAAAACACGTAACTTTGCAGGTGCAAAAGTACAACAAATTTTTCAAACATGCAAACAGTTGCGCGTTATATAACCAAATTCATAGATTTCTTCTATCGTCCTTTCCGCCGTATATGTCCTGAGCAATTGTTCCGTTACGGTGCATGCGGTGCAGGCAACATGGTACTTGATTGGGTGTTGTATTTTATTGTTTACAACTTTGTTGTCGGTCATGAGTTGATATATTTAACGCTTTTTGGCAGAGAGTGGTGTCTTACTCCGCATATAGCAGCGCTGTGCATAGTGTTTCCAATAACTCTTCTAACCGGTTTTTGGCTTAACAAGTATGTTACATTCACACAGTCGAATCTGCACGGAATGCGTCAGTTTTTGCGTTATATATCTATAGTGGCGGTTAATCTGGCAGTTAACTATTTCGGGCTCAAACTGCTTGTGGAAATATGCGGGGTGTATCCGACTCCGTCGAAGATGATAATAACAGCGGTAACGGTGGCTATTTCATATTTCGGTCAGAAGTATTATTCGTTCAGAACAGAAAATGCAGACAACGACAATAATACCTGACAGTCCAAACAGAATATATTTCAATGAAACGCAGCAATATACTGAAGGCACTGCAGTGGCTGCTTGTAGCAGCGGCATACGGTTATCTTGGTTACAGACTGGCTGTGTATGACGACTGGCAGTCGCTATATGTTCAGTTTGGCAGTGCTGGCGTTTGGCAGTATATATGCCTGACTGCAGCCGTGCTGTTGTTTCCGCTGAACATATTGTTTGAGTCGATGAAGTGGCAGTATCTGATGCGGGATATAGAACCTATGACAATAGGTGAGGCCCAGCGTCAGACTTATTTTGGTTTCATAGGCGCTTTCGTTACCCCCTCCCGTCTTGGTGACTATCCTGCGCGTGTAAGCATGATGCAAAGCAAAAACCGTTGGCTGGAGGCAGTAACACTTGGTTTTACAGGCACGTTGGCATTGGCTTTTCTACAGGTGATGGCAGGTATGCCGTCGTGTATATTGTTATTGGAGAACATAGGCGGAATGCGGTGGGTGGAATGGTTGTGCGGAGCAGTGTGGGTATTGCAGGTACTGACAATTGTTTTCTACAGGTATTTATCACGACAATTGTCGGTACATATAAGAGAAGGCAAGATAAAGGATACGCTTGAACAGTTGAGCAGATTTTCCCACAAGAGATTTTTAATAACACTGCTGTATTCATTTCTGCGTTACGTGGTGTATTGCATTCAGTTGTGGTTAGTTTTAGAGTTTTGCGGAATACATCTCAGTTTTACGGAATCGCTGGCAGCTATTCCGGCATATTACCTGCTTGTTACCGTTACTCCGTCAGTGCCGGTGGCTGATGCAGTGGTAAGGGGAAGTTGGTCAGTTGTGATTTTCAGTATGTATTCGGACAATATTCCCGCTATTGCAGTAGCCGCCGTGCTTCTGTGGCTGCTCAACACCATACTGCCGATATTGGTCAGCACACTTCTGCCCAAGAACAGAATAATATAATATGCCGGTGTATTTATATTTTTGTTGACATAAAACTTTCCATTCTCAAAAAAAAGTATTATTTTTGCATGTTGTAAACGAAACTGACAATAGAAAAACTTCAATATGTTAAGTCTGCTGATATCCGTGCCTATGCTTACCTCATTGTTTTGGCTGATGTGGTATGCAATATCATACAAGCATCTTGAAAGCGGAAGACGGATGATGACATGGTTTTTTATTGCATGTTTTGTGCTTTATTTGATGCATTATCTTTATTTCAGCGGAGTGGAGAGCAAGATAACGGAAACCATATACGGCACAGTAAATCTGCTGGTATATCCTTTATTTCTGTTTTATCTGCTGCGCCTGACAGGCAATGAACTCTCGTTGGAAAAATTATGGTTGTTGCCTGCTCCGGTACTGTTGACAGCATATCCTGTGTTCTACATGCTTGAGTTGGACACCGCTCATTATGTCATATATATTGCGGCAAGGTGTTGTTTTGCGGTGCAGGTAGCATATACAGCAATATACGGCACTATGACGATAATCAGATTCCGCCGTTCTCTTGATGACCAATACAGCGACGACCGTAGTTACAGTCTGCGTCCTCTTGTATGGTTAGTGGCATTGTTTTCAGTTATTTCATTGCTTTCAATGTTGAGCAATATAATAGGCCGCGAGTGGTTTGCAGGTAAAAGTCTGGTGGCTGTGCCTGCGGTGACAATGTCAGTATTGTTGTATTTGCTGGGGTATGTGACATCAAGAATTTCGTTTTCCGATATTGAATACAATGCGGTTGACGGTAACAGAATATCAGTTATAAGTGACAATAATAAAGCGAATGCCCAGGCTTTGGTGCAATTGAATGCCGAATATTTGGAAGCGATGATGCAGAAGAAGAAACCCTATCTCAATCCGAGTATCACACTGTCAGAGTTGGCAGTTATGCTGCATACCAACCGTACTTATCTTTCTGTATTTCTTCATGATGAAATGCAGATGAACTTTGCTTCGTATATAAATATGTATCGTGTAGAAGAGGCAAAGAAGATTCTTGCCGACAGCAGTTACACATCATCAAAAGAAGCAGTGCATGAAGCTATATTCAAATCAGGATTTGCGGTTGAGAGCACTTTTTACCGTATATTCAAGCAATACACTGGAATGCCCCCTATCGAATGGAGAAAAGAAAAACTTTTAAGCGTCAAATAAGACAAATGTTTTTATGCAGTAAAATATTTTGTATATCTTTGCAGCATATATTCCGATAAATCAGAAAATGTATAAACATAATCAATATATACCATGAAATTAAGTTTTTGTATTAATTATCGCGCAGAGTGGGGACAGACCCTCTGCGTAGTCAGTGACAATCCTTTACTGGGTTGGACTGAGCAGTCTCCCTTGCTGCTTGATTGCCAGGGAGGAGATTTCTGGACCGCTACAGTTCCTGTTACCGATTTCGCCGGCGAACTGGTTTATCGTTATGCTATCCGTTTGCAGGACGGAGGCTATATATACGAGGCCGGTTGTCCGCGCCATATAACATTGCGTGCTGCCGACAAAAAAGTGGTACTGCATGATTTCTGGCAGGTAACGGACTATGAAAAAGCCTTTTATACTACAGCCTTCCAGAAGGCCCTCTTCCATCGCGAGGAGAAAAAACATCCCGGCCGTGCTCATGAGGCCAACGGCAATGTGCACTTTTCAATAGACCTTCCGCAGATACTGCCTTCACAAGGAGTGGCAGTGGTAGGAAATATACCTGAACTTGGCGGTTGGAACACCGATGACAAACTACCCATGTCTGACAGGCAATTTCCTGTATGGCAGGCAGACATTAAGGTTGATCCCGACCAGGTGATAGAGTACAAGTATGTTGTCTATGAACTTAAATCAGGGAAGGTAGTGGACATAGAGTGGGGCGAGAACCGTCAGGTATGGGGTTTGAGCAAAGGTGTGGTTATCATGCAGAACGACCGCTCTTTCCGTCGTACGCAACCGCGCTGGAAGGGTGCCGGCGTAGCCGTGCCGGTGTTCTCTCTGCGTACTGACGACGGATTTGGTATAGGCGAGTTTGCCGACCTCAAGAAACTGGCTGACTGGGCTGCTCTCACCGGGCAGAAGATGATACAGACTCTGCCTATCAACGACACCACTCTGCTGCATACCAACCGCGACTCCTATCCCTACAATGCAGTCAGCGTGTTCGCATTGCATCCCATTTATCTGAACATTGAAAAGATGGGTCGTCTGACACCTGCCCTAAAGAAACAATATGAGGCTGAAAAAGCCGAATTCAACAATAAGAAGATAGCCGACTATCAGGTGGTGTACGATGAGAAAATGCGTTATTTCGCTGCCTTATACAAGGCCGAAAAAGATGCAGTGTTTTCTTCTGAGGACTACA
The DNA here is from genome assembly GCA_017479885.1 of Paludibacteraceae bacterium. Taxonomy (GTDB): domain Bacteria; phylum Bacteroidota; class Bacteroidia; order Bacteroidales; family Paludibacteraceae; genus Colicola. The sequence goes on along the minus strand of JAFVBR010000030.1, from coordinate 70,259 downwards.
AACGCTTCTTTGAGAAGAACAAAGAGTGGCTTGTGCCTTATGCAGTATTCTGCTATTTGCGCGACAAGAACGGCACCCCTCATTTCTACGACTGGAAAAAATACAGCACTTTCAGTATCAAGGATATGGAGAAACTTGCCTCACCCGAAGCCAAGGACTACGACAAGGTGGCGTTTTTCTACTATCTCCAGTTTCATCTTGACAAGCAGCTCTCGGAAGCAGTGGAGTATTGCCACTCGAAGGGTGTTGCTCTGAAGGGTGACATACCAATTGGTATATCGCCTGACTCGGTGGATGCATGGACGAGTCCGGAGTTGTTCAATCTTGATGCTTCTGCCGGTGCCCCTCCCGACGATTTCTCCATAAGCGGTCAGAACTGGGGATTCCCGACATACAATTGGGACGAAATGGCAAAAGACGGTTTTCTGTGGTGGCGCAGACGTTTCACCAAAATGCAGGATTATTTCGATGCTTACCGTATTGACCATATCTTGGGCTTCTTCCGTATATGGCAAATGAAGAAAGATGCAGTATGGGGATTGTGCGGACATTTCTGCCCTGCCATGGGTTATTCGATGCAAGACCTGTGGAACATGGGGGTGGCGGTTGATGAAGACCGCCTTGTAAAACCTTATATCCGCAGCAACTTCATGGGTGATGTATTCGGTTATGACACAGAATACGCCAAACAAACATTCTTCAATACCAACGACCAATACATCTATTGGTTCAAAGAAGAGTTTGATACGCAAGTGAAGATTCAGGAGTGGTTTGACGGTTTGTCGGTTACAGAGCAAGAGCAAAAACGTAATATCTACAACGGACTGATGTATCTGCATTGCGAGGTGCTGTTTGTTCGCGACAAGGATAACCCGCAGATGCTTCATCCGAGAATAGCACTCTATCAGTCTCATTCGTATTCCGAACTATGGGAAGACCAGCGTCAACTGTTGGCACGTATTCATGATGATTATTTCTATCGGCGTCATAACGAGTTCTGGAAACAGTCGGCCATGCGCAAACTGCCAACTTTGATCAACTCCACCAACATGCTTGTATGCGGTGAGGACCTTGGTATGGTGCCGGCATGCGTGCCTGAAGTAATGCATGAGTTGCAGATACTCTCGTTAGAGATTCAGCGTATGCCCAAAGATCCTACCATAATGTTTGCCCATCCTGCCGATGCACCTTATCTGTCGGTATGCACCACCGGTACTCACGATACCAATCCGCTGCGTGCATGGTGGGAGGAAGACAGGAACAAGACACAGCGTTTCTACAACGAACAGATGGGTTGGTGGGGTGAAGCACCGAAAGAGATGTCGCCCGAGATAGCCAACTTCATACTGAATCAGCACATGTATTCGCCTGCGATGTGGGTTATTCTGCCCTTGCAGGACTGGCTCGCCATAGACGGTGAACTGCGTCTCAGTGACCAGCATGCAGAGCGTATCAATATGCCTGACAATCCGCGTCACTTCTGGTGCTACCGTATGCATCTACGTGTGGAAGACCTGATAAAGGCTGATAGTTTCAACGATAAAGTGCGCAGCCTTACGGCAAGCAGATTCTGATAAAGATAGGGCTTGCAGATGTTGCATCTGCAAGCCCTTAAACTTATAAAAGCAATATTGTAGCGTATTTTTGACGGATTTTATTATATGAAGGAATACAGATTGTTGCAAACAGACTCAGGACTGAAATTGACAGACAAAAGCGGCGTAACTGTGCCGGCAACTGACATACTGACCCTGTTTCCCGAAAAACGCGTATATGCTTTTTACGGGCAGATGGGTGCAGGCAAGACCACTTTCATCAAGCAGCTGAGCAAGGAGATGGGCATTGAGGATGTGGTCAACTCGCCTACGTTTGCCATTGTTAATGTGTATGAATGGCCCAAGACGGGCAATCATGCCGCAGCAGAGGATGTTTACCACTTCGACTGCTACCGCCTCAAGAACCTGCAGGAGGCGCTTGACTTAGGCGCAGAGGAGTATCTGTATTCAGGTTGCTACTGCTTCATTGAATGGCCTGAGATGATAGAAGAACTGCTGCCTGAGGAAACTGTGAGAGTAAGAATAAGAGTTGAGGAGAACCACCGGGTGCTTGAAATATCTTGAAAAAACAACTTCTCATATTGCTGCTTACCCTTGGCCCGTGTTGCTATGCGCAGGAGCAGAGCAATAGTGAGTATGAAGGCAGAGACCACGAGAACATCCTCAGTCTGAGATGGGGAGGCATAAGGGAATATGACGAGTATCTGAGTCCGCTCCGCTACTCGGGTCAGTTCATTGCCCTGCAGAACGAATGGTGGCAGGGGTTCTCCAAGTCAGCCGACTGGCAGCACACGGGAAGAGTGAAAGTGCAGGGAGGCAGAATGTTCAACCCGCAGTACACCAATATGGCTTATGCTTTCGGAGTGCAAGGCGGGTGGGGTGCACACTATGACTTCAACAGACTGATGGCAGTGGAAGGATTGCACCTGTTTGCAGGTCCTATGCTTGACATTGACCTGCTTGCCAAAGAACTGATTCAGAATGTGAACAAGCCTTATTCAATAGACTTCAGTATAGACATCAAAGCATACGCCGGTATAAGTTACGCCTTCTCCGGCAAACGCAGTTCGTACCGCCTTAGATACATGGCAGCCACCAGTCTTGCAGGTGTGCAGTTTGTGCCCGAATACTGGCAAAGCTACTACGAACTGACAGAAGGTATAGTCGGGGGTACGGTAGGAGCAAGTCATCCCGGCAACCACCTCACCTTGCGTCACGAACTCAGTTTCGACATGCAGTTCCGCCACTCCGCCTGGCGCATAGGAGTGGAGCACGAGTATATACGCCACAGCATGAACAACCTGCATTTCCAGCGTGAACAGGTATGTCTGGTGGTGGGCACGGTGTTCAACTATACAACCAAAATACGCAAAATGAGATGAAGATACGGTGCATCATATTATGTTGTCTGACGATGCTGCTTTGTGCCTGTATGCAGGAGCCGGAGAACGGCTATGAGAATACGGCACGCGGCAACGTGGAAGCGCTGTGGAACATAATAGACAAGAAATACTGCTTCGTGGAGGAGAAAGGTGTGGACTGGCAGGCAGTAAAGACGGAGTATCTGGGCTATGCCGACTCTGTGAAGACAGGGCGCGAATTGTTTGACCTGTTGTCGCAGATGCTCGACAATCTGCATGACGGGCACGTGAATATATACACTGACTTCGATGTGTCAAGAAACCGCGACTGGTACAAAGGCTATCCGGAGATATACAATTCGGAGCTTGTTTACGGACCCGACTACCTCACGTCTTCTTACCATGTTGCAGGAGGAATGCATTACAATATGATAGCCGACAGCCTTGTGGGACTGATACGCTACCCCTCTTTTTCATCCGGTTTCGGAGTGATGAACATGCTGTACGTGCTCATGTACTTCAGCGACTGCGAGGGCATAGTGCTTGACGTGAGACAGAACGGCGGCGGCAGTATTGAGTACGCCAAGAGTTTAGCATCAACATTCTTCTCCGAACAGAGACAGGTAGGCTGGTGGAGCCACAAGACAGGAGAAGGGCACTATGACCTCTCCAAGCCTGAAATGATGCAGATAGACACTACCGAGTACAAGGAAACACGATGGACCAAGCCGGTGGTTGTAATATGCGACCGAGGGAGCTATTCAGCCACCAACTATTTTGTCAATGCCATGCGATATGCCGACAATTGCACCATTATAGGTGTGACGACAGGCGGCGGAGGCGGTATGCCTATGAGTTACGAACTGCCATGCGGCTGGATGGTGCGTTTCTCTTCGATAAAGATGTACGACAAAGACATGGTCAGCATAGAAGAAGGCATAAATCCTGATGTGCAGATAAACTCTGCCGGCACAACACGCGATACAGCGATAGACAAGGCGGTGGAGATAATAAAGTTGAGAGTTGAAAGTTTAGAGAAGTCTATAAGTTTAGAGTAGTAAGTTATCAGTTTTTTGTTTTTAATTCTTCAACTAAACAATTCTCCAACGTCTCTCAACTATAAACTCTCAACAATAAACCAACAAAGAATATGATAAAAGTTACAGATATAGACAAGAGTTTCGGCAGTCTGCAGGTGCTGAAGTCGGTGAGTCTGGAGGTTAACCGCGGCGAGATACTTGGTATTGTCGGCAAAAGCGGTGCCGGCAAAACCACTCTGCTGCAGATTATAGGCACCCTGCTCACACCGGACAGCGGCAAGGTGGAGATAGATGGCATAGATGTGTTCTCTCTGCGACAGAAACAACTGGCAGAGTTCAGAAACCGCCATATAGGTTTCATCTTCCAGTTTCACCAGTTGCTCCCGGAGTTTACTGCAGTGGAGAACGTAATGATGCCCGCACTTATAGCAGGCGAAGAATACGGCAAGGCTCGTATGCGTGCAACAAGTCTGCTGGCCGACCTCGGTCTGCAGGACAGAGCGGAGCACAAACCCGGGGAACTGTCAGGAGGAGAGAAACAGCGTGTTGCGGCAGCACGTGCTATGATGATGAAGCCGAGTGTGATACTGGCGGACGAGCCGTCAGGCAGTTTAGACAGTCAGAACAAAGACGACCTGCACAGGTTGCTGCTCGATATGCGCGACAAATACGGACAAACGATAGTGATAGTCACCCACGACAAAGAGACGGCTAAGATAGCAGACAGAGTGGTGGAGATGAAAGACGGTAAAGTGGTGTAACTGATATGCGGCAAAAATCATTGATATTATTGTTGGTTGTATTGTTTGCAGGATGCAAGAACGGCAGGCAGTATTTTCCGAAGCAGGTGCCACCTGCAGAAATTAACATAGTGCGCTTTGACAGTGCACTGCTGAGCATTGATGCTTTGAGCGATTCTGTCAAGACAGATATTCTCCGTCTGTACGACGAGTACCCCGACTTCATGAGTTTTTATTCGGAGCAGATATTGGGAATAGAGGCTGCCGACACGGCATTCATGCTTGAAGCTTTGCCCAAGTATCTTACCGATACCATCTACCACTTTGCCGAAGTCAACCGTCAGACAAGAGAGTGTTTCCGCGACATAAGCGGCATACGCAGGGAGATGAATGCCGCCTTCGGAAAGATAAGGTATCTGTATCCTGAATGGCAGATGCCGGAACTGACTTTCTTCGTAAGCGGGTTCAATGCCTCACTGCTATTCTGGGAGGCAAGCGACCTGCCTTTGCAGTTGTCAACGGGTATGCCTTTGCGTATTGCAGTAGGAGCGGACATGTATCTCGGCACTGACTATGAGTACTACAACCGCGTTGTGTGGAACTATCAGAAGCAGACCATGCGCAAGGAGTGCATACCTGCGGACGTTGTTTCCGCCTATCTGTTCCGCATGTTGCCGTTCACAAGCAGCAAGAGCCGTCTGTTGGAGAACATGCTCTACCGTGGCAAGGTGATGTATCTGCTGTCGGAGTTGTTTGCGGAGCAAGCAGATTATGAGATTATGGGCTACAGCAAAGAGCAATGGGAGTGGGCTGAGAAGAACGAGAGAGGGGTATGGCAGATGATGGTGGACAAGCGCGACTTGTGGAAGACAGAGAGTCCGGTGCTTACCTCCTATCTGAACGACGGACCCTTCACGGCAGAGATAAGTCAGGACGCCCCTCCGCGGTTGGGTACATTCATCGGGTGGCATATAGCAAGGAGTTATATGGAGAACAATCCGGATGTTACTATGCGGCAGTTGATGGAGGAGGGCGATGCGCAGAAAGTGCTTGAGATGTCGCACTATAAGCCGTAAACCAACCTTAAGAGTTGGGTTCCGTCATGCATTATTTTATCTCCTCACTCCCCGACATTCATACATCAACATTCACCGACCGACATTCAAAAAACAACACTCAGTCCCAAGCATGCATTCCCGGTTTTTCTATATATTGGTTGTAGTATTGCTGTGCATAATTTCTTGTACAACGGCGGATGAGCGTGCGTCTGCGTTGCGTACGGTAGCCGAGGCTGACAGTCTCAGGGCGACAGGTGTGCTTTATTCCGACAGTGGGAAAATATCGGTATCAGTCTCAAATTTGTACTATTGGCGTTATCTGTATCCCACAGAATATGCAAAAGCAAACTATTACTATGGCCGACTACTTCGCCAGTCAGGCCCTCAGCAGGCTGCGATGCAATGTTTTATAAACGGCATACATACTTTTACTCACGATCATAGTCTGTTGGGGCGTATATATACTAATATAGGTAGTATGTGTGATTTGGAAGGAAATGATTCGATTGCTTATATTATGTATAAACGAGCATGCCAGAATTTCGCTCATTGTGGAGATAGTGTGGCAGTGTTTTATGCTATGAATGATATGGCATTTGCATTGGCAAAACAGGGAAAAATAGAAGAAATGTTGATATTTACGGATTCAATATGCAGACATTGCAGTGATTCAAATGTTATAATAAAGACGTATGAAACAAAAGCAATAGCATATAAATACACAGCTCAGTATGATTCAGTTATTCACTATGTCAATAAACTTCAGGCAAACGGGTATACCGAATCTACCGGCTACATGATAAAGGCTCAAGTCTATTCTTTAAAGAATATGAATGATTCAGCCGTATATTATGCCGGAATAGTACATGATATGTCACATGATTTGTTTTATCAGAACAACTCTCTCTATATACTTACAAATAATGATGAAAAGAAAGATAAAGAGACCATACTGCGATATGCTTCATCACGTTCAGATATTCAGAAGTTGATAGAGGTTCGTCAGGGCGAATTGTCTCATGCTGTGGAATTACTAAACCTGAGTTTGAACCGTAAATCAAATATATATTATTGGATATTATTTTCAATAGTAATAATATGTACGATTATAATTATATCAGTAGGTTTGAGAATAAGGAACAACAGGCACAAACTAATAAAGGAGACCCTTCTTGCAGAGCAAACTCGCAAGCAAATAGAACAATCAACAATTGAGAATGAGAGCATATTAGAACAAACTCAGCAATTATTGGAAGATAAAGAAAAATACAGACAAGATATAACAGATCAGATAGAATATACATGTTCAGTCATGCGCGGTTCTCAAGATTTGGAAAAAGAATTGCATTGGAAAAACTTTGATGAGATGTGTGATGTGGTCAATAGCAATTTCTTTTTGTTTGCCAATAAGATGAAGAGTTTTGGTAGTCTTAGTGAGAAAGAGATACGTTTTTGTGTATTAGTTTTATTGAATTTGAGTTATAAACAGATGGCTGAGATGCTGTATTATTCAGAAAGCGGAATGGGCAAATACAAGTACTCTGTATCTGTAAAATTAGGGACTTCCGCCAAGAAATTGCGTGAATTCCTTATAAAGATAATAGTAGAAGGTAAAAATTCCCAAGTGCTTTTTTATTCAAAAGGCTGATAATAAAGTATTTATTATAATTAAAATTCCCAAGATTATTTTTGGTTGGTAACTTCTTCGTATAGTAATTTTACGGTCGGAAATATTCCGAAGTGTTAACCCATAAAAAATTACAAGTATGAAGAAAATGTTTCTTTCATGGTTTTGCTTCTTAATGCTGGCAATACCATCAATCAATGCTCAAGTAGCAGTTGAAATCCAACTTACCCCAATTTATGGTTTAGATGTGCTTCCCGGTGACAATCCTTTTGACGGTCCTGTTCAGTCCGGTGACAATCCAACTCATCCGAATGAATTTACAGCAACTTTGGAAGGCAACATCCTGACAGTTTTAAATGAGTCAGTTGATATGGCTATATTGGTAGTTACCGACTTGCTTTCTGAAGTTGTTGTAGAAAATAGCCGGTTTACTGATGAGGAATCAATCGTCCTGCCTACGGGTGAATATCAACTTGAGATAATTACTCCGACATTTATTCTTGAAGGACTATTTGAGGTGGAGTAAGCAGAATGAATATGGTATGCGCACGTGTGTGCATGCGCACATACAAATAGGTATGCACGTGCGCGTATAATATAAAAGAATAAGGTAACACAGAAAACACAATTAATATTAACAATCAAAACAAACATTACAATCATGAAAAAAACAATTATTTATTGCCGGTGTTATGTTAATCTTAGCATTTGCCTCATGTACGACAGAGATGTCTGATGAATCTTCAGGTCAATATCCAAGACGCGAAAGCGAATATTCCTACGGAGATTCAGTAAGAAATTCTGAGTTTACCCCTGATACAAGGAGAGTATATGTGAATCAATCTCTTGAAGTCTGGTCAGAGGATGAAGCGGTCAGTCTGTTGGAGAGCAAGTTTCTCTGTGCTGACAGTGTATATATACAAGAGAAATTTTCAGAGGCAACCACTTATGCAATATATTCTGAGGATGTATTGGATGAGTTGGAGTTGTTTTCATTTGCAATTACGTCTGAAAACGATACGCTGTCTCTTGCCGAAAATTTGGCAAATGTAGGTGTAGCCGATGTATTATGTTATGTTGTCAATTTGCCTTCTGATTGCGGCTTCGGCATAGTTCCGGGCGACAAAGATTTGCAGTCATTGACATGTTTTTACAATCATGGTCATTTGAGTTCAGATTTTTTCACTCAATCCGGATTATGCCAGCAGTATATTAGTGGTGAAACACCTTCTTTTTATGCACTTTCCGGTAATATCAATACATATCATTCCCTTTCAACGGTTGATTTTTCTATAGAGCAGCTTCGTGATTTGTATTATATTATTGCTCTGGAAACATACAAAAAGCAAGATGAGTGTGCTACTATGTATATTTCCAATTTATATACTCCACAAACTTGTATAAACAAGTCAATAGTAAATGACACAATCTTGGAAGAGGATAGCCGTTTCTATCATATATACGACTTACATCAGGGTTCATTTTTTATGGAGCAGGATCAAATAAACACAATATCATACGTAGGTTCCGTACCTCTTGAGATGTTCAAGATAGCCCAATTGGTAAATACAGACTACAACTACGTCCATCCTGTAACTCAGAAGACGGATTATCAAATGGCTTTGGGGAATTGGGGATTTGAATTGCAAACTGAGATATTGGAGAATGCGGCATGGCGTAATACGGTTCAAGATATTATAGATGCCTTTTCGACATGCGGAATGGTATTGGCATTTCGTGACAACGAAATATATACGGTGTTCCAAGTGGATGAATATAATAATTCTTGTGACAATAGTTATAGATTGCATTTGGGTGCAAACAAATGGGGAGAAGAATATTTGTCGGAAGTGGTGGTAACCAATTACCTTGAGGCAATGCAGTTCCGCTTTGAGATATATAGTGTTCCGGTTGTTTTTTAGAGTATATATATGAAATATTAAGATTTTCATATAAAATATTTGCGCAATACATAAATATTATATACCTTTGCGGCCAATTTGTCATAAGAAGCGTTATATTTCGAGCAAAATGCAAGATATTCGAGTTATTATCTTTCATTTTGTGCATAAATAACCATATATTACAAACTATTAAAAAATATTAGTTATGTTAAAAAATTATCTTTATTTGCAGTATTATGCATACTGTTTTCTCAGAATGTGAAAGCTGAGGTTTTCAAGTCAGGTAACCTTTATTTTAATCCCGATGGCGTTCCGAACAGTCCCAAGAAGGAAGTAACTGTTGTCTATTCAGCGACCTATACCGACCTTTCTGAAGTGGTGATACCTTCTACAGTGACGTACAAGGATACGGTATATACGGTAACAAGAATAATCAGCGGTTGTTTCAAGTCGTGCTCATCATTGTCGAAGATAACCATAGCTCCGACTGTTTATTATATAGGTGCGGGAGCTTTTACCGGGACGGCTCTGTTCAATGATGCGAGCAACTGGCAGGACAATGTTTTGTATATAGACAATTGTCTGATCTTTTCAAAGAATCGTTCCGTGACCTCGTATGAAGTTCCCGAGGGGACACGAGTGATAGCCGAGGAAGCGTTTGAAGGTGCTTCAATCAGGGAACTTTCTTTGCCATCTTCTTTGATAGGTATATGCGATTACAGTTTTTCCGATTGCCCTATATCTGAGTTGGAACTTCCTTCCGGATTGAAGTATCTTGGCAGTGCCGCATTCCAGAATGCTCCGTTTACGAGTCTTACTCTGCCTTCGAGCTTGGAATATGTAGGCTATATATCCTTCCCGTGGCTCAAGACTAACAGCAGATTTGATTTGTATTGCTATGCCGTTGTTCCTCCGGTATGGTTACTGAATTCGAGAACCTTCGCTCTTATTAATACCTCCCAATATGTAGGTTTCAAATATTCAACGATTCACGCCCATGTTCCGGGCAGTGTGCTGGATGCATATAAGTCGGTGCCGCTCTGGAATCAGTTCACACTGACAGGTGACATAGAAGTAAGTCCAGTTGAAGACATCAGGTTGAAAGATGTAAAAAGTGCGCGCAAGGTTCTGGAGAACGGCGCGATATATCTGTTAAGCCCTGACGGCAGACGTTATACGCTGTCAGGTTCGGAATTGCGTTAGTTGCAGTTACCCTCTATCTTTTGGCAGAGACGTCATTTTATGGCGTCTCTGCTATTAAAAGTCCGTTAGAAGATATAGATGATATTGTAGAGAAAGAGATGCGGCACCTTAAATATATTGTAGGAACATGAAAAGGGAATGCACTGTGACAGCACATTCCCTTTCCGCAGCACAATATCTGATTATTTCTTGCCGAAGTAGCGGAGGAACAGTCCTTCGAAGCCTCTGCCGTGTCGTGCTTCGTCTTTAGCCATTTCGTGCACAGTGTCGTGAATGGCATCGAGGTCGAGTGCCTTGGCACGTTTGGCAATGCGGAACTTGTCGGCGCATGCCCCTTGCTCTGCAAGCATACGTTTCTCGAGATTGGTGCGAGTATCCCAGACGACTTCTCCGAGCAGTTCGGCAAAGCGTGAGGCATGGTCAGCCTCTTCGTAAGCATACTGGCGGAAAGCGGCGGCAATCTCGGGATAACCTTCACGGTCGGCCTGCCGCGCCATAGCCAGATACATGCCCACTTCGGAGCACTCGCCGGTGAAATGCGCACGGAGGTCAGCCAGCATCTCTTCGTCGCAGCCTTTGGCAACGCCGACAACGTGCTCTGTTCCGAACTCGAGTTTGTCGCTCTTTACTTCTACAAATTTCTCTTTGGGTTGTCTGCACTGCGGGCAGCGCTCCGGTGGCTCCGGACCCTCGTGTACGTATCCGCACACACTACACATCCATTTCTTTTGCATAACAGTCCTGTTTTTATGTTTATATTCGGGTTATCAAGTATTTTGCACAGAAGTTGCAGACCCTGTTGCCGGGTCAAGCGGTTTCGGGGACAAAGATAAGAAGATTTTCTGTAACGGCAAAAGGTTTTTTGCAGGAGAGTATAAAAAAAATGTTGCAAGTGTGCGGGGAAAGTTGTAACTTTGTCGGCAGTTTTGGCTAACAGTTCTCAGGTTTGGAATATGAACAAAAAAAGAATGATATCAGCATTAGCGGCATTGCTTGTTTGTGTGTCGGCTGTCTATGCCCAATACAGCGAAATATACAGTTCCGCGGAGGCTGCATACGCCGACGGAGTGGAGCTGTACATGCAGGGCAAATGGGGAGCCTCGGAGCGTGCTCTTAATGCCTACAAGGGGAAGACGCATGAGGGTCAGAGGCAGTTTTATCTTGCCGCCAATGCCTTCGAGATGCGGAGGAAAGACGCACGCCGTCAGTTGCAGGCGTACATGAAGCAGAACACCTACACTCCGTACGCGAGCGAGGTGCACTTCATGCTCGGTACGCTGCTTGTGGAGCAGAACAAGAACAAGCAGGCTCTGCGTGAGTTTGAGAAAGTGCATGTGAACGAACTGTTCCGCCCTCATCAGGCAGACTTCCATTTCTATAGAGGATATGCGTTTGTGAAGATGAACGAGCCGCAAAAGGCGGCAAGCAGTTTCGGCAAGTTGAAGGAGATGAACACCCGCTACAACCTGCAGGCAAAATACTACTATGCATATTGCCAGTACTCAATGCAGAACTACGGCCGTGCATTGCCCGAGTTTCTGGCTATAGAGAAGACGGAGACATACAAGGATATTGTTCCTTACTATATAATACAGATATATTACTCACAAGGGCAGTTTGACGAGGTACAGTCGCGTGCTGAGCAACTGCTCGAGAACGACAAGGACAACCCCAATAACGGCGAGCTGCACCGCATGATAGGCGAGATATACTATCGTCAGGAGAAATATCAGGATGCAGTTGACCAACTGTCAGTTTACGACCGCCAGATAGCGGCATTGAACAAAGAACCCGAGCGCAGCGACATGTATCTGCTTGGTATGTCGTACTACCGTTTGGAAGACTGGCACGACGCCATCAGTTATCTGCTCAAGGTGAAGAAGCAGGATGACGAGCTGACGCAGAACACATGTTACCATTTAGGCAACGCGTATATGCGTATCAACGACACCCAGGCAGCCAAGATGGCATACGCCGCCGCCATGCGATATGACTATGACAGCAAGATAAGGGAGGAGGCGATGTACAACTACGCCCTCACCACCTACAACAGTTCGTCAGCCTTGGGAGAAAGCGTAACCGCCTTCACCGATTTCCTGAAAGAGTATCCGCAGTCGGAGTACAAAGAGCACATATACGAGCTGCTATGCGACGCTTTCACCAAGAGCAAGAACTACGCCTCTGCTCTTGAGGCACTGAACAGCATAGAATCGCCCACCCCGCAGATGCAGCAGACCAAGCAGTATCTGCGCTACCAGTTGGGCGCAGACGCGTACATGCAGGGCAAGAACGAAGAGGCGGAGCGCTGGTTCACAGAGGTGATAGACAATGACGTTTCTTCGTCAACGCCAACCGACAAGACTGCCGGATACAAGACCGAGAGTTACTTCATGCGGGCGGAAAGCAGATACAAGTCGGGCGACTATGCCGGTGCGGAGCAGGACTTGCGGACCATGCTCAAGCAGCCTGACGCAAAGAAGAGCAGCAACTACGGATTAGTGAATTACTCGTTAGGATACACTCTGTTCGCCCAGAAGAAATACAGCGAAGCTCTGACCTGCTTCACCGACTACACCAAGACTGCGGACCCGCAACTTGCCACGTACAGCGATGCCATGAACCGTGCTGGCGACTGCTACTTCAATGCCCGTCGGTTTGTGGAGGCTGAGAGCTGCTATGCCAAGGTGGCATCAGCGGCAGGTGCCGGAGCCGACTATGCCATCTTCCAGCGCGGTTACGCATTGGGACTGATGAAGCGTTATTCAGAGAAGATAAGCGTGCTGGAGAGTCTGGTGAAGAAGTATCCTAAGTCGGACTACGCCGACGATGCCTTGTATGAGATGGCGCGTGCGGAGCTTCAGCGCAACAACAACCAGGGAGCCATAAGTGCTTACGAGGAGCTGTTGAAGTCGTACCCTCGCTCGAACATGGCCCGCAAGGCGGCATTGGAGAAGGCGATGATTTATTACAACGACAAGCAGTATGCAAAGGCGATAGACGGCTACAAGCAGGTGATAAAGTCGTATCCGGGCAGCGAAGAGGCGTATAGTGCTCTTGACGGACTGGAAGCGGCATACATTGAGACCGACAACGTGGCTGAATATCTGGCATACACGAAGTCGCTCGGGCGAATCAACATGAAGACGGATGCCCGCGAAGACTCGCTGACCTACGTGGCTGCCGAGCGGCAATACATGCTGCAGAACTACACGCAGGCGATAGCCGGACTAAGCAAATACATCACCCAGTACTGTTCGGGAGGGAGATACTGCACCACTGCACAATACTATCTTGCCGACAGCTATTACCGTTCGGACAGGAAAGACGATGCCATGCGCGAGTTCAAGGCTCTTGCCGACATAAGCGGCAACCAGTATATGGAAGAAGCGCTTACACGTGTGGCGGAGATAAGTTACGACAAAGCCGACTACAAGACGGCGCTCACCTACTTCAGCCGACTGCAGACAGTGGCGGGCAAACAGGACAAGGTAAATGCCGCCCGATTAGGAGTGCTGCGTTGCAGCTACTATCTCGGAGACCACCCGACAACGGTTAATGTTGCGAGTGAGATACTGGTTGACAATTCGGTATCCTCAGACCTGAGACAGGAGGCGGCATACAACCGAGCGAAAGCGTATATAGCGCTCGGCGAGGACAATCTTGCAATAAATGACCTGCGCCAGACCAGTTCGCAGGTACGGACTGCCTCTGGTGCCGAATCGAAGTATCTGCTTGCCGAGATATACTTCAAGACAGGCGACCTTGACGGCTCGGAGGCTCAGATTATGGAGTTCGCATCGATGAATACGCAGCAGCAATACTGGCTGGCCCGGAGTTTTGTTCTGCTGTCGGATATATACGTGAAGCGGGGTGACCTCTTCCAAGCCAAGCAGTATTTGCTTTCACTGAAGCAGAACTACCGCACACAGGACGATGTGCAGACTATGGTGGAAGACAAGCTGAAAGAGATAGAAACAGCGGAAAATGCAAAACAAGTGGAGGAGGACGATGATGAAGAGTAAGTTTCTGATAATAGGATTATGTATGTCGGCTTTGAGCGTGTATGCCCAGAACGACACCATTACCCGTGTGGTGGAGGTGGAGCGCGAGTTCCAACCGGTGATCGAGGGTGCGGGCAAACTGGACATAGCCCCTCAGGTGCTTGAGGCCCCGATCTCAAAAACCGAAATCAGTTTCTCGGAATATGCCGAACCGATGAGAGACGTGGATCCTACAGAGCAGGTAAATCTGGGTTATGCGCCCACCAATTTTATCATGCCCCGTCCGCTCAACGGATTCCTGCGCGGAGGAATAGGACATTCTGCCACATTGTTCGACTTCAACTACAATCTTACAGAGAAGCGCGGACTCTCGCTCGATTTGAATGCCCATCATCTTGGTCAGTGGGGAAGGAAGACCCTTTCGCACTCATCGTTGGGAATGGATATCAACCGCATATTCGACAAGACACAATTGTTTTTCGGTGTGGATGCGGAGAATATATTCTTCACCCGCTACGGCAAATATTTCACCTATACCGACCTCGGCAAGATGCGCGGTGATTTCTCCACCCTGAATCTGAACCACTATTCAGACTTTGCGAAAGCGGACAAGAGCAGCCAATGGGAGATAGACACCCGTATAGGTGTCCGCTCACTGCCTGGGGCAGACGTGAAATATTTGGTGAAGACGGGTTATGAAGCGTTTGTGATGAAGCAGAACACGGTGGAACATACCATTAACAGCGAGTTGATGTTCGAATGGCAGAAGGACGTGCATCATGTAGGAGCCGACCTGCACATAGAAAACCATCTGTACACATTCAACCGCGACTCTTTGGTAAAGTTCATCAACGACCCTCTGCATGACAACACTATACACTCAGCAGACTCGACCGATTATCACGCCATCAAACTTGAACCGTATTATGCCTACAACGGCAAGAGGTTCATGATTCATGTAGGGGTGAACCTTGATATGTGCGTGGGCAAAGGCAAACTGTTTCTGCCGTCACCCAACGTGAGTTTTGAAGCCAAACTTACTCCTACATGGTTAGCGCTTTACGGCGGAGCAAAGGGTGAGTATGCCACAAGCAGTGTGCGCGAACATTTCGGAATCTTGAGATATCTGTATGCGGAAAACGAGATCAGCACCCGTGCCAACCGCACGTACACTCCCGTAGATGCTTTCCTCGGTTTCAAAATTCGTCCTCATGCCAACTTCCTGATGGATATATATGCTGATTACAAGTACACCAAGTATGACGTGTTCTTCCGCCCGTCAACTGATGCCGACAACAAGTTCACCGGATATTTCGACCTTGTGTCGGAGCCTTATCAGCGCTGGCAGATAGGTGCACGTTTTCACTACCATTACCAGGATATAGTGTTCATTTCTCTCGATGGATTTTACAATATATGGAAGGGAGACAAGAATTTCAATAATTTGTACCAGATACCGGACAATCATATACTTGACCGCCCGACATGGGGAGTGAACCTTCGAGTGGACGGCAAGATAGACTCGAAATGGTCGGTATATACCGTGAACTGGTTCTCGGGTGGAGCATATGCGCTTGATACAAGCACTTTCGCCACAGCAGTGGCGCTAAAGCCTGTGATAGACCTCAATGTGGGTGCGCAATACAACGTGAACAAGTGGCTCTCCTGCTACTTGCAACTCAACAATCTGCTTAACCGCAAGCATGATGTGTTCTACGGCTATCAGTCGCAAGGCATCAACTTCTTGCTCGGTGTAAGCTATGCTTTCTGAAGCAGAGGCAATAAGAGACATAACATAACAAGTTTCCGGCATCAACCATTGGTTAACGCCGGAAACTTTCTTTGAATGCCAGATGTGGTCAGCCTACCTGCACTCCGTTTCTTACAGGCTTGCTGACGGTTGTAACCACCAGTTTGCCGTCAGCATTGACAGCAGAGAGAATCATGCCCTGTGACTCTATTCCCATCATCTTGCGTGGCGGGAAATTGGCGATAAAGAGAACTTGTTTGCCTACAAGTTCCTGCGGGTCGGGATAACTCTGAGCAATGCCTGAGAGTATGGTTCTGCCGCCCATTCCATCATCAATTTTGAACTGCAGCAGTTTGTCGGACTTCTTTACTTTGGTACATTCGAGCACGGTGCCTACGCGGATGTCGGTTTTATCGAACTCTTCGATGCAAGTGGGTGCTTTCACCTGAGGAGCCTGCCATGCGGCGGCTTCATTCTCTTTCTTTATGCGGGCAAGGCGGTCGAGCTGTGCCTGAATGGCGCTGTCATCGATTTTCTCGAAGAGGAGAGAAGGCTCGTTAACAGTGGCTGATTCTGCCAGAAGATCGGTATTGCCGAGTCTGTTCCAGTCAGCATTCGTAAGATTAAGCATATTGCGCAATTTCTCCGATGAAAACGGAAGGAACGGCTCGAATGCGATGCTGAGGTTGGCTGCAATCTGCAGTGCGAGATTGAGTATGGTGGCAGTGCGCTGCATGTCGGTCTTGGCAAGTTTCCACGGCTCTGTGTCGGCAAGATACTTGTTGCCTATGCGTGCCAGGTTCATAGCCTCTTTCTGTGCATCGCGGAAGCGGAACTGGTCGAGCAACTGTTCAAGACGGAGTTTGATGTCGCGGAACTCGTTGATAGTGGCATTGTCGTAGTCGGTGAGAACGCCTTGTGCCGGCACTTTGCCTTCGAAGTACTTGTGCGTAAGCACGAGTGCGCGGTTGACGAAGTTGCCGTAGATAGCCACAAGCTCATTGTTGTTGCGTGCTTGAAAATCCGCCCAAGTGAAGTCGTTGTCCTTGGTTTCCGGAGCATTGGCGGTAAGTACATATCGCAGCACGTCCTGTTTGCCGGGAAAGTCGTCAAGATACTCGTTGAGCCATACAGCCCAGTTGCGCGAGGTGCTTATTTTGTCTCCCTCGAGATTGAGGAACTCGTTTGACGGCACATTGTCAGGCAGGATGTAACTGCCTTCTGCTTTGAGCATGGAGGGGAACACAATGCAGTGGAACACGATGTTGTCTTTTCCGATGAAGTGGATGAGCCTTGTGCTCTCGTCTTTCCACCATGTCTCCCACTTGCCGAACTTGCCGGGTTGTGCATCGCACAGTTCCTTGGTGTTGCTTATGTAGCCGATTGGTGCATCGAACCAGACATATAGCACTTTGCCTTCCGCCCCTTCAACAGGTACGGGAATACCCCAGTTGAGGTCACGTGTTACGGCACGGGGTCGCAGACCGCCGTCAAGCCAACTCTTGCATTGTCCGTAGACGTTGGGCCGCCACTCTTTATGCTCTTCCAGTATCCATTGCTCAAGCCATTGCTGGTATTGGTCGAGAGGCAGATACCAGTGAGTGGTGGCACGCTTGGTGAGAGGATTGCCGTTGACTGCGTTGTACGGGTTTATCAGTTCGTCGGGCGAGAGAGTGCGGCCGCATTTCTCGCATTGGTCGCCGTATGCACCCTGACTGTGGCAGTGCGGACATTCGCCGCGTATGTTGCGGTCGGTAAGGAATTCCTTTGTTTCCTCATCGTAGAACTGTTCGGTGGTTTGCTGTATGAACTTTCCGTCATCATATAGTTTGCGGAAGAAGTCGGAAGCCAGCTTGTGGTGAACGGCCGAAGTGGTACGGCTGTATACGTCGAATGATATTCCGAATTGCTCGAACGAGTCTTTGATAAGGTTGTGGTAGCGGTCCACAACCTGTTGTGTGGTTATTCCTTCTTTGCGTGCACGGATAGTTACCGGTACGCCATGTTCATCGCTTCCGCCGACAAACAGCACCGGTTTGCCTTGCAGACGCAGATATCTGACATAGATGTCGGCAGGCACGTACACTCCTGCGAGGTGCCCGATATGCACGGGTCCGTTGGCATACGGCAGTGCGGATGTTACAAGTGTTCTCTTGAATTGTTTTTCTGACATAATGTATATATAAAGTGTGGTATTTTTTCAATTCTGTACGAAAAATTGACAATTTTTAAATTAAATTTGTTGATTTGCAGAATTGTCAGTATCTTCGCAGTCTGAAAAGTGTGTGCAAAGGTACGGCAACTTTTCCGAATACGCAAGAAAAACGCTATGAAACGCTTATTAACCATTCTCTTTTCCGCTGTTCTTTGTGCGTCTGTAGGAGCGCAAGTAAAGAACTATATTTTTGTATCCGGTCAGGTGGGCGAAGCTTCTTATCAGTACAAGATAGAAGATGTGGCTTCCCACATAAGCGGAGGCTTCGGCGCAGGGATTCATGCAGGCTATGAGATGCGTGTTGGTGCTTTTCTGCTTGACCTTGGATTTGGTTTCAATATTACTCACAGCATTGTCAACGTGGGAACCAAGCAGGATACGTTGCCTGATATGACTGACGATGACCCGATTAGCGGTGGCGATATGTTTGATTATGTATATAATCAGAACCATAGGCACGACAGTTACACCAATTTGTCAGTGCAGGTGCCTGTGATGATAGGTGCCGCTGCCAAACATTTTTATTTCCTTGCCGGAGCCAAGTTGGATATGAGTCTGGTGGCTGTTTCTTCTGCCGAGGCCCTTGTAAGTTCTGAGATGCAGTATCACGACCTGCCATCGCCTGCGCCGGTTATGCCCAATCACGGTGCCTTTACCGATTATCTTGTATCTCAGAAACCTGCCAGTGTTCAGTTCAAACCGCAGGTAATGGCATCTGCCGAGATAGGATACAGGTTTGTGGAGACAGCATCTGGTTCGGGTTGGGATGTGCCGAAAGAGAAAAACTACTGGAGAGTGGCATTGTTTGTTGACTATGGTATTCTGAATATGCACAAGAAAGGCAATAATGACGACATCTCTCTGCCTCAGACTTATTCGACAGGCGAAATGCAGAACATTACCATCAATCATATATTCTCCACTAAAGCGGCTGCCGAATCAAAGGTCAACAACCTTATGGTGGGCATAAAGGCAACATATCTGTTCCAATTGCCGGAGAAACGTGGCTGCGTGATATGCCGCGATGCTTACCGCGGACATGTCAGCCACTGACGGCTGGCGCAGAAAGATATCAATAGCTATAGTATATAAAAAAATGCCGGGCTTTAGTTGCTCAGCATTTCTTTTGAAAGAATCTGTTCAAGTTCGTCAATCTTGACGTTGTGTATCTGTTCGTTCATCGCTACGCTTATATTTCCTGTTTCTTCCGAAACAACGATTGCCAGTGCATCTGTTTTCTCGGCAATGCCGAGAGCAGCTCTGTGGCGCAGACCGTATCGTTGCGGTATGGTGGTGTTTTTCGACACGGGCAGAATGCAGGCTGCGGAGTGCAGTTTACCTTTAGTGATAATAAGTGCTCCATCATGTAGCGGTGTGTTTTTGAAAAAGATGTTTTCTATCAATCGTGCACTGATAGTAGCATCAAGGAGTTCGCCTGATTCGGCATATTCTCGTAAATCTTGTCCATGGCTTATGACAATCAATGCACCTGTCTTTTGTTTTGCCATGTGTTTGCATGCAAGAACAATCTGCATGACGTTGTGTTCGTCTGCCTTCTGCTGTTTGTTGGTATGCAGACTGCGGTGAATGGCATCAAGAGAGAATCGTGAACCTATGCGGGAGAAAAACAACCGGATTTCATCCTGAAAGATAACAATCAGAGCTATTGCCCCAACGGAAATTATTCGGTCAAACAAGGCTCCGCTAAGTTCGAGCGCCAGGACGTATGAGACTATGAACCAAGCGAGAATGAATGCCAGTATCCCCCAAAACACGTTAACAGCGCCGGAGCGTTTCAGTATTCTGAAGGTCTCATAGAGTATGATTGCCACAAGCAGAATATCAATTATGTCTTTGAATCCAATTTGAAATCCCATCATTTAAGAGTTAATCTGTTTCAGTCATTTGGTTAAACAACAATATGGTTTCTTTAGCTTGTTTTACGTTATGTACCCTGAGTATGTTTGCTCCATTCAAAAGAGCTGCCATATTTGAGGCGGTAGTGCCGTTAAGAGCTTCTTCTTCAGAGCAGTTTAACACATGGCGCACCATGCGTTTTCTGGATATCCCTGCCAATATAGGTTTGCCAAGTATGCGAAGCCGCTGCATATTTCTTAGAAGAATCCAATTCTGCTTTACGTTCTTACCGAAACCAAATCCCGGGTCGATAATTATGTCTTTTACACCCGCTTTGTGAAGCATGTCGGTTTTTCGGACAAAAAAGTCGATAGCTTCTTCAGTCAGGGTAGTCGTGGCAGTTGTCTGTTCCGAAAAAGTAAGCACGTATGGAACTTCTGATGCCGCTGCCACTTCGGGCATATTGCTGTCGCAGCAACCGCTTATGTCATTTATAATCATGCCACCGTATTTGCTTATTGCGCGTGATGCCACTTCTGCCCGAAAAGTGTCCAATGACAACAATGTGTCGGCAAATCTGCTTCGGATGGTGCCTATTGCCATGTCAACTCTTTTCCACTCTGTTTCCAAATCTACAGGAGTGGAGGAGGGGCGGGTAGAGCACCCTCCGATGTCAATAATGTCGGCACCTTCGTTGAGAGCTTTCTCGGTCATACATAAGATATCATAGTTTCCCGTGCACCTTGAAGGTGCATAAAAACTATCATCTGTGGCATTTATGATTGCCATCAGAAGAGGATTATCAGAGCATACAAGTCTGCCGTAAATATTGAAATGTATTGTCATCAGTGCGCAAAGTTACAATAAAAAACTTATAATTCGTCATGAAAATTACTGAAAGCAGCACTTTTTGACGTTTTTTTTGAAGAAAAACACTTTTTTTTGCTGTTTTTGGCAGTAATTGTTGGTGATATTGCAAAAAAAAATGTAACTTTGCAGGCTGAATGTTGTATGGTTGTGGAAAATGACCTTTGGAACATAAATAAAATGTATAATCAATTAACTCACAAAATATGAATAGAGGAATCAAAATTGCCCTTTTGTCGCTCGTAGTAGTGTTTGGAGCATGTCAGTCAAGAGAATTGAACACAAAGATTTCCAATACCACGGGTTGGAATTATTTTAATGAGAGAACTACCAATTTCGAAGCCCTTGCCGATGTGCATAGCGGTACCCCTACAGGTATGGTGCCCATTCAAGGCGGTACATTTATGGTTGGAGAGAAAGATGAGTTTATCACTGCTCCGCGTGACAACTCGCAGCGCAATGTAACTGTAAGTTCGTTCTATATGGACAAATACGAAGTGAGCAACCTCAACTGGCGTGAGTATCTGCATTGGATGGAGGTTGTGTTTGGTCCTACAGCTCCCGAACTTGTAAATCAGGTATTGCCTGACACTACGGTATGGCGTGAGGAAATGGCATATAACGAGCCTTATTTGGAGAACTATTTCCGTCATCCGGCCTTCAGTTTCTATCCCGTAGTGGGTGTGAGCTGGAAACAGGCAATGGCTT
Source organism: Paludibacteraceae bacterium (assembly GCA_017479885.1). Taxonomy (GTDB): domain Bacteria; phylum Bacteroidota; class Bacteroidia; order Bacteroidales; family Paludibacteraceae; genus Colicola. The sequence goes on along the minus strand of JAFVBR010000030.1, from coordinate 48,372 downwards.
ATTCGCGCTGGCGTACCGACCGCGTAAATGAACTTGCACTTATCAATGCAGGCGCTATTCAGTATCCACCTTTTGCCGACTTGCAGCCTACTGATGACGAGGCATATAAAGATGAGTGGGAAACAATGTATCCGGGCTATTATATGGATGAACTTGAGGTGCCCGATCCTGATGATCCGGAGAATACAATAACAATGTATCGTCCTTCATACGAATGGGTACGTGACAAGTTTGTGTTCAATACTCAGAAATATATTTATATAGCTGAGTATGAGCCTGAATATGGTAACAAACCGAAGACGGATCTTTATGGAATGGAGCGTAAGGTAAAAGTTTCAGATGGCATTTTGGTAGTAGGTTATCGTCTGCCAACAGAAGCAGAGTGGGAATTTGCTGCATATGCTCCTGTTGCTGGCGAGGACGGTTTGACAGTGGAAGGAAAAGTTTATCCGTGGTCAGGCTATCATCCCCGCAACCTCACAAAGAAGCAGCAGGGTCAGCTTCAGGCTAACTTTGTACGCGGCAGAGGCGATATGATGGGTGTGAGCGGAGCACTCAATGACAAGTATGTAATCACTGCTCCAGTTGATGAGTTTATGCCTAATGATTTCGGTTTGTACAACATGGCGGGTAACGTCAACGAATGGGTGCTTGATGTCTATCGCGAGACATCCAATCAAGAGACAAGCGAGTATAACTCTTTCCGTGGTAATATTTACATGCGTCCAACAAAGGTGGATGGCAATAACGGAACATCATTTGTGATAGATTCGTTAGGAGGTATAGCTCTTGAATTCTCCGGTTCGGATGACAAACGTGACTGGAAAGACGGCGACTTTGCCTCGCTGATTAATACAGACTATCCGCTTGACACAGTTGGAGTAGAAAATCTTACTGAAGTTAAAATTGATCCTACGGATATCCTTGCTCCGCGTATCACCAAGTCTTCGCGCGTATATAAAGGTGGTTCATGGCGTGACCGCATCTATTGGCTCAACCCCAGCACACGTCGTTATCTTGACGAGGACAAATCGAGCTCTACTATCGGCTTCCGCTGTGCAATGTCAACTGTTGGAAATCAGATAGGAGTTGATTAAGCGAAACTCTTGGTGACAAACAAAAAAAGACGAGACTCAATCTCGTCTTTTTTATATCGGTAATTGTCGTAAACATCGACTTGTCGATGATTTCATGCTGATTACATGACAGGTATATATATAAAAAAAGAAGGGTTGTCATCGCGACAACCACAATCTTTACTTAACCTTAAATCTAATACCATGAAAAACACGGTGCAAAAGTACTGCACTTTTTTCATATACGCAAATATTTATGTCAAAAAATTATGCTTTATAGCATATTTTGGGGTATAAAAATAATTTTTGTAATGCGGAGGTTGCAAAATCGAGGTATTCTTTGTCATATTTGAATACCATAGAATATAATTATGGAAAAAAATCCGTAATAAATTTGCTGTGCTCAGGTTTTTATATTATCTTTGTAGCGCCTTAAGAAGGGTCTGCTTTGCAAGGTTGGGCGGATAAAGTGGATACATTATTATACAAGGTGCAATGCCGGACATCAGTCAGAAATAGTTTTCCTATTATGGCTGAATGAAAACATGTAAATAATAACAATAAATTATATATAACAATGAAAACATTAGATTTGACTCAGTACGGCATCACAGGTGCCACTGTGAAAGCTTACAATCCGAGTTATGAATATCTCTTTACAGAAGAGACCAACCCTGCCCTTACCGGTTACGAGAAGGGCCAGGAAACCGAACTCGGGGCAGTGAACGTAATGACCGGTATTTACACTGGACGCTCGCCCAAGGACAAATACATCGTTATGGACGAGAACTCGAAGGACACCGTTTGGTGGACAACTGACGAGTACAAGAACGACAACCACCCGATGTCGGAAGAAGTATGGGCAAAGGTTAAGGCTCTTGCTGTTAAAGAACTCTCAGGTAAGGAACTTTATGTTGTTGATGCATTCTGCGGCGCCAACAAGGACACCCGCATGGCTGTTCGCTTCATCGTTGAGGTGGCATGGCAGGCTCACTTCGTTAAGAACATGTTCATCCGTCCTACAGAAGAAGAATTGAAGGACTTCACTCCTGACTTCATCATCTACAATGCTTCTCTTGCCAAGGTTGAGAACTACAAGGAGCTCGGTCTCAACTCCGAAACTTGCGTTGCTTTCAATACTACAAGCCGTGAGCAGGTTATCCTCAACACATGGTATGGTGGTGAGATGAAGAAAGGTATGTTCTCTATGATGAACTACTACCTGCCTCTCCGCGGCATCGCTTCTATGCACTGCTCCGCTAACACTGACATGCAGGGCAAGAACACTGCCATCTTCTTCGGTCTCAGCGGTACAGGCAAAACCACTCTGAGTACTGACCCGAAGCGTCTGCTCATTGGTGACGACGAGCATGGATGGGACGACAACGGAGTATTTAACTTCGAAGGCGGCTGCTATGCAAAGGTTATCAATCTTGATAAAGAGTCGGAGCCTGACATCTACAATGCCATCCGTCGTAATGCCCTTCTGGAGAACGTTACCGTTGATGAGAACGGCAAAATCAACTTCGCTGACAAGTCGGTTACCGAGAACACACGCGTAAGCTATCCTATCGACCATATTGAGAAGATTGTCCGTCCTATATCTGCAGGTCCCGCAGCAGAAAACGTTATCTTCCTTTCGGCTGATGCATTCGGTGTTCTGCCTCCTGTTTCGATTCTTACTCCCGAGCAGACCAAGTATTATTTCCTGAGCGGATTCACAGCCAAACTGGCAGGAACAGAGCGCGGAATCACCGAGCCTACTCCTACTTTCTCGGCTTGCTTCGGTCAGGCATTCCTCGAACTGCATCCTACCAAATATGCTGAGGAACTGGTTAAGAAGATGGAGAAGAGCGGCGCCAAGGCTTATCTTGTAAACACAGGTTGGAATGGCACAGGCAAACGTATATCCATTCGTGATACCCGCGGCATCATCGATGCTATTCTCGACGGCAGCATCAAGTCGGCTCCTACCAAGAAGATTCCTTTCTTCGACTTTGAGGTACCTACCGCTCTGCCAGGTGTTGATCCTGCTATCCTTGATCCTCGCGACACTTATGCTGACGCAGCTGTTTGGGAAGAGAAGGCTAAAGACCTTGCAGCACGCTTCATCAAGAACTTCGTTAAGTACGAAGGCAATGCAGCAGGCAAGGCACTGGTTGCAGCAGGTCCCAAACTTTAAGAATAAGATAAGATGTTTTGTCTGTATCGGGCAGAATAAAACAAGAGAAGCGGACTAATTCCGTTTCTCTTGTTTTATACTAACAGTATATGAATAATTGACCTATACTCCGAATAAAATAGATTTCGGGATTCTATTTATATTTCTTGATTTTGTAAGAAGTGGAAATAAAGTATGCTATCAGAGCAATGTATGCTATAATGCCTGTCATTTGTGCCCATCCGGACTCCGCCCAGCTCTTGAGCCACCAGTCGGCACCTGCAAAACGTATGGCAGCAGAAACAACTCCCATCAATGCACCGCCTGCTATGAAGCCCGAAGCAATCAGAGTACCCTTGTCCTGACGCAGCTGAGCCAGCTCTTTGTCTTTGCCGTGCGACATGAGCCATGAGATGAAACCGCCTATTACAAGCGGTGTGTTCAATTGCAAAGGAATAAACATTCCCAGCGCAAACGCGAGCACGGGCACACCCAGCAGATTCAGCAGCAGTGCCAGCACTGCACCTACGCCGTACAGCAGCCATGGTGCTCCCTGACCCATCATAAGCGGTTCTATAACCGCAGCCATGGCATTCGCCTGAGGGGCTACCAACGCATTGTCACCCGTGAAACCGTATGTCTTGTTGAGTATTATTATCACACCTCCCACAGTTGCTGCCGACACCAATGTGCCCAAGAATTTCCACGACTCCTGTTTCTTCGGAGTAGAGCCTATCCAATAACCTATCTTCAGGTCGGTGATAAATCCGCCAGCCATGCTCAATGCTGTGCATACCACACCGCCTATCACCATCGCTCCTACCATTCCAGAAGTACCCTTCAGTCCTACTGCTACCAGCACAACGGAGGCAATGATAAGCGTCATCAGCGTCATTCCGCTCACGGGGTTGCTGCCCACTATGGCTATGGCATTGGCGGCTACAGTAGTGAACAAGAATGCTATCACCGTCACCACAAGCCATGCTATCAGCGCCTGCCAGAAATTATGTATCACACCCAACCAGAAGAACACGAACACTATCAGCAGCGCTGCACAAACAGCTATCAACAGAAAGCGCATGCTCAGGTCACGCTCCGTGCGCACTGCAGCCTGCGCCACCTGCTTGCCTTTGCCCCGCAACTCCTTGCCTGCCAGACCCACTGCACCTTTTATCACACCCCACGACTTCACTATGCCTATCACTCCAGCCATCGCTATAGCACCTATGCCTATATATCTCGCATAGTTGCTGAAAATCCACTGGGGATCCTTGTCGCTGAGCATTACGCTGTCAACTGTTGTCATGCCCAGCAGCGGAATCAGAAACCACCATACAAACAGCGAACCGCAGCAGATGATGGCGGCATACTTGAGTCCTACTATGTATCCCAAGCCCAGCACCGCAGCAGACGTGTTGACCGAGAACGTCAGTTTCCACTTGGCTGCCAGCGCTTCACCCCAACCTGTCATGCGGGTTGACAGCTCCTCTGTCCACAACCCGAACGTGGAAACTACAAAATCGTATATTCCGCCTATCGCTGCCGCCCATATCAGAGGCTTGGCTTGCTTGCCGCCCTGCTCGCCCGATACCAGCACCTGCGTTGTGGCTGTTGCCTCGGGGAAAGGATACTTGCCGTGCATGTCGCTCACGAAATACTTGCGGAAAGGAATAAGGAACAATATTCCTAAACAGCCTCCGAGCAGCGATGCCATAAACACCTGCATGAAGTTGACGGTTATATCGGGATACTTTGCCTGAAGGATATACAGTGCCGGCAAAGTGAATATCGCACCTGCCACTATCACTCCCGACGATGCACCTATCGACTGGATTATCACGTTTTCGCCGATGGCATTCTTGCGGCGGAGAGCTGACGACAGACCTACGGCTATAATAGCAATAGGAATGGCAGCTTCGAACACCTGTCCTACCTTCAGTCCCAGGTAGGCTGCAGCAGCAGAAAATATCACTGCCATCAAAACACCCATACTGACCGAATATGGTGTCACTTCTGCGAAGTTGCTGTCAGCAGGAAGAATCGGTTTGTACTGTTCGCCCTCTTTCAACGGACGATTGGCGTTTTCCGGTAATTGCATAATTGTACTCGTTTAATATTGTTTTAAAATGGTTTGATTAATGTAATGACAAAAACCGACAGCGATATGAGGATATACATTATGAATATTATACCCATCGCAACCGACTGTCTTGAGCAGAAGCAGTAAACTGCCAGAGCCGCCGAACAATAGGCGGCCGTTGACATGAGCGACGTGAAGTATGCAGGAGGGAAAAACATCATTACCACCCCCGCAATTGTCAGCATCAGCATAATCAGCACCAGCGACTGGGCACGGCTGTTCTCGCGCGCGAAGCCTGTAAGCGAAATCACGGCAAACACTATGGCAAACACTGTCAGAACAGCCGGTTGCAACAGATTTTCCGCCATAGGCAGTTCATGCCGGAAAGCATCATTTATACTGACCACGGAGAAAGCATCTGGATAAAGCATGGAAGATATCCACATATACAGACCGAACACACCTGCCGCTATCAGCGATGCCAGCATCACTCTCACATTCATTGCCCGCTGCACAGCCAGACCTATCCACACTACTGGCAGCATTATCAGTATATCCGGCTGCAACAAAGCTGCCGTACAAAGCACTATCGTGCACAGAAAACTCTCGTGCACGGCATTGGCGGACCTGTATGCATGCATCAGCAACAGCAGCACCGCCTGCAGTGCCAATACCGACAACTGACCGTCCCACTGCTGATGCAGATCGCCCATCGCTCCCACCAGCAGCACGTAGCAAAACAGAGGCACTGCCGACCGGGTACGCGTCACACCCGACTGATAAAGCAGATACATCAGCAGTACCGCATTGCATACCGACAGCACCATCGTTGTAATGGTTTGCCATAGGAGCGGCACCGACTGTACAAAATCAGGTATCCACATGCACAAGGCTGCCACTGACAGCAAGATGCCCGCCAGCCACGTCAGTTCCGTGATATGCTTCAAAAAATATTTCATCACTCCTTGGTGAAAGCCTTGTTTCTGCAGAAGCCGCTATATTTCAAAACTTCTTCTCTAACAGATACCTCGGGTCAGCAGGTCTTCCCCTGAACTCGTTCCACAACTCCTGCGCATCGCGTGTGCCGCCTTGCTCAAGCAAATGGCGGAAGCGCTTTGCCACCTCTTGGTTCAGTATGTCACCTGTCTCGCTGAAAGCGGCAAAAGCGTCCGAGTCAAGCACTGCCGACCATGTGTAACTGTAGTAACCTGCTTCGTAGCCGGTAGTGAAGATATGGTTGTAGAAAGTGCTCCTGTAGCGTACTATGATTTCAGGAATCATCTGCATCTTCTGCATACTCTCAGCCTCAAACTTGTTCACGTCAATGGTGTCAGCCTCAGTAAGGCAATGGTAGTCCATGTCAAGAATAGAAGCACTCAGCAACTCGGTCTCCACAAAGCCCTGATTGAATTTGCGGGCATTGTTGATTTTATCTATCAGCGAATCAGGCATCACTTCGCCCGTCTGATAGTGGAAGGCGTATGTGCGCATTATCTCCGGCTCGTAGCAATAGTTCTCCATGAACTGCGAAGGCATCTCTACAAAGTCTCTGGGCACGTTGGTTCCCGAGAGGGTCTTGTAAGTCGCTTTCGAAAGCAAACCGTGAAGAGCATGACCGAACTCATGGAACAAAGTCTCCACATCGTCCATTGACAGCAGCGACGGATTGTCTTTCGTAGGTTTGTTGAAGTTGCCCACATTGATTATCACCGGACGATGGTCGTTGCCATCGGCATCAACATACTGCGGACATATATTGTTCATCCATGCACCCGGGCGCTTTCCTGCTCTCGGAAAGTAGTCGGTGTACAGTATGCCGACAAGGTTATCCTCTGCATCCGTAACGCGGAACACCTCCACTTCTTTGTTGTACACCGGCATGTCGCTCAGCGGCTCAAAGTTCAGTCCGTAAAGGTTATGTGCCAATCCGAACACTCCGCGGCGCACATTGCCCAGTTCGAAATAGGGCTTCAGGTCCTCCTCGTTCAAAGCGTATTTTTCTGCACGCAGTTTTTCCGCATAATACCACCAGTCCCATGGCTGCAGTTTCTCTCCGGGCAGGTCCTTGTCCATCATGCGTTGCAGTTCGGCAGCCTCACGCTTGGCTGCTGCCAGCGAAGGAGCCCATACCGACTGTAGGAATTCATTCACTGTCTTCGAGTCTTTTGCCATGCAGTCGTTCAGTATATAGTCTGCCGGACAGTTGTAACCGAACAATTTGGCCTTCTCTATCCTCAGACGCATAGTCTGGTTGATAACGGTCTTGTTGTCGTTTTCGTTGTCCCTGTTGCCGCGAATAGTATAGTCCGTCAGAAGCTGCCGGCGTAGTTCACGGTTCTTGCAATATTGCAGCACCGGCGTAAAGCTCGTACGCTTGGGTGTAAACAGCCATTCTCCGGGTCTTCCGGCTTCTGCTGCCGCCTCTGCAGCCGCTGTCTTGGCACCCTCAGGCAGACCTTCCAGTTCCGACTCGTCCTTTACAAAACGCAGGATACTGTTCGTCTCTGCCACTACGTTGTTGCCGAACTGCAGCGAAAGAAGCGACAACTGCTGGTTGATTTCTTTCAGGCGCTCTTTCTGCTCCTCGCCAAGGTTGGCGCCATTGTTGACAAAACTCTTGTATGTCTCTGTCAGCAGGCGCATCTGCTCACCGCTGAGTTGCAGACTCTCTTTCTGCTCATACACGGCTTTGATGCGGGCAAACAGTTGCTCGTTGAGCAGTATATTGTCCGTCAGTTCGGTCACAAGCGGAGTGACACGTTCGGCTATGGCGTCCATTTTGTCGTTGCCGTCAGCCTCTAACACGTTGAAGAACGCTCCTTCCACCTTTTCCAGCAGTCCTCCCGAACGGTCAAGAGCAACAACCGTGTTTTCGAAAGTGGGCTCCTCTTCGTTGTTCACTATCGCATCTATCTCCGCCTCATACCGGCGTATGGCCTCGCGGAAGGCAGGCTCGTAGTCACTAAGCTCTATCTTGTCGAACGCAGGCACTCCGTAAGGGGTCTCGGTGCCCGACAACAACGGATTCTGTTTGTTGCATGCTACCATGGCTAATGCTATTGCTGCTACTGTAAGTAAACGTTTCATATCTTTATTCTGTTTTTTGGTTACCTGCTGCTCCTTGAGGTGGAACTTGCTGATGCACTGCGGCTCGTTCCGGTGCTCTCTGTCGAAGCGGAGCGGCTTTGCGAAGCACTTGCTGCCGAACGCGATGTTGACTCTACCGTCGTACGGGTGGTTGATGTTGAACGTACGCGGCCCTCGTTGTTCACCTTCGATGTTGTGCTTGTCGTTCTGCTGGGCTGAACGTTTGTCGATGCCGATGCCGAACGCGAAGTGGTGGTTGTGGTCTTGGTTGTCGTTGTCGAGCGTGAAGGCGACGACGATGTTGTGGTTGACGATGTGCGCGTAGTGGTGGTTGTGGTCTCACGTCTGGGCTGTGTCTCTGCCGTATTTGCCGAAGCTGTGTTCTTCGAAGTTGATGTTGAAGTGCTTGCAGATGCCGAACGTGAAGATGAACTGCTTGACGTTGTAGTCGAAGACGAAGCCTGCGCCGAGCGTGACGAACCTGATGTGGTGGTAGTGGTCTTGGTTGCAGCCTGAGCAGAACGCGACGAGCCGCTGTTGGTTGTGGTCACCGATGTTGCTGCCACTGCCTGACGTACGTCATTCGCATTTCTTACTCCGCTCGCTGCCGTACTGCCGGTAGGAGTATATGTCATGCCGGATGTACGTTTGCTGAACGATTCCTCTGGATGAGAAGTCTGATAGTCGTTGCGCGATACATTCTGTATTACGGTAATGTAGTTTGTGTAGTGAACCACTGTCGGGTAAGTCACCTCGTGGCAATACTTGTGGTTGTGCATATATGTGGTCACGTATGCCTGATAGTGACTCAGATACTGAGGTGCGGGCTTCGAGTAGTACGAAGGCAGATAACCCCAGTAATACGGTGACTGCCATACCACATAGTCGGCACGGCGGAACGCGGTGTACAATGGCGGGTTCCTTACAAATACAGGCTGAACAATATAGTTTGTACCATATACGTACGGGTCACCTATTATCTGGAAATACGGAGTGGCACCCATCTCCACTGTTATAGTGGCGATATTCTGGAACACGTTGTATGCCAGCACCGACTGTATGACGAACACGTGGTTGTAGGAGTTCATCACCTCCATCACGCGCAGATAGTCTATGTATCCGTCGTGGTTGAGGTCCAGGTTGGAAATCATGTAGCGCGACGAGTTGAGTATCATCTCAAACTCTTCTACCGACTCCGACTGTGCAAAAGCCGCAGCCACTGCCTGAAGGTCAAGGTGCAGACTGATGTCGGTCGTCATAGCGTTCACCTTTACAGTGGTGGTGGTGGCGCGACCCGATGTTCTCACAGTGGTCGTTGTGCTTGCAGGAGTGGCATATACCACTGGTTGGGGTGTGGTTACTACTGTTGCCGGAGTTGTAACTACGGTAGTTGCTACAGGCCTTTGCGGAGCGGAAGCCACGGTAAGCAACGTGGTAAGGCAACTGGTGCACACTAAGCCTACCATAAGCAGGCTGATAAATCGAAATGCTTTCATATACTTATATTTTTAATTATTAATTCCTCATTCTTCACTCTTTATGCTTGCATTACGCTTCAGAGTCTCATTTATCATCTTCTTCAGCGTGGCGTTCTGCGTCTCCACGTCCTTGCGGATTATCGGACGGAAATCCTGTGCATAGCGGCACTTCACAGGCTTTATCTTCAGGTCGTCAAACGTACCCTGCACATCAACACCTATATACAGCGGCTTCAGCAGCGATATGTGGTAGTCGAACGACATATCCAGATTGTGTCTGCCGCCTGCTGCAGCCATATATTTATCTATTGACATGCAGAACGGATAGATGTCTATCTCTTTCTTGAACAGCGTTGCCTGTACCGATATGGAATCCACCAGGTTCTCTGTCTTGCGGTTGAACATCAGTATCTTCGCTATCTTGCCGAAGGTCTCCGAATCAAGCAGAACAAGGTCTTTGCCCGTGATGCTTACCGCTCCGCGTGCAGTACTCCATTTCGGGTCGTAGTTCGCGGTGAGGAATGTTTCTGCCGCAAGGTGGAACTCGCCGTTGCCGCGGAAACTGCGGAGCATAGGCATCATTGTGTCAATCTGCGGGATCATGTTAACCAACTCCTGCATGTTGATGTCAACCATGTGATAGTCAAGTCCTGCATACAGGTGGTTGCGGCGGGGAGTCTTGTATATTGCCGTAAGTTGCAGTTTGGCGGCATTGCATATAAAGCCCATCTCTTCCAGCACCAGCACCCCGTCTTTCACGTACAGTTTGCCTCCCAGTTCTCTTGCCAATTGGTCGAACACTACTGCCTCCCGTATGTCGGTTGTCAGCGTCAGGTCCACATCTTTCGGCACAAGAAACGGATTGGCTTCCTTGTCCTCGGCTGTCATTGCTGCTTCTGCCTCTTCCTTGGTCTCTTCGGTGCCGCTGTCGGCAGAAGTCAGAGCCATCAGTTCGTTTACGTCGGTATGCTGCGAAGTGAAGGCCAGTTCGCCTTCCAGATTTCCCTCCTTGTCAAGCCACTTGCCTATGTTGCGTACCTCACCCCTGAGCGAGAAGTCGCTGTTGCCTATGTTGATGTTGCTGCGGCTGATATTGAACACTTTGTTTGAGTAGTCGAAACTTATTTGCGGAATGATTATCTCCTCTGCAAACGACTTCAGTTCCGCCTCTCCGTCACTGAGGTCAACCTTCAGTCTCGGGTTCCACTGCAGCAGCATGTTCTCTTTCTTGGGGTCGCGCACTGCGTCTGCTGTCACTGCCAATGCTCCGGTCTGTGCCTTTACGTCATCTCCCATGGTTGCCTTCAGCGAAGCGGTATTGAGCGATGCGTGCAGCTTGGGCTGGGTGCGGTCGTTGCTGCTTGGCGAAAGTGCCGCTTTCAGCGTTGACTTGCCAAGGTGAGCTTGTATGTTGTCGTAATATCCCGCTATGTCATTCAGCTTGAGTGTTGCATCCACGGTCGGCACCTGTTTTGTGTCCTTCATGTTGTAGTCCACAGCCGCTGTCAGTTCCGGTTGCTGCAGCGTTGCGCCCATGCTGTCAAGCTCTGCCTCAAGCCGCTCTGTCTGCAGTCCGAGGTCTGCATACAGCATGTTGCTCTTCTGTAGCACATCAGATGCCTGCAAACGTATGGTTGAAGAACCAAGGTCGGCGCGTACAAGGTCTGTCATCTCTGCCTTCACACTCTCAGGACTGAGTGTGGCGTCTATCCAACTTACCTGCTTGCGAGAGGGCTGGCGGTTGGGGATATTGAATCTCAGATTGGTCTTCGGCACATCAAGCAGTATGCTGTCGTATGTCACATGCAATTCTGTCAGGTCTATATTGCCGGATATGCTGCCTTTCGCCAGTTTCATGTCGCTCAGGTCCGACATACGTATCTTGGCTTTTGCACTGCCCTTGGCACGCCCCTGAAGGTCCGTCTCTATGCCGTCCGACTCTAAATAGCGCTTGAACTCAGGCAGGTTGACATCAAGCTTGGCACTTACATCGCACAACATGTCGTCAAGCAGTTCGCTGATGTTGCCCTCGGCGTCTATTGTCGTCTTCCCCGTTCGAGCATGCAGGCGGTTGATTTTCACTGCAGACTCCTGCTTTTTGTTCAAGTCGATATGTGCATCCGCCTCTACTCCTATGTCAGATATTCGGTAAGGGAACACCTTCATGTACGCTGCTTTGCCCTCTGTCAGACTGAGGCTGGCGTCAATAAGCGGCATAGTGCTGTCATTATATACACCCGCAACTGTTGCCTGCAGTCGTGCCTTTGCCTCGTCTATATCAATACCCTGCAGCAGATTGGTGATGCTCTCCGGCAAAAGGTTCAGCAATGCCGGTATATCCCATTCGCCTGTTTGTATATCTGCATCAATGCGGATATCATCATCAGGAATGGCCACCTCTCCCCGCAGTGCTATGTCGAACTCGTTCAGACTCAACCGTGCGTCACGCAGCGTGAAGCGCAGGCTGTCAATATTCACTCCTGTGTGACGGCTTTCTATCCTCACTGCTATGCTGTCCGCATACTGCTCCTCTCCTATTGTGGCACTCGCATAGTCCGCACTCAGCAGCACACCTATGTCTTCCCAGCCGTCAGCATCTGCACTCAGTGTGGTGTTCCTCAGCGATGCCTCTATGCTGTCCTTCTTGTCAACAAACGTAATCACCGGCGCTGTCAGCGTCAGTGCCTCCACATTCAGTTTGTCGAAAGGAAGAGAGAAGGCGGTTGTGTCGTCCTCCGTTGTGTCCTCGGGCAGCACAAACACATCGATATTGCTCTTGCCCGCCTCGTTGATGAAGATGTTGGCTTCTGCCTGCTTGAGCGACAACTCGTGAACATCCAGTGCTTTCTCCTTCAGGAATTTCTTCACGTCCACACGTGCCACTACCTCCGGCGCGGCAAGCAGTGTATCGCTCTGCGCACCCGGCATCGGGTTCACAAGGTAGAGACCGTCTATCCGCAGCCCGAACTCAGGGAAGGTGGAGAAGAACGTTAGGTCCACTTCGCCCACCTCGTGCTCGCATGCCACATAGTCGTCAACCACACTGCGCACTATCGGCGTCAACCGCTTCGGAGTGAACACCATGTATATTACCACCAGCACTGCCACCAGTGCCACGCCTACCACACTGCCCAGTGTGATACCGAATATCTTCCAAAAGCGTTTCATTTTACTTTAGTAAACGATATGGTTTTCTTTGTCAAATCTTCCTTATAGGTCAGTTTGCTTGAGGTAAGCACCGTCACCGTATATACTTTAGGCACTTCAGCACCTCCGTTTTCCATAAGGTGAATCTGTGTCAGGTCGGCTTTCACCAGTTGCCACTTGAACCAGCCGTTGCCGTACTTCGTCAGGTCTTCCTCATGTACGTCGTCGTTCTCATCCCAGGTATGACCGTACTGGTAGTTGCCGTCTGCTGTAGTCTCGGTTGAGTACACCCAGTACTCACCCGGATTGTTGTCGTTCTCCCACTTGCCTATAAGCAGGTCTTCTTCAAACTCCTTCGAACCGAAGAATCCGTTGCAGGAACTGAAGGTCACAAGAATCAGGCAGCAGGCTGCCAAACCATAGATTAAGCGTTTCATAATGTTATGCTTTTTTGATGTTGATGTTTACTTTGAAGTCTTCGAAGTCCAGTTCGGTAGCCGACTCCGCTTTGTCCACAGATTTCAATTCCTGTGCCAAAACCTGCGAAGCAATATAGTCCGAGAAGTTACGCACGGCATCATCTATGTTGGCGTTCTTCTCTATCTCTACCACTATGCGGTCGGTTATCTCCAGACCCGACGACTTTCTCAGGTTCTGAATGCGGTTGACCAGTTCGCGGGCCAGACCTTCCTGCATCAGTTCGTCCGACACCTCTATGTCAAGAGCAATCGTCAGCAGTCCTTCGTTCGCCACAAGCCAGCCCGGCATATCCTCCGTCAGTATCTCCACATCCTCTGCTATAAGCTCATAGTTGACTGTGGAGAGCTGATATTTGTACTCTTTCTCCATCTGCCTTATCTGCTCTTGGGTCATAGCGCCTATCTCGGCTGCTACCGCTTTCATCTGTGATCCAACTTTCTTGCCGAGAACTTTGAAGTTCGGACGTATCTTCTTCACCAACTGAACCGCCTTGTCATCGGTCACAATCTGCAGTTCTTTCACGTTTACCTCTGTCTTCACCAAGTCCGCCATGTGCAGCAGGTTCTGCTTCGTAGCCTCGTCAGTTACGGGTATCACTGCTTTCTGCAACGGCTGGCGCACTTTCTTGTTGGCACGCTTGCGCAATGCCAGTATCATGCTTGTTGCCTGCTGTGCCAGCTGCATCTGTGTCTCCAGCGTTGCATCTATCCGGCTCTCGTCTGCCTCGGGCCATGTGCTCAGGTGCACTGTCTCGCCCTCGGTCAGGTCTCGGTACAAACGGTCGGCATAGAAGGGTGCAATAGGAGCCGCCAGTTGTGCTACTGTACTCAGGCAGGTGTAGAGAGTGCTGTAGGCTGCACGCTTGTCGGCTGTCATGCTGCCTCCCCAGAAGCGCTTTCTGTTAAGGCGGACATACCAGTTGCTCAGGTTGTTACCTACAAAATCTTCTATTGCACGACCCGCACGGGTTGGCTCGTACGTTTCGTAGTACTCTGTCACTTCCTTCACCAAAGTGTTCAGTTTCGAGAGTATCCAGCGGTCTATCTCCTGCAGGTCGTTGCTCTCCGCATACTGCTCTTTGTTCCAGCCGTCCACATTGGCGTAGAGCGCAAAGAACGAATATGTGTTGTACAATGTGCCGAAGAACTTGCGGCGCACTTCTTCCACTCCTTCAGGGTCGAAGCGCAGGTTCTCCCAAGGCGAGGAGTTGGTGAGCATGTACCAGCGCACTGCGTCGGCGCCATACTTGTCAAGCATCGAGAACGGGTCAACAGCATTGCCGAGACGTTTCGACATCTTGTTGCCGTTCTTGTCAAGTACAAGACCGTTGGAGATAACGTTGCGGTAGGCAACAGAATCGTCAATCATGGTGTGTATGGCATGCAGGGTGAAGAACCATCCGCGCGTCTGGTCCACACCTTCCGATATGAAGTCGGCAGTGCGCGGAGCATCCTGGTTCTCGAACGGGTAATGTATCTGGGCGTATGGCATCGCACCCGAGTCGAACCATACATCTATCAGGTCAAGCTCTCTCTTCATGGGTTTGCCCGAGGGGGAGACAAGAATGATATTGTCCACATACGGGCGGTGAAGGTCTATCACCTCTGGCGCATAGTTCTCTTTCGAGTAGTCACCTACACGGAATTTCTTCCATGGATTCTCTTTCATAAATCCAGCAGCAACGGATTTGTTGATTTCTTCCATTAGTTCGGCTATCGACCCTATGCATATCTCCTCCGTGCCGTCTTCTGTGCGCCAGATAGGCAGAGGAGTACCCCAATAGCGGCTGCGGCTGAGGTTCCAGTCGTTGAGGTTCTCAAGCCATTTGCCGAAGCGGCCCGTACCTGTGGATTCGGGTTGCCAGTTGATGGTGTTGTTGAGGGCAATCATGCGGTCGCGAGCGGCAGTGCTGCGGATGAACCATGAGTCAAGCGGATAGTAGATGACAGGTTTGTCGGTACGCCAGCAATGAGGATAAGTGTGAACATGCTTCTCTGTCTTCAACAGACGACCGTCAGACTTCAGGTCCAAGCACAGGTGCAAGTCAAGAGTCTCGTCTTTGTCGGTCAGAGTAGGATCATAAGCATTTTTTACAAACCTTCCTGCAAACCTGCTGTATAACTCATCGTTTACATTCTGTTCATACCAGGTCGGGTCCAAGTCTTCCTTTTTCCAGAATTTGCCGGTGAAATCAACCATAGGACGAAGCCCGTAATTATTGGTCAGCAGATACATTCCGGGAACTCCGGCTGCATCGCCCACCTTCTTGTCGTCAGCGCCGAAAGTAGGTGCTATATGGACAATACCTGTACCGTCTTCTGTGGTAACATAGTCGCCGAGGATGATTCTGAAAGCACCTTCGCCCGGATTTACCCAAGGGAAGAGCTGTTTGTATGTTATGCCTTCCAGGTCGGTTCCCTTTCCGCGCCAGATAATAGCAGGATTTTCTCCAAGTTCCTTCTGATATGCAGACATTCGTGCTTCAGCCAGAATCAGTACGTCTTCTTCACGCTGTACAGCCACATAGTCGATTTTTGGACCTACGCACAATGCTGTGTTGCTGGGCAGTGTCCATGGAGTGGTGGTCCATGCAATGGCGAAAACAGGAGTATCGGTCAAATGCTGAACAGGCGAATCAAGCAATCTGAACTTTGCCGTGCAAGTCAGGTCTTTCACGTCGCGGTAGCAACCCGGCTGGTTCAGCTCGTGCGTACTCAAGCCCGTTCCTGCTGCAGGCGAGTAAGGCTGTATGGTGTAACCTTTGTACAGATAACCTTTGTTGTACAATTGCTTCAGCAGATACCACAATGTCTCTATGTACTTGTTGTCGTAAGTGATATAAGGGTTGTCAAGGTCAACCCAGTAACCCATTTGTTTGGTCAGATTGGTCCACTCCGCCGTATATTTCATCACCTCGTGGCGGCAGGCATTGTTGTAATCGTCCACCGAAATCTTCTTGCCTATGTCCTCTTTGGTTATGCCCAGCATCTTTTCCACGCCCAGTTCTACGGGCAGACCGTGAGTGTCCCAACCGGCCTTTCTGTGCACCTGGTAGCCACGCATCGTCTTGTAACGGCAGAACGTGTCCTTTATCGAACGTGCCAGCACGTGATGTATGCCGGGCATGCCGTTGGCAGAGGGAGGACCCTCGAAGAAAAGGAATTTTCTGTGACCCTCACGGGTGGTTACCGACTGTTCGAACAGATTGTTCTTCTCCCACTCGGAAAGCATCTCGCGTGCTACAGCAGCGAGGTCCAATCCGTTATACTCATTAAAATTTTTCATTGTATAATTATATTGTTTATGATTCTTGTTTGTGCTTATTTTCCAATCTGCAAAAGTACAACATTTATTTCAAAAATGCAAGTTTTAAGCGAGTATCGTAATACAAATTACAAAATCAGCGCTGTATGCGCACAAAATGCATGTGCAGTGAAATGATGCAAAGATACGATGCCGGGGATTTGCATTGTCCATGTTTATGACAATAGACAACAATTCCATACTATTTGGAATAAAAAATGTCTGATACCTGCGTGCGGAACGCCGGTGTGCAGTGTCGGCTATGTTTTTTGGGGATTGAAAAAATTATGGCATGCCGGTAGTGGCAGAGTCAGGGTATTGCAATAATTCGGGGTAATCATGCAGTTCTTCAACTTGAAGACTTACGGTATCGGACACGGGTTCTTCTGCTTCCGAGCGGCGTGGAGGATGATGCTGTCCGACTCCAATTACGACGGCGGCAAAGAAAGCAGCCACAAAGAAGAATACGATTCCGGCGGTTATACTGAGTATGGTTTCGGTTTTACGTATGAGTTTTGCTTTTGGCATTATGATAGCGGCAATCAGCAGAATGACAAGCATGAGTATGCCTACAAACATAAGCAACAAGGAGAAGAAAAGCAGCAGTTCGATATCGTTGATGACAGCTGCAAGCAAACTTATAATACCGAGAATGTATGTCAGTACCCAGATGTACCAGTGCGTGAGAAGGGCTTTCATGAGAGTGATACGGTTATCAAGTGAAGCGGTTATTCATTTACAGTGTCATTCAGGGAATGAGGCGTTTATAGTGCGCAAACAGTCGATGCAGAGGCATTGATTGGGGAAATGGAGGGCAATGTGCAGGCGTGCACCTTTGGAGAGACGAACAGAAGCACATTGGCACCGACTGATGTCATCGTCGTGATAACAAGAGAAGCGTGCGGAGCATCGCGGACAGGTTTTAATTTCCATAATAGAGTTTTGATTTTATGCCGCAAAGGTAATACAAAGATTTGTTTGTTGCAAGAAGATTTGGCTATTCGGGAAAGTTTACGTAATTTTGCAGGCAAATTTTATGTATGCCATGTATAACGCACTTTATACTACAAACTTTCTCTCAACGCTGAATGACAACTACCAGAAGATGCTCGGCATGCTGGTGGTGACAGGGTGGGTGTCGTCGGAGTGGAAACCGATGGTGATAAGCATAACCGGTGCCGCGCTGGTGTTACCATATATATTCTGCTCACCTCTTGCCAACAGAGCCGCGCAGGTGTATGGCAAGCAGAAAGTGGTGAGAGTGTGCAAACTGCTTGAGATACCGATAGTATTGTTGGCAGTACTTGGTTTCTTGCTGAAGGACCCGAATATGTTCGAGCAGCACTCGTGGTCAACAATGGTGGCTACAGCCCTGGTAGTGTTTGCGATATTCCTGATAGGCATACAGAGCAGTATGTATTCTCCCGCCAAATACGGTCTGATAAGAGACATAGGAGGAATAGAGAACGTGAGCCGCGGCATGGGCGGCATGGAGAGTCTGAGTTTTCTGGGCATGCTGCTTGCAACAGCGTTGGCAGCATTCATGGTGGACAAATTCTCGGACAAGCCTATAGTTTACAGCAGTCTGTTGGTGATATTGGCAATAGCGGGTTATGTAGCGTCACTGATAATAAGAGCTGATGAGGTGAAGACCGACAGCAGGGAGAGCCTGAATCCGTTTGCCTATATGAAGGGCACGCATAGGATGGCAGCAAAGTACAAAGGACTGAACAGCGTGATATACATACTGAGCATATTCTGGTGGTTTGCAACGACGATACAGCTTTGCACTATAGTGTATTGTCAGGATGCGATGGGACTTGAGAAAGGCGAGCCGGGAATAATAATGTGCATAGCGGCAATAGGTATAAGTTTAGGTTGCGTGATAAGCGGCAAGATAGGTAACAAATTCCCCGATGAAATCAAGCGTGCACCTATATACGGAATGTTGCTTGTGGCAGGTTTGACAGGAATATTCCTGCTGAATGCAGGTCATTACATAGTGTTTACGGTGCTGCTGTTTATAGTAGGAGTATGCGGAGGAATGTTCAAAGTGCCGTTGGATGCGGCAATACAGAGAGCAGTGAGACAAGACGAACTGAACACAGTGCTGGCATATTTCAACCAGATAAGTTTTCTGTTTATGCTTCTTGCTTCGTTTACTTATTACGGTGTGACACTTCTGTTGCCTCAGCGATATGTGTTCATGATGCTGGCAGTGGTGATGGCAGGTGCAAGCGTGTGGCTGTGGAGAGTGAACGAGAAAGTTGAGAGTTGAGAGAAGTTATTTAGTTGAGAGTTGAAAGTTGAAAGTTCTTATCCTCGCTTTGCTCGGAACGATCGGCAGAGCCGTGGAAAGAAGTTTTTTTAGTTGAAAGATGATGAAAAGGGATGATTTCGATATATTGAAGGAGAAGGTTTACGGCAGGGAGTTGGTTTATTTGGACAACGCCGCAACCACGCAAAAGCCGCGTCAGGTGATTGATGCGATGGTGTATGCTTACACCCATTTCAACTCGAACATACACAGAGGAGTGCATCATCTGTCGCAGGTGGCAACGATGAAGCACGAAGAGGCACGCCAGCGTGTAGCCGACTTTATCAATGCCAGGAGTAAGGACGAGATAGTGTTTACGAAAGGTACGACCGACTCGCTGAACATGCTTGCGTTCAGTGCAGGCGAGTTGCTGGTGAAAGAAGGTGACGAGATAGTGGTTTCAGCGATGGAGCACCACTCGAACATAGTGCCATGGCAGATGATGTGCGAGAGAAAAGGGGCAAAGTTGCGTGTAATACCACTCAGAGAGGACCTGACGCTTGACATGGCGGCATACAAAGAGATGCTTAACGAGAAGACGCGTTTGGTGAGTGTGGCGCAAGTGAGCAACGTGTTGGGAATAGTGAATCCGGTGGAGGAGATAGTGAGAGCAGCACATGAAAGAGGTGCGCTTGTAGCGATAGATGCAGCCCAGTCGGCAGCTCACATACGAATAGATGTGCAGGAGACAGACTGCGACTTCATGGCATTCTCCGCTCACAAGATGTATGGTCCGACGGGTTTGGGCGTGCTGTACGGCAAGAGGGAATGGCTTGAGAAGCTGCCGCCAGCAGAGGGCGGAGGCGAGATGATAGAGCACGTTAGTTTCGAGAAGACGACATACAACACACTGCCATACAAGTTTGAAGCGGGTACACCTGATTTCATCGGCAGTTATGTGTTCGGAAAGGCATTGGAATATATAGAGAATGCAGGCAGAGATGAGATAGAGGCACACGAGCAGGAGCTGACGGCATACGCAGAGGAGAGGCTGCGGGAGATAGCAGGTATGAAGATATATGCCGAAGGTCAGAGAAAGGCGGGAGTGATTTCATTCAACATAGGCGATATACACCCGTACGATACAGGTATGCTGCTTGACAGACAGGGCGTGGCGGTAAGAACGGGTCACCATTGCGCGGAGCCTCTGATAACGCATTTAGGTGTGCCGGGCACAGTGAGACTCAGTGTGGCGTTGTATAACAACAAGGAGGATATAGACAAACTGATAGAGGCACTGAAGAGAGCAGTACAGATTATTCAGTCTGCATAGTGCCTGATTGAAGGTGTCATAGTGTTTGCCAGAAAGGACATGACAAGAGAAGCGGCAGTGAGCCGCTTCTCTTTTTGTGTATGCATGGAGCAGCGGTTAACCTATAATCCGGTCTGATGCCGATTCGGGTTAAAGCGGTTTTTTGAGTTCTCGGAGGAGGCAGGCACGAATGAAGGCATCGAGACGCTTGTAGATGCGACGGGCACCGGTACGCGGGTCGATAGGTGCGCCGGCTTCTCCGTGCTTGAGTTGCTGCTGCCAGCGCAGTTCCCACCCGGCACGCTCAACAGGTCGGCGAAGGATCTCGACGGTTTGAAGAGAGACTTCGCGAAAATTGTTGTGGGTAGTGAGTTCGTTGGTGCTGTAAGGCTTCGACTTGAGGTTGCGGGGGTGCTTGATGATGTAGGACTCGGTTTCTCCCTCAGCAATGACCCGTCCGGACGAGTCACGATAGTTTTTTTTGCGGAAGACAGTACCTTTTGGTACAAGAGAGCCTGCAATTTCCTGAACCGGAAAAACATGTTTTACGCGTGCCATAGAAAAAAATTTTACAAAAAAGTGATTTTTTATTTTTGTCAGTTGTTGCACTGTTTTGCCTTTTTTTGAAAAATCGGCAAGACGGTGCAGATTTTTGATTTCAGTGTGATGTTTTTTGTATTGAATATCTTGCTTTATCTACCAATAATCGTCCAATAATCTACCAATAATCATCCAATAATCTACCAATAATCGTCCAATAATCTACCAATAAATTTTGCTAACGGTTGCAAAGGTAGT
Source organism: Paludibacteraceae bacterium (assembly GCA_017479885.1). GTDB lineage: Bacteria > Bacteroidota > Bacteroidia > Bacteroidales > Paludibacteraceae > Colicola. The sequence goes on along the minus strand of JAFVBR010000030.1, from coordinate 27,193 downwards.
AAGAATAATTGAAAGTGCAAAATTTGGAGTGAAATTATGAAAATTTTATGATTTCAGGGGTGTGCGTGGAGAGTGAAAATGGGCAGGTTAGGGACGGAAAATGCGGGAAATGAGTGATTTGAGCAGAAAGTGAAATTTGGCAGATTGAAAGAATTTTTATAATTTTGGGGCGGTTTAGGATAAAGGAGGCTGTGATTTTCCTCCTGAATGGTGAAAACAGACGGATAAGCGGGTTGTGATTTCCTACAGAAGTGGCGGAAATTTTCGGAACGAACAGGGTTTTCCTGTTGAAAGAATGACACTGTATGTCTATTACAGAAAAGACGGAGTATGCAGCTGCGGTGTAATTATCACGTTTGCGTGCTGTGAGTTAATGGTTTCATCAATATGAGTTAAGGGTTTGCGAGATGTAAATTGCTATGGAGGAGTTAACGAATTATTGTAGAATAATAATATAATGATATGAAGAGATATTGGAAGATATCAGTATTGCTGGCTTATTTTCTCGGTTTCATCGGGGGAAATGTGTTTTTTGAGGGTGCCATGAGTGTGCAGAAAGTGCAGGCTCAGGACCCGATGGAGTATCTTGAGGACAACTATCCTCAGCTGACGAACCTATTCAGAGATGAGCTGCGGGAGTGCCATGCACATTATCTGTTTGCAGTGGACGTGAGTCTGTCGATGTGCAAGTATGAAGACAACGTGAAGCCTGCTCTGACAAGTTTCATGAAAGCGGTGCCTGAGGGTGACCGGGTGACGATAATACCTTTTGCGACAGCAGCCGAAGCCAACAAGATGGGTTTTGACGTGACCATAACAAGAGACAAGAGGTCGTCGATGATAGACATGATAGGCAGACTTTATCCTGACCAGAACGAGAGAAGGGTGAACCGGGCAAAGTATTTCGACACGAACATCTTCGCCGCACAACAGGCGGTAGCAAAATCGATACAGGAGAATCCGAAGTATGACGTGAACTTCGTGTTCTACATAAGCGACATGATGCATTGTCCGAAAGACAACATAGACAGGCAGTTCACAGAGGAGGAGATGGTGCAGATGAAGAGTCAGGTGAGAAGTGCGAAGAGCGACGAGGTGCAGACGAGGGCTTTTGCATTGGAGTTGCCACGCGCGGGCAAGCCGGAGGGATTTATACTGCCGCAACTAAAAGAGATATACAAAGAGTGGGGTGTGGAATTGGAGGAGCAGTATGTGCCCGACAATGCGCAGGGTGTGATACGCGACTGGTTTGAGACTCAGAAGGACAAGATAATGTTTATGAAGCTTCAGGCGATAGTGATAAAAGAGAACAAGACCAACCCGATGCATGTGGAGACAGATGTTGACATAGACGGCAACGTGACGGCGCAGGTGAGATGGAGTCCGGGCAAACTGTATCCGAAGCTGACTTTCGACTCAACGTATTTGGATGCAAGAGATTTCAGACTTGACTGCAACGACGAGTACGTGGGTTACAGTGTGGTAGGTGAGATGAACGAGAAGGTGAGATTGGGCAAGATAAAGCACTCGAGTTGGGGATTCCACCATTTGTCGGACTCGCTTCACATGAACGCTTTGCTGCCAGTGCCCTACCAAGACGAGTTGAACAGGGTGCTGGGCGACAGACCGGGTCCGCTACCGAAAGCCGCGAGAGACGAGAACAAGTGGATATGGACATTCATCATGCCTCTGTGGCTGACCGCGACATTAGCCCTGCTGCTGCTGTTATATATAATAGGTGTAATTAGCGCGGCGATAAGGAACAGCAGATATTGCTTTTCGGGCAAGGTGACGGTGTATGACCCGATGGGAATACAGACAGGTGAGACGAGGAAAGTGGGAAAGCAGGCATCGAACGCGGTATTGACTTTTGGCAAGGGCGGCACACCGTCCGCCTGCAGAGTGGATGACGCAGAGTGGCAGTTCACGATAAGGAAGAAGAACGGCAATCCTCTGTTGGTATTTCAGAAGCCTTGTTTTATATGGGAGAGGAAGAAGGGTTATTGCGCAACCGGCAGAGACCAGTCGGGCAGACTGAGTTACGCGGACAAGACGATGGTGAAGATAAAATGCGGCAAGAGCCGTTCGGAGGAGACACATCAGGTGAAGGTGCAGCTGATATAAGAAAAACGACAATAAAACAGACATAGATAAACAAAACATGAAACACTGACAAATAATAAATACAACGATATTATGGCAAACGAGAAACACATTTTCATTGGTATTGGCGGTAGCGGCTGCCAGACCATAGCTCAGATCAAAGAGAAAGTGTATGAGAAACGCTTTCAGGAGGCAACGGCAACCAAGAGCCGTCTGCAGGCGATGAACGACAGTTACCGGTTTTTGTTTATAGACACGGACCAGCGTGACATAGACGAGGCCAACAAACAGAACCGTGCAACCTTCGAGCAGGGCAAGGTGCCGTTCATATCGGCACAGACAGACCTGATAAACCTTGGCCGCGCCAATCCGCATGCCATATATTACGAGGCAAAGCAAGACCCTGAGACGCTGATAAACAAGCGCATATTGGAGGCCTGCAGCAGTGAGGTGGCAGCAAAGATACCCGACCAGCCGTTGGCATTCGGTGCAGGTGCATTCAGAATGAAGTCGCGTATAGCGTTTGCGCATGCCCTGACCGATTTCCAGTCGAAACTTCAGGCGGCTATATCGGGTTTGAATGACGTGAAGACAGTAGGCGGCGAAGACTGCATCATATACTATTGGGTGGTAGGCAGTACGTTGGGAGGCACCGGTTCGGGCATCTTCAACGACGTGCTGTACTGGATAAACCAGATACACCATCAGGTGGTAGGCAACGGCGACCCGCAGCTGGTAGTGACGATGTACATGCCGAAGGTATATATCGACAGCAACTCGACAGAGGAGAAGTATGCCTTGAACGCATACGGCGTATTCACCGAGCTGACGGCATTCAAGGAGATGAGTTTTGAGGAGCAGCAGTGCGCAGTGATGCACAGGCTTGCCTTCCAGAACGACTACAACCTGATAGACTCGACACAGAGATACTGCCCGTTCTACTATCTGATACCGATAGACATACAGACGGACAAGGGTACGAGTCTGGGTACAACGCGGACGATGTACAGAAACACGGCAGAGATGCTTTATCACCTGCACAACGGCAAGGCAGGTTCGACTTTCCGCAGCGACATAGACAACTACATGAACGACATCATGGAGCGGAACCACAAGGATTTTCTGGTTCCGATGGGTTACGTGAGTCTGCAGAAGCCTACGGAGTACTTCAATAAATACATGCGTTTCCGCCTTCGCAGAGACATAATGCGCACGTGGCTGCTGTGCGATACTGGCAAAGAGAGCAAGGTGGAGGACAGCAAGATAGAGGGTCTGGTTCAGGATTTGTTCAGAGAACTGGAGCCGAAGATGCCGGGCACTGTTGCCAACAAACTTGCCAACTACCAGTCGCTGAGAGAGTTCAATGAGTCGCTTGAGATGCAGGACAGCAAGGCAGAGAAGTTAGACAACAATCTGGACTTGGACGTGATGACCGGTTATTTAGACTCGTTCAAATCAGCCATGGCGGTGCAGACGGGTACGGCAGAGACACGTGACAGCTACAAGAAGCAGTTGATAGAGGGCATCTGGTCGCAGGCAGAGAAGTGGATAAGGACCAACGGATTGAGCTACGCACACGATGCAGTGGATGCCGTAAGGAACTACATGGCAGAGAAGTACAAGGAGGAGGACAAGAACTTCAAGACCCGAATGGGTCAGCTGAGCGAGCTGGAGGAGGAGCTTCAGAAGGCATTCGACGAGGCAAGCAAGATAAGCCTGAAGGAGAAGACGGTTGGTTCGAACAAGAGCGACATCAGCAACTATCTCTCGGCTTTGGAGGCATACAAAGAGGCATACGTGAACTACTACATCGACCTCTGGGCACATGACCTGAAGAAGGACTTCTGCACCGACGAGAAGAACGACGAACTGTCGAAACTGCGCAGACACATAGCAGCCTTCAAAGACAAAGCCGCCGAGATGAACAGAGACGCAGTGAAGCTGTACAACAAGCTGTCGAGTGACATGGGTGCAGCAGCACTTGACGTGACGACTGTTTATCTGCCGCAACTACAGAAGATATGCGATGGAAACGGCTGGATTCAGGACAATATCTTCAGCAAGTTCTACAACACATTCGTTCATGCGCAGCAGGACAAAGAGGAGACAGCGGAGAGAGTTGACCTGATGAAGTTCATTGACGACAACATATACAATGCAGTGAACGAGGCAGTGCAGGAAGAGATAGCGAAGGGTCAGTACAAGATATTCTCGGTGAAAACGGACGAGAAGACCCGAAAAGAGGTGAAGACGGAGGAGACGAGATTCTTCTGCAACCCCCTGCTTGAGAGAAGCGACGAGAAGATAATAGAGGACTTCGTAAGTTTAGCAATATCGATATTCGACAGGAAACTACGCGAGAGCAAAGATGTGCAGGAGAAATGGGACAACAAGAAGATAAGTTCGTTCTTTGCTGACCTGACGAACGACGAGAAGGACTCGGTGAGAAGGAGCCTTAATCCGGCATTGTTCTTCAGCTACAACAGCAACCGCATAGAGGTGATGAAGAAAGAGGAGCACCTTGTGTTTGTGGCAGGCAGCGAAGACCTTGCGATGGAGATGCTGGGATTCCAGAAGGGCAATCCAAAACACCGGTTCGAGAAGGCAGACGACGAAAACACGGCGCTTGTGCTGAAATCGAAATACGGTTTGTCGCTTGAGGACTACAGGATTTACGACTCACTGAAACTGGTGTATGAGAAAGCAGTGCTGAGGGAGAAGTATCATTTCCACCACTATTTTGCACAGTATCAGGGCAAACTGACGATGGACAATCTGCCGATAGAGATACTGCCGCAGCACCGTGCATTCGCCAAGATGCTGATATTGGATTCGTTCAAGGACGAGCTGAAGGACTTCTTCTACGTGGACGAATACGACCCGGAGGTATATACGACATCGATGTACTATACTGACCCGGACTGCGACACATACTTCAAGATAGCCGAGCCTGACGCTTTCTCGACCGACCAGAAGACAGGCAAGCTGATACTGAAGACCGAAGACAACGGCAGAGAGATGTTCAAGGAGATAGTTGGCGCCGATTTCATCGAACAATTTGACATGTACATGAACATCTATCACAATTACCGTTTCGGCGACACAGTGGAGGCAATACTGCAGGCAGTGCTCCGTCAGAAGGGCGGTGAGGAAGTGTTCAAGAAGAACTATGCGAAGAAGCATGCCGAGTTGCTTCAGGAGTTGAGCCTGAAGAAGCAGAATGCGCCGAAGGCATCGGAGCAGAGACTGCTGACCGTGCTGTTCAATATAGTAAGGAAAGACTTTGACATAGTGCAGAAGTTCATAAAATAGTTTGACGCAGTCCAGGGGACTGCAGTTTAACGGAATCAGAGATTCCTGTTTGACGTGGTTTGACGCAGCGATGCTGCTGTTTAATGTAGTTTAATGCAGTCAGGGACTGCCGTTTAACGGAGCGATGCTCCTGTTTGAAGTTAAAAGATGTTACCTCTTTGGATAATAGATATTACGTCGGGCAAGTCGGAGAGACATGAGAAGTTTCTCCGTCTGCTTGGCGGCATAGAGCACGTGTGGATAGACGAGAGTCTGCGCTGCAAAATAGAGGATGAAGGAGCGGATGAGCAGTCGGAGACGGCATTGACGGAGTCGGCTGATGCACAAGGCAGCAGCGGCGGTACATTGTCGGAGATGTCACAGAGCGAGAGCCGCGAGACATCATCGTATGAGATTGCGGTGTCAGGCGAACAGACTCTGGAGGAGCGGCAGGACATAGAAGCCAAGCAAAAGGCAGCCAAGGATGCAATAATACGCGGTGACTACTGGTATTACAGCAGCATGAAGGACTATTTTGCAGGCGTCAATATCGACAAAGAGGAGAACATAGACAAGACAGCCGAGCTGCTGTACAAATTCCAGGAGGCGCTGATAGAAGAGGGCAAGAAATTCATACACAGGCTGAGAGAATCGAACGTGCGTCCGTATCAGACAGTGAATGTGATGATACTGGGCGATTCCACCGAGGATTTCTCAAGAAACGTGTTCCCCTCGATAGCTGCTATCATTCAGAAGGAGAAGGGCAGGATACTGCCTGCGCACATACATCAGGGAATGTGCATCTTCGGCGCGCTGTATGTGCCGTGCAATATCAACTCGCTGCCAGTGAAAGAGCGTAGCAAGATACTGCGGATGCTGCAGGAGATAGAGGTGCAGCACAATCTGACAGAGATACGCGGTTACGACTACATGATGATGTATCAGAACGTGCAGAACAGAACGGAGTGCGCATACTCGAGACTGAATGACGAGCAGTTGGCAGAGTATCTGCTGCAATGCATAGTGCATTTGTTTCTTGCCTGCGACGTACATCACCCTCTGCTGAGCGGCACAAGTTCGGACGATGCATTCTATTTCTCGATGGGTGCGACGTCGCTGTATTTCGACATGGCATTGGAGGACTTGAATGATGTGAACGTGGTAGCCCATGACCTGATACAGAACTTCAAGGAGGAGGGTGAGAGCGAGACTACGGGCAAAGACCTGCATCTGACAGACATGTCGTTATACCGGGCCGAGAGTTTTGTGGGTGCATTTGCAGATATAAGCCGTTTAGACATAGAAAGTTACGAGCCTGAGAGTCCGAATCCGCATCCGATATCGGATTTCCTGAAGAACAAACTGAAGAAACTGTATTACGGATTCTACCTGAGATATTATCCGGCAATGCTGCTTGGCAAGATAATAAGAAAGGTGGAGGAGAACACGAGTGTGCTGCTCGACCGGATAGGTGGTCATTGCCAGAGCATGTACAAGGCGGCAGAGATGGGCATATTGCCTGCGATAAGGAGGATAATACAGAAGGTAAACGAAGAGGACGGCGGTCTGAGAACGATAGAGAACGAGGTGCGTGAGATGCAGGAGGGAATGTCGCGAGAGAAGGTCCGCATAGGGGAGGTGCTGGAGCAGAACTTCTGGGACAGGATACAATATTCATCGGCAATACCTGACAATCAGAAGCAGCATTTCGACGAGTATCACGAAACATACAAGGCAGACAAGGCAACGAGAAACGGCGGATACGGCTGCGAGCAGTTGAAGAAAGAGGCTACGGACAAACTGAAGCGGCTGCTGAGCACGGAGAAGACGATGCTGAGTACGATAGTGAGATGCCTGCTGTTGGGAATAATACTAGTGCTGGCATTGCTGCCTATACTCTCAATGTTGTCGCCGCGGTTTATCAATCTCGGTGACGTACGGGGTCATACGATGATATGGAGTTTCTGCCTGTTCATGCTGCCTGTTGTGTGCGAACTAATAAGTCTGTGGCTGTACTTGAGGAAGAAAGCGGTGTTAGTGAGAGTGTTGAGAGCGTATTACAGTCATGACGCTTACGCCCGTCTTGCCAACAGGATAGAGAGTGAGGCAACAGGTTTTTACAACAAGATGATAGCCTTGGGTGAGGAGTATCTGATACGGGCGAAAAGGATAAAGAGAGAGGTTAACGTGACAGTACGCGGAGTGGACATCAAGCGTCCTTTCCCCGAGACAATGTTCAACCAGCCGCTTAACGGAGGACACTTCAACGACGAAGAGATAGTGCCGGCAAGCGAAGTGGAGTCGAGCAAGATACTGGTCAACCATCGTCCGAGAGTGATAAGGGAGTTGTCGAAACCGATGTACTACATACTGATCAACCACTTGAACGACGAGCTTGCCATACTGTTCAGAGACGTAAGACTGAAAGAGGACCACACAAGGCGGCTGAACGAGGAGACGGGCGAGTATGAGTTTGTGAGCAGGGAGGAGCAGGAACAGGAGAGAGAGCAGCAATGGGAGGCGGACAAGGCGTTGTTCTACTCGGAGCTGAACAGCGGTATAAAGGCGCTGATGCTGCCGCGCGAGTATCCGACAGTGGGTGAGATGATCAACCAGTACAAACGCAGAAACGACAATATCCGGCTACTGGAACCGATGATAGCATACGCAGCCACCAACGGAGAGATAACGAGCGAAGCCGACACGGAGTATGCTGACGTTAAGGTGAACATTGTTGACGAGACAGTGCTGGGTGCTTTGCCGATATACAACACAAGGGTGCAGGCCGACAAGTACGACGAGTTGTATCAGAAGTTCATCTTCGTTACCCGCTGGCGCTGCTTCGACCACTTCTCTTTCAACCGCATATTGCCTACGGAGGACTTTGACCAGTCGGTACGCGAGATACGCGTGTATGAAGAAGAGGAGAAGAAGCGCAAGCGCAAACGCAGGGAGGAGAAGCGCCGCAGAGGACTGGAACTGACAGCGGACGAGATGGAGCAGCAGATGCCATACGTGCAGCACACGTCTTCGCTTATATTGTGGGCAGTGTGTCCTGACGAGAACTCGGGAGAATGGCTGCGGCTGTTTGAGGCGGAGTATTTCAGCAGAGCGTATGCCGACAGGGAGAAACTGAGAAAAGTGCTGAACCAGGAAGACTAATAGAACGGTTTAATGTGGTTTGATGCAGTCGGGGGACTGCAGTTTGATGGAATCAGAGATTCCTGTTTAACGTGGTTTGATGCTGTTTAATGTTTAAAGTTGTAGAAAGCAGAAAGTTGATATATGATAGACACACTTGTTTGGTTATATGTATTGCTCGGGTTGAGCGCGATAGTGATTGTGTTTCTGCTGAAGCGCATTCTGAAGTTGCGTGTATGGATACGTACCCGCCAGAAGCAGGGAATGCCTTTCGTCAACATAGGTTACCTGAAGTTAGGTGACGACGGTGACGCCGCCGAGGTACACGTGGCAGGCGGTGGCATGAGACCTGCGATAGGCATAGTGGCGGCAGACATGCAGAAGAGCGAGCAGAAGGGCTACGTGGAGGTGCTGGCAAGCGGTCTGGAAGACGACGGAATGCAGCCCACATACAGAAGGATGGGTTACATACAGTTCGCCCAGGACTCGGTGGTGGACCAATACGGGTACATATACAAGCAGGTACGCGGCAAGAAGAAGAGAGAGATGGTTGGTTACACGGCAAGACCGTCGGACCCGGACACCCCTACCATATACGGAGAGAGAAGCTGGAAAACACTATGGCTGCAATGTACTCTGAACGCGTACGCGGGAAAGCCGGGAGGAGTCCGGAGTGAGGGTGAGGAAACGAAGGGAAAGAAAAAGAAGTCCGGCAGGAAGCAGCCTGTAGCTATATGCAGTTATGTGGGTCTGCACAACTCAAAGCGCGACTATCTGCCCCCGGAGGCAAGAGCATGCGCATACGCTTTGCTTTACAGGTACGCTCCGAAACAGGACTATACCGAATACTACAAGGACCAGCCGTACGGCTGGAAAGACACAGCCCTGCTGACAAGTTTTGTATATACGCTGCTGTTCTTGCTGCTGTATGTGGTGAACACGGGCATACTGCAACTGCCGCTGCTCGGTCATGACGAGAAAGCGACAGGCATACTGATAGGGTCCTATTACGTGCTGTGGGCACTGATAAGACTGATAAAGATAGACGCGATAGAGAACTCCAACAGTTTTCAGCCCAGACTGGACCTGCTGAACAAGAACCTCGGGCACAAGGTGACCAACTGGCTGACAGTGATACTTGCCATACCTGCGATGGTGTTCACCTATCTGTATTACGACTACGACTTGCTGCCACTGATATGGGCCATCAGTTTCGGTGTGGGAGTGAACATGACGCTGCAGAACGGCAACAGACGGTGGAAGATAAGTTCGACAATGAACGACAACGAGCAGGAGGAAGAGGAAGACGAGGAGGGCGAAGTGAAGAATCCGGACGGAGACATCTCGCGCACATACGACTGGGACTTAGACCCGAGATACAGTACGAAGCAGTTGCACGGCAACCTGACACTGTATTTCTCCGCGAACGAGATAGCCGATTTGCGGCACTGCAATCCGTTCTTCCAGCAGAGGAAAGAGCGGTCCGACAAAGAATATATTCTCGGAATGTTCCATTTCCTGAAAGAGCACAGACAGATGATGGCACGCGTGAGATACATATCCGCCCAGATAGACAAACTGAGCGAGCGCGGCGGTCTGACTCCGAAAGACAAGATGCAGTTTACGCTTGACTTCGTGCAGGAACCGAATATACAGTATCAGAAGAACACGGAGCAGAAGGTGATAAACTACTATGCAGACTACATACGTTACCCTGACGAAACACTGTACGACCAGACAGGCGACTGCAACAGCAAGTCACTGTTGGCGGCAATGCTGTTTCACGTGACGGGTCATGACGTTATCTATCTTGCATCGCGCAAGCACCAACATTCGGCTATAGGTGTGGAACTGAAGAGCGAGGACATAGACAACGGCTGGTTTACGGAAGAAGACCTTGCGGAGAGGTGCATAGCGGAGAACGGCAAGTTCTACATGTTCTGCGAGACAACCGGCGACCACTTCAGCATAGGCAGCCAGATAGGCGGCATGAGCATGGACGACTTTGAAGAGAAGGTGCTGCTGCCGCTGGTAGAAGATGATGTGGACGAGCGTGGCGAAGGCAGCGAGACGAGAATATACACATGGGAGTTGAGTGCAGAGTCGGGCAAGCAGTTGCAGGGCAATCTGGCATTGGAGTTTGACACAGAACAGATGTCGCTGCTGAGAGAGCAGAACCCGTTTGTGAATTACGGCAAGGACGGCAACACTTACGCGATGAACGTAAGAACCATATTCGGACTGCTTGGCACAGATGCAGACTACTCGCAGCAGGTAGAGACCATAGCCGACTACATACGTACAGAAGCCCGCAGTGCAGGACTGAGCGAGATGGACACGCTGCAGTTCGCACTCAACTTTGTTCAGGGACCCAACATAGAGTACAGGCTTGACGAGGAGTGCGAGAGCATAGGTTTCGCCAAAGAGTATATGCGGTTCCCAGACGAAGTGCTGTACGACAAGGAGGGCGACTGCGACTGCAAATCGTCGCTTGCCTCGGCATTGTTCCATGCGTTGGGTTATGACGTTATATTCCTCATATCAACCAAACTGAAGCATGCTGCTGTGGGAGTGGAATGCAGAGACGAATGGCTCCGCAACATCAGTATGCCGGACCCGGGGGCAGTATTGAGAGAATTCAACGGCAAGACGTATCTCTTCTGCGAGACGACAGGCGAAGGCAACTGGATGGGTCACATAAAAGAGGGTGACAGCATAATGGACTTTGAGGAAGTGGTGGAGTTGAGGAGATAACGGTGGTTTGACGGTGATTTGACGGTTGTTTGACAGTGGTTTGACGGTTGTTTGATGTTGTTTGACAGTTGTTTTGAAAGTTATATATATGAAAAGATTAGTGCCAATATTGATAGTGTTCGTAGTGATAGCACTGCTGGTGGCGAAACTTTACGATACGGGTGTCAACCGCCCTTCGATGATGTTCAAGCATATACCGAAGGAGACCAAAGACTGGGTGAACGAGTTGAGCCGGAACAAGAAGGACGGGGGGCTTGACATAAGTGCAGCACCCACAGGACCTTTCAACTGGAAGAATACGGACGACTACCTTAGCCGTCCGAGCAGCAGTATGCGCAAATGGGGGAAACAGGAGAGCAAGGAGGTGGTGGTATATCACTACAAGGACAAGGATGCCGTGTGGCAGGGGCGCGCAAGGAGTGTGATAAAATGTGTGGAGGAGGCCGTTCCGCAACTGAAGGAAGTGTACGGCAAATACTATTATCCGGAGGACATGAACGGAAGGAAACTTGCGGTATATCTGGCAGACAGCACAAAGCACTATCAGACAATAGTGAGAAAACTCTCGGGTGAGCGTGCCACGCTTGCCGAGACGGAAGATAGCAACGGTCTGTTAGTGATGGAGATAGGTCCGCTCGGTTGCCAGGTGAAAGGAATAGTGCTTCATCCGGACTGCTTCAGAAAAGGTTCGTCAGAATACAAGCAAGTGATACGGCGCGAACTGGCACGGATATGCTTCTATGCTTCGATAGACTACAACCTGCAGATTCGACACTATGAATGGTTTCCAGAGGGGTTGGCAGAGTATTTCTCACAGTATTGCCCGATGATGGAGCATGTGGATGCCGACATGGCGCAGTTTATTGAAGAGAAGTGTTTCCTTGACAGGGAGTTTGATGAGATGGCAGACAGAGGTCTGCATGCCGCCGACTGCTTCTTCCGCTTCTATGCAGACAAGAAAGGCCATCAGTCATTAGCGTTATTAGTGCAGTCGGCATACGTTGTTTCCGGTGACTCGTTGTTTGCAAAACTCGGGATGGATACAAAGGTTTTGAAAGCGGAGTGGACGGAAAACATAAGGTGAAGAACGCAGTCACAGACTGCTGTTTAGCGGAATCAGAGATTCCAGTTTAATGTTGAACGGAGCTGTGCTCATGTTTAAAGTATAAAGATATGAAAAGACTATTAGTTATGGTAGTGATGGCATCAAGTATGATGCTGTTTGCAGGGTGCAACAAAGAGCAGCGTTGCATCGACAAGTTGGAAAAGCTGGTCAACAAGACCGAACAGAAGGCAGACCAGTTGGACAAAGAACAATGGCGGGCGGCTGTGGCCGAATACAAGGAGATATGCGCCGAGATAGACAAGTACAACTACACAGACGAGCAGATGCAGGAGATAGGGCGACTGAAGGGCAGGTTCTATGCTCTGGCTGCCAAGTACCATTTGAACGGCAAAGGCGGATTCTTCAACTCGATTGTACAGCAGGGAATGGGTGTGATAGAGAGTCTGTGGGGAGCGGCGGATGAAGAGCTGTCGAATGCAATAGAAGGTATAAAAGAAACATTGAAGACTCCGGACAACACTCCCAATACCGACGAGGACCTTGACGAACTGAACGACTGGTTCGAATAATATAGCAAAGAGCGGTGATTATGAGGGTACGGCTGCTGATATGGATGATGTGTATGTTTGCTGCAGCAGGTGCCGAAGTGGTGTATTCACCCGACATGTTTCCGCTCATATTGCAGGATATATACGAAGAGTTGACGGAGGAGGGCAGAGAGGCTGATTATGAAGAGACAGAAAACTCGCTCAGGCAATTAGCCGAAAACCCCATCAATCTGAATGCGACTACCGAAGCCGAACTTCGGCAGTTGCTGTTTTTAACAGACGAGCAGATAGATGCCATTCTGCTGTTTGCGTACAAGAATCCTTTTCATAACCTGTACGAACTAAGACTGATAAACGAACTGGCAGACTATGAGATAAGGAATATGCTGCCGTTTGTATATGCAGGCGAACCGGCCGACAAGCAGGAGTTCTACTGGCGCGAGATGTGGCATTACGCCCGTCAGGAAGCAGATGTGAGGTTTGATGCAAGGAACATAGAGAACAACGGCACTGACCCGTTTTACGCCTCATTGAAATACATGTTCCGCTACAAGAGGAAGGTGGATGCAGGAGTGGTGGCAGAGCGTGACCCGAAGGAGCCATTCTGCAGTAGGGGCAAGACCTACGGCGCTGACTTCTACGGCGGTTGGCTGCAGGTGGATGACGTGTGGAAGATGAAGAGGATGGTGATAGGTGATTACCGTGCATCGTTCGGTCAGGGACTGGTGCTGAACACTAATATGAATTACGGCGGCAAGGCTATATATCTCTACCGGCGCGGACTGAGGGAGGAGGGGTTGAAACGCAAGAGTTCGACAGCGGAGTACGACTTTTTCCGCGGCACGGGGGCTACTATACGTATCGGAATAACAGACGTGACACTGCTTTATTCCGCACGTAAGATTGACGGCAGGGCGGAGGAAGGGGTGTTTGCTTCGGTGCAGAAGACGGGCTATCACCGCACTGAGTCGGAGCTGGAGGCGAAGCGCGGAGTATGGCAGCAGGTGGCAGGCACCAACGTTACAATAGGACTAAAACGTTTGAAACTCGGAGTTACTGCTACAGAGATGCTGCTTGGCGACACCTTGCGCCCTCGTCAGATGTACTACAACAAGAATTATTTCCAAGGCAAGCGGCAGTTTGCGGCAGGGCTTAACTATGACTGGATGATATGGAGGCTGCACTTGTTCGGAGAGATTGCCACTGCACAGAACACCGAATGGGGGCTTGCCAACCTGACCGGCTTGAGGATAGTACCTACCAGAGGGCTCACACTGACGGCACTATACAGATACTACTCGCCGCATTATGACAACATGTTGTCATCGGGGTTTGGAGAAACGACTAAAATCAACGATGAAAACGGAATATTCATAGGGTTGGAGACAACTATGGTGAAGAGATGGAAGTTTGCCGCATACGGCGATTATTTCCGTTTCAGCGGTCCCAAATACGGCATAAAGACACCATCTGACGGATTTGATGTTTACCTGACTGCAGCTTTCAGTCCGTCTGACAAGGCTGATATGCAGTGGAAACTGCGGGCGAAAGAGAAAGGTGGCATGAGAAAATATGCTTTTAGATACACAGTCGATGTGCGTACAGGCGGATGGGTGGTGAAGGCCGGTGCGGAGGCCAATATGGTGAGAGAAGCGGATTCGGTACCAACATTCGGAGGCGTATTGTACGGTCAGGCTGAATATCACTGGTCGAGTGTGCCGATAGTGCTGCAAGGCAGGGTGGAGGCGTTCTATGCGGACAACTATGACAACCGGTTGTATGTGTATGAGAATGATGTGCTGAATGCGTTCTCCGTTCCGATGATTTATGGTATAGGCGGTCGCTGGTATGTGAATTTCAGATACAGAATATCGGAGACAGTGAGTGTGTATCTGAAAGCGGCTCAAACGATTTATTCCGATGAAACGGTAGAAAAACAGGGTTATGCAGGGCGTACGAGAACAGAAGTACACTCGGTGTTGCGGCTGAAATGGTAAGGCTGCAAGGCTGCTGGGAAAGGACAGTGAACATAGTGCCCAAACAAAGAAAAATGAAGAAAAATGTTGAAAAACTTGTGTATATGAAAACTTTGCAGTAATTTTGCACGCTTTTTCGCCAAGAAACAGACCTCGGCGACATGTAGAACCGATTATAATAACCTGTCTTCGGGAGAAGACCTAAAAAGATAAAACGATGAAAAGAACATTTCAACCCTCACAGAGAAAAAGACGCAACAAACACGGTTTCCGTGAGAGAATGGCTACCGCCAACGGTCGCCGCGTATTGGCAGCCCGCCGTGCTAAAGGTCGCAAGAAACTGACCGTAGCAGACGAAGGTCGTCATAAATATTAATTGACAGGAGACCGATTGCGGCTTGGAGGTCAGCACCTCTGTCCGCTTAGAGGTTTTTGACTTTGAGGGAAAAGAGATGGTGTCTCCTTTCCCTTGTTTTGCATGACATAAACAACATTATATACACCATAAATCAACACAGAGAAGAAATATATGCAAACCACAAGACAACAGAAAATAGAACGCCTGATACAGAAGGACCTGAGTGACATCTTTCTGGGTTACACCCGCCGTTTGCACGGAGTGCTTGTTTCGGTGAGCGAAGTGAGAATATCCCCTGACCTGAGTATCGCCCACGTGTATCTGAGCATCTTCCCGACAGACCGTCAGCAGGAGTTGATGACACTGATAGAGCAGGAGCACGGAAAGATACGCGGCGAGATGGGTACGCTTGAGCGTCATCAGCTCAGGATAATACCCGAACTGAACTTCCATTTAGACGAGACAATGGACAAGATGGCACGTATAGACGAACTGCTGAAGGAGTGAGGTGAACAGAGACTGCCGCCACTGAGGGCAGTCAACAGACAGGGCAAAGCATGAATGTTTCACTAAGGATAGCATGGCGCTACTTGTTTGCCAAAAAGAGTCACAACGCAATTAACATTGTGTCAGGCATCAGTGCCGCCGGAGTGGCAGTGGTGACTGCCGCAATGGTGATAGTGCTGTCGGTGATGAACGGCTTCGGGTCATTGGTGGAGCGAATGTTTTCTGCTTTCGACCCTGACCTGAAGATAACGGCTGTCGAGGGTAAGTTTTTCAGCACTGCCGCTGATGAGATACAGCAACTACGCAGTCTGGAGTACGTGGAGGTGTATTCAGAAACGGTGGAGGAAACGGGTCTGATAGAGTTTGCAGGCAAGCAGGTGCCTGCCATACTGAAGGGTGTGGACGACAACTTTACAGAGCTGACCGAGATAGACTCCATAATAGTTGACGGCAGTTTCTCTGTAAACGAGCGGTATGACGACGGTTCGGGTGTACAGGGGCGTATGTTTGAACGCTGCGTGCCGGGTTGGGGACTTGCGAACCAGATAGGGATAACAGCTCATTACGCAGGCGGTATGAAGGTGTATGCCCCCAAGCGTGAGGGCAAGGTGAACATGCTCCGACCCGACAAGAGTTTCAACAGTGCGAGTACGTTTATTTCCGGCGTGTTTGCAGTCAACCAGACCAAGTATGACGACAAGTACATGCTTGTGTCACTGCCCTTGGCGCGTATGCTGTTCGACTATTCAGATACCGAAGCAACAGCAGTCGAACTGAGGCTGGCGCCCGGTGTGAACGTGAAAAGAGCGAAGCGTGAGACAGAGCAGTTGTTAGGCGAAGGATATGCAGTGAAGAACAGGTATGAGCAGCAGGAGGACTTTTTCAAGATAATGCAGGTAGAGAAAGCACTGACGGTCATTCTGATGATATTCATACTGCTGATAGCCTCGTTCAACATTACAGGTTCATTGTCGATGCTTATGATTGACAAGCGTGAGGATGCTGCGGTGCTCTCCAACCTCGGTGCCGACAATGCATTGATAAGGCGCATCTTCCTATATGAGGGCTGGTTAGTGTCGGCATTAGGAGCATTGTCGGGGTTGGCGGCAGGTGTGGCAATATCGTTAGGCCAGCAGCACTTCGGCTGGATAAAACTGGGTACGGGTACAGAATACATAGTGAGCGCCTATCCGGTGGAGGTGCAGGCGGCAGACATCATGCTGGTGGCGGTGGCAGTGCTGGCATTAGGATGGCTGGCAGCCCGGATTCCGAGCAGAAAACTGACAACTAACAATGTGGAATGAAACGTATAATATACATATTACCGTTACTGCTGGCTGTTGCAGGGTGCAGTGCGCCTGCCCGGCCTGAGAAGAAAGACATAGGTGAACACAGTTTCAACAAGGCGTATGTGAAGTTCTACGGTGCGCACTATACTTCGCGCGGGATAAAGAACAATGTGATAGATCTGGACCTCTATTCCGAAGGGTTGGGTCTGGACTCAACGGGACACATAGCGGGCACAGGTACCAATCTGTATATCTCCGACATCTTTCTGCCTGCAGCCGACTCGACTCTGACTCCTGAGACCTACCTGTGCGACACTACGGGCGCCGAATATACATTCCTGCCGGGAGTAAACTACGACAGCAACATAAGCGGTGCGTATATACTGAGAATAACAGACGGTACACTGGCTGCATTCACAGTGTTCGATGACGGTGAGTTTAGAGTGGAGCAAGCGGGTGACAGCATGCATATAGTGCTGAGCATGAAGTATATGGAGAGCGGAATAGAGAGAACATACGAAGCCGAAGGGCAGGTAATTACGGAAAAGAAGTAGGACGATGCAGTCGGTGCTGTACAGACAATATCACACTTATCTCAAGCTTGAGCGGTCGCTCTCGGACAACACAGTGGAGGGTTACGAGCAGGACCTTGAGAAGTTGCGCAGCTATTGTGAGAGCAACGGCATAGAGCCGAAGAACGCCACGTTCCTGCAGCTGCAGGAGTTTCTGTACACACAGTTCAAGACTGACACCAACCCGCGTTCGCAGGCAAGGATAATATCGGGCATACGTTCCTTCTACCGCTTTCTGCTTTATAACAAGTATATCGACAAGGACCCGTCGGAACTGTTGGAGTCGCCCAAACTGGGCGAGCACCTGCCCGAGGTGCTGTCGGTAGATGAGATAGACCGAATGATAGCGGCTATAGACATGAGCAAGCCCGAAGGGCGGCGCAACAGGGCTATAATAGAGATGCTATACGGTTCGGGTCTGCGGGTGAGCGAACTGGTGACGCTGAAACTGAGCAATATGTACCATGAGGAAGGCTATATGCTGGTGGAAGGCAAGGGCAGCAAACAACGCTTGGTGCCCGTATCTCCGGAAGCGGAGAAGCAGTTCGGGCTATGGATGGCTGACAGGGCGCTTCTTGACGTCAAACCCGACTATTCCGACTATGCCTTTCTCAACCGCTACGGCAGAGGGCTGACACGCTCAATGATTTTCCACATAATAAAGACACTGGCTGAAGAGGCGGGTATAAGGAAGAATATCTCCCCTCATACACTGAGACACAGCTTTGCCACGCATCTGCTTCAGAACGGTGCCGACCTGCGCATCATACAGCAGTTGCTCGGGCACGAGAGCATAACCACAACCGAGATTTACACTCATATTGATGTGCAGGATCTGCGGAATGCGATATTGAAGTTTCATCCCAAGAACCGCCGTAATTGAAACGTCTCGCTTTATTCATATTTATACTTGGCAATATATGTCTGTCATGTATGGCGGACGAGACCATAGTGGTAGGCAGTGTGCGCGATGCCACAACAGGCATGCCTATAGAGAATGCGAACGTGTGGTACAAAAACACTGATACAGGTTGCGCAACCAATGCGGAGGGCATGTATATGGTGCGCACCGACCTTGACAAGAAGCGTACACTGATAGTGTCGGCAGTGGGTTACAAGAAGCAGAAATTCCAGATAGAGCCGGGTCAGTATGTGGGAATAGAAGTAGAGTTGGAGGAGCAGAACACAGTGCTTCAGGATGTGTTCATTGTGCCGGGCGAGAACCCTGCTTTGGCACTGATGGAGCAGGTACGCAGCCGCAGGCAGGAGAATGATGTGATGCAGCATGCAGGCGTGAGCTATACCCGCGCCGAGCAGAAGAGTCTGTTCATAAGCGACATACGTCAGAAACACCTTCAGCGCCTGTTATGGAGAAGTCTGCAGTCGGGCATGTTTACTGCCGAGGACAGTACGCTTGTGCTGCCTCTGTACTACAGCCGCTCGGAGAGCCGTATGACAGGAGGGGTGAGAGAAGAGATATCCTCTCCGGAGGAGAAGAGCGTGATGCTGACCGATACCGACTACCGTCTGCTGCTGGAAGGACTGCCTGAGTATTTCGACTTCTACAGGAATACGCTGTCGGTGTTCGGCAAGAGCTTCATCTCCCCTCTCGCATCGTCGGGCAACAGCCATTACAAATACTACCTTGCAGACAGTATTTCTGCTGATTCCATCGGGAAAACATATACAGTTCATTTCCGCAGCAAGAACCCGTATGAACCTTCTTTCAACGGCGAGATGCAAATAGACTCCGCCACGATGGGAATAAGAAGCATCAGTGTGAGCGTGCCGCGCGAAGTGGGGCTTAACTATCTGACCTCGCTGCGGGTGAACCAGACCTACGACGAGACACTCTGTCCGACAACGGAGAAGTTGTCGATGATATTCGACTTTGCCATCAAGGCTGATACGTCGCATGTGTTTCCGACAGTGCTTCTCAAGCGGGACATACAGACAACCGCCACGAGTCGCGGAACAGCAGAAACGGCTGAGGCAGTGAGAGATACAGTGGTGGAGAATCAGGTTGACTCGGCGTTGGTGCAGTTGGAGAACTCTGTGATATTCCGCCTTGGGAAGACGCTGGCACACATCATCAACACAGGCAATATACCTACGGGAGAGAAAGTGGATATAGGCAATGCGGTCGAGCTGCTCGGCGGCAGCAGGCAGGAGGGATTTCATTTAGGTATTCCGCTTACGACCAACGAGAAACTATGGAAGAACGTGGAGTTGTCGGGCTATGTGGCATACGGTTTTCGCGACAGAGCGCTGAAGGGCAAGGGTCAGATACGGGTGCTATTGCCCGCAGAGCGGAGACATCTGATAGGTGCATGGTATTGGGACCACTATGCCAAGAGCGACCTTTCGGAGGCGTATTTTCTGCTACGTGAGAACGATATCTTCTATGCCGACCAGGACTTTGCACACATGGTGTTCGGCGGCATACGTTATCAGAATCAGGCGGCGAACACCGAGACACGCAAGCGCGAGTTCAGAGTGTGGATGGAGAACGAGTGGACCGACAACGTGGAGACCAAACTGAGTTTCAGCATGGGCAGGATGGGTTACGGCTCGCCGTACGTAGGCTATCACAACATCTCCAGCTACCGTTTCCGCACGTTGCAGGCTTCTGTGCGCCTTGGATGGCAGGAGAAGAAGATAGACTTCTTCATGCGCCGATACCGCGTACGCAGCACTTTGCCTGTGGTCAGATTAGTGGCAGAGGCCGGCACTTGGCAGCTTGACAAGCAGTACGGCATAAAAGAGAAGTATTATGACGGTGCCAACCTGTATGCAAGACTCACTGTTCAACTGCAGCAGACTGTTTCGCTTGGTATGATGGGGAGGCTTGATTATGCACTGCAGGCAGGAATGGTGTTCGGCGAAGTGCCTTATCCGCTACTCGAACATTTTGTGGGCAACCAGAGCTACACCTACGACCCCTACCGCTTCACGCTGATGAATAGTTATCAGTATGCTGCCGACCGTTTTGTGTATGCGCACGTGCACTGGAATATGCAAGGGGTGCTGTTCAACCGTATTCCTTTCATTCAGCGTCTGCACCTAAGGGAGCTGGTGGAGGCGAAGATAGCATACGGGACACTCAGTTCGAAACATAGGGAGGTGGTAGAATTTCCCGATGGAATGGGGCAAATGCGTGTGCCTTATGCAGAGGCGGGCATAGGTATAGGCAATATATTGCGAGTAGCGGACGTATATGCCGTTTTCCGCTTGTCCGACTTCAAAAACACCGCTACTCCGTGGTGGGGTATACGTGCACGGTTCAGTCTCGGATTGTAATTTCCTTTGGCATCGGCTGGCAATAAGTTAGTCTAATCTCCGAACTGTCTATAATCTATCTCTTGTATCTCGGAGTAATAACATTCTTATATATAGCCTTCGGTTCAGTATGTTCTATGTGTTTTGTGCAACAATGAGTGCTTCTTAATTAGGATTATTAAGGGGGATATTCATCGTATTTTGTGCGAAAATGTCAATTGTAAAGTACTTATTTTGTAAGATAATGCTAAATGCATTATCGGTTTTTGAAGTAATTTTGCACTTGGAAAATATTAGCAGATTTATAGATTAAAGTGCCGTAAGGAATATTGATCAGATTTTGTCTAACCAAACTTTAATAGTCAGCATATACTCCTATTTTCAAACCGCCGTGCTACTGTGCATGGCGGTTTTGTGTATTTACCTTGCAAAATTGCACTAAGGTTGTGCTTCAGATTATGTTGGAGAACATATTTTTGCATCTTAAAGTGTATTTTGGTGAATTTTGTTAAGAAATATTGAATTGTTGAACGAATTTGTATGGTTAATTTATTAAAAAAAGCATTATCTTTGCAAATCAAAATATATGAGAATTTGTTTTATTATTCTTAGTCATTATATATGATACCTTTGATAAACAATATGATATCCTGCCTTGCAGCAAAAACGATAGGCTGCAAAAGATATTGGTTGCTGTTTCTGACGTTTTTTGCATATAGTTTTTGTATGTCTGCTGCGGATGTTCAGTCTGCACTTGCCTCCTTCAACCACAAGCCTGAAGCAGTGTATGCCAACAAGTTTTTCGTTAGTCTTGACAATGAACAGTTTACTGAGTACTTGATTGTGATGCCGCGTGACGCATCTCATGACTCGCTTTGTGCCACTGTGTGGTATTGGGCGGCGGAGTACTATTACGACAAGCAGGATTATGTCAATGCCGAGCAATACGGCTTGCGTTCGTTACCGCTATGCAAGGCGGCCGGTGACAAACAGATGGAGGCTGACTGTGCCTCACTATTGGGACTGGTGTATGTGCGTTTGGGTGAGTTTGACAAGGCTGCAGTATATGCGCGGCAATGTAATGAGTTGGACATAGAAAGCGGGAATGCGGACAATATAGCCTCGTCGTTTAATACGTTGGCAGGCATATATATGAGTATGCGCCAGGCAGATGAGGCAGAGAAATACGTATTAAAGGCAATAGACTATTGCAAGCAGGCAGACAATCCAGCCCGTTTGGCGGTAATCTATGGTATGGCGTCGGAAGTTTACCAGCACAAGAATATCCCCGAGCAGACTTTGGATTATGCCACTCGTGCATTGGAGATAGAGCAACAGTTGGGCAGAAAGGAGAAAGCCGCAGTCCGGCAGACACAACGTGCGTCAGCACTGACATCGCTTGAACGATACAAAGAAGCAGAGCAAAATCTGAATGAAGCAATTCCGGTACTTGGAGAATGTGGGGACCTGCATTCTCTTGGCATTGCCTACAACCAGATGGGCGACCTTATGTATGTGCAGGGAAAGAATCAGGAGGGTGCAGACTATTACTACAAGGCACTTGATATATTTCTTGCCCAGCATGACCTTTACAACGAAAGTCATTCGCGCAAAGGCTTGCGTGAAACATTGAGAGGAATCAATCCGCAAGAGGCGCTCATTCATGGCGACAGGTTTGAGCATTTGCGAGACTCAATATACGACCGCGAGACGCATCAGCAGTTGTCGCAGTATGCAGCCAAATATGAAAACGACATTTTGCAGCAACTCAACAAGCATCAGCGGGTGCAGTACATACGTATGATGGTGCTGATAATTTGTCTGTTTTGTCTGCTTGCCCTATTGTCGTGGTTGTTCTACAAATATCAACAGAGGCGCCAATTGCAGCATTTCAACGATTTGCTGAATGAAGTGGAGGTGCTTCGCAAACAGTCAAGAGCAAGGCGAAATGTGCAGAATATTAAAGAACTCGGAAGTAATCCCAAGGCAGACGATATACCTGTAGCAGAGGCGGACGACAAGTTGTTCCTTGCCAGGGTGGTGGAGCATGTGAACGAGGGTTTGAGCAAAGGTGAGTTCAGTGTGGAACATCTGGCAGACGCAATGCATATCAGTGTGAGCACCTTCCGCCGGCGCATGCTTGGTGCCACAGGTGATTCGCCCAAGGCATTTATTCTTGCCATACAGATGGAGAAAGCTGCTGAATTGCTGGCTCAGACCGACCTCGCAGTGGCAGAGATTGCTATGCGTTGCGGCTTTGCCGATGCCGGCAGTTTCACCCGTACCTTTCATAGGTTTTACGGACTGACCCCCTCTCGTTATCGTGAACAGACTCTTGAAAACGGTGTTGCTGACGCTGAATGACGAAAAATGCAGACAGAAGCATGCAGATTGACTGAATATGTTGACTGACAACGATAAAAACATAGTATCTTTGCAGCGCAAATAGAATATTAGTTAGCGTGTAAGTATAATAATGTAAAGTATGAAAAAAGTATTGTTTTCATTGTTGCTGACGGTGTATGCAACATTGATGTTTGCTACGCCCGGAGGAAGAGAAGTGGTACGTGTAGATACGATAGATGTACCCAAATACATCACTGATTATCATTTCGATTACAAGACGTTTGACCTGACCTTCTATGACTATTTCCAAAAAAACCAGCAACTGGACAGAATGTACATAGTGCATCTGTATCATTTCTATCCTTCAATAGGTTTGTACCATGTGCTGCTTGACGGGCATAGTCCCCAAAGATACGAATACGGCGGGATAAGTACTGAAAATGATGATGACTATGAATTGGTTACGTATCATGCAGAACTGCCTCTCTATCTTGAGCATAATGCCAACAAGTCGTACGGCGGGAAGCATACCGTTTCCGGCAGCAAGTTGCGTTCGCAGATATATGAAGCATATAAAAAGTTCTCTTTTTTCTTTTACCCTGCGGAAGAGGGCATACACGTCATTGTGGAGCCGCGCTATAAAGACAAAGTAACAGGTGAATATACCTCATATTATTCTGACGAGGAGAACAAACAAAACTGCTGGCTCATAAACGGATACGACATCAACAAGCGTTCAATACTGAGTGAAGTGCCGGTAAATACCGAATTTTTCGTTGAGTACGAAGGCAAATCATACATCAATATGTCTGTGCATGCCGACGACGGCTTCTACTACACATGGGAGAGCAGTACAGACAAGAAAAACTGGCAGGTGGTCGATGCAGGGGAGATTCAGACCGCCGAAGCCAAAACCGGACTTAATTTACATTGTAAATATACCTTCAACCGCGACGGTGAGTATCCGCGTTGGTTTCGTTTAGTGAGTGAGACGAGCAGTTTCAATGCCGACTACCCCGGAGCTCATGGTCGCAGGGACACTTCAGAGGCTATATTTGTCCACTTCCGTTATCCGTTTGAGAGTCTCAAATTAGGTGACAAATTATACGATGCAGGCGAGAAGTTCGTGATTGACACAGAAGACAAATGCATGAAACCTTTCTTCACCGCCAATTTGCCGGTGGGAATGAAGCAGACGGGTGAGAGTAAGTATGAAATAACCATGCCGGCATGTGCAGTTGAATGTGGCATGTACATCAACAATTATGAAGTCAGATTCATCAATGCCGATGGCAGTGTACTCAAGAGCGAAACGTTGCATTGTGGAGAAGATGCCACTCCTCCTGCCAATCCGACAATAGCAGGCATGACCTTCGCAGGTTGGCAAGGCGAATATAAGGATGTGACCTCTGACAGAAAAATATATGCTTCATACAAAGTGGACGGGTACGAACTCAGCATGGAACTTGTGTCGCACAAAACGACAACAGGGGATGAATATGCTTATGAGATAACACATGGAGAAGGCTTTGCCGGTAGTGCAAGCAATGCAATGGAGGGTGATGAAATAGGTGTAATGGCATTTGTGCAAGCAGCTAAGTCTGCTACAGTATTCTTCGAGCGTGCCACATACAACTCCAGCGGAGAGATAATCAACTGGGGTTCAGAGAAAGTGGCAACCCTGACAGACAGCGAAGCCAGGAACGGCAAATGGATAAACTATACAGAGCAGATAGGCTCTACCTATTCCAACAAGAGTAAGACTGCATTCCGTTTCAAAGTGACGGGTTATAGTGTTGCCGCAGCATACTCAAATGTACTTGAATACGACATATGGCATCCACTGACTGTGATGGCGGAAAGACCTGTGCAAATAAGTAACAACAACTTCACTTTCACCGGAACTTATTCAGTTATACCTGTGTATGAGCTTGATACGTTGCGCATAGTCACTTCAGAAGGTAGTACAGACTGCGAATTGTTATTCCATTGTCCCAATTATTTTCAGCAGAAACCGTACTTGCAGGGGAGTGACGAAAGAGGTCAGTATGTGATTATGTTAGGTATGAAAGAAACGATGACAATATCTGTGAGAGAGTTTACAGTAAGGTTCATTGCTGATGGTTTAGAGTGGCCGAATCAGGCCGTCAAGTGTAGCGGTAGTGCTCAAGCCCCAGAAGTTCCTAAAAAAGAAGGATATATTTTCCGAGGATGGAAAAAGACCTACGCCAATAGTGAATATGATGATTACGGATTCACCTGCGTTACGGAGAATATGTCGTTCACGGCATGGTATGAACAAAGACCTGACGTGCCGGTATATGATGTCACTTTCCTTGACTATGAAGGTAGTGTGATTGTTACCCAGCAAGTGCCCGAAGGGGAAAATGCCACTCCTCCGCAGATGCTGGTACGCGAAGGATATACCTTCACTGGTTGGGACGGAGATTATTGTAACGTAACAGGCAATTTGACACTTAAACCTGTGTACATAGAAGGTACGGCAGTGGAAAGTATAAGTGCAAAGCAAAGAGTTGCAAGAAAACAAATAGTTGACGGCACGATGCAGATAGTTCTTCCTGATGGCAGAGTGTACAATGCACAAGGAATAAGTATTAAAAATGAAAAATGATAATTAAATAGTAGTCGTATGAAAAAATTATTATTTATTGTAGTTACAATTGCGGCAGCAGTGCTTGCCGGTTGCAGTTCTCAACCCTCATCTGTAGAGCTGAAAGAAATAAGTCTGAGCAAACAGAAACTCACTCTAGAGGTAGGCGAGTCGAAACAGTTAGTGGTCATATATGAGCCGGAAGCCGCAGAAGACGGCGCCCCTGAAGTCGTGTGGGAATCATCGAAAGAGAAAGTTGCCAAGATCAATCAGAACGGCAAAGTGACTGCTGAGGCAATAGGCAAAGCTACAATTACAGCGACTTGTGGTAAACTGACTGCAGAATGCGAGGTTGAGGTAGTGAAAGCCACTAATCCAAGTAATCCTGAGAATCCTGAGAACCCCGAGAATCCTGACCCTGCAACCACTTTGTCACTCAGCAGAAACAATATTGACGTCCCTGCTGCAGGAGGTGTGTATAATATTGAAATCACCAGCAACACCATGTGGAGCGCGTCGGTTGATGCAGAGTGGGTTACTTTGTCATCTAATTCAGGTACGGGAAACGGCGACATTGAGGTCACTGTGGCAGCTGCTACTGAAGTGAAGATAACCACTGCTAACATCACCTTTACGTATGGCACATCAGGCAAGGAAACATTAAGTATATCCCGTGCACAAAGAGCCGGCAAACCTATTACGCTTGACATAGAGAGGAAGGTTGTTGCCATGAAAGGAGAGTTTTTTACAATTAATGTAACGAGCGAACTGGAATGGACTGCAGAAAGCAGTAATGAGAAGATGGTAAAATTATCCAACCAGACAGAGAATTCAATAGATGTTGCAGTGAGTGACAACTCCTCTGCTCCGGTACAAGGAACGGATGTGGTGTATCATCCTACGTCCACTATAGTATTCTCGAATGGTGAATCCACAGCAACTTTTGAAATATACCAGCAGCATCCTTATGTTTACCTATATGTATACTGGGGTGTACAGGAAAAGCCTGCAGCAGGAGGCACGTATTCTGCAAAACTTTATTCCAATACCACTTGGAATATGTACTTTTCAGGAGACTACTCATGGGCACACCTCACTCCAATGTCCGGGAGCGGAGATGCAACGCTTAGTCTTGTAATCGACAAAAACACTACTAGCAAGGCCCGTGAATGTCGGGTTCATCTCTATTCCGGTGACTACGGATACGGAATCTACCAGGCAGGGAACTGATAGCCCGCAGGATATATAAAGCAAATAATATTAACCACATAAATGCGCGCAATTATGAAGAAAATTTTACTCATGGTTGTCATGGTAGCAATGATGATGCCCTCCATGGCACAATTGGCAAG